>CAMTWR010000061.1:0-8574 GCA_947085455.1 uncultured Planctomycetota bacterium | reverse complement strand
GCCATGCTCGGCCAGGGTTCGCCGCTGCGCGCTGCGCCGACCGGCCGCGATGACGACTAAAAAAAGAGTGAGGCAATCGCCTTGACGCGTCCATTCATTGACCAAAAACATCATCGCGCAGGCGAGGGACTAAACTGTTACCAATGTCCCTTTGGTTTCTCTTGTAGCCGGAGTCGCCAGACTTCGGTTGTGCTTGCGTTTAATCGAATCCACGAAGTCTGGCGACTCCGGCTACGATTCGGTCAACCGGAAACAAAAAGTAACATGCCTTTATCGTCGCAGGCTCAAGGGGATATACGGAAGCGATGCAAGTGTCTTTTCATCAGGCGATCGAGTGCTTTGAGGCTGGGCGTTGGGCGGACGCGATTGCCCTGTGCCGTCGACTTTTGGCTCACAACAGGCAGGATCGTAACGCACTGCAAATGCTGGGGTTGGCTTTGTGTCATTCCGGACAACTCATTGAGTCGGCCGGCACTCTGAATAGAGCCCTGACGCTGCATCCGCAGGATGCTGCGTTACTCAATAATCTTGGTGAAGTTTACCGACTGCAGGGCGAAATCCTGAAAGCCGAAGAGACTCTTCGGCGAGCTCTCTCATTAAAGCCGCAGTTTGCCGAAGCGAGCTTCAATCTTGGCAACACGCTGCGAGAGTGTGGCCGAACGTCTGAAGCGGTTGTTTGTTTTCAGCAAGCGGTCACCTGGCGACCTCAGTATGCGAAAGCGCATCTGAACCTCGCCAATGCGTTACGAGCGGAAGGTCGACTTCCTCGAGCCATCATTCACTATCAGCAATATCTTCAACTGCAGCCTCCTCGAGTCGAAGTGCTGCTGTCGCTGGCAGGCGTTCATGCGGATCTGGGAGAACAGGACTTAGCTCGGGAGTTTACGCGTCAGGCGGCGGCACTTGAGCCAGAAAACACGGCGGTTGCGATTGCCCTTGGCAACGTGGCCATCGCAACCGGAGATGTTGTCGAGGCCCGGCTTCAGTATGGCAAGCTGGCGATGTCGCAGCCCCGTTCACTGCTCGCTCGACTACGTCTCGAATCGCTGAATCCAGTCATTCCCCGGAGCGTTGAGGAGATTGAAGAGAATAAAACTCGCCTGATGCATGTCCTTGCCAAACTGCGTGAACAGCGACTGGATATGAATGTGTCGCTGCTGAATTCATCGGGCGCGGAACCTCCGATGGCATGGGCTTATCAGGGGCTGGACAATCGGCCGTTCAAGGAAGCCTATGCGGGGGTGTTCTCTGATCTCATCAAACCCATCGAGCACAGACCAAGAACCGGAAAGCCGCGAGTCGGCGTGGTTGTAACAGACGGTCACGAAGGAGTTTACTCGGAGTGCCTGGGACGGCTGATCAATCGCCTTCCAGGCGAAGATCTTGACGTAGCCGTCGTCTGCAGTGCTGCTGGCAAGAATATTTTCAGGCATCTTCTGGGCGATACCGGGATGAGTTATTTCACGATTCCCGACCAAGTCCACGCGGCCGCCGCAAAATTACGCGAAGCGGAGTTTGATCTTCTGCATTACTGGGAGATTGGCACAGGATCGCTCAACTACTTCCTGCCATTCTTCAAACCTGCTCCTGTTCAGTCGACGTGCTGGGGCTGGCCAGTGACCAGCGGGATTCCTCAAGTGGATTACTTTGTGTCCAGTGATCTGCTGGAGATTGCAGAGGCAGACGCTCATTATTCTGAGCGACTCGTGCGTCTGCCGACGCTGCCAACATGGTACAAGAAACCTCCCGCACCGCACACAAGGAGTAGCCGTGAATCCTGTGGACTGCCGACGAACGGGCCGGTTTATCTGTGTACGCAGAATCTGCGCAAGTATCATCCTGACTTTGATCTTGTGCTGGGAGAGATCCTGCGCAGTGATCCGAACGGTCGCGTCTATGTGATTGAAGATTCACAACGTCCGATCAGTCGAATGCTGGAAGCACGATTTCGTCAGGGCATTCCAGATGTAGCGGATCGTGTGATGTTTCTTCGTCGACAAAGCCGTGTCGAATATTTGCGAACCGTTTCAGCTGCAGATGTTATTCTCGATACGTTGCATTATGGTGGCGGAGCGAATTCGTTATACGATGCATTTTCCTGCGGAACTCCGGTGGTCACATGGCCCGGTGCGATGCATCGCAGTCGATTCGGACTGGCGGCTTACCTCAAAATGGGGATCCCGGATCTGGTCGTAAATTCCGCGACCGACTATGTGAGAAAAGCTGTTGAAATTGCTCGGAATCCCGAACTGCGAATGCTTACCAGCCATCGTATTCTGGCTGCCAATCACGTACTGTTCGAGGACAATCACGCGGTCAATGCTCATCGTGAATTCTTCCTGACAGCGATTGCTGATAATCGCGCCGTCTAAGAATGAAACCAGACTTCCCTGTTAGTTTTGGTGGGGCAAAAAGGGGACATTCTCAATGCTGTTCGGCACTGTAATTGCCTGCGAATTCCGTGGTCTTAAATCTCAACACAATCTTAACTTGCGCTTTTGGTGAGCTTCTGCCAGGCTTCGGGGATGGCGGAGGAGACAGACAAGAAGATCAAAGAAAAAGACATCGTCGGGCTGAAGTATTTCGATCAGCTTGGCTGCGCACGAGCGTCGCTCGGCTCGTTATCAGATTCCGTCGCGGTGTTTGATTCCGAACGACTCAAGCCCATCATTGAATCGCTCGGCGAGAAGCTCGTTCCGATCGCGGCAGTCAAACGTCTGAAGGATGTTAAGCAGACCTTGACGCTGGTGGATGGCAGCATCGTCGAAGCACTGCCTCGCATCGCCATGGCGTCTTTCCGCGAAGCTCAATCGGGCAGCGGCAAGAAGATGAAATGGACGCTGCGAACTCACGAGATGATCTGCTGGTACTTCTGCGGCATGGCCGACCAGGAAGAACTGCTGGCTCATCTGGCCAAATTCCACAAGCCGTCTGAGCCTCGAAAACTTATCATCTGATTCGCGGGGAATTCCAGTCGCGTCGCCAGCCCGCTTCACGCTGCGCGGATCACAATCTGATCCGCTGCCATGAAGTCACTCACGCATCGACTTCGCCCTGCTCAGTCCTGTTACAGTCGAAACCAAAGGGCTCGCTCTCTATGATGCGCCGTACAGCAACAGCAGTGCCGAACAGCATTGAGAATGTCCCCCTTCGTGATTCCAGACCGCCTTATGGTGTCTGCCCGATATCTGACTGCTCAGGAACAGGAATTTCACTCGTCGGAACTTTCCAGTCCTGGCAATTCCCATGCTTCCGGACATCCAACCAATTGCAGGAGGAAATTCGGCAGGCGTATAGTATGCAATCGTAGAGCTTCCGTTTTGATTTGATGTTCGCTGGGGCCGTCCTGCGAATGTCGACAACGACGGAAAACTGTGGGATAAGATGGAAAGCGTCGATGAACCCCTGCCCGGACATCCTTCCTGATCTGCAACTGACCCTGCTTCAATCAACCCGCCTTCCTGTTCCGGAGATGACCATGCGATCCATAAAAGTGCGATACGTCGTCTCGTCGCCATTGAATCGCGTGATTTCCGTTTCAAGCCTGGTTAGCGGCCTTTTGCTGCTGATCCAGTTTTCGACTGTAACCGTTCCAGACGTTGTCGCGCAGAACGCATACGCGAAGAGTTCACCAGATTCGCCAGGAGGCGATCCATCGGCGGCTCTGGAACACGGACGTCAGGTGTATCAGGACAAATGCATTCAATGCCATGGTGAGAATGGTGCGGGAACTTCCGAGTATCCGAGTCCGATTTTTGGTGACCGGCCGACGTCTGACCTGGCCGATGTGATTGATCGGACCATGCCGGAGGGATCACCACAAGACTGCGTTGGCGACGATGCAAGGGCTGTCGCCGAATGGATGCAGAAGTCGTTCTATTCGCCGGAAGCGCAGGCACGTCTTAATCCACCGCGGATTGCATTGAGTCGACTGACAGTGTCACAGTACCGCAACGCCATCGCGGATCTGGGCTCCAGCTTTCGATGGTTCAATGCTCCTAAGGCAGAGCGCGGTCTGAAGGCCGAATACTTTGCAAGCCGCAATCATCGACGTGATCGAAGGGTCGACGAGCGGATTGATTCGAAGGTCGATTTCAGTTTCGGAGCATTCAGTCCCGACGGTGAAAAGATTCCTGATGAGGAATTCTCGATGGCGTGGAGCGGCTCATTGATTCCTCGCGAATCCGGCTGGTACGAGTTCACGATTCGAACCGAGAACGGAACTCGCTTCTTTATCAATGACGAATCCACTCCTTTGATCGATGCCTGGGTCCGTTCGGGATCTGACAAAGAATTCCGTGGCTCGCGATATTTGCTTTCCGGCCGGCCGTACCGCATTCGTCTGGACTGGTTCAAGTTCAAAGAACCAACGGCGTCTGTCGCATTGTTGTGGAAGCCCCCACACAGTGTGGAACAAGTGATTCCCACGTCAAATCTGAGCCCCGACTGGGCTCCGGAAATACTTCTTACAGAAACGCCGTTTCCACCGGACGATCGCAGCTCGGGATACGAACGTGGCACGAGTGTGTCACAGGAATGGAAAGATGCGGTCACCAACGGGGCTCTTGAGATTGCTGATAAACTCGTGGCCAATCTGCAGAAATTCGCGGACATCAAAGAGACAGACGACCGGCCCGCGAAGATCCGTGAGTTCGCCGGGCTGTTTGCAGAACGAGCCTTCCGGCGTCCTTTGACTGAAGAGCAACAGCAGATCGTACTGGAGCAACAGTTTGCGGCGGCGAAATCACCGGAAGAGGGGCTTCGACGAGTGATCCTGCTGACTCTGATGTCCCCCAATTTTCTGTACCGGGAACATGGTGATGATGAGGATCAGTTTGATCGAGCGTCGCGGCTGTCATTCGCGTTGCTGAATTCGATTCCGGATAAGCAGCTGCTGGAAGCTGCCCGGAATGGTCAGCTGCAAACAGAGAAGCAAGTTCGCGACCAGGCGTGGCGGCTGGTCAACGATTATCGCAGTCGATCGCGGCTGCTGGAATTCCTGAGAAGCTGGATGAATCTCGAGCGGTTGCAGGAGATCAACAAGAGTGCTCATGCGTATCCGGATTTCACACCGCAGATCGCTGCCGATCTGAAAGTGTCGCTCGACATGCTGATGGAACAAACGGTCGACGCGGAGAGTTCCGATTTCCGAAAGCTGCTGCTGACAGATTCGATCTTTATGAATGGCCGCCTTGCGCAGTTCTACGGCGCGGGACTTCCCACCGAGGCGGAATTTCAGGAGGTGCGGTTTGAGTCGGAGCGTCGTTCGGGAATCGTATCTCATCCGTTTCTGCTGAGCGGATTTGCCTATATGGAAACCAGCTCGCCGATTCATCGAGGCGTGTTTCTGTCTCGTGGACTTCTGGGACGCGGTGTGAAGCCGCCGCCGATTGCAGTGTCACCGACAGCACCGGAACTGGCGCCTGATTTGACCACGCGCGAACGTGTCACGGTTCAGACGGAGGCGGAGATGTGTGCGAATTGCCACGGACTGATCAACTCACTCGGCTTCGCGCTGGAGAATTTCGATTCGGTCGGACGATACCGAGAGAGCGAAAAGAACAAGCCGATTGACGCGGCCGGACAGTATCTTCAGCGAAACGGAGAACTTGTGCGGTTTGGCGGGGCGAAAGAACTGGCCGCGTTTCTGGCTCGCAGTGAGGAAACTCATCGCTCATTAACGCGGCAGCTCTTTCATCATTTGGTTCAGCAGCCAATTCTGGCGTACGGACCCGATACAATCACCGAACTGACAAAATACTTTGAAGACCATAACTTCCATATGAAGCACCTGATGGTGGAGATGGCCTGCAGATCGGCTTTACAGACCAGCAGACTTCCTGTGCAGCCGGTAGTTGCGGCGGAACCGGTGACTTCGCCATAATGCACCCACGGTGCTGACTATTGAATCTTCCCCTGAATTCGAACCTCCGCAGTTTCCTCTTAATTCCCTCCCGCACTTTGCGACTGGTATCCTGCCATGAACAGCCGACGACATTTTCTGAAGCAGCTTGGTTTGAGCGCCGCGGCTCTGCCTTTTGTCTCCAATCTGAATGCGTGCGCGTCATCACTGCTCACTGGCACTCGCAAGCAGCGACTGGTGGTCATGTTCAGTCCCAACGGGACAGTGCCGTGGGATTTCTGGCCGGATGAAGAAGGCGAAAGCTTCACTCTGAAACGCATCATGGAGCCGTTGAAAGATTTTCAGAACCGAACGATTGTGTTGAAAGGTGTCTGCGACAAAGTGCGTGGCGACGGGGACAACCACATGCGAGGAATGGGCTGTCTGTTGACCGGCGTCGAACTGTTCCCGGGCAACATTCAGGGCGGCTCGGATACGCCGGCGGGTTGGGCCAGCGGAAACTCCATTGATCAGGAGATTGCCGGCTTCCTGCAGTCCAAAGAAGAAACGCGTACGCGATTTGGCTCGCTCGAATTCGGCGTGATGGTACCCGATCGAGCAGACACGTGGACCCGCATGAGCTACGCCGGAGCCAATAAGCCAATCGCGCCGATCGATGATCCCTATCAGATGTTCAAGAAGCTTTACGGTCAGGTGAAAGACCGCGAAGTATTGACCAGCATTCTCGATAGTGTGCAGGAAGATCTCAAAAAGATCAGCCGCAATATTTCCATCGAAGACCGCCATCTGCTGGAAGAACACACGACGTTTGTGCGGACCATGGAAGAACAGCTGCGCCAATCACAATCGGTGGATGCGGGCCATGCTGTTCCGGAACTGGAACAAGGTGTCAAAGAAGAAAACGATAACATCCCGCAGATCTCAAAGATGCAACTGGATCTGCTGGTCAATAGTTTCGTGAACGACTTTACTCGAGTGGCGACCTATCAGATCACCAACTCGGTCGGCCAGCCCAAGATGCGATGGCTGGGGATTGATGAAGGCCACCACGAATTGTCGCACGAGCCAAATGAAAACAAAGACGCCCACGAGAAGCTGACGAAAATCAATACCTGGTACTGTGAGCAGATGGCCTATCTGGTCCGCAGGCTTGCGGAAACTCCGGAACCTGGTGGCACGGGATCGCTTCTGGATAACACTCTGATCGTCTGGGGCAACGAACTCGGCCAGGGCAACTCCCACACGCTGGATAACATCCCGTTCGTGATGGTCGGCAATGGACTGGACTTCAAAATGGGCCGGTCACTCAAGTTTCCGAACGTGCCTCACAACCGACTGCTGATTGCACTCGCCCATGGCTTCGGGCACCACATTGAGACCTTTGGCAATTCCGAATACTGCAAAGACGGCGTCCTGACCGGACTAACGTAAGACGTTGACTCAGGCGTGTGAGTTTCCATGAATGCATCTGTGAATGCTGCGACGAGGAACTAACAACACTCTCACCTGTAGCCGGATTCGTAAGAATTTGGTCGGGCTTCTGAACTTCCACGAGTGCAGCTACAGCTTTGAAAGTGCTCGTGAGTTCGCTTGCATCAGTCCACAGCGATGTTATTCCACTGTCTTTGTGCGGCCCGTGAATCGCATGGTGGACATGGCACGATGGATGGTCGGTGACTCCGTCATCATTTGCATCGGTCCTGGGGCAGCCGTGCCGCCGTTGCAGTGCTGGCAATCGTCCTGAGCAGTCATGAAACCGGGCATTGCCAGTTCTGGCATCTCAAACTGGGGTATGCTGAACTGTGGTTTGCTAAGTTGAGGCATTGCAAACCAGCTTTGTTTTGAATGAGGTGCCGACGGTCCCGCTGGCTGCGGTTGGTAACCCTTTGCAAAGGTTCGCGGCGACGGTTGATGCTGCGGAGCTCGCTGCTTCTTCCCGCCCTGAGACTGGAAGCCACCAGCCAATGGAAGGTCACCCAGTTCGAAATCCGGACGATCGATCTGCGGCATTGATGATCCGACGCTGCCCGTAACCTGAGCCATCCGCTTCTTGAATCGACGCACGGCAAGACTCATCGTTGTCGCATTCGGATCCATCGTGCGATACGCAGGACGAGCGGGCATGGAAGCCGGTGGCATAAATTCGGGCATTGACTGGTAAGACGGCGTCTGAACCATCTCCGGAATTGTCAGCTGCGGAGTCGGACGCGGCACCAGTTGATCGCTCGAGCGGGTATCGAAATGTTCTTCACTCGCTGGGCTTTGAGCAATCTTCAATGCGCGATCGCGAGCGGGATCTGTAGCAAATTCTGATTCATCAGGAAGTTGAAAGATATCCGTCGGTCCATGGAAGTCATCTGATGCGGTGACGGCATTGTCCACATCCAGTGAATTTGGAATCTGGAATTCGTGCGAACCAGATTCTACTTCAGCAGCTTCATCTTGAGAAAACGCTATCATCGGAATCGGGGGAACGGACGTCAGAGGCTTCGAAGAAGGTGCTGTCTGAACAACAGTCTCGAATTCTGAAACAGCCGCCTTCTCGGCGGTCGGCATAGAAACGTCGTGAAATGTAGTGTCTGCTGTGTCTGCTGTGTCTGCTGTGTCTGCTGTGTCTGCTGTGTCTGCTGTGTCTGCTGTGTCTGCTGTGTCTGCTGTGTCTGCTGTGTCTGCTGTGTCTGCTGTGTCTGCTGTGTCTGCTGTGTCTGCTG
>CAMTWR010000060.1:0-33600 GCA_947085455.1 uncultured Planctomycetota bacterium | reverse complement strand
TGTCTACGAACGTGGTGTCAAACTGACAGAAATCGAATTCCGACCGTTCGCCGAACGACTCCTCAGGTCAGAGAAACTCCCCAAGTGGAGCCTCACAATCAAATCTAAAACTGGGTAGAACTTCTCTTACTGCCTGCCTAACACGGCCGCTGGCAGCCTGAACACGGCCACGTCAGGTGCAGTCACCTCGACTTATGTTGCCGGCACCGGCGTCTGGACCGCCAGTGGCGCGATTGCCAACGTCAATACCCTGATCGCCGCTTTGACTTTCACTTCCGCAGCGAACTTCAACAGCAATTTCACGATCGCCACCAATGTCAGCGATGGCGTGGCGGCGGCGGTCACCGGCACAAAATCGATGACCGGCACGGCAGTCAACGATGCACCGACCGCGACCAACCTCAGTGCCGCACAGACCTACACCGAAGACACTCCGCAGGCTTTGACAGCCATCGTCGTCAGCGATGTCGACAGCGCGACCGTGACAGCCACGCTGACGCTGTCGAGTGCCGCAGCTGGGAGTCTCAACACCGGAACGTCGGGCGCAGTGACATCCACTTACAACGCCGGAACCGGTGTCTGGACGGCCAGCGGAGCCATCGCCGATGTCAACGCCCTGCTGGCTGCACTGACCTTCACGCCGACCCTGAACTTCAACAGCAATTTCACCATCGCCACGAGCATCAGTGACGGAAGCCTGTCCGTCACCGGCAGCAAAGCCATGACCGGCACCGCCGTCAACGACGCGCCGACCGCCACCAACCTCAGCACCGCCGAATCCTACACGGAAGACACGGCTCTCAACCTCACGGACATTGTCATCACTGATGTCGACAATGCGACTGTCACAGCCACGTTGACTCTGTCCAACGCTGCGGCCGGAAGCTTGAATACGGGAACTTCAGGGGCCGTCACCTCAACCTACAACGTCGGAACCGGCGTCTGGACCGCAAGTGGAGCGATCGCCGACGTCAACACGCTGTTGGCCGCACTGACCTTCACGCCAACCCTGAACTTCAACAACAACTTTACGATCGCGACGAGCATCAGTGATGGAAGCCTGTCGGCTACTGGTACCAAGGTGATGACCGGTACTGCGGTCAACGATGCCCCGACGGCAACCAATCTTAGTGCCGCCGAATCGTACACGGAAGATACGGCTCTGAACCTGACGGACATCGTCATCAGCGACGTCGACAGTGCCACTGTCACAGCGACGCTCACGTTATCGAATGCCGCTGCGGGAAGTCTGAACACGGGAACTTCCGGTGCTGTTACCTCCACGTACAACGCCGGAACCGGAGTTTGGACTGCCAGCGGAACCATCGCCGATGTCAACACTCTGTTGGCCGGTCTGACCTTCACTCCGACCCTGAACTTCAACAGCAATTTCACGATCGCCACCAGTGTCAGTGACGCCAGTCTGTCCGCCAGCGGCAGCAAAGCCATGACCGGAACCGCCGTCAACGATGCGCCGGTGATGACGGCGGGGAGTGCAAGCAACCTGACGGTCGCTGAAGATTCGGGGCTGACGTCACTGGGTCTTGGCGGCATCACGTTTGGGCCTGGCGGCGGATCTGATGAGAGCGGGCAGACGCTGACGTATCAGGTGAGCGTTGTTTTAAATCCTGTCAGCTTTGGAACAATCGTTCTTGCCGATGGCACAACGGCCGTCACTGCGGGCTCTACATACTCGCTGGCTCAAATCCGAGGCATGCAGCTTCTCACAGCGGCAAACCAGTCGGGCACATCTGCGTTTCAGTTTCAGGTGACAGACTCGGGCGGAACGGCTAACGGCGGTGCTGACACTCTCAGCGTGTTTATGACGCTGACGATCACCGCCGTCAACGACGCGCCTGTTGTCACAACGACAGGAACAGCGTTGACCTACACAGAGAACGATCCCGCGACGGTGATTGACTCCGGAGTGACAGTCACCGACATCGACAACGCAAACATCGCCGGAGCGACAATCTCAATCTCCGGGAACTATGCGTCCGGACAGGATACATTGGCCTTTTCGAATCAGCTTGGAATCACCGGGGCCTGGAACGGCGGCACCGGAACTCTCACGCTGTCCGGAACGACCACCACGGCCGATTACCAGACCGCTCTGCGCTCGATTACCTTCTTCAACAACAGTGACGCCCCGAGCATTCTCAATAGGACCGTGTCGTTTGTCGTCACTGACGGAACAGCCAGCAGCGTCGCAGCGACTCGTACGATTTCGATCACTGCGACGAACGACTCACCCACCGGCGTCGTGACGATTGACGACACGACACCGACTCAGGGCCAGACGCTGACAGCTTCGAATACCCTGGCCGATGCGGATGGACTTGGCACGATCACCTACACGTGGAAAGCGGACGGAACAACCGTCGGAACGGGTTCAACCTATGTCGTGACGGAAGCAGAAGTCAGCCAGACGATGACCGTCATCGTCAGCTACACCGATGCTTATGGTACTAACGAATCCGTGACATCATCGGCAACTTCAGCCGTCGCCAACGTCAACGACGCGCCAGTGCTTGACAACACCAGCACGATGACTCTGATGACAATCACCGAAGACGAAACCACCAACAGCGGCAATACCGTCGCGTCGATCATCAGCAGCGCTGGTGGTGATCGAATCACCGACGTAGACGCTGGCGCCGTTGAAGGCATCGCGATCACGGCGACCACGAATGGCCACGGATCGTGGGAATATTCGACCAACGGCGGAACAAGCTGGAGCTCCGTCGGAACGGTCGCTGGAAACTCATCGCTGCTGCTGCGGAGTACGGATCTGCTGCGCTTTGTTCCGAACGGGCAGAACGCGACGACCGGCACTTTGACATTCCGAGCGTGGGACCAGACAAGCGGCACCGCTGGCACAAAGGTCGACGCATCAACAACCGGCGGCTCGACGTCCTTCAGTACGTCGACGGAAACCGCGTCGATCACTGTCACTGCCGTCAATGACGAACAGGTGCTCGCGACAAACATAGGCATTACGGTTGTCGAAAACAGCACGGGAAACACGATCACGGGCTCCATGCTGCTGACGACCGACGTGGACAACACGGCGACTGAGCTTGTTTACACGGTCACGTCAGCAACAACCAACGGCACGCTGCGACTGAACGGAGTCGCTCTGGCGAATGGCAGCACGTTCACTCAGGCGGATATCAACAGCGGGCTGGTGACCTACGATCACAATGGGACAGAAAACTTCACGGACGCATTCTCATTCAGTGTCGATGATGGAACTGGCACAACGAGCACGGGAACGTTCAACCTCACGATCACTTCGGTGAATGACAATGATCCGACGATCACCAGCAACGGAGCGGGCTCAACGGCGTCAATCAGCATCGCGGAAAACACCACGGCAGTGACGACGGTGACGGCAACGGATTCGGACTTGCCGGTTCCGACGTTGACCTATTCGATCACGGGCGGAGCGGACTCGGGGCTGTTTACAATCAATGGCAGTTCAGGAATGCTTTCATTCACTGCGGGCCGCAACTTCGAAGCGCCGACGGATACGAATGCGGATGGAATCTACATCGTCACCGTTCAGGTCAGCGACGGGACTCGCACGGATACTCAGACGATCAGCGTCACGATCACCGACGTCAACGAATTCAGCGTCGGAACTGTCAGCGACAGCAACGCGGCCACAAACTCAGTCGCTGAGAACTCTGCGATCGGCACGACGGTCGGCGTTACGGCATCGGCCAGTGATCCAGACGGTACGGACGTCGTCACATACTCGCTGACCAACAGTGCGGGCGGACGATTTGCGATTGATGCAAATACGGGAGTTGTCACTGTTGCTGGTACGATCGATCGTGAGGCGGCGGCGGCGTACAACATTACCATTCGAGCCACCAGCACGGACACATCGTTCACGACGCTGACGGCTTCGATCAGCATCAGCGACGTGAATGAATCGCCGGTGTCGACTCCTGTGGATGCCAATGCGACTGCGAACAGTGTTGCAGAAAACGCGGCGAACGGAACACTCGTCGACATCACAGCATCGGCGGTCGACAGCGATGCAACAACCAACACGGTGACCTACAGTCTGGCCGACGATGCGGGCGGACGGTTTGCGATTAATGCAACGACCGGCGTTGTCACGGTCGCCAATGGTTCGCTGTTGAACTTTGAAGCTGCGACGTCGCACAACATCACGATTCAGGCCGCCAGCGGTGATCTGTCGACGGCGACTCAGGTGCTGACGATCACTCTCACCGACGTGAACGAGACTCCTGTGTCTGTCATGGACGCTGCCACCGCTGTTGAAGCCGGCGGAACCAGCAACGGCGTGCCCGGCACCGATCCGACGGGCAATGTGCTGACGAATGATACCGACGTCGACGCGGGCGATACGAAAGCCGTGAGCGGTGTGACGGCGGGCGTTTCGGCTAGCGCCTCAGGCTCAGTGGGTGGCAATGTTGCGGGTGCGTATGGCACGATCAACATCGCGGCGAACGGCACGTTCAGCTACGTCGTCAATAACAACAACGCAGCCGTGCAGGCTCTGCGAACCAGCAGCGACACGCTGACCGACACGTTCACGTACACGATGACTGACAGCGGCGGTCTGACCAGCACGGCTCAAATCATCATCACCATCCAGGGCGCGAACGACGCGCCGGTGGTTGTAGCGAATTCACTCAGTCTGTCCGAAGGTCAGACGGTTGCGCTTTCCAGCAGCGATCTACTGACGACCGACGTCGACACCGCGGCGACGGGTTTGATTTACACCGCGACGAATGTGACTCACGGCCGATTTGAATTCACGACGGCTCCGGGTGTGACCATTACGAGCTTCACTCAGGCTCAGGTCAATGCGGGCCAGGTTCGCTTTGTCCACGACGGCAGCGACACGGCTCCTTCTTATGATCTGACGGTCAGCGATGGCAGCCTGAGCAACGGGCCTTCGACGGTCACGATCACATCCTTCATCAATCAGAATGACGCACCGGTCGCGACGATTGCGGCGGCCAGTTACAACGTCAACGAACAGACGACTCTGATTCTTCATGGCACGGGCTTGTCGATCAGCGACATCGACGCGGCCAGCAGCACTGTTGAAGCCACGATCAGCGTTGTGTCCGGCGTGTTGACGGCGTCGGCAGGAACAACCGGCGTGACGGTCACAGGTTCGGGCACGAACAGCATCGTCTTCAGCGGCACATTGGCTCAGATCAACGACCTGCTGGCAGGAAATCTCGGCGGCGCGCTGAGCTACATGCAGAATTCCGACACACCGCCTGCCACCGATACGCTGACGCTGCTGATTTCCGACCGTGGAAATACCGGCAGCGGTGGCACGTTGACTCATTCGGTCAATCGTACCATCAACATTACGGCCGTGAACGACGCGCCGACGGTTGTTGTGCCGACCGCTCAGACCATTAACGTCGATACCGTGATGACGCTCAGTGGAGCCAGCGCGATCAGCATCACCGATGTTGATGCGACGACCGTTCAGATCACATTGACAGCCAGCAACGGCGGCATCACGTTGAGCCGGACAACCGGACTGTCATTCAGTACGGGGAATGGGTCTGACGACGCAACGATGATCTTCACGGGATCGATTGCGGACGTGAATGCGGCGATGAATGGCCTGACGTTCATGCACGGCATCAACCACGGCGGCGCGGCGATGATCAGTGTTGCCGTGAGCGACCTCGGTGGAACGGGCATCGGCGGCGCGTTGACAGATGCGGGCACGATCAGCGTCACGATTAACGCCCCGGGTGGTGCTCCGATCAACGGCGATGCGTTCCTGCAGGGCAACTACATTCAGGTGGGTTTCGGCACCGACGGTTCGCTCGGTTCGGACTTCGGTGCGCCCGGCGGATATGTCAGCGGCGGATCGCAGTTGGGTGTTGAAGTTGATCGCAGCCGAGACGGCTGGGGAACCTACGACGGCGACTTTATGCTGCCCGGATCTCCAGAAGAAGGCTGGGGCGTTACGGTCAACAGTACGAGCTACTCCAACAACAATGTGATTGCTCAGGAGATTGCGGGAACGCTAACCAACCAGCAAAATACCGCTTCGACTCAGTCGGTCGACTGGCTGGGAACGGCCGCCGGCCTGAAGATTGGTGCGACTCATACCGTCGGAGTCAACGATCTGTTTATCGACATTCAGATCACGCTCACCAACACCACGGGCGGCACGCTGAACGATCTTTATTACTATCGCAACATCGACGCAGACAACAACTTCTACTTCAACGGAAACTTCGCGACGACCAACACCATCGTCTCGCAGGGTAATGATGGAAGCGGAGTCTCTCTGGTCACGGCGACTCAGGCTGATGGTTCGTACGTCGGCCTGATGGGCTTCGGCTCCAACAGTCGAGTCACCTACGGCGGCTTTGCGAATCGCGATGCTGCGGCGATTTTCAATGGCGTTGGTCTGAATCAGTCGGGAACATCGACTGCTGACGAAGCTATTTCGCTGGCGTTCCAGGTTTCAACGCTGGCCGCGGGCAATTCGACGATTCTGCAGTACCGCTACTACTTCGGCCATGCTGGTTCGGCTCCTGTGCTGGATCTTGATGCCAACAACAGCAGCGGGCTCGGCGGCGCGAACTTCACGACGAACTTCACCGAAGGCTCATCCCCGGTCACGATCGTCGACGGCGATGCGGCTCTGGCCGACATCGACAGCAACAATCTGTCTGGCATGACAGTATCCATCACCAATCGTCAGGACGGCGTGGCGGAACGGTTGTCAGCGAACACGTCCGGAACGAGCATCACGGCCAGCTACAACGCATCGACCGGTGTGCTGACGTTGTCTGGCAGCGACAGCGTGGCCAACTATCGACAAATTTTGCTAACGATCGCGTACGAAAACACGTCGCAGAATCCTGAGACGACCGTTCGACAGATTTCGTTCACCGCCACCGACGGCACGAACACCAGCAACGCGGGATATTCGTTCGTCAGCGTGACTGCTGTTAACGACACGCCAGTTCTGGCAACGAACACGACCAGCACCGTGAGCGAAGGCAGCACGGACGTCATCACGAACAGCGAACTGCAGACGACCGATATCGACAACACGGCAATTCAGCTCAGCTACTCCGTCACTTCGGCCCCAACAAACGGAACTCTCGAACTGTCGACGAATCCTGGCGTCGCGATCACGAACTTCACTCAGGCCGACCTTAACGCCGGACTCGTGCGTTACGTTCATGACAGTTCGAACACCACGACCGACAGCTTCACGTTCACCGTCACCGACGGCGCGCTGACGATTGGAACCTACACTCACAACTATACGATTTCCGCCGTCAACGATGCTCCCGTCGTCGTTGCGAACGCACTAACGATCAGCGAAAGCGGCACGGTGGCGCTGACGACCGCCGAGCTGCTGGCAACCGATTCTGATAACTCGGCGGCTCAGTTGACGTACACGGTCAGCGGCGTCACCGGCGGACGATTCGAACTCGTCGCAAATCCTGGTGTCGCAATTAACAGCTTCACTCAGGCTCAGGTTAATGGCGGGCTTGTGCAGTTCGTCCACGACGGCAACGAAGCGGCTCCGACGTACAGCGTCACCGTCAGCGACGGCGCGTTGAATGACGGGGCGTACGCGGCGTCGATCGGCTTCACGAACATCAATGACGTGCCGGTGATCACCGACGCGACGCATTCGCTGCCGGAGAATTCCGCCAACGGAACCAGCGTTGGAACCGTGAACCTGACCGATCCAGACACGGTCGACAGCCACGCGTTCAGCATCATCGGTGGCAACACGGGCAACGCGTTTGGCATCAATGCGACGACCGGCGAGATCACCGTCAACGATGCTTCGATGCTCGACTTTGAAACGACGCCGGTGTTCACATTGACCGTGCGAGTCCAGGATCTGGCCGGTACGTTCGACACGGCGACGATCACGCTCAACCTGACGAACATTGACGAATACGACACAACGGCCATCGTCGACACGAACGCCGCGGCTGATTCACTGGCGGAGAACTCCGTCAACGGCACCGTCGTCGGCATCACGGCCTTTGCGGATGACCTGGACCAGCCAGACACGATTGCGTACTCGCTGGATAACAATGCGGGCGGTCGATTTGCAATCAATGCGTTGACCGGCGTGGTCACCGTCGCGAACAGTTCGCTGCTGAATTACGAAAACGCTACCAGCCACAACATCAACGTGCGAGCCACATCGACCGATGCATCGTTCTCACTGCAGACGTACACGATCGCCGTAACTGACGTCAATGAATCAGTTCTATCGCCGATCGCCGACACCCATGCAGCCGCAAACATGGTGGCGGAAAATGCGGCCAACGGGGCGCTGGTCGGCTACACCGCATATGCATCGGACGCGGACGCAACCACAAACGCGGTCAATTATTCGCTTGTCGACAACGCAGGCGGACGGTTTGCGATCGACAGTGTGACCGGCATCGTCACCGTTGCCAACGGGACGTTGCTCAATCGCGAAACTGCAGCAGCTCACACGATCATCGTACGAGCCGACAGCAGCGACGGATCATTCTCAACGATCTCTGTTGATATCAGTTTGATCGATGTCAACGAATTCTCGATCTCACCAGCAGCCGACATTAACGCCACCGCCAACGTCGTCGCGGAACTGTCACTGCAAGGCACGCTTACTGGAATTACGGTACGCGCGACCGACGCGGATGCCACAACCAACGCGATCACGTACTCGCTGGACGACAGTGCCGGAGGACGATTCCAGATCGACATCAACACCGGCATCGTCAGCGTGGGTGCGACGGCCCTGGACTACGAAACGGCATCGTCCTATGCCATCACCGCTCGAGCGACCAGCTCGGATGGATCAACAACGACAATCACTCTGACCGTGAATCTGACGGACGTGAATGAGTTTGGTATCAGCTCGGTTAATGACACCAACGCCGCCGTCAATACGGTTCTTGAAAATGCGGCGAACGGAACACTGGGCGGCATCACGGCCTTTGCGAGCGACGCGGACGGGACGGATTTGATTACGTATTCGCTTGCCAACAGTGCTGGCGGGCGGTTCACAATTGATGCCGCAACCGGCATCGTGACGGTCGCCGATGGCACACTGCTGAACCGCGAGGTTGCAGTATCGTACAACATTATTGTGCAGGCCGGTTCCACCGACGGATCGACCAGCAGTCAGCTGTATACGATCAGTCTGCTTGACGTCAACGAATTCAACGTGTCCCCGCTCACGGACACGAACGCGGCTCTGGATCGCATCAACGAGAACTCCGCCAACGGCACGGTCGTCGGCATCGTCGCGAATTCCTTCGACAGCGACGCCACAACCAACGCGATCACTTACACGCTCGACGACAACGCGGGCGGCCACTTCGCCATCGACAGCGTTACGGGCGTTGTGACAGTCGCCAATGGCTTACGGCTCGACTACGAAACCGCGGCATCGCACAACATCATCGTGCGAGCCACCAGTGCGGACTCATCGACGACGACAAGAACCTTCACGATCGATCTGATCGACCTGAACGATACACCGCCTGTGATCACGCCAGGTCAGCAGTTCAACGTGTCTGAATTAGCCACAGTTGGCACCATCGTCGGCAACGTCATCGCCACGGACGCAGACGGAACCGGCACGCTGCAGAACTGGACCATCACCAGCGGCAACACCGACCGCACCTTCAGCATCAACTCGGCGACGGGACGCATCACAGTCACCGATGTCACTCGGCTGAACTTTGAGTCCCGTGCTTCGTACTCGCTGACTGTGACTGTCGGCGACAGCAGCAACACGTCGGCTGCTCAGACAGTGACCATCAACATCGTCGATCAAAACGAAGCTCCTGTACTCAACACCATTCCGACCATCTCCATCAATGAGAACTCTGTCAACGGTACCGTGATCGGCACGGCTTCGTCCAGCGATGTTGACGGCGGCGATGTGCTGCGATACTCGCTTCAGAGCGGCACCGGTGTGCCTCCGTTTTCCATTGATACGGTCACAGGTGCAATTCGAGTCGCCAATTCAACGCAACTGAACTTCGAACCGATGAGATCGTTGACCTTCACGATCATCGTCAGCGACGCTGCGGGGATGACTGATACTCAGGTGGTGACGGTTAATCTCGCGGATATCAACGAGGCTCCGACGGATGTTCTGCTTTCCGGTGGATTGGTCCAGGAGAATTCGGCGGCAGGAACTTACGTGGCCACGATCACCGGCCTGGATACTGATGCCGGAGACACGCGATCGTACAGCCTGCTGAACAATGCGGGTGGTCGGTTTATTGTGGATGCAGCGACCGGGATCATTCGAGTTGCGTCCTGGGCGGTTCTCAACTTCGAAACCGCACCAGCGCAGACCATTATCGCGCAGGTCACAGATTCCTCCGGCCTGTCCATGCAGAAATCGTTCGTGATTAACCTGCAGGATATTAACGAAGCTCCGATCGCGTATGCAGAAACCATCACCACACTGCAAATGACATCATTGATATTGACCGGTGGCGGTGTGCTGTCGAATGACTATGACGACGACAATGATCTGCTGCACGCCGTTCTGGTGACTGGCCCGGCACACGGTACGCTGATCCTGAATGACAACGGCACAATGATTTACATGCCAGCCAGCGTCTTCACAGGAACCGATGTCTTCACCTATCGCGTTTCCGATGGCCGGTTGCTGAGTATCGAGGTGACCGTGACGATTGATGTCCTTCAAACCGTGTCACCGAACAGCGGTGGCAGTGGCGGTGGCTCAACCGGTGGCGGAGATCCGGGCTCGGGCACGGGCTCTACCAATACGGGAGACAACACCAATCCGAATTCCGGAACAGGCGATAATGGAAGTGCCGGAATTCCGGGCACAACTCCCGGCGGCAGCAACAACACCGGGACAAATACTTCCGACGATCCGGACACGTCTGATTCCGACAATTCAAACACGGATACCGGCCCGGGCGACGCCGCGCAGGGCGTCGGGAATATCCCTGCCGAACCGAACAGCCTTGTCGACGTGCAGCTGAGTGTTATCCTGGCTCAAGGCGATATCACTGTGAAGATACCGGGCGCTGCCCTGAAGTCTGCCTCCGCAAACGCTGAGACCGACAACCAAAATCGAGAGGGGCGCGGGACAAGCTTCAGCTTCGGGACTTATACATCCGTCTGGGGCACGCTGATCGACTCTTACGGAGTTTATGACGCTGTGGTGAAAACGGACTACCTTTCCATCAACAGCGATGTGACGGCATCGGCCTCCAATGAGACACTGAGTCCTGATCTGGTCGACTCGGTCGTCGTGGGCTCAACCGCAGTCGTTACAACATCATTGTCGGTTGGCTATGTCATCTGGATTCTTCGAGGCGGTTCACTGCTGACAGCACTCATGTCCGCCTTGCCAGCCTGGCAGGCGTTCGACCCACTGCCAATTCTCCAGACGTTCGAGAAGCGAAACGAAGAAGAGGACGATTCTTTGCTTTCCATCGCCACTCGCAAGGTCATCAAGCGTTCGCCGAAGAAATAGAGCGGCGTTAATCGCGGCGTGCGGCAGTAAAGAATAAAGCGGGCGATACGATCACGCTCATTGAGCGCGAACGTATCGCCCGCTTCTGCAATTTTTCTGACGTGTTTACCACGCTTTGATCGGATTCACACCGGCCTGATGCTACTCCGTAAACCTGATCACTTTACCAGGTCAAACTTAAAGTCACTGACTTCAGTTGTCACTGTGGCTTTCAAGTCTGTGGTGGCCGGATCGCTGTACTTGGATGGGATTTGAAACTTCAGAACCGGCGGAGTCACTCCAGGGGCAGGAGGTGTGTTGTTTACCGGACCAGTAATCGTCACACGATAAGTCCCAGGCAGAACGCCATTGCCGAACAGAAATCGTCCTCCATCTGTCAGCTGTGCAATCGCGGCATCGCCAGTAGACCCAGACGAAAAATTGACGGTCCCTTCCGTCAGTGGCTTACCATCCATAGTCACGGTACCGCTGACTTCCACCGTTTTGGGAATGGTCGGAGTTTCCGCACATCCCTGCATCGCACTGAGACCGGCGATGGCGAGAACAAAGAACCAGCGACAAGAACGCATAAAACATTTTCCTTAAGTGGATGAAATTAAAAACAGAGACCCGGAGCGAGTTCAACCGAAAGCGTGTTTGCGTCAATCACAACACGACGCGTCAGCGAGAGATTGCGTTTTCGCGTCCATCACAACCCGCTGCGTCAGCGAGGGATTGAGCTATAGCGTTCTACAAGGGTTGCCGGGAATCCCTCGCTGACGCGTCGGGTTGTGATAATTCCCTTGGTTTACGCCCCGTTGATCTCCGGAAGTCTTAAACAACGTAACGTCAAAACTCGCGATTCGGGTTAGTAGGCGTTAAAAACAAAACAGACGCAGCAAAGCCGCGTCTGATCGTTTTTAACTGTTCGTTGCGTCTGGATTCAACTCATCAGAATTCGCCAAGTGGTATACCGTCTTCACGTGAGCAAAGATTGCGAAGGATACCCATGTCGACGTTGTCTGAAACAAAGCGGACTGAGCCATCGCCCAGCAGTCCGTGAATCCCACCGACGTGGAAGGAGTTGATAATCGTGTTCGCATCCCATGGATTGTCAGAACCCGCAGCCATCGTTGGCGAATTGATGCGGTACTGAACCCCGGTGAGCCCGGTGCTCCAGGAATCCGCGCCATTCGGCATTGTCGCAGATACAGGTGCACCGAAGGTGGTCCCCGTGTACCCTCCATAATATCCGCTGCGCATGTCTGCCGTGCCTACTCGGCCCGACTGCTCGGCGACCATCATCACGTTAGATGTTCCGTCTACTGCATCCCGGATCCGAGTCAACTGCGTATGAAGCAGCATGCCGTTGTTGGTGTAAAAACCACCGTAGTTGCTGGCAGAACCAACGGTTCGTGCGGCAACGTCCGGAGTCGCGCCAGAAATCCCCACATACATTGGCACTTGGGTTCGCTGTGCGTTGTTGTATGTGGTTCCAACGGAGTTGTCTGGATTTGGATCCAAGGGACTGGACGGGCAAATGTAAGTTGCGATCTTGTTGTTAGCCAGTGCCGTCGTGTTGGTTGTCGCGGCGTTGCCGTTAAACGAAATATTGTAGTCCATCCTTGCATAAAGGTTTGCCTGTTCAAGGTAAGGAAAAATCTGCAGTCGCCAGTTTGGAACACGGTCCCACGGAGCATTCGACCCGAGTGGAAAGCATGTTGATGTACTTTCATAGTTGTGCAGCGCAAGCCCGATCTGCTTCATGTTGTTCTTGCACTGCGTGCGGCGAGCCGCTTCGCGAGCCTGCTGAACTGCTGGCAGCAGCAATGCAATCAGAATCGCAATGATGGCGATCACCACCAGCAATTCAATCAATGTAAACGCACGACGTTTTTCTCTTCGCATAGGACTTCTCCTGACAATGACGGAAAACAAAAAGGACTCAGACATCTCTGAAAAAAGGGATTCAATAGCCTTCAGGAGATCGAAATACCTGCACATCACTTACCTATGCACTTCCGTACAAGTGGCGTTATAAACATTCATTTTTCTAACGCACTGTTCTGCGGTGTAAGTTCCAGATTCTCGATGAAGCTCGGTGTTGCTGTCTTCCTGTTGCATACCCTGGCAAGGAAACAAAGGTTCTGGGAGGTGGAATGCAACTCAAGTGCCAGAAGCGAAAATTGTTGCGATGAATCTCATCTGTGATTCCGATACTTGCTCCCAAAGAACTCCTTCAGGGCGACCATTCATAACTCACCAACGGTATGCAGCAATGAGCGTGCTTTGACGTTATCTTCGCAGCCGATTTCCATTCACAACAACCAGAAGCAATGCGTCTGCACATTTCTTTTGCGACGACAGTCGCTTTTCAAATTCACAAGTGCATCTCTCCGAAAACCAGCAGCCTGCCTAAATCAAAGGCATCCGTGCATGATGCAGGAGTCGTCATGCTGATCTCTTCCAAGAGTGAATCGTTGTTGTCTTACTGAAGAAGGCAATGTGCCACGAAGGATTTCAGACAACGCTGTACCGCGGGCGTGATTCGTCGCTGGTGCGCTGCAAAGACTTTATTTTGAGGCAGGATGGGCATCCGTGCGCGTCGAAACACGGTCGGACAAGAAGGTCCAACCTGCATGTTAAGATCTGACAAAACACTGGCCGCTTTTTCCAGGATCAGCGACGACCGAGGAGAGCACTGCGTCCTTCCACGGCGGTCCAGAACGTGGATGTCGGAATTCTTTCGAAGACGTCCCGTCGACCTGAAGGCCATCGCACAGTAACATCAACCACTTCGGCCGCCCCGACTCCCACCAGCAACTGGCGTTCGTTACAGGTCTGATAGCCATCGCCTGCGACCAGCTGTTGCGTCAGAGTTCGCTCGCCCCACTGAACTTCAACCATCGCCCCGATTGGCTCACGAGCTGATGTTGTTCCTATCAGCTGAAGGCTCACAAATTTGCCATGTTCGACCGTATGATTGGTCAGCAGGGCCGTGGGACTGTCGAGATTTCCCACGATAAAATCTTCACGCCCGTCGCGGTTCCAGTCAATCCTGGCCACAGCGCGGCCCAGATACCTGCCTTCAAACCACGGTCCCAACTGAGTCGCAGAGATCTCATCGAAGCGGCCTGCCCCGGCATTGCGAAAGAACTGTGTCGGCATGTGCAACGGGATGCCTCGAGCGGTCTCGTCATCCACATGCCCGTTGGTTACAATCAGATCTGACCAGCCATCCAGATCGGCATCCAGAAACTGTGTCCCAAATCCCAACTGACGGATGCTGGGTTCTTTCAGCCGAGCTTCCATGGTTGCGTCAAAGAACATCAGACCCGGCTGCCGCTGATACAGCGTGTTGGATTCGTTGTAGTAGTTGGTTACGAACAGGTCGAGTTGCTGGTCACCGTCCGCATCACCGGCGGCAATTCCCATGCAGGCCTGAGTTCGTCCTTCCCGGTCAAAAGCCAGTCCCGTCACCACTGCCGATTCTGCAAACCGCGGCAAATCACCGGCTGCCATGGTCTCATTCTGAAAGAAAAAATTGGCCGTTGTGTCGTTGCCCACGAACAAACTGATTCGCCCACTTCCGTCAAAGTCCGCAGCGATCACGCCCAGTCCTTTGCCACCTGGAGCCAGAATGCCGGACTCAGCCGTCACATCGCGAAACTGACCATTGCCCAGATTCAACAACAACTGATCATCGGCCGGTTCGAACTCATGCGGCGTGCAGGCCCGTGGAGTTCCATCGGCCTGGTAGCAAATTCGGCTCAACAAATTCGGGCCGGTCAAATAGTTGACGACGTAGTAGTCGGGAAGACTGTCTCCGTTTAAGTCGGCACACGCGACGCTCGTCGACCAGGCATCGCCCACGATTCCCGCCGACGCCGTTACATCCGAAAATGTGCCATCGCCATTGTTCCGAAACAGTCGGTTCTCATTCACATTCGTGACAAACACATCCGGCCAGCCGTCGGCATCGTAGTCCCCTACCGCAAGTCCCTGACTGTAACTGGTTTCCAAAATGCCAGCAGAAGCCGTTGTGTCCTGAAAACGCGTTCCTCGCTGATTTCGAAAGATCCGATCGGATGGCGGATGTGGTTCGTCTTCCGGCCAGTCGCCTCCCTGCGTCAAAAAAACATCCGGCCAGCCATCGCGATCATAATCCACCGCTCCAACACCGCCGCCGGAGAACTGAAACATCCTCATTCCAGGCCCGGCCATTTTGTCACCGTGCTGATACACAAACTGCAATCCCGCCGCATCAGATTCGTCCAGAAACTGAATGGCACTGCTCGACGATGCCTTCGTCTGCAGCTCAGGCGCAGACGGTTTCGCGGGCTGCGTTGGATTCATCCAGTTTGGCAATTGGTAACCGCTCAGATCATGCGTCAGTGCTGGCTGCGAGGCCGGCAAAACTCGCGGCGAATCGGCGGACGGACGATGGATGTCCATCAGCGGCTCCGCTCCCTGCGCAAATCTCTTCCGCAACATTTCGGCCCACGTCCATGCATCCCACACATGACCACATTCCTGCGCGGCCAGCGCGACACGGACAACCTTTTCCGGAGACGCTTCGACGTTGTACTGTTTCGCCGCCAGCAGCAGCTGTTGCAGAGACTCGTTGCGTCGCTGAAACGCTTCCGCAATCTGAACCTCACCCAGCGATGCCAGAGCCTGGCCAAGTTGATGGTGTGCGCTGCGATGCGCAGGATCTCGCCGAGCGGCTTCCCAGTAACAACGCACCGATCCTCGCACATCATTTTGACTGAGCGACAAATCTCCTCGGACCGCCCAGATATCGGCGTGAGCATTACAGGATTCCAACAGACCCGCGTGCCATTTGAGAAACTCGGCGTCTTCACCGGACTCCTTCAGAATCCGTCCCAGCCTCGCCTGCGCATCGCACAGTTCGGGCCGCCGTGTGAGTCCCTTTTCATACAGCGGCCGAGCAGTCGTGAAATCATGTTGCTGCCAGGCCTGATGCGCAGTGGCAAGCAGTGTCAGAGCGTCATCAGGGGCCGCTTTTTGATAACTGGCCAACGAAGCGGCGTTCTCGGCCGCCGTATCGCCCAGCCCCAGCAGCACCAGGTCCACATCCGTCGCCTGTCCGGCACGCACACGTTTGATTCGCAGATCGGTTGTCAAACTGGTCAGACCACACAGGCCATACAAGCCTGCGAGATGCGCCTCGGCCGCATGCTGATCGCTGTCCGATGCAACGGCTTCGAGAAGAAATGCTTCCGCTTCCGTCAGTCGAAAAAGTTGCAGCAGCAGAATATCGCCCGCTCGAAAACGAGCCGCCGCGTAGCGTTCATGTTCCGAGGGCACTCGCGAGTATTCCGCAAACGCGGCTTCGTAATCTTTCTTTCGCGAGAACGCTTCCGCAGCCAGATAACAGACCGCTCCGTCCACAGGTTGCCGCTGTCGCAACGGTTCCAGCAGTTCCAGAGCCGCCTCGACCTGACCCTGCTGAAGCCGTTTTTTAGCCAACGCAAGAAGGGACTGGGTGTCATCCTCTCGCATCCATAGAAACGCGAGCAGCACCACAAGGCACAGCAGGCCGATCGCCAGGCCTGTCGTCTTCTTCCGTCCCCGCAAGGTACTCATCGATCGATCTTTGGTGTCTCAAAAGAATGTCAAATGGATCGGCGCTGACTTTCGGGTCAGCCAATTGTTCACAGCCAGTTCCAGCCGCCTCGGAGTGTAAGGCGTCAGTTTTGAAGTTGCGCGTTTGTGCCTATCGCAACCCGCTGCGTGAGCGAGGGATTGCGTTTTTGCGTTTACGCAGTGTTTCCGCAAATCCCTCGCTGACGCTTTTGGAAGTTGGGCTTTTTCAGGCCCGGAGGGTCGACAAATCCAATGCCGGTGGCGTGAGCCACCGGTATGCGAACATAAGGAATCTTAGGCCCGGAGGGCCGACACAAGGGCGGATGTGTCGGCCCTTCAGGCCTGAGTCGCAGTGTTTTTTGCAGTCCGGTGGCTCACGCCACCGGCAGAGGATGTGCCGGGCCTCCAGCCCTAATTGAAATGCGCAACTTCAAAACTGACGCTTCGGGTTGTGATAAATCCCAATGCTCTTGCATGCTTCACAAGCTAAAGCGTCGAAACACGCAACTTGAAAAGGCGTCAGCCCGCCGTTCAAGTATGAATCTGTCCCATGCGATTTTCGAGCCAGTCGCGATAGAAAAACACAATGAGCCGGCGGAGCGGCTCTACTAGGTAGACTCAACGCTCCGTCGGCGAGAATTCCGTTCCTGCAAAACACGCATTTGACAAGAACTCAGCGTAGAACTTTATCGAGATCGTCAGTCGCTTCTGTCATTGACGGATCTGATGCAGGTTCAGATTCTTCCAGGCCCGGAGCCAGCGTTCGTGCGCGGGCTTCAGCGAACTGCAAAATTCTGGAGGCTGCGGGAGCCGCAACGGTTCCGCCATAGTGCACTCCCGGCGCAGTGGGCTCATCAACCATCAGCAATACAATGACGGCAGGATCTTCCGCCGGCGCTCCGCACAAAAATGAAACGACCCACGCGTTGTCGGAATAGGTTCCGGTTGTCGGGTCGAGTTTCTGAGCGGTGCCGGTCTTTCCAAAAATCGACAGACCGGGAATCCGCGCCGACTTCCCCGTTCCGCGTTCGACGACCTGCTTCATCGGCTCCCTCACCAGCCACTGCGCAGTTTCCGCATCCAGCAGCCTCGCTCCCACTCCATCCGCCGGTTCGACGATCCGCATGAGCTGCCCGGGTAACGAACCAGCTCCATCTCCCGCCGCGCCTTTCAGCAGCCGCGGTCGAACCAGACTGCCACCGTTGGCCAGCGCCGCATGGGCCGTGATCAATTGCAACGGCGTCACGGCCAACTCCTGTCCCATCGGGATGGACCCCAGCGAATACACGTTCCATTTCGGAAACGGGCGCAGCAGGCCGGAAAGTTCTCCGGGCAGTTCGATGCCGGTGCGGCGGCCAAATCCAAAGCTCCGAGTCGCCTCGTACAGTGATTCTAAACCGATGCGTTCACCAATCTTCGCCATTCCGATGTTGCTGGATTTTACGAGTACATCTTCGACGCTCAATTCGCCATACGAATGATGATCATGCAGAACTCGAGGTCCCATTTTGTAAACGCCGAAGTTGCAGTTGATCATTTCGTCGCGCAGCAACGAATGATGCTCCAGTGCCCAGCCGACAATGAACGGCTTGAATGTGGAACCGGGCTCGAAGACTGCTGAAACCGCCAGATTTTTCCATGCCGCTTCCGGAACTTCGATCAATGCATTGGGATCAAAGCCCGGACGCGACGCCATCGCCAGCACTTCGCCCGAATGAGGTTCCATAACGATCGCGCAGGCACCGAGCGGTCTCCATTCTTCCATCAGCGCATCAAGTTGTCGTTCGGTCTCGATCTGAATCAACAGGTCAATTGTGGAGACAACAGTTTGTCCGTGGCTGGGTGATTCTGAACGTTCCGCGGCCACTTCAACGACGACGCCGCGAGCATCGCGAGTCATCACGCGACTGCCGTCTTCGCCACGAATCAGCGTGGTCAGACTTTGCTCCAGACCGCCCTTGCCATTATTATCGATGTCGCGAATTCCCAGCACATGGGAGGCAAATCCACCCTGCGGATACTTTCGCTGATATTCGCGTCTTAGTCCCCACGAGGCTTTCGGCAATCCCAGCGAACGGACTTCTTTCACCTGCTGTTCGTCGATGCGCCGCTTGATCCAGACGAACTGCTTGTCCGCATTGTCGATCAGACGTTTGTAAAGTTCATCCGCGTTGATGTTCAGAATGGATCCGGTCTTCCAGGCGAAGTCCCACGGTTCTTCAATCTGATCGGGCACGGCATACAGGCTGTCACAGGTTACCGTCATGGCCAGTACATGACCGTTGCGATCAAGAATCTCGCCAGGCCGCGCGGGAATCACTTCGCTGAAAATACTCTGCCTGGCCACACGGTCGTTCATGAGCTCCCGCTGAGCGCCCTGAAGCTGAATCAAACGCGTCAGCAGAACGGCCCAGCCGATAAAGACGAAGCCGGAGATCAGTCGCATTCGCCATGGACCGGATCCAGGCACCGAAATGTGTCGACTTGAGTTCTCATCTTTCAGGCCGAGTCTGTCAGATTCATCGGCCGGCGTGCTCAGGCCGTTGTCGTCCGAATGTGGAGTCTGTTCATCATCAGCGACGGCGATTTCCTCGGCGGGCATCAGTCGATTCCCTCCGGATTGAACGGATGCTGAAATCGCAGCAGCGGCAGCCGCTTATCTTTTGAAGGCCGCTCTTTTTGAGACTCATCGGCAACGGAAGTGCGATTGCGTCGCGGGGCATTTTTACCGGAAGCCCGATCTTTCTTTTGAACAGCACTGGAAGCGTTCTCAACGGTTGTCCGCAGCTGTGCAGGAGCAGTGAGTCGTTGAGTTTCCAGTCGCAGCCGCACCAGAAGTTCCAGCAGCAAGTCGGTTTGGTAATACTGAACGCTGACCGCGCGGCGCATCTCGAGCGTCTGCTTCTCCAGCCGGACTCCGGCTGTCGAAACAAGCACTACGAGTAACAATCCTGCCGCGAAGCGAAAGAACACGATTGAATCCGTGAGTATGAAGGAAAAATCATTGCACGTAGACGTGACGCATCCAACGAACCCCCCGAACCTCTCGTTCCAGGGCTCCAGCCGTGGAACGCCATGCCCCGGAGGCTCCTGCCTCCTACGACAGACTTAGGAGGCAGGAGCCTCCGGAGCAGTGTGTTCCGAGGCTGGAGCCTCGGAACAAGGGACAGCGCGAAACGTTAGCGAGTGGATGCGACATAACTTCCGCGCAGCAGAAAGCCCCGCAGGAGCACGTCTTCGGCGGGGCTTTCCGTCACTTGTGAAATATCGGATGACAGCCTGCTACGGCGCCACATTGACCTCCGCCGCATCCGCAGGAAGTGCCAGAATCAAGCCGGCCTTCAGTTTATTCGGATCTTTCACCACAGTCTGATTCAGTCGGTAAATCTCCACCCAACGTGACGACCGGCCCAAAAAGCGTCCGGCGATTTCGGAAAGCGTCTCACGTTCGCCAACACGATACGCCGGCGAACCGTCGTCAAGAATCATGAACTCCGCTGGCTGTACGACCTTTGGTTTCGAATCCACGAAGAGCTGCGGATACTTTTCTTCCAGAAGTTCTTTCGCCGGTGTCAGAACGATCATGCCGGGCCGCATGTGCTTTGGCTCCCGGATGCGATGCTGGTTAAAGACCGCGAGTGCTGAAAAGTACCGAGTCGTCCCGTAGACACGCTTCGAAATCCGTGAATAGTTGTCACCGTCCTGAACGACAACCGATTCAAACGTCGAACCGTCGTCCGGAGCTGGTTCCGTTCCCGTGTTGTGATAATTAAAGGCCGACAGACTGAATTTTCCGTCCGATCCCGAACCCGCAGCCGTCCGAATGCTGGTTCCGTTTGCCTGCCGTCCCGGCTGAGTGACAGCGTTAAAACCCTTCGATGGCGACGAGTCCGAAAAAGAACCAATACTTTCGTCGCTTGGCGCACGCCCGATCGTCGGCTCGGAACTCTCCACCACATCGGCGGCAAATCCGCCTGAAAATCCTTCCTGAGCCGACGGTTCTGCCATCGCCAGCAACGTAGGTTCTGATTCCAAAGCTGGTGTAGGCTCGGCCGTTGGAGGCGTCAGCAAATCTGTTGACGACAGCTCGTCAAATCCCAATTCCGCGGTAGCTGGAGCGGACTCGGCAGACGCAACGCTCGATGCCACCGGCTCTGATGAAAATTCGAGGTCGCTGTTTGGTGCTGAGACGGGTTCCGCCGTCGATGCGTCTTCAGGGTTGGTCAGTCCCAGATCTCCGAATGGTTCCGCAGACTCAGTAAGCTCGACAGGTTCTGACATCGCGGGCTCGGCCGCAGTCAGCAAATCACCAGTTGCAGAATTCGGTGTCTGCGAAAGTTCAAGCCCCGACGGCGCGGTGTTTTCTGTATCCGGTTGTCCGAAGCCAAAAGTTGGGATGGAATCTTCTGCCGCGGCAGACGCTGCAGGAAACTCCGTCGATGTACCCAAGTCCAACGATGAAGGCTCGTTCATCACGACAGCGTTTTGCGATTCTTCCAACGTCCCGAATTCGATCGGTGCCAGGGAAGCGTTGCTGCCAGCGTCCGAACTGACAACGTCAGCCGAGTTCGATGCGCTGCCGAACGTTTCTTCACCGCTGAGATCGGCGAGGTTCAACAATGGATCCGTGGCCGCGCTCTTCGTCCCCTGTGACGCCAGCTGCGTCGCTGCATCCAGCGGCTGAATAGCGACTGGGCTTTCGGTGGCCGGGCTTTCGGCTGTTGACTGAATTGAAGCCTGAGTCAGCTGCCGCTGATGCAGATCCATTTTGTGATAGACGAGGAAGCAAAATGCAAAGAACAGGATGGTGATGACCATCATCCCGAGTTTCGCTTCGTGGCTGATCGCAGCACCGCTTTTGGCTGCGGATTTGAGCGAGCTTAACATTTTCCCAGCCACTTCGCTGCTCTCAGCTTCGCCGATCGGCTGCGCGGATTGAGTCGTACTTCTGCCGGTGCTGCTTCGAGCGGCGTTTTTGTCAGAACCTGCCATCCCTGGTGTCCTTTGAACGCGTTTTTGATAATGCGATCTTCAAGCGAATGGAATGTCAGGATGACGACGATCCCGCCTGGCTTCATGATGCCGGGCAGAACATCGGTCAACATGCGTTCCACATGCTGCAGTTCGTTGTTAGTGGCAATTCGAATTGCCTGAAATACGCGAGTCGCCGAGTTTCGGCCGCCCGCATTTTTAGAAGCGCCGACAGCGTCACAAACGCAGGCCTCGAGATCTTCTGCCGTCTCAACGGGATGCCCCATTCGCCGACGTCGTACGATCTCACCCGCAATCTTTGAAGCTGCTGCCTCCTCACCGTGGGTCCGAAATATTTCTTCCAGTTGCTGTTCTTCCAGTGTTCTCAACAATTCGGCGGCCGGCTTTCCTTCATGCGGATGAAACCGCATATCCAAAGGCCCGCCCGCATCAAATCCAAATCCTCGCTGCCGATCCGAAAGCTGGTCAGACGAAAGTCCAAGATCCAGTAACACCCGATCAACACCGTCGATTCCCAGCGTCTGAAGAACGCCGGCGGCTTCTGCATAACTCGAACGAACCAAATGCAGTTTTACCGCAGCCTCGCCGCCGGTATCTGATGGTGCGCCTGTCAACTTCCGCGAAGCCAGTCGCAGCATCATGGGGTCTCGGTCCAGACCAATCAGCGTTCCGGTATCGCCTATCACTTTTCGAATCAGACTGCTGTGCCCGCCAGCTCCGACAGTTCCGTCCAGCACCGTGAGTCCGGACGTCAGTTGCAGCCACTGCATTACTTCGCGCGGCATCACCGGTACGTGAACCGGCTGAGGTTCGGCAGTCGTCATGGGTTGGAAATCGATGGAAAATGACACATGAAATCAGGGAATGGGTATCAGCAATCAGTGCAGAACACGGTCCGCGAGGACTCGAGGGAAGGACAAATCCATCCGGACTTTGCGAACGATTGCGGAAGTTCAAAACTTGAAGGGATATTTTAGGAAAGGTGCCGAAGTGATGTTTCACCGCCGGCAAATCAATCAAGAGGAGCCAACCTGCGCCGGCATTACCACCAAAAAGCAGAAAAAGCCGATGAGAAGGGCCAAATCCTACGCCCCAACCCCAACTGCGCGAAGACCAGTTTCCGGCCACGTGTTGCGAGCGATGCGTGGGAACGGAATGGTTTTTTGAATGCCAGCATGTGGCAATCTCTGGCATGGCCCGAACAGCGGTTCATCAGTCAGGAACGATCTTTATTCATTTAAGAAAGTCCTCACGAGCGGACTTGAGTTCATCACGGGATCCCGCAGATAGTCTGCACACTACGCTGATAATGCTGGTACATTCTGCGGCTCTGCACCTGGCTGTATTTGCTCGTTCCCGTATTCCCCGTCAATCAGCTTCCCCGTCAATCAGCATCTGGATTATCGAGGCTCCTGTGAAGAATTCCGTGCGACTGGCAATCGGTGCTTTCGTGTTGATGGCCATGACAGCCGCTTTGCTGTTTTGGAATCGAGGCGGAGTCCGTGGACCACGGCCCAACATTCTGTTCATCACACTCGATACGACGCGGGCGGATCGCATCGGGGCGTACGGTTACGACAAAGCACGCACGCCTGTCCTGGATCAGCTGGCTCGCGAAGGCGTTCTGTTTGAACGGGCGATCAGTCCAGCACCGCTAACTCTTCCCGTCCACGCCTGCCTGTTTACGGGCCTTTATCCGCCGGAGCATGGTCTGCGCACGAACGGTTACGGAAAGCTGCCGGCCGAGCCCACAACGTTAGCGGAGATCCTCACCGAGGAAGGCTACGACACTGCTGCATTCGTCGCATCGTTCGTGCTGGACCGAAAATTCGGACTGAATCGCGGCTTCGGAACGTACGACGATGACCTGTCCGGGGCCAAGCCGACACAGGACGCCATCCATCGTTTCCGCGACGGCCGGCTGGTGGTCGACTCGGCCTTGGAATGGCTGACGCAATCCCGCTCGAATCCCTTCTTCTGCTGGGTCCATTTGTACGATCCTCATGCGCCTTATGAACCACATCCGGCGGAATTTGGTGACGCTTTTGCAGCCTCCGCGTACGATGGAGAAATCGCCTACACGGATCAACAGGTGGGGCGTCTGGTGGAGTTTCTGAAACAACATCCGGAGACCATAGTTGTGATCGTCGGCGATCATGGCGAATCGCTGGGCGACCATTTTGAGCTGCAGCATGGGTACACTCTTTACGACAGCACACAACGAGTGCCTCTGATTGTGCGTGGAGTGGAAGGAACTGCACCTGGTACACGAGTCTCTACCAGTGTGTCGCTTGTCGATGTGCTTCCGACCCTGCTGGACGTCCTGAAACAGCCAGCTTTAGACAAGATCAGTGGTCGCAGTTTCGTTGATGGACTCATGAACCGCCCCATGGCATCACGCATGTGTTACGGAGGCACCGATGATCCCTTTCTGCAAAATGGATGGTCACCGCTTCGAAGTCTGACGTCTGATGAATGGCGTTATATTCGGACTACAAAACCCGAGCTTTACCATCTGCCCACCGATCCGGCTGAATTGAACAATCTGGCGGCGACTGATCCCGAACGCGCTCTGGAACTTGAGCAGCAACTGTCAGATCTTGAATCGTCCCTGGCTGTTGGAGAAGCGGTCGATGTGCAGCTTTCGGGTGCTGAGCAAAAAGCACTGGCCAGCCTGGGGTACGTGGGCGGTTCTACGCGAGATGAAGCGCCCGTCGACAACAACTTGCCGGATGTCAAGGACATGCTGCCATTCAATATGGCAACTCAGTCTGCCATTGATCTCTTTGATCAGGGGAAGCTTGCGGAGGCAGAGACAATCCTTGTGAAGATCGTCAGCGAGTCACCCATCGAACATGTGTCGTCCCGTCTGTACCTGGCCTCAGTTCTGGATCGAAAGGGGCAGTCTTCGGCCGCGAAAGAGTTGTATCAGGCCGTGCTGAAGTTTCGCCCGGAAGACCAAACGGCCCTGTTTCAGCTCGGCACAATGTATGCCGATCAGGGAAAGTTTGAAGAGGCGATTCCAATCTTTGAAAAATGCCTGGAGCTCGAGCCGGAAGCGACCGAACCCCTGTTCAATCTCGGTCTGACTCGAGCTCGAATCGGCGACGCCAGTTCTGCCGAACGAATCTTTCGGAGCGTGCTGCAGATTGATCCGCTGTTTCCCGGTGTCTGGGTGGCGTTGGGCACCTTGATGGTTCAACAGGGCCGCGCAGGCGAAGCGACTGCCGCGTTTGAATCGGAGCTGAGAATTAATCCTGAATCTGTGGAAGCCAACACGAATCTGGGCGTTCAGCTGGCGAGTGAGCAACGCTTCGAAGAAGCGCGAAATCGACTCCGCATCGCGGTGAGTGTCGCCCCCGAAAGAACAGACGCACGAGTCAATCTGGCGATCTGCGAAGAGATGCTCCGAAATTATGATGAAGCGATTCTTCAGATGAACGAAGCCATCCGAGTGCAGCCCGAGGCTCCCGCTCTTCACCTGACTCTGGGTAATATTCTGGTGAAGGCCAGCCAGCCGACGAAGGCGATTGAAGAGTATGAGAGAGCGTTGCAGGGGGCACCTGAAAACATCGAAATCCTGCAGAAACTGGCGGCTCTTCACGTGGCGCAGTCGGCTCCCGCAAAAGCGACCGAGTGTCTTCAGCAGATTCTGAAACTGGATCCCGGTAACGCCCCGGCGGCCGCCGAACTGAAGCGTCTCGCGACACAGCAGTAATGGCATCACTCAACCAAAAGTCAGCAATGAGATCTGTCTGGCCCGGATGTTCCCGAGTGGTCTCGTCGACGCAGAGTGACGCGAACCGCACTCATCGCGCAGATTTCTCGTTACTGTGTCATTGATGGGTACAGCAACTGACGAGCCGCCGGGTAGCCTGGCTCTCGCCGCAGCAGCTCCCGCGCCTGCTCCCGCGCATCACTCTGCCGGCCGGCCTTAGCTAAAGCCAGCATCCAGCCAGTGCGAAAATGGAGACTGTCTGGCTGCTGTTCCACGGCCAACTGGTACTCCACCAGTGCGGCTGGCAATTCGCCTTTCTCCTGCAGCACAAGCGCCAGATTGAATCGAGCCTGAGCAGCAGTCTCATCACGCTCAATCGCTTTTCGGAAACATTCTTCGGCCTGTAAGAACTGTCCGCCCTGGCCAAACGCCGTTCCTAAACGAGTCCATCCATTGACGGAACCTGGATCGAGCTCAACCGCTTTTTGCAAATAAGGCACCGCAGAATCGAGACGCCCCAGATCCTGCCACACGATCCCCAGATTGTAGTGAGCGAGCGCATAGTTCGGATCGATCATCAACGCCAGTTCATAATGACGAATCGCATCCGCCTTTTGCCCTTCGTTCTGCAACGCCAGTCCAAGATTCAGATGCGCCCAGCTGTTCTGGTCGGTCACTTCCAGAGCCCGTGAAAACAGGGTGCGGCTGTTCTCCCACCATTGCAGCTGCCACACACTGATCGCCAGCAGATACATGAGCATCGCTGCCCCCAATTGAGACCTGGTTCGGGCCCATTTCGGAGACCACGACAGCGACACCAGCATCAGGCCCACACCCACCATCGACACATAAGCGTATCGATCTGCCAGCTGCTGTCGCCCTACCTGAACCAGTCCAATCATCGGAACCAGCGTTCCTAGAAACCAAAACCAGCCGACCAACAGCCCTGGGCGAGTCCTGTAGAACCACATAACAACGGCGGTAATCAGAAGCAGGACTGATGCCGCAATCAGAGTTGGCACTGCGAGGGCTTCCTGAGGATTGGAATGGCTCCAGGCCGGATGCGGATAAAACACCGCCAAATCGAACGGCCAGAACATGCGACGCAGGTACAATCCATAGGCGACGCATGCGTTTTGCAGACGCAGCATCCATGGAACTGTCGTCAGGTCCGAAACCACATGGATCTTTTCCTGACACAAATACGACAGCCAGCTCGCCACGGCCGACATCAGGAACCACGGCAACTTCTCGGCGACCAGTCGAGAAACACTGCGGACCGGCACTTCAGACGCCTGTTCACGTTGCACTGCGGAACTGTGAAATGCAATTCCAGGTCGATTGAGCGGCCAGTAGTCCAGCAGCGCAAGGACACAGGGCAAAGAGACAGCCAATGGCTTCGACATCAACGCACAGCAAATGCATGCAGTGACCAACCCATATCGCTTCCAACCGCCGTGTCTCGCATATGCTGCGTATGCCAGCAAGGTCGCCATCCAGAACACGCCGCACAACACATTGCGGCGTTCCGACACCCAGGCCGTGGATTCCAGATTCAGCGGATGCAGCGCAAACATGGCCGCGATAAATCCTGCAGCATGGGGGCGCATCAGAAGTTTGTTCATCGCCAAATACAACAGCAGAACCGCGGCCCAGTGAAATGCCACGTTCATCCCATGATGACCGCCCGCATGGTCACCAAACAACTCCCAGTCTATTTGGTGAGACAGCCACGCCAGCGGATGCCACTGACTGGGACCATGAACCCCAAAATCCCACTTCAAATTTTCCCAGGTCAGCCCGCCCTGAACATAAGGATTCTCATACACATGGGCATCGTCATCAAAGTTGACGAATTCAAATCCCAGCGTGCGAGCGTAAAGAGCCCATGTGGACACTGTCAGAAATAACAGCCACAGAATCGCAGGACTCTTCGGGCGGCCTACGGTGTTGCGCGCTTCGATTGCAGCCTGCCTCATCGATGGATCTGAAGTTCGTGCGCGTCGAGCCATCAATCACCTTGTGCTGTCTGAGGCTAACGGCAGTTGCGGTTGCAGATGGTCTTGTATGGCTTTTGCGGCTAGTTCCACACCTGCTTCTGACCAATGTCCGTCCAGATTCAGGTAGGTCCCCGGAACGTCCTGAAAAATCGGATGAAGGTCGAGTACGTCCAGCCCCAGTTGTTGGGCCGTCGCGGAAAAACGTTCCGATGCGTCTCGACACGGTTTCGTCAGATGACGCATGTCTGCCAACGGCGCCCATTGCTCACACATGCGACTATCAACCTGAAACGCTTCCGGAATCACGACAAAGGTCAGTCGCACATTCTGACTCCGACAAACTTCGCTCATCTGCTGCGCCCAGTACAAAGCCTGCGTTTCGGGATTTCGATCCCATTGACCGCCTCCCGTGGCAGCTGCCCACAGTCCCGATGTCAAATAGTACGAGCGAAACTTTCCACCATCCGGAGCCTTGAGCATCGCCAAAAACGCCCCGCTTTCCCGAGAACTCAAACGCGCCTGCAGGTTCTTGTACTGCTGTTCCGGCAAACGACTGGAGTGCAACAGACCATTCCGCAATGAAGCGTCATCTGCATCGCGAATACTGCTGAACATTTGCCGTTCACCGGCAGCCAGATCGCCAGCTGAGAACCACGCCTGAATAACGGGGCGTTGTGAATTCGTGACCAAATGGTTGATCGCCCGTAGCCCCACAGCTGTCGCCCAGGCCGGACGTGGTGCCACCGCAAACATCCCTCCCCGACTGTGAATCGTACGAGGCTCGTCCACAAAATCATTGCCACTGTAGAGACATACGACACAGTGCTTGCACCCCAGCGGGATCGCGACCGTTCGAAGTCGGTAGTAGTACTCATCCGGCTGCGTGGATGACACGCCAAGATTGATGACTTCAATCGTATCGCGAGCCACCTGCTGCTCCACCAGCAGCGAAACCGGTTGAGTGGATTCTTCAAGGAACGAGTCGCCGATGAAGCCAATCCGATAAACTCCGTCCGCCACCTGAATGGTCCGCTCACGGTCTCGCTGACCCCATGCATTGATCGCTGTGGAATTCGCGTGAGAATCACCGGAATCGCCAAGACTTTTATCGGCAAGTCCCGCTCCCCACGCCGTACGGGCAACCTCGGGTGAAACGCCATGAAGAGCCTGCGCGGGCCATGCCGGCGTGAGTCGCCGATAAATCAGTTCTGTCAGCCCAAAACCCAAAGGTAACCAAATCAAGAACAACACGTTACCAAACCAGAATCTGCGAGTGTGTTTCCGCCAACCAGAAAATCCAGTGGCTGCGGCCAACGCCAGCAGGACCAGATTGATGAACCCAATCGATAGCCACGTTGGCCGATCGTCCAGACCGGGTCCACCCACATCAACCATTCGGCTATAGAACAGACCGAGGCCGCATGTCAGAAGCAGCGTTAATGAGGTGAAGTACATCAGAGCAACCAGACGGCTCATGGACAGCTCAATTCAGGGATCGCTCGATCGAGAAATTCGATCACGAAACAATTGGGAAACGAGGGATCAAAATCGTACACAGTTTGCGAACCAACTTCGAGGCCCGTGAAGTCATTCAGCAATAACAGACGACGGCATGATATCGAGTCCACCCTGCAAGTGGTCTAGTTCAACGGCTTCACGAACCGACGCGTCAGTGAAGAATAAAGTGGCCACGTTTTCAACAACCATCCCTCGCTGACGCAGCGGGTTGGGAGGCCGCGATGCTTCCTGTGCAGGCCTGCCGGAAAGAAAAGCCGATATCTACTCATCGAATTCCCAAACGGAACAGCAGGATGTCACGTAGGATCACCATGCCATCGCGAGCCACGTGGATCTGCGAGTTGCCTGCTTTTCGTGCATCTGTGGTGATTGGAACATCAACAACCCTTAGCCCCTGCATCACAGCCTTCACCGCGATCTCTGCATCGTATGAACAATGCAGACATCTCAGCGGGATCTTTTGGCTGGCCTCATTCGTCCATGCCTTCATGCCAGCAAGCACGTCGCTCATGCGGTGCCAAACCAGCAATGATGCGAACGCGCTGGTGACATAATTCCCAAAAGTCCTGAGCGCCGGCGTACTTCCAGGCAGCCGAACTGATGCAGGAAGAAAACGACTGCCCAGGACAACGTCGGCGATTCCGGCCTCCACAGGTGCCAGCAACCGTGGCAATTCTTCGGGAAGAAACTGCAGATCGGCATCAATCTGAGCAATCAGCCGGCCGCGTGCTTGAGCAATTCCTGTCTGAACGGCATGACCTTTGCCTCTGTCATTGTCGTTCCGAATATAACGCACTGAAGGTAACTGCTGCTCCAGTGTCTTCACAATTTCACCCGTACGATCGAATCCTCCGTCCACGACAAGGACTTCGCAATCGTTCGGAAAGACGGCCAAAATCCTTCGTAAACACGCCTCTATGTTTCCCTCTTCATTAAAGGTGGTCACAAGAATCGTCAAACATGGTACTTGCATACAGATTCACTTCAGGAAGAGTGACTTAAACAACGGCAAAGATGCCTGCTGCAGCTTAGCAGCTAACGCAGATACGTTTAACAACTAATTCCATGTGTTTGCCACAATCCAAATCATAGGATGTTGCGAGGCGCTGCAACTCCCTTAATTACTGTAATGTAGTACGACTGCAAGTCGTACATTTTAAGTTATTTTTCTTTTTGAGTTTCTGTGGAGAGTGTTATGAAGCAAAAACGAGGATTCACGTTGATTGAACTTTTGGTGGTGATTGCGATCATCGCCATTCTGATCGCGCTGCTTTTGCCTGCCGTACAGCAGGCTCGCGAAGCCGCTCGCAGAACGCAGTGCAAGAACAACTTGAAGCAGTTGGGGCTGGCGCTTCACAATTACCACGACACTTTCAACATGTTTCCACCAGGAGCCATGAACCCGGGAGTTCATCCGCAGCCAGGGCTTCCATACTCCAATAACTGTGCTGTAGAATGCCGCAACACTCCATGGTCGTTGTACCTGCTGCCTTACATGGAGCAGGCTCCATTTTACAGCAGCCTGAATTTTTCTCTGCCGATGTCCTCTGCACAACGTAGTGGTACAGGCCCCAGCACAGCACTTGTCGCTACAAATGCCGCAGTATGGGCTAATGTAGATCTGCCGATGTTCAAGTGCCCGTCTGACGTGATCTATATCGATCCGATGAACAATGGTGGGACAGCTCACTACTCCACCACGAATGCGCGACGCTCAAGTTACTGGTTCCCTGACACTGGAATCATGGAAGACCTGGGGGTCACATGGAAAGCCGACGGTCGTGCTCTGCGTCCCATCATGGGAATCAACGGTGGTGCGAGAATGGCTGACATCACCGACGGCACCAGCAACACGATGGCATTGTGTGAAACTCCGTTTAAGAAAAACGCGACTGTTTACGGTCCGTATTGGAATGCATGGAATTACACCAGCGGCGTTGTATTCGGACAATTAATCAATGCGAAACAAGGTTGCGGCGGCGGCACTTCTGGCTGTCCTTATGCCTGGGGCAGTGGCAGTAAGCACGTCGGAGGCATGCAGATCGCGATGGCAGATGGAGCAGTCAAGTTCGTTTCTGAAAACCTTGACTTTGCACTCGTCCGAAACCTCACTGGAATCGCCGACGGTACCGTGCTTGGCGAATTCTGAACAGCTCCCATCGCGAGATCTTCGAACTCAGAGTGGCGTTTCGGATTTCGAAACGCCCTCTCTACTTTATTGATGGGAATTTAAAGACTCATTTGACATAGGATCTTTCCAAAATGGTACGGGTTGATTTACGTCATGCTTTCGTTCTTGCCTGGGCAGGCTGCCTGTTGATATCAGGGTGTTCGTCTGAAATGGCAGAGCCCGCACTGGGGAAAGTGATGGGTACAGTCACTGTTGACGGACAGCCAGGAGCAAATCTCCTGATTCAATTCGAACCCCAGTCTATGGCGACTGGCACAGCAGCGGCGGAAGTTGGAGCACTTTCTACTGCCACTACAGATGCAGGCGGAGCTTATATCCTGAATTACAAAGGCGAGCCTTTTGGTGCGGTTGTAGGACAGCACATTGTACGTGTTACGAGTGCAGCGGGTGGAGGTCCTGCAGGCGGCGAAGCGGCTGTAGCGCAGACGTTTATACCGCCGAAGTTTAACTCGCAGAGTACTCTGAAAAAAGACGTTCAGGCTGGCGATAACATTATCGACATTGAAATCGTCACCAAATGACCAGTCACTGCTGAAAGCCGGTGTTTCCGACTGATCGCTTCAATGCCCGTTGCTACAACGCAGTCGAGATGACTTCGTGATGACAACGGGTGTTTTCATTGTCGCAGCCCCGGTGGTGATACGGTTCAGCGCAGAAGCAAGTGCGGGGGCCGAAATCGTTGTCGAGACCGCTAATGACGCTAATCAACAATGATGATTGCTTGAGGGTCCAGACACTGCTCGATACGAAGACCTGCAGGAACTGTGATGGCCTGAGAATGTATCGCCGATGTTGCCGTTCCTTACACTGTGTTTTTGCGGTCTGCATCATTTAGCAGCGTTCATCAGTGGTTCAAAACGACAATGTCGCGACGTTTTGAGTTCCGCCGCAGTTTCTGTCCGAAGACAGAAACCGATCACCATTTCAATGACTCGGTCTTGTGCTGCACACAATTCCTGCGGAACACTGCTTCAGCGATGTGGTGAGCAACTTGTTTGCATCTGTTGATTTTATCGCCGCAACACTTCGGCTGGTAAGCAATCTCTCCTTTGCCGTCTCGGAATAATAGGTGTGCAAATCGCGGCGTATCATCGCTCATCGCCTGCGAAGGTCTGATTCATCTTGCTGCTACGGCGTTTGGAACCTGCCGTCCAGCAACTCAAAACCGAACAACGCAGTTCACCGCGGGTAAATGAAGCGACATGCAATTGACCCGGAGCCGCGAGTTTTGAAGTTGCGCATTTCGGCCCTGCGGTTGATCAAGCGTTCTAACACACAGCAATTTATCACAACACGAAGCGTCAGCGAGGGATTTTCCGAAACACTGCGGAAAGGCAAAAACACAATCCCTCGCTGACGCGTCGGGTTGGGATGGTCACAAACGCGCAACTTCAAAAGGCGAGAGCCAGTGTTGGCCCTCATCAGTGATTCGGTGAACCAGACCGGGCAGCGAAATAGTTGCGACAGACTGGAGCCACAATCATGATCTGTCGTGCGGCCTCGAAGCGAATTCAAATAAGCCCACCATCGAGCACGTTATCACGTAGCCGTCCATTTCTGCCGATGCAGATCGGGATCGACGCACGAGACCATTTTTTCTGTGTCGAGCTCTACGCTCAGGAATTCGCGAATCGACGCTGAAATTTTCTCAGGCGATTGAATGAGCTGAATGAGCTGAATGTGATCCACAAAGAGCAGCTGTAAATTGGAGTGACCACTCAGCCACAGATCGACTGATTTCAAATGCTTCCGGAAGTGTGTTTCCATAACCTTCCCGTCCGGACCGGGAGGCTGGCCTCGGTGTTGTAGCATTGTTTCTTTTGATTGTAGAACTTCGCTCAGGTCGCGGCCAAGGAAGATGACGCGGTATTCAAAATTCGATGGTAGCTTGTTCAGCACAAACGGAGTGATCTTGACCGCTTTGCCTTCGGCCTGAGGCAGCCAGGTGGCATCGCGTTCCAGTGCTTTCACCGGAGCAAATTCCAGATAGCCGCGGGGATTGTCGTCGTCTGCGGCACGCTGCTCGTCGCAAAGAATGGGATAACCGCCAGCGGCCAGCATCTGCATCACC
>CAMTWR010000059.1:0-30936 GCA_947085455.1 uncultured Planctomycetota bacterium | reverse complement strand
CGAAAGCCTGTTCTCTCGGCTCGCGAAAAACTGCGGCCTCGATCCGCCCACTGAATCCAGGATCAATAACCTGATTCCAATCCCCAAAGCCGCGTAACCAAATCGCCGACGATGGGGATTCACACAGAAATGGACGGCTACGTTCCATCATCCTGCGGAACATTATTCCCTTAACACACCATTAAGAAATCAACTATGGTAACCTCTTAGAATGGTGATTCTGGCGCCGCGGCACCCTTCGGCCCGTCTTTAATCACTGTATCCGGCGTTGCGGCAGTCTGAGGAGAAGCACGAAGCTCTTCAGGAACATCGCTGCCGCCACCACATCCGACGCCTGCGACCGCGAACAAAACCACAACTAACATTGAAAATCTCATGTCAATCCTCTTTCAATTATCAAACCCAGAAACAACCAATCCATCAGAGGATCCAGAAAGGCGAAGAATCACATCAGCATCAGCGTTCAGTGAAATTGCTCGAACAGCACCGTCACCCATACAGTACTGAACGATGCCAACGTGACGGCTTGTGAACTTCAGAGATTCGAGCGTTGCGCGATTTGAATAAGATACCCCACCGAGTGATTTTGTTTGAAAATGTGTACCCATTGGCCCCATCAACCATGAATGTGACCGCAATCGACCTACGCCTTTGTATCCATCCTTAAAGTCTCCGGTCACTTCCCCAAACATGATTGTATTGGAAAGTCCGTCATTACAATCAGCAAATGTCGTTTGCTTATTGAGGCGAAACATCCCCGCATAGTCATCAACAGCGCGAAAATTTGGATCAGAGCTCGCAATACCAAGCTCCGTCGCCGTAACATTAAATCTGCCGGAACACCCAAGGTAGTTTGTCAGACCATGGCGAGCCGCAATCGGATCCGGCAGTTCATCGTTTATATAGTAACCGCCGTACGTTGGTCCGGACGGAGTGCGGATTATCCATGTTGTGAATTCCGTAGATCCAGGCTTAAGAGCCTGACCAGGGTTGTCCGATGGGCACGATAATCCAGTGATAGGATTCGCAGTCACGGCATTGATTGCGGCAAAATTCCAGTAGGGCATCTTCTTGGGATCAACAGAGTCGATCGCGTAATCTCTAGCTTCCATCTTCAAGTTTGCCCCGAACGGTGCATACATGGCGTCCTGCTCCATGTATGGAGTCAGGAATGCCATTGTACCGATAATAGCCAAGTTATCAAAATTATACGTAGAGTAAGCCGCGACTGTGAACAATTGACCTGGAGGCAGTTTCTTGTGGGTGGACTCAAAGTTGTGCGCGGCCAACCCAAGTTGCTTGAGGTTGTTTTTACACTGCGTTCGTCTCGCCGCCTCACGCGCCTGCTGAACTGCCGGCAACAACAACGAAACAAGGATAGCAATAATCGCTATCACTACCAAAAGTTCGATTAGCGTGAAACCACGCCGCACCGATGGGCCCGAAGAAAACCGTGTCGCTTTTTTCATAGAAATTTTTTCCCTTACAAATATCGGACAAGGAAAGACAAACTACCGGTTGCAATTCAGAAAAAATTGATCCGGTAGTCCAGGCAAAATCTCCGCTAGCACACCTCCAAGGAAAGACACATCCCCACAGTCAAAATTGAAGGTAAACAAATGGAGGGTGTGGCCGCAAGGGCGTGTTAATGTTTAAAAGAAATTTATTAGCAATTGGTATGCCAATTCTCCATGTCAGTTCCGACGAGCATCGTGGTGATCGATAAGCCTGTTCAATCGCTGCCGCCGAAGCAGCTATCATGCACGGGATCGCGTTGAATAATGTTTGTTTTAATCGTTTGAGTTTGCAGGAATCTGGTTCTGCCTTTATTTCTCCGGATTCGTTGCAAGGCCGGGAAGCAACGGTTTTGCGGAAAAAACGGGCATGCATGCAAAAAAACGGATCTCCATAATCCGCGGTTCTAAGGAATCCACCAGCTGAGAACTCCATCAAGTACGGTCTATACGAATATTTGCGGTCGTATTCGCTCACGTTATTTTTGGCGTGGCCTCGCAGCGGACTTGTTCGCCAGCTTGGTGATCCGTGTTGTGGCACTGTCACGGGATGGGCTGTTGGTGCGCGCCCGAGTGGCTCGTGTGGTTCTCGACCAGATGGTGAGGCGGTGGTCGTTTTCAGCTGAGCTGGTGGTCCCAGAATCAGGGCATTGGCGCCCGCGCGGTGTCAGCTGACCGTTTTCTTACTGGCGTCGTATGCGAAGGTGAACGTTTCGCCGGTTGGCGTCGCCATGCTCTGAATCTGGTTGTCGGCAAAGTCAGGTTCGCGGTCGGTCAAGCCGTTGCTGAGGTCTCGCTGCATTTCTCGGCCACGCGGCGTAGGCAAAGGCGCAGCGGAAGAAATGGTACCGGCGATCGGACTATAGATGACGCACTGCAGCTTGCCTCGATCGTGGTACATAAAAGGAACTGGGCCGTTGTAGTGGCCTTTGTTGGCGGCCGGCATGCGACCGGCTGGTTGCAGGTGTCGGTGTTCGCCTGATCGGCGAGGCTGGATATGGACGGACTGGAACTCCATCCTGCGTAGCCGCATGCAGCCTGCGGGCGAACTTGTCGAAGTTTTAGAAAATGACGTCGCCTGGTCGGGCCTCAAAGACGTAAATTGGGGGCTTGCTCTTCGCATCGGTGGCGTAGGTCTGCTCGCGCGATTTGTCGTATCCCGTCGTGGTCACTCTGAGGAGTAACCGTTCACGGGCTGGTATTGGTCTGTACAAGGAATTGAGAATTTGAGACATCACGTGCATGACACGGATGTCTGAGATACCGCCGGAACTGTTAGCCGAGATGACTCCCGCAGTGGGTGCGATCTGCGTAATGCGCTGTGACAATGGGAGAAAGAGGTCTATGTAAAAAGAGGCGTCCTGCCTGAGAATGTTGGTTCTGACACTAACAAACCAGGAAGGAACACCTCTCATGGACAATCAGGTTACAGCAGGAGCGTTGGTTTGTGCAATTCCGAAGGGGATTGTCGACGGCTGGCTTTTGAAACGATTCATGGAACTGCGGCGTCAACTGACCGAAACGACCACGGTTCTGAAACCGGGCATGGGGCCTGAGGATACCGATCAGTTTGAGCACTGCGTGGAAATGATCGTGCGTGAGCAGGCACGGTCGTTTGTCGAATGGTGTTTCAATTCCCTGGAACCATCGAAGGTGGACGCGATGCCCAGGGATGTGGAATATCTCGGGAAGAAGTATCGGCGACTTAATCTTAAGATACGCCACGCCAGAGTACTCACGCGATTCGGGAACATCATGCTTTTCAGAGCCACCTGGCGTCAGGGAAGCCGCGGTCGCACGATCTCGCCGCTGGAGAAGATTCTGGGGATTGAATTCGGTGCCACTCCTGGCGCTCAGGATCTTGTGGGCCGTCAGATCGCCGCAGCGGGATCGTCGCAGAGTCGCTGCATCGAAGTCATTGCCGAACGCACGGGAGCCAGGATTGGCCCTGAGAAACTTCGGAATCTGAGCTCGTATCTTGCGGAGATCATGGAGCCTCAACGTGAAGCGTGTCAGGTGAAGCAACTGGAAGAATGGATTGATGACGCAGTAAAACACAGTAAAAATGTAACACTCGCGGTCAGTCGGGACGGAGTCAGTCTGGGAATCGCACCGTTTGGAAACTTCGAAATGGCATCCGTTGCGACTCTGAGTGTTTACTGCGATGGCCAGCGACTGGGGACGATATATCTGGCCTGTGCTCCGGAAGACAATCAGGAAACACTCAGCCGGAACTTCACGTCGTTGCTGACGTTGATCATTCGCAGTCGCGGCTCAAAACTGAGCCGCATTGTGTACGTCAGTGATGCCGGGAAAATCGAACCGGCGTATTGGAAGAATGTGCTGCGGCATCTGCATGTGGATGGTCAGAGAATCAGGATTCAACGCATTGTCGATTATTACCACGCCAGCCTGCGACTGACCACGATCGCCGACGCCTTGCTGCTGACGACTTCGCAGCGAACCGAGTGGCTGAAGCGTGTCCGCAAGCTGCTGCTGGAACCCGGTGGCTGGGGCCGCGTGATGCGGTCCATCGCAGGCATGCAGAAGCAGCATGGCATCAGTCCGGACAAGGAGGAAGACGTGCAGACGGCGAAACGTTACCTGCATCGTTATCGCAGATTTATGAACTATTCCGAATACCGCAGCCATGGCAGCCCAATCGGCAGCGGCATTGTGGAATCGGCGTGCAAGCAGATCGTGACTGAACGCCTGAAGCTGTCCGGCATGCGCTGGTCCCACGCGGGAGCCCAGCAGATCCTGACTCTGCGGTCGATTCTTTTGAGTCAAACCTCGCACGCGACGTTTAAGAAATCTTTAATAGCATCTCCCGCCGTCAGTATCCTAAGCCGTGAACAAGCCTCGTGATTTCATTGCTCTCACAGCGCGCTCAGCAGATCGCACCCAATCAAAGTGAACCCTAAACGCTTCTTCGTCATCTTCATCTTTAACTCCTGGTTTTGGACGTCGAAATAGAACACGATCAACAATGTTATTTTTAAAAGCGGGCGCTCTGAGCCTGAGGCGCTAGCCGAATCCAACCGTGTCATCGGCTAGCGCCTCAGGCTCAGAATAGCTCTTGAGGAGCGGAAGGCCTGTTGTCTCGTCGGCAACAGGACGAAGTCCACCACTAACAACAGTGCGAACCGGTGACGCCAGAAGTCTTCGAAAAGAGAACGGTAGTGCCCACGATCCCATTACCGCAGCGGACTGCAGACGAAACTCGCGGCGCCGTCGCATTTCCGAATCGCTCATCGCTACTCTCCACGAAATCAGCACTGCTGGCATCATCACGGGGACTGATGCGATGGCGAAAGTGCCATTCACAACATCGTTCCCAGGGCCGCACGGTTTCGATCATTCGTCAGACGTCTGCTAAGTCTGACGGGGTATGGAGATCGATAAGAAGATCGGGTTTGAGTAGCGTTAGGAATTGATGAGGGGCAAAATTTCCTTAGCCCCGCCAAATTCGGGCCGGCGATTGTAAAGCGGGTAGACGCAGCCGCGGGCCAGTGACGTGGCGGACGTCTTAATCGACGTAGACGAATTCATTCGCGTTCAGCATGGCTCGACACAATTGCGGCAGGCCGTGTTGTTCAAGCAACGGAACGGCAGCAGCAACTTCCGTGGGCGAGGCCTTTCGTCCGAGGGCCAGTTGAAATGCTCGGTGCACTTTCTCTTCCATCGACGCCGGGGCTTCTGATGCCACTCGCTGCGCAAGGTATTCGGCCTGACGCAGGATGAACTCGTTGTTCATCATCGCGAGCGCCTGTAACGCTGTAGTGGTAATACTGCGAACCGGTGTCAGATTGGCCGCATTCGGACAATCGAGCGTGGCCATGAACTGATCGGGCGTGGTTCGCACCACAAAACGGTAGATGCTGCGGCGCCACAGATCGGGCTGGTCAGCGGTGATGTAGGTATAAACCGGCGCGTATTCTTCTTTGTATTCAAAGTCGCGATATCCCGGACCATACATTTGAGGATTCAGCTTTCCACTGACAGACAGCACCGCATCACGAACCGATTCCGCATCCAGACGCCGAGAGTTCTGACGCCACAGCCAGCGATTGCCGGCATCCAGGTTCTCCGCCAGCAGTGATTGATCGGCATTCTTCGGTTGTGATGACTGGCGATAGGTGGCACTCAGACAGATCAGCCGATGGATCGACTTCACCGACCATTGATTGCCCAGCAACCGAGACGCCAGCCAGTCCAGCAGCTCTGGATGCGACGGCAGACTGCCTCCCAATCCGAAATCGCCAGGCGTGTCCACCAGCCCCATTCCAAAATGGTGATGCCAGAGACGGTTCACAATCACGCGACGTGTGAGTGGATTTTCTGGTGACGTAATCCATTCGGCCAGGGCTATTCTTCGCTGACCTTCCGAAAGCGAATTATCACCGAATGATGCCGTCAAATGACTCAGGCAGGAAATGGTCCCGGGGTGCACTTCTTCACCCGGTTGTTCCGGATTGCCTCGCACATGTACCTGCACAACGGGAGGCGTTTCGGGAACCGCCGCATAAACACGAGCAGGCTCGGGGATTGAAGTGAGCTGCATCTGCAGATCCGCAATGGCACTTGTCAGAGTAGTCACCCGCGCCGCGTGCTCGTCAGTCTGTGAGTCGTCGACTGGCTCAAGCTGCGGATCAGCAAAGCAGATCTGATCGTGGCTGATATCATTACCGCCATCGGTGGCCATGAGCGTTAGAAAACGAATCGACGAAACAATCGGAATCGCAATATCCACAAGCCCGTCTGCTCGTCCGAGGCTGCTTCGTTCAAACACGCGTTGCCCGTCCAGAAACACCGCAATCCCGGCACCTGCGTTGGGCGTCTGACCAAAGTAACCGACCTGCGTTCTGAACAGAACGTGATCGGGAAGTCCTTTCTGTCGCAGCGCCTGAAGATCGAGCGTAACAGCAACATTTGCATGCAGCGAAAGAAGTGCATGGCCGTCTTTGGAAAAGTCAGTGCCACCCAGCTCTGTGGAAAACTGAGAATTAACAGGTCCGTTGCGAACCGCATCCCACGCGCGTCCGCCAGTATCCGGTACGCCATGAGCCACAAGGCCGGTGGATGAGATGATGACGTCACCCGATTTGCCGCCGTCCGGAATCACAACACCGTCCACGAACGGCAGGTCGGATTTTACAAACGTATTGACCGGCGCATTTTCCAGAAACCCGCGTTTATCGGCCGTCGCCTGTCCGGTCAGCGGGTCAATCGCGTGGTCCGGTTTTCCGGCTCCGTGTCCATCTCCGCCGCCAACAATGTCGGCCAGATTCCAGCCGTCTCGACGCAGCACCGCCAATTCCGCACGGGCCACTTTCAGCTTTTCCTCAATCGTGACTTTTCGCTGAGCAATCTCTTCCTGTTCGCGCTGCGAAACAAGTCGATCGCCGCGTTTAACGCCTGCAAACACCGACGCAACTGAGTAATACTCGCGCTGCAAAATCGGATCGAGCTTATGATCATGACATCGCGCGCAATTGATGGTGACGGCACATGTGGATGTCATCACCTGAGTGATCATGTCATCAAGGTCGTCCGCGCGAGCCAGTCGTTTGAGCACCGGACTGGGAGTTTCGGCCTGCCCAACAAAATCCCACGGACCGGCGGCCAGAAATCCGGTGGCCACAACAGCATCGGGATCATCGGCCCGCAATACGTCGCCCGCAATCTGATCTTTCAGGAACTGATCGTAGGGCAGATCGGCATTGATCGCCTTGATCACCCAGTCGCGATATCGCCAGGCATTGTCGCGACGCTGATCGCGCTCAAAGCCGTGAGTGTCTGCATAGTGAGCAATGTCCAGCCAGTGCCGAGCCCAACGTTCGCCATAATGATCCGAGGCCAGCATTTCGTCGACAAGTTTTTCATAAGCCTGCGGATCCTGATCTTCGACAAACTGCTGAATCCGTTCAGGAGAAGGCGGCAGACCCAGCAAGTCGAATGACAATCGGCGAATCAACGTGCGGCGGTCGGCTTCTTCTGAAAGGTTCAGATTATGCTTAAGAAGATTGGCGACGATGAATCCATCGATCGGGTTTATCGTCCGACCGGTCAGGCTCGGCGACTGCGGAAGGTCGGGTACTTGAGACACATTGATCGGCTGCCACGCCCAGTGCTGCAGGCGAGGATCCTTGAGTGCCTCACGGTCGTAATCGGTTTCCGGCCACTGCGCGCCCTGATCGAGCCATCGCGTCAGCAGAGCAATTTCTTTGACCGAAAGCGCGTCGCCACTCGGTGGCATTTTCAGATCTTCATCGGTGCTGGTAACACGACGCAGCAGTTCGCTCTCAGTTGCTTTCCCCGGCACAATCACAGCACCACTGTCACCGCCACGGAACGCAAAGCTTTTTGCATCGAGCCGCAGCCCACTCTTCTGTGTCTCCGGCCCATGGCACTTGACGCAATGCTGCTGCAGCAGTGGACGAATCTCGGTTTCGAAATGAATCTCATCGGCGAAACCGGAATTGGCGATCAGAAGTCCCGTCACTCCAGCGATGAAAATTTGCGCAGACCGGCACGCCGGAGACAGGAAGGCTCGCATAATGACAGTGCTCCCGCATTCGTGATCGCGTATGTGTGAAACACTTCCCATACGCGGCACGCAGAAAATTTCCAGCTTGTGAACACGCGCAATGTACCTGTCGCCCTTCGCGGAGACGAGTGTTCAGGGTTGCGGAACAATCCCGAAAAGTGATCGCTCAGGACAGTCCGTCGGGGTCGATTGTTGGACGTAAAACGGTATCGTGAGCATTCGGAGACAGTTTGGTCAGCTTTTGTGGATCAGCTTTTATCCCCCCAAAAAATGTCGCGGGAGTTTTGTCGATGCTGGTAGGTTATGTCAGTGACGAGCGATACGTTGCCCAGTCGGATGTTCTGCTGGAGTTTATCAATGCCTCCGGTTCATCGTTCGAAGCACGCTCCCGAGCCAGCGGCGCCGTTCATGCCGACCTGCCGCCCGGCGAGTACAAAGTGATTCTGCAGAAGGAAGGATTCGGCGCGAAGTTTTCGCAGATCACGATCCCCTCGAAAGAACCGCACCAGTTTCGAATTCTCTCCGATGGCCTGCTGGGCTATGCCTGGCCGAAGTGGGTTCAAAGCGGCGATGAGGCTGAGTTCCGAGTTCACTCGGTGGAACAATACAAGCTGGAACTTTGGCGATACGGCTGGAAGCCGGAAAGAGTTCGTGAGCTCGGCTGGCACGATGAGCATGGGCCCCGAGCCACAATGCAGGTCACTCCGGACGGCGATTACACGCAGACGGGAGTGGAATGGAACAAAGTCGGATACGTGTGCAAAACGCATCGTCAATTTGTCACAGCTCCGGAGCGAAGTGGCCTGTATTATTTTCGAGCCAGTACAAAATCGGGCCGGCAGTTTTCCTTTCCATGGATTGTCGCCCCCAAACAGCCGACCGCCAAAGTTGCGCTGCTGGCCTCCAATATCACATGGAATGCGTACAACGCGTTTGGTGGTCGCAGCAACTACATTCACGCCGATCAGCTGCCTTCAACGCCGACGGTGAATTCTCGTTATGAACTGCGTCGCTACACCGATGCGGAGCACGGCACGTGGGGCTATCCGGCTTACGTTCCGCTTTCCTTTGAACGGCCCGAACCCTTTTGCAGTATCGACTTCGAAGAAAAGATTACTGATCCCATCGAAGGGCGACAGGCCTGTCATATTGCTCCGGCTGAATGGCGGCTGGCCGGCTGGCTGGAAAAAGAACACATCGATTATGACTACTATGCAGAGACGCAGCTGCATGACGGAACGCTCGATCTGTCCGCCTACAAAGTCCTTATCATCGCCGTGCATCCGGAATACTGGACGCGTGAGATGTACGATCGCGTGAAACGCTGGGTCTTTGAAGACGGTGGTCGACTCGTTTATTTGGGCGGCAACGGATTGAACTGTGAAGTCACCATTCACGACAACTTGTCCATGACTGTGAAGAATGGCAGTATCACTTCCTTGTGGAGTGAAGGAATGGGCGGCTGCGACAGCCGCATGGCGGTGAGTTATGAATCCGAAGCCAACTTGCTTGGCGTCGTGTTCACTCCGTCCGGCGCCATGACCGGAGCTCCGTATCAGACCGTGGACGAAGCTCATTGGATCTTTGAAGGGACGGGCTTGAAGAATGGCCAGTTGTTTGGCGAAGCCAGTCTGCATTGCCGTTGCCCAGGCGGTGCATCGGGTCACGAAACAGACAAACGTTCGGCGAGTTCCCCTGCCAACACTCACGTGGTTGCCCGAGGCTTAAATCCTGACGATGGTGGTGCCGAGATAGTTATCTTCGACACGCCCTCCGGTGGCCATGTCTTTTCCGCCGGATCCATCAACTACGTGGCATCGCTGCCTGTGGATCAAAACATCTCACGAATCACAGCCAACGTCCTGCGCCGCTTTCTGGCCTGATCGCGACGCAGTCAGCTGTGATTTCCTCACGCAGCCAGTGCCTACAGAACGGGAATGATTTCTTCACCGGTTCCGATCGACAACGATGCGCCGCCGTCTGGCTGGCAGCGCCGCCCAATCGCTGCGGGAATCAAATGGAAATCCTCACCATGATTGGCGAACAGGCGAAGATTCAGACCTGTCTGTGAACCTTCCGGCAGCAGAGGTCTCGCCACATAGGCGGCCGGGTTCTTTCGCAGACGAGTCAGCAGGTCGGCAAATTCAACAGACATGCCATTGCGGCCAAAGAAAGGTCGCGCCGGATGCAGCGGATCATTTGTTCGTATCGCGTAATCTTTTAAGTTCGCCATCACGTGTTTCAGAACAGCCGAATCATCACACTCCAGAACGGAAGCAGAATCCAGAAGTGGTTCTTCGCCAAGCAGTTCGCGAATCATGCGAGGGATCAGCTTCCCGAATGTTCGGCAATTGGCCAGGCAACTGCCCGGAGGACTCAACACATTCACAAGCCCGTTTTTCCAAGCGCGGACCAGCCCAGGAACGCCGACAAGTGAATCGGGCCGCAGGCAATTCGGATCCAGCAGATCGTCATCAATGCGTCGAACAATTGTTGAGACTCGAAGTCGCTCCGCACCGGCGTGCGCAAAAACGCCATCTCCACGAATCGACAGATCCGTGCTTTTCGCAGGATAGGCATTCAGGCATCGACAAATAAAATCATTGCCTCGCCCCGCAGCACTGTAAAAGCCGGGCATCAGCACAACCGTGACGCCTGTTGAGTTTTCAATGGGCGGCAGCGACAACAAGGGGCGAGAGGACAGTTCTGAAATGCGAGCTTCGATCATGGACGAAAGCAGATCGAGCCCCGTAGGCAGCGAGAAATTATGATCAAGAACCGTCAGCTGCCCGGCAGAGCTCAAATGGACGTCCGTCGAACCGAACCAAGTCCAGCCAGCGTTCGGTCGGCTGTTGTTCAGCCCAGTCCCAAACAGCGATTTGATCTGGGCCTCAATGAAGCCAAACTCCCGCAGGTACGAGGGAATATTCTGACGACAGAAAATCTCATCCAGGCAGGCCCGGACCGCTGCAAATCTCTGACGCAGACCTCGCTCCAGCAACTCCCAGTGGCCACCATCCAATTGCGCCGCAGAACCTTCGCCCTGAGCAACCGCATCCGAACACGAATAGAGGTGAGCATTTGAGCGGGTACTGAGTGCCCCAGTAGAAGCTGCCACTGTAAGGGACTGGGCGATGCTCTTGGTTTCAGCAGGTGCAGATTGAAAATCAGGCAGCCCCATAGCGCGTCGCTTCGTAATCTCGAAAAATATTTCGTTCCCGGAGCCAATTGCCATCATCGAATTGTCAGATTCACGCAACATCACAAGGTCTTTGCGAATTTTTTTGGCAGCGTTTTGACGCAGTCTTCCGACCAGAGAAGCAAAGTCTATGCCATAAATGACTCCCAGGATGGATCTTCCCCTGAGGAACTCATGAAGACTCGCCTCGTTCGGCCACGCGGGCTCATCCCTCACGGTCACGTCCAACAGAATAGTTCTTCGGTTCGCTGGTCGACTACTTTGAAGAACAGAAAAACAGTGTCACGATCCCTGATATGCCTCGCAATGTTGCGCTGCCATTCGAAACGGGTTCAAAGAACGAGATCCCACCTCTCGCCGGACTGTAGGGCGCGATGCTTAGCATGCGCTACGATCCTGTCTACACCGATTTCCGTGAGGAAGGCACTGCGATGTCGCCCAAGGTTCGGCCGGGCAGAGCGTTCAAAGATCCGAGCTACGGGATTGTTTGTGGAACACCATCAGCCCCAATCGCGAGTTTTGGATTTCCTTCGCGCCTGTTGCTGTGATCTTTGTTCGATGGATGTCAAGTCGTTCAAGTTTTGGAAGTGACTGCAGGAACGGTACAGATGCGTCTGTAATTTCTGTGTCGCTCAGGTCCAGCCACGTGCAGCGTTCCAGAGCCCACAGTGAGGGCAGTCGTTCATCGGTGATGGAGCCCTCCGTCATCAACTTCACTTTACGGAATTGACTGGCCACACTTTTCGGGCCGCCACATGCCGCTTCGATTTCGTCCCGAATCCACCGCAATTTGGCGAAATCGATTGGGTCGTTCTTCTTAAGTTCAAGCTGCTGATTCAGTTTCTGCAGACCCAGGTATTCTTCGGGGTGCGGCGCATAGAAATCCTGAACAACGAGATTCGATGTCCAGTGGACAGCCTCCGTCCACTGAGCTGCGGACACATCAGCGGGGCAATGTGGTTCCAGAGCATCGGCATTTAATGAACTCGCCGAGCACGCTCGATGAATCGTGTCGCGAATTTGGAGAGAGTGCGTCTTTGGAAGATCCGTGCCAGGCGTCGTCTTTGAATATGCCTAACAACACTTTCACGGGTCGCCGGATTCGTGAGAACTCGAAGGGGAATTCTGAACTCTCACGAGTCCGGCTACGGTTTTAATATCGAGCCGGGAAATTTTCAGGCCAGGCGTTGCTTCCATTCGGCAACGCGGGCGGTGACGGAGGTTTCGCCGCCGGAGCCATAACTTTGCAGAGCCTTCATGGCGTTGCGGGCGCCGAGGATGTTGCGGACATCTTCTTCGATCAGCGGGCAGGCTGTTTTGAGATCCTCAAGCGACAGATCGATCAGCCGACACTTGTGAACTTCGCAATGCGCTACCAACTTTCCGACTGTTTCGTGTCCGGTGCGCATCGGGACACCCTTCTTGATCAGATATTCCATCAGCGCTGTGGCGTCAAGGAAACCGTCTTCCAGACGCGCTTCGATCTGATCGCGTTTGAGTTCGGCCCCGACAATAATCGAAGGTGCCAGTTCAAGACAGGCTCGCAATGCATCGTAAGCAGAGAACAGGGCCAGCTTGTCTTCCTGAAGATCGCGGTTGTACGCCATCGGAAGGCTTTTGATCAAAATCAGCAGCTGTGGCACCGTGGCCATGACGCGCGCCGTACGGCCTCGAATCAATTCCAGAACATCAGGATTCCGCTTCTGCGGCATGATCGAAGAACCGGTGGTGTAGGCATCCGGCAGTCGAAGGAAATTGAATTCCGTCGTAAACCAGATAATCCACTCTTCAGCCCATGTGCTCAGGTGCGCGGCGATCAAAGACAGGCAGCTGACAAATTCGACCACGTAATCGCGGTCGCTGCTGACATCCAGACTGTTGGCAGCCACCGAGGCAAATCCCAGCAGGCGAGCTGTCATGTCTCGATCGATCGGCAACGTTGTCCCAGCCAGTGCGGCTGCGCCCAGCGGACAGACGTTGACTCGCTTACGGCAGTCGGCCAGACGTTCCCGATCGCGCTGAAATTTTTCCGTATAAGCCAGCCAGTAATGCGCAGCCATTACCGGCTGAGCTCTCTGCAAGTGGGTGTAGCCCGGCAGCACAACGTCGGCATCCACATCACAGCGATCGACGAAGGATTTCTGCACTTCCACCAGCAGCTTGTCCAGATCATCAATGGCGTCGCGAGTGTAAAGTTTCAGATCGGTGGAGACCTGATCGTTTCGGCTGCGGCCTGTGTGCAGCTTTCTGCCAACATCGCCAATGCGCGTGATCAGCGCATTCTCGATGTGCATGTGGATGTCTTCCAGATCCTGGCGGAAGGGAAACTGCCCGGCGGCAATCTCTTCACCAATCTGATCCAGATGATCACAGATCCGATCACGTTCCAGATCCGTAATCAGGCCCGCATGAGCCAGCATGGTGGCGTGGGCCATGGAACCGCGGATATCCACGGCATACAGTCGCTTGTCAAAGCTGATCGATTCCGTGAACGCTTCGACTCGCGGATCGGTCGCCTGATGAAATCTTCCGCCCCATGCTTTGGCCATTGTTACGCCCCTTTTGGTGAGAGATCCGGTCTGATCAGAAGACCGGCAATTCGAACCCAATCGAAGCGATCAGGATACCAGATCGCTTGCCAGCATCGTAGCGAAACGACGATACGCGAGAGTTCCGGATGCAGCCCACGAAGTGGGGACACGGGAGGGCGAGGTTCCTGCGGAGCCAACGAGATGGGAACACACGAGGCTCGGCAGGAGCCTCGCCCTCCCAAATGCAGACGATTGCACGAGAACCGGCGAGCCCATTATCGGGGCTCGCCGAGTTTCAGCGATGAAGACCTACTCAGGCTTCTTACCGTGTTCGACAATCACGTTCGTGCGAATGCCGCCGCGAGGTGTGAAGGCGGCCTCGATTTTCATCCATCGCGGCTGAGTCACGGCGACCAGGTCATCCAGAATCATGTTTGTCACACGTTCGTAGAAGGCGCCGTGATTGCGGTATTCCTGCAGGTACAGCTTTAAAGATTTCAGTTCGTAGCAGACTTTATCGGCGATATACGTGATCGTCAGAGTTCCAAAATCCGGATGTCCGGTCTTCGGACAGACGGACGTAAACTCCGGGGCAATCGTTTCGATGATAAAATTTCGCTGCGGAAACGGATTTTCAAATGTCTCCAGAGTATCGCGAGACGGATCAGACATGGATCACAAAGTCCTTCAAACAAATCAAAAAGTGGGTCTAGAGTTTGGCCGGCTCACCCTAGTAAAAGAGCAAGTTCCTGATCATAGGCACGGTTCCGACCATCAACGACTCTTTCACCCGGAAAAGCTCATGTTTTCAACGATCCCAGGCGAAAGGAAACGGTCATCGCCACAAAGATTGCCTTTTGTTTTCGGGGAATTGCCTGTGAAGCACTTGACGTACGGACCGAACAACCGGACGCTCCTTTGCGTGTGAACACATGGCATCTTTAAAGACGAGTATCAGCGTCTCCCATGAGCGACCTGCAATCACCTCCGCAATCAGAAGGCGGGCCACCGGTAGTTACGCCTGCGGCTGTCGACTCGCCATCAGCCGGTTCTTTTCAGCCGCCGGCCGCAGAATCATCAGCCGCTCGTGAAGAACTCCACCACAGTCTTCCCAATTTTGACCTGCGACACCGCCGACTGCTGCAACGGTGCACCGCGTTTATGCTGGCTGTGCTGACAATCGAGTGGATTATCATCGCAACGGAACGGCCTGATCCCATTCTGCTGCAACGAGGCGATTCTTTTCTCCGTCAGTTCCGTATCGATATCAATCAGGCTACGTGGGTCGAGTGGATGCAGATGGACGGCATTGGTCCCTCACTGGCTCATCGAATTGTGGCCGACCGCAAACTGAATGGACGTTTCCAGACAATTGACGACGTCGGACGAGTTCCTGGAATCGGCCCAACAACGCTCGACCGAATCCGGCCGTGGCTTACAATCCGTCATGATCTCAGCGAACCAAAATTCCCGGCACCCGACTCATTCCCACCACTCGAGCCATCCGCAGACGCCCACGCCGTCGGACGCTCCGCTCAGTAGCCCGCCGCAAACGACCGGCAGCCGCCAGCGTTTTGAGGCCTATCGGAAAAAGGTCCAGGAAAAACTGCTGCCGAAAGGGGGCGTCCATTCGACAGGAGAAGCACGTGCGGCCAAAGACCGTGTTCGTTCCTCATGGCAGCTGGTGCGAGAATTCTTCGGACTGCTGCATCCTTACCGCTGGCAGATCAGCCTGACGCTGCTGTCGGTGACTCTTTCTACGCTGCTGGGCTTGTTGCCACCGGCCGGAACAAAATTCATCATCGACTATGTGCTGAATGGTGTGCCCGTTCCACCGTGGATGACCGCCTGGTTTCCGTCTCTCAACAGCCCCATGCGTTTGCTGTCGGCAGCCGTCGGAGTGGTGATTTGCGTTTCTCTGCTGAAAATCATCATTCATATCTGGGGCCGCTGGGACGCTACAAAAACTTCGAAAAAGATCCAGCTGGAAGTCCGACGCAAAGTTTTCGACCATGCTGTCCGACTGCCTTTGCATCGCATTCACGAACTGCGTTCCGGAGGCGTGGCTTCCGTACTGCGTGAAGACGGCGGAAGCGTGGGCGAACTAGTCTTCGGGATGCTTTACAATCCCTGGCGAGCCGTGATTCAACTGGTCGGCAGCTTCGTCATTCTCGCGTGGGTTGACTGGACACTGCTGATTGGCGCGCTGGTGTTACTGCCGACAGTTTTTGTCACTCATCGCGCATGGATCAACAGCATTCGTCCTCAGTTTCGAGCCATTCGCAAACAGCGAGAATCCATTGACGCGGGTGCGGCAGAATCCTTCGCCGGAATGCGCATCGTGCGTGCCTTCAGTCGGCAGAAACGGGAGTCGGCTCGGTTCTCGGAGGAAAATAACATGATGGCTCGCCAGGAACTTTACGCCTGGTGGTGGATGCGAGCCGTCGAAATGGTCTGGGAAGCACTCATCCCAATGGCCAGCGCGGGCTTGTTGTTCTACGGTGGGTGGCGAGTGATCAATGGTCACATGACCATCGGCGGTCTGATGATGTTTCTGGTTTATCTGCTGATGCTGCTGGAACCTCTGGCCGCTTTGGCATCCAGCGCGACTCAGTTCCAGAACAGCCTCAGCGGGCTGGACCGCATACTGGACCTTCTCGGCGAACCGCGCGAGATGGAATCGACGCCTCACAGCCTGCGAGCCGATCGAAACAAGACGGCCGGACAGATGTTCTTTGAGGATGTCACATTTCTTTATCCGGGGACTCAAACACCCGCACTGTCGGACATCAATCTGAAAGTGAAGGCTGGACAAACCGTGGCGCTTGTCGGGCCGAGCGGCGCGGGAAAGACAACCATCTGCAATCTGGTCGCTCGATTTTATGACCCAACCTCGGGCCGCGTGACTCTGGATGGCCGTGACCTGCGTGACTATGACGTCGAATCATTCCGCGCGCTGCTGGGCGTTGTCGAACAGGACGTTTTCCTGTTCGATGGAAGCATCGGGCAGAACATTGCTTATTCCAGAAAGCACGCGACTGCGGAAGAAATTCGAAAAGCGGCCGAGATCGCCAATGCTCTGGAATTCATCGACAAACTGCCGGCCGGAATGAACACCTTAATCGGCGAACGCGGCGTCCGGTTAAGCGGCGGTCAGCGTCAGCGACTGGCCATTGCCCGCGCCGTGCTGGCTGACCCGAGACTGTTAATTCTCGACGAAGCCACCAGCAATCTGGACACGGAAAGTGAGCAGTTGATTCAGCAAAGCCTCAGCCGTCTTATGAAAGGCCGCACAAGTTTTGTGATCGCACATCGTCTGAGCACAATCGCCGGGGCCGACCTGATTGTGGTTGTCGAAGGCGGCAGGATCCTACAGACCGGCACTCATGCGGAGCTAATGGAACTGGGCGGAAAGTACCGCACGATGGTGGAACAACAGGTCAAGATGACGTTGGGCAGCATGAGCTGAACAGCGTTTTGTTCCATCGCCTGGTTAAAACGACCGCAGGTCACGAATCCCGTTCTCAGAATGAGCATCATGACCTGCGATGTATCGGACTCCGTTGTAGTTCGCTCAGGTTATTGAGGCGTCGGAATGACTTCCAGTTCCGGTTGCGGAGCGATCTGCGCGGAGATCAATCTTCCAAAAATCTTGACGAAGCCTTCTTCCAGACGAATTCTCACTCGCACGCCTGTCTCCGTCAGCCGTGAATCTATTTCGATACGGTCATCACCCTCCGCCAGCGTTTCACGCATGATCTTCCCGCCGCGGTCTCGACGTCGTTCCATCGCCGCACGACGACCGTCACGATTTCCATTTCCGCCGTTGTCAGCAGGTGCTGGCTGCGCAGGCTCTGCGGCAGCAGCGATCTTTGATTCAGCGGCCACGGCGGCACCGGCCGCCTGTTCCTTTTCCGCACGCGCTTTCTTGCCGGCGGTTTCTGCGGTCGTGGCCATTTCCACCAGTTGATTGACGTTCACGATCACGCGGAAATTCGGCGGAGTGCGTCGTTCGGTCGGCGACTGAACGGCCTCTGCCAGCTTGTCCATCACACCAGTCAACGTTGCCAGAGAACCTTCGCCACCGAGTGTACCCCAAATGGCCGTGGAACCGATGCCGACCGTAAGGCCGACATTGTCTCCAAACACAGCCACGGCTTCAGACGCCTGCTGGGCAAAGATTAAACGATGAAACGTGATGCCCAGATGTTCGGCCGCGCCAATTTGAAGCTCACCGACTTTCTTGACTTCGTTGAGGTCTTTCAGACGATTGGCGGCATCGAGAAGCCCGGCCGCCATGGCATCACCTTCCAGAAGCCGGGCTGCCCAGACGATCGCCAGCTTGCCGGACGAGTCCCGATAGAACTGCGCGAACACATCGACGTGTCGTTCTTCGAGTGTCTTCTGGACGGCGGATAATGCCTGACCAATCGGGCTGTTTTCGTCCGGAGTTGCGCCCAGTTTGTTTTCATCAATCAGTCGCGTCACTTCCATTTTGACGCCTTCCATCATCTCGATGTAGGCCGTCTTGTCTCGTTCCGCCATGATCGATGACATAGAGAGTGAAACGGCGGCGTCATCATCCAGCAACGGCATAAAGTAGCTGGGTTTCTCCGTGGACTGGAAAATTTCCTTCATGAATTTCGAGCCATCGAGTGCATCGATCAGGATGTCAATATTTACGGCCTGCTCAGCCTGTTCAACCTTCAGGCCGAAAGTGATCTTCTGACATTCTGTGATCAGCATTCGCAGAGCTTCGAGTCCTCGTTCGCCTTCTGTTCGACGGATTCGATAAGCGCCTTCGGGTTCGCCATCTCGCTGCTGCAGAGTCGTGGAAATGCCGGACGAAATCAGACCCATCAGCAATGTGCGAGTCGCCACAGGAATGGATTCGACGTCCAGACGAACAGCAATGTCGAACTGCTGAGCCTGGCCAGCCAGCAGCTTTGCAGGATCGGGCAATTCACGATCGAGCACTTCTTCGGGAGGATCATTTCCCAGAGGAATGAACGCATACCCGTCCTTCATCAGAACGGGAAAGGTGCGGTTCGGGCCAATGACTTCATAACGGCCTTCTGCATCATCCTTGCGAATGACCACGGGGGCTTTCTCTACCAGCTTTGTGGCAGCTTCCACAGACTCGACCGGAACGAATGCCACGAACTCGGGCATCGGCGGGAATGCGACAGGCAGGTATCCCATGATTCCGAACGGCTTGTCACGGCTGAAGCCATCCAGATTGTTCAGGGTTGTCGAAACGAAATTCTCGAAGACCTTAAAGCCTTCTGGCTGACCAGAGGCGTCAAAGATGTACTTTGCCTCGCTCATAAATCGATCAGCACTGGAAAAAGTGATCGTGAGCAGTGGCCGAGTTCCCTCAGCGACCAGCGTCAGCGGCTTTTCGTCAGTGCCGGAATCGCTGTTCTGAGCCACCGCCGTCAGGGGCACCACCAGAAATAAAGCCATCACGCAGCACAGACCGGCCCGTCGTGAGGACGATCTGACAATTTGGACACGTTCGAGTCTTTGAACATTCAACATAAAAAATCGTCCGTCAGCGGGTGGAGGAAGGCCTCTCGGAAATTTAGACGCCGGGTAGTCAGCTTCTGCTGGCCATTCGATCGCCAATTCAATTTCTCAACCAAATTGTAGAAACCATGGAAAGCACAAAAGGAATCGCGTCACTCCGGAGCATAGAGAATTTCTGCGGAAAGAAACTCGGCCGCTTCGTCTCCGAGCAGACGATTGCGTGACCAGGCTGCCGATCTTTCCCCAAATTTTTCAGAAACCAACAGAGCTGACGCTGGGGCCGTCGCCATGAATCTGAACGCATGAACACTTTCCACAATCTGCTGGAGGGAAAGGGAACTTGCCAAAACAGGCAGAACATGCCGTCCGGCAGAGCAGAGATTCGGGTTTTGGCAGAAGGACCCCGTTCACTTCGAATGCCTCCCGGAATTTGGCGGTCTGAGGCCATGAAGCCCTGTTGCTGGTGTTTTCGGAGACAGTTACAAACGCCTCGTCTCTCGTAGCAGAGGTGTCGTGTTCTTGTGACATTGCGCCTTTGCTGACATCGATCTGCAGTGGAAAGTGTTTCGGACAGGATGTTCGAAAGTGGCTGCAGGTTCCGGAGAGGTCAAGTGAACGGGTGTGGTGCATGTACCGCCCTCCGCGATTCTGAATGGAATCGCGACTCACGATCCTGGTTCGAGGACCGTCATGAAGATCGTTCGAAACCCAAATCGCTGGCTGAAGAAACTGACCCGAGCTGCCGCGCTGATCTCATTAGCGATGAGCACTCAGGCCGCCTATTCTCAGGATAGCGCCTTTTCATTCGGGCGAACGCCGTCGGGATCAGCTTCAGAAGTCATCGATTCCAATCGAGACGGCTTCGGAGTGTCTTTTCGAGGCGGTCATATCGCGGGTGACACAGTGGGTCGAGAGGAATCGATCACCCACATGAACCTGATGCCGTACATCAATATTGAAGACGGCCTGTTCTTCGGCGACTCCCGGCTGGTGTATGCAAACCAGGGGAATCTTGCCTGGACGTTCGGCGGTGGTTACCGTCAATACATTCCGGACTGGGACGTGGTACTCGGTGGAAACGGTTATTTTGACCACGACGAACTGACCGGCGCAAATCTCCAGCAGTGGGGTGCGGGTGCGGAAATTCTGGCGAATGGCTGGGAAGCTCGCGGTAACGTCTACCAGACATTTGGCGAGACCTTTAATCTGGTGGGCCAGGGAATTGATCAGAACAGTGTCGCGTTCAGCGGCGACAACATTACTTACACACGCATTGATACATTTGCGGAAGCCCTGCGAGGCTTCGACTCAGAAGCCGGGATTCTGCTGCCAGGAAAGTTTGCCGAACGAATCGACCTGCGTGCATTCGGTGGCGGTTACTACTACGAAGGCGACCACACGGAAGGCTTCGGCGGTTGGTCTTCACGCCTGCAGGCCGATATCGGCAAGTGGCTGGAACTCGGTCTTAAACTGACCGATGACGATCGATTCAACACAACAGTCAGCTTTAGCGCTGCGGTTTATTTTGGCGGATTCTCCAGCCAGGAACACACTCAGCGTTCGGCGATTCAGCGATTCCGTGATCCTGTGCGTCGTAACATGAACGTTGTGGCTTCGACCACCGGCGTCAACGTCGGCGGACAGATTGCCAACAAGTCGGACGGAACCCCATTCACGGTCGCCCACGTGAACAGCAACGCCTCAGGCCCTCTGTTTAACGGAAGCATCGACGATCCATTCCAGCTGCTGACTCAGGGGCTGTCCGCTGGCAAAGACATTACCTTTGTGCATGCCGGCAGCACCTTCAATGCAGCACCACAGAACATCGTATCGTTGCTGCCTAATCAGCAACTGATCGGGGAAGGTCTGATTACTCCAGGCCGCACCGTGGAAACTCAGGTACCACTTTCGATCCTTGGACAAACCTTTCAGCTGACCCTGCCGGATTCGCCAACCTTTGCTGTCAATCAAACACTGTCGCGTCCCATCCTGACCGGAGCGGCCGGCAATGGCGTGACCATGAACAATGGATCGACGCTGTCCGGATTCATTATCAACACCCCGCTGCTGAACGGCATCTACAGTAATGCCGTTTCCAACGTGGTGATTAACGATACGAGTGTCATCAACGCAGGCCTTTCCGGGATTTTGCTTGAGAACACCACAGGCCTGACGAATATTTCCAACACGTCTATTGTGTCCAGTACGTCCGCAGCGCCTACGATGCGAGTCAACGGCGGAAATGGCACAATCAACTATAACTCAACCGATGATTTTCTGCTGAGCTCCATCCAGAACACGTCGCCCAATGCATCACTGCAGATCGAAAACATGACCGGCGGCCGATTCTCTATGAATCGTTCATCCATCACCGAAGATGGCGGTCGCGGAGTGATTATTCAGAACAACACTGGTGGGGCGGCGACAGTTGACAACGTCTCGATCACCAACAGTCTTGGCACAGGGATCTCTGTCGTCAACAGTGCCGGTGATTATGTCTTCCGCAAGTCGCGAACCGGCCTCGCGGCAACTACGATTCAGAGCCCGACTGCGCAGGGCGTGTTCATTCAGAATGCGTCAGGGACCGTTACCTTCACCGATCCATTACTCGTCAGTGGTCGTCTGGCGGGCGGAATTGAAATTACCGGCTCCTCAGGAACCGTACGGTTCTCAGATACAGTCGAAGTGCGTGATCACGCAGGTGTTGGCCTGGAAGCCGGCATCTCCATTCATGATCAGCTCGCAAACAGTGAGGTCATTTTTGCCGACACGGTGCAGGTACGATCGACAGCAGCCGGGTTAAGCAGCAATGGTAATGGAATCTTCCTCGCCAACAACGTTGCGAATTCTTCGGTTTCATTTCTAGACAATGTGACCGTGGACCTAACTGATCAGGAAGCGATTTTCATTGACAATATCAGCGGCGAGGTGGACTTCGAAGGCGTGACCACCGTCACGAATCGTCTGCTGGAAGGCATCTCGATTAACAACTCGTCCGGCGACATTACCTTTGGAACAGCATCGGCTGATCGGACCGAGGTCAACAACGAACTGAACTCTCAAAACGCGGCCATCGAGATTCTGGGAAATACAGGCACGGTCCGATTCAGCAATGCCGTCATTACGAATGCTCAGGGAAATGTGGGCCGAGGTGCCGGATTTGATATCGTGGACAATATCGGCGTCGATCCCATCACGGGCGACGACATCGGCCTTGTTCGCATTATCGACATGGACGTCGAATCCGTCGGCGGGATTGGATTTTTCGGTCTGAACAACAATGAAATCAGCACCGACGACGGTGAGATTGACACCACTGGTGCTGCTGCAGTCAATATTCAGGACAGCGGCATCAATATTCATCTGGAACAGGTTAACAGCAGCGGCTCGCCCGACTACGGCATTCGCCTGGTGAATACCAACAGAGACCAGAAACGCACGTTCCTGATTCAACCGAATGTGACAGCGGCAACTCCAGGCACAGGCGGAGTGATCTCGGATGCGAAGGGAAATGGGCTGGATGACAACGATGCGGCAGGTATCTTCCTGAGCAATGCCGGACAGGTGACCGTTACGGACATGATTCTTGACGACAATGAGTTTGGTGTGCGAATTGTGAACACCGAAAGCCCGACCGACACTGTCGATGCGGCCGACGAACAGTTCTTCATGATCGTAGACTCCCAGGTCAACGATTCTGACATTCGTGCGATTCACGCTCAGGACCTGATGTCTCTTGGTGTAATGAATACAGATTTCGACAATAACGGTGACGACCCAACCAATGGTCGGGAAACGATCCTGCTGGCTTATACGGTGAATCCGGAAACTGATCCGTCCACAACGGATCTCGATCCTGTCGACTACAGCCGAGCAGATCGACCGTTTGAAGTGCTGATTACAGACAGCGGCTTCCTGTCCAACTCAGAAGATGTGATCCGCATTCTGCAGTCCAATGCTACCGCTCAGGGAGCCGCAATCCGGACCCGCATCTTCGACAATCAGTTCGAGGTGAACGACACCTTTGACCCGGCCGTCGCAAACCCGCTCGACAATCGTCCGGCGTTTGATGATGCGATCACGATGGACTGGTTTGGAGCAGCTCGTGTCCAGGTGGATGGCAACCGAATGGACCTGCGAGCCGTTGAACAGCAGCATGCGTTCGACCTTTCCAACGGATCAACGCTAGCTCTGACAGAACTGTCTTTCCAGGACAACTTTGTGACTGTGACGAACCTTGGCACCGATACCGGCGTGGTCATCGCCGACCTGTTCGGTACATCCTTCATTAACGATGATGTTTTCCAGATTGCGAACAACACCATCCGCATGGGCGGGATTTCACCAACGGCATTCTTCTTCTCCTTCCGTCAGCAAACGGACATCGCATTCCTCGGCAATGCCATTCGCTCAGAGTCCGATGGTGGCACAGCAATCGAAATCCGCCGGGCGACGACCAACTCGTTCTTCCAGTTCGTGCAGAACACAGTGGAATTCCGCGACCTCGGAGGCCTCGACGAACGTGGCTTTGTCTTCACGCAGGTGGGCGGAACCGTGGGCCTGGCGGGCACTCAGAACAGAATGGCTGTGATCTCCACAGGGATCAACGGAAACTCGTTTATCGAAGATCCGTTCATTATTGCTCCAGGTGCCGGTTTTGGTACGGTTGAGATCAATGGCGTTCTGTTCCCATAAAGTTGGATGAGGAATTGCCGGGTTTCCTGGGACTTGTCGCTCGAAACCTGCTGAGGGTGTTCTAGAATCCTCGTGAAATGACCAGCTCAGGGACGCAGATTCCGACGACTCTTCCTGAACTGACGACGTTGATTGCCGCAGCCCCGGGTTTCCCTGAGGTCATGGCGTCCCTTCATTCGGGGCGCAGTGCCGCAATCGACGGCGCCTGGGGCTCGTCCTGCGCGCTGAGCATTGCCGCGATTGCTGCTGCTGACACCACCAAAACGCATCTCGTAGTTCTGCCCACCATTCGGGACGCGGAAGAATTCGTCGACGAATTGTCAGACGTTTCTCTGTCATCGGTGGTTTTGTTTCCAGCATGGGAAAGCTTGCCTGAATCCATTGATGCGGGTGACTCGGTTCATGCGGCTCGCCTTTCGGTCATTCGCCGTCTCTCGCAGATCGATCGTCCCCCGGTCATTATTGTGACGTGTATTCCCGGCTTATTGCAGCCCGTCCCTTCTCGTGCCGCGATTCAGGCCGCCACTCGTACAATTTCTACCGGCGACGAACTTCCGCTCGGCGAACTGACCGAATGGCTGATGGCAAGAGGCTTTGAAAGAGTCACCGCCGTCGAGCTGCCCGGCGAATTTTCCATTCACGGCGGTATCTTCGATATCTTTCCTGCCACCGAGCCAGATGCTGTTCGCATTGAATTGTTCGGCGACGAAGTCGAATCGATTCGCTCTTTCGACGTCGAAAGTCAGCGGCGTCTGGAAGACCTGAAGAGCGTTTCTCTGACGGCAACGATAAGCTCCGGACATCCTGCGGAAGCGGGAGAACAAAAAACGGCCGGGGAGACTGCTCCCGCTGCTGCCAACCTCCGTTCGTCCAAATCCCGCTCGAAGAAAAACTCACTCGAAACACCGCCGGAAACCCGTGCACCCGCAGCGACATCCAAGTCGGTTTTTGACGACGACAGCGAAAGCCTGATTGACTCCCTGCCTGCCGGAACGATCGTGATCCTGAGCGATCTGCAACAGTCGGTGAGCGAAGGTCGCATGTACCTGCAGCGACTTTCAAATCCCGTGGGCTTGTTCGGTGTTGATGCGACGATGGCAAGACTGACGACATTTCCGTCAGTCACGGTCGATGCATTGGGTGTCGACAGTTACGAAACTTCCTGCCATCTGTCGATTGAGGCTGTCGAACGATTCTCAGGCAGTCGCCGAGATGCTCTGGTGGAACTTTCAGAGCTGCTGGGTCCGACCGATTATGTTTTGTTGTGTTGTCATAATGAGGGCGAGCAGGACCGACTGAAAGAACTGATTACGGAGACCGATTCATCCTGCGGCACGACACTGGGTTCTCGTGTTTCGCTGACGACCGGTCGTATTCGTCGCGGTTTTCGAGTCATCGACAACAATCTGATTGTCATCAGCGACAACGAACTGTTTTCTCGCTCAACAGCCCGCACGACAACTCGCAAACGCCGTGCGGACACGCGTACGATCGACACGTTTCTCGATCTGCGTGACGGGGATCTGGTTGTGCATGTGGCGCATGGGATCGCACGCTATCGCGGAATGGCGATGACAGGTGCCAACGGTCAGCAGGAAGAACATCTGCTCCTCGAATTCCGAGACTCCGTCATTGTCTATGTTCCGGTTTCTCTGATTCACCTCGTTCAGAAGTACATTGGTCCCGCCAAGACGACGCCCGAACTGACAAAGTACGGCGGCACTTCCTGGCTGAAGAAAAAAGATCAGGTCGCCGATGCGATTTCGGACATGGCCACCGACATGCTGCAGCTGCAGGCAGAACGAGCTTCTCGAGCCGGTCTGCAATGTCGCGAAGATTCTCACCTGCAGCAGGAGTTTGAAAAAGCGTTTCCCTTTACAGAAACGCCCGATCAGGTGGCAGCGATCTCCGATCTGAAAGGCGATATGGAACAGCCCCGACCCATGGACCGCCTGATCTGCGGGGATGTCGGTTTCGGAAAGACCGAAGTGGCGATGCGAGCCGTCTTTAAGGCCGTGGACAATGGCCGACAGGTGGCGATCCTGGTCCCAACCACAGTTTTGGCCGAACAGCACTTTCGCACATTCAGCCAGCGCATGGCTGAGTTTCCGATTACCGTGGAGATGCTGTCGCGTTATCGGTCAGCGGCCGAACAGAACCGAATCATTGAACGCCTGAAAGAAGGTTCCGTTGATATCGTGATCGGCACACATCGGATCGTTTCCAAAGACATCAAGTTCAAAGACCTTGGTCTGCTTGTCGTCGATGAAGAACAAAAATTCGGCGTCAAAGTCAAAGAGAAACTCAAACATCTGCGTGCCGATGTGGATGTGCTGACTCTGACCGCAACGCCGATTCCACGGACTCTGCACATGTCACTGCTGGGTATCCGGGATATCAGCAGTCTGACAACTCCGCCGCGTGACCGCGTGCCGATTGAAACGCGTGTGGGTCGCTTCGATGAAAATCTCGTCCGCAGCGCGATCATGCGCGAACTGAATCGCGGCGGACAAATCTACTTCGTGCACAATCGCGTCCACGACATTGAAGAGATCGCACAACGTCTGCAGCGCATCGCCCCCGAGGCGACTCTGGCAATCGCGCACGGACAGATGAATGAAGATGACCTTGAACGCGCTATGATGGCGTTTGTCACCGGCAAAGCCGATATCCTGCTGGCAACAACGATCATCGAAAGTGGTCTGGATATTTCCAACGCCAACACGATGTTCATTCACCAGGCCGATATTTACGGTCTGGCTGACCTGCATCAGCTGCGCGGTCGAGTCGGCCGCGATCGACACCGAGCGTACTGCTATCTGCTGCTGGAGGATGGTAAAGCAGTTACGACCAAGGCCACTCGACGATTGAAAGCGATCGAAGAATACAGCGAATTGGGAGCCGGTTTTCGGATCGCCATGCGTGACCTGGAAATTCGTGGCGCGGGCAACATTCTTGGCACCGAACAGAGCGGCAATATTGCTGCGGTCGGTTACGAACTGTATTGCCAGCTGCTGGAAAATTCCGTGCGTGCTCTGAAGAAACAACCACTTCGATATCAGCGGCATTGCAAGATCGAACTGCCGGTCAGTCATTTTGTTCCGGACAAGTATATCCCCGAACAGAAACTGAAGATCGAAGTCTACCGCCGTCTGTCGCAGGCCAATACGCTTGGGCAGCTGACAGAACTGGAGACCGAACTTCGCGACCGTTTTGGGCCTGTCCCGACGGCCGCTCGTCGAATGCTGCAACTGCGCGAGCTGAACCTCCGCGCGTTAGCATGGCGAGTCGAGAACATCCATCTGGAAACGGGTTACGCTGTCCTTCGCTATCGTGATGCAAAACGAATTCGCATGTTGTCGCATTTGCATAAAGGACATTTACGAGTCGTCGATGCTCACGACGCCTACTGGCCACTGGACGCCGACGAAGCCGATGGCCCCGCAGTACTTGACGAACTGATGGCCGCATTTTCCGTTGCTGAACCGCCGACTGGCGAACAATAAGTTACCCTGCAAGGCACCGCACATTAACTTTGACTTTACCCCACTCGAGTCGTCTGCCAGCTTTCGCCCCTCTGTTCGGCGACTGCCGCTGGTGATCAGCGATGACGCTTCCATGCCGAATCTGCATCCCATTCGGACGGTCTGCGAGCAGAAGTCACCCATTAAGCACAGTTCAGTTAGAGCAGGCATTGAAATCCGAAACCCTTAACACCCAAATGCCCGACAGAACCGGATCCCGTCGCCCCCCCCACAGACCTCCCCAGAAAACAGTCATAACCAAACACCAATTCGCCAGCCCCAGTGTAATGATCGCAGCACCATTCGCCGCCTCGTTCGATCTGACCGGAGCAGGTTGGTGTAGGGCATAAAGTTGCTTCAGCTTGTCTTAAGGCCGTGGGGCGGAGTATCCCCGGATTGCCTTTGTCCAGCTACTGTTCAGCGACAAGCATCAACGAATCGAGATGTTTTTGGAGGCGCTCAACCTGTACCCTCGAATATTGGCTTTGAATCTCACCTTGTCGCCATGCAACCAGTGCTGCGTCTCTGAAATCTGTTACGATTCTGCCTCCCGTACTCTGATCGAGTCCTAACTTCTCGATCATCGCGGCAAAACTGTCGCGACTGACAGCAGTAAATTTTTTTCCCCCTGCCAGCGTTAGTGCCAGTTCTTCCTTTCCCGGGCTGAGATATAGGATTGTGGAGACGATGTCATAGGCGGGTGAAAGAATCGCATTTCTACAATCAGGATAAGTCACGGAAAAGTTCTTAAGATGAGCGTCACCATTTCCGCATAGCACGTGAAAGACTATGGTCTTGAGCAGTTCTTCGGCCGATTCGGGCGAGATCCACCGGATCACGCTGGCAATTTCCTCATAACTCCCCACGTACTGCGAATGCCCGGGAGGCCGATCGAGTATCTGGCCAAAATCTTCGATATGCGTTCTTCCTGTTGGAGTGCGGTCGAACCGCTGGATCACGAAAACGGCTCCGTCGCCTGTGGGCATATCCTCGGGAACTTGGTCAAAATCATTCACGTGACGAAGTTCAAAGTCAGGCACTTTTAGCCCGGCGGCCCTTGCCCAAGACATCGTGGCGAATTCGCATTGAGGCAAACCCGGATACTCTGGCGAATGAAACTTGGCAATGCAGGCAACGCCATCCGCTGAGGCACGGGTTGTGAGTCCTCGGCCCGATGATCGCGCAGAGAGTTTCCACTGAGCACCAGCAAGCGAAAAGCGGAATAACGATGCCTGTGGCTCCAGAGATTCGTCACTTTTAGCAACTACTGTCGCTGTGGGCCGCAGAGGAGCTTCACACGGGGTGAGTATGACGGAACCAGGTAAGTCATCTCCCAATTGTTCCAGCAATTGGAATGTATCGAAGTTATCAAGTCCCAAAAGCTTAAGTCGCCACCGGAGCATCACTCCCTGCGGCAATAGATGAGTGAACCAGCATAGGGGCCCATCAACAGAAATGGGGGCTGGAAAAAGGTCTTCAAAAATCTGCCCCAGTACCGGACGGGAACTCTTGAACGCGTTGACGTACTCATCGCAAAAACTAAAACGCTGCTTTTCATCCTCGAAGCGTTCCAGGATCCCTATCCTCGTTTGTCCTACCCGAACTTCAAGAGCATTCATGATCAACTCCGCGCCTTAACAATGCCGTCGATCGCAGGGCGGAGATCGACTCGATCCCCCACGCGATCTGCAACAAACTCCGCAAACCACGCTTCGAGAAGTTTTCGTCGATCGGTTCGGAAGTTCTCAACGGAGCCATCCTTCAATTGCTCAATCCCCTCTCGACTTAGCAAAAATGATTTCAGGGTTACCTTATCCCCCAACAAGATATCCTTTCGCTTGATCTCCGGAATCTTTATCACGGTGTCCGCGCCAAGGTTTCCTTCGTCGGTATCTGGTAAAGACCAGTAGATTTTCGCGGGATCGAGCGGAGACTCAGTCGGCGTGTCGTCCTCATCTTCAATTTCCCACAATGTCTGTTGAGATGCATTACATATTCGCTGAGGATTTGCTGCAAGCAGCGCCAGTATGAAGATTTTTCCTGACGCACGGTTCAGGGAGATTTTCTGATCCAGCTCACGGATCGGACTATTTAGCAATCGATGCAAATCAAAAGTTTCACTGGATGTGGTCAGAACTGCGGCAACTGCCTCACTGGAACTGGCTGATTCCCGCAACTGCCTGACCAGGCGGTCGACCCTCGCGTCCGAAACATTTTCATGGTCCCCAGTCAATGCGCCTCGCCAAATCCACTTGGCAACCAGACGATCGATGCGTGAGTCGTCCAGCGGGAATTGATCATAAAAGGCCGTCAGAAAAATCAGCGGCAGCCGATAAGGAAGCAGTTTCCAGTGAGGAATTCCGGCCGCCAGTTTTATTGACAGAATGGTCCTGCGGAGAGCTGTCTCAGTTCGTCTGATCGAGTCGCTCGGCAATTTATCCGGCGATTCGCTGGCAGCGCGTACAGATGAACCGCAGGTAACTCGCAGACATCGAAGAAACAGATCTTCATCAAGTTGCCCGAATCCAAGATCGCATAACCTTGAGACAGCAGACCGAATAGGTTTGTCGCCCTCTCCTCCGTACAAGGCTTCAAAAATCTCCGATTCCCGCATGTCGACACCGCCCGTGTTCACGCGAGTAAAGATCAATCGCAATAGGCCTTGCTCAGTTCCTTCGACGATATAGGCCGGCATTTCATATTCGCGAATAGACTTCCCAAGTTCGAACGCACGATTGACCAGATCTTCACGCTCAACCGCGCTGGGCCAGTTGCGAATCCACTTCAACTGCTTGACAGAGTCGCCAAGGACGTTGAGCGGTATCCAGCCAGGTTCCGGCTCCTTTTTCAGGAGTTGCCTGAATTCCTCTTTTTCCAGATCGTACCAAATGGACCAATAGTCGCCGCGGGGGACAGTTTCACCACGCAGCAACGTTGCAGCCAATGCTGTAATTCGCTGCTGTCCATCAACAACCCACAGAGCTGCGGCCTGCTTCGGAGAATGAATTGTTACTGGGCCGTAATTTACAACGGCAGCATTGGCTTCAGCACGGGAAAGCAACAAACTGCCAACAGGAAATCCTCGACGAATTGAGTCAAAAAACTCAATGACATTTCGAGACCGCCAGCGGAGCGGTCGCTGAAAGTTTGGGATTCGCAACCGACCATCTGCCGCTTCAAACAACAACTGCTCCACACGAAAGCCCCGGGCTTCAGGACGTCGTCGGAGAGTTGAGGGGCTGCTTTCTCTAGACCTCAACCAAGCGAACTCGTTCGCCAGTGCGGTTGGAAATTTTGAAAAGGCCTGAGAATTCCCTGAGGAAATGCGTAGATTCGATATCACAGCGAATCAGGACGGATCTCAACAAGGAGGATCTCAGGTGAAACGAAATGT
>CAMTWR010000058.1:0-9818 GCA_947085455.1 uncultured Planctomycetota bacterium | reverse complement strand
GCAAATGGTGAATGGTGAATGGTGAATGGTGAATGGTGAATGGTGAATGGTGAATGGTGAATGGTGAATGGTGAATGGCAAATGGCAAATGGTGAATGGTGAATGGTGAATGGTGAATGGTGAATCCCCGATTCTTCAAACAGTCGTCGAGCTTTGGAGATCGGATAGCTCAGATCCAGAGTGACAACGTCCTTAGTCATAATATGAGACACAGGATCATTCTTGCGCATGCGCGGGGTCCTTCACTAACTTACTGAAACAGTGATGGGGGTGAAAGAAGTGCCGTCATGTGCGATCCCTGTTTTGCGAAATTTCCCGATTAGGGTGCGTGCAACGACCCAGAAGCACGAAACCGCACAATGAATGGCCGTCCCAAAACGGGCCATAGCGCGACAATGAGCACAAAAACGCACAGATGTGAAAAAATGTGCGCTGGAATGCGCCCGGTGCCTTGCGAGAGGGACGCGATCCGATTGGAATTCGCAATGCTTTGCCCGTTCGCCAACTTTCTCGCGTTTTCACGCCGCATAACCTTCGCTCCACAAGCGAATTTGACAGCCGGCAATGGAACGCAGAATTGTTGCTCGAACGGTACGATGGGCCTCTGTCATTGACAGTCACCGTCCCGCGCGGAAGTCGACGCAACTGCGTTGGACTGCGCGCCTGCTTCGAATGTTTGTGTTGTGTGTTGGAGAAAATGGTCGATGGCCGCAGAACCGATCTATGATCTGAAATCGCTGGATTTCAGTAAGCCGCTGTTCACGGTGGAAGATATCCGCCAGGTGAATCCGCAGCGTTACGAAATGGAACAGCTGACGGCCATTGTTCATGTCGACCAGATTCAGCACCTGATTGTGGGCTACAAGCTGCTCAGCGACTCAGAGTTCTGGGCTCGCGGGCACATGCCCGGATATCCACTGATGCCAGGCGTGGTCCAATGTGAAGCGGCCGCTCAGTTGGGTGGATTTTATGCTCGCAAATATGACCTGATCGGCGGAGATTATCTGGGCTTTGGAGGAATGGATGAAGTCCGCTTCCGCAAGCCGATCTATCCGGGCCAGCGACTGGATCTCATCGCCAAGGTCACCCGCGTGATGGCGCGTCGGCTGGCTCAATTCAACTTCCAGGGCTTCGTCGACGGAGAACTGATGTTTGAAGGCCAGATGCTGGGTGTCACAGTGAATAAGTCGGCTTGATTCTACAAAGCACGTTTCCCATGCAATCCGTTCCTGTCAAGCCGCTGAAACCATGGTTTCAGACGGTCGAAGATATCGGCGAAAAACTTGACTGGCCTCAGTTCTTCGGCAACGACAAGCCAGTGGAACTGGACATCGGTTGTGGCCGCGGTCTGTTTCTGTTCAACGCGGCGATGACGACTCCGGAAACCAATTTTCTGGGTCTCGAAATCGACTACCGCGAAGGTCGCCGTACGGCCACGCGTTTGATGAAACAGGATCTGCCCAATGCAAGAGTGCTCGGCTGCGACGGGCGAATCGTCCTCACGGAACTAGTTCAGCCTGGTTCAGTCCAGGCAGCTCACGTCTATTTTCCTGATCCGTGGTGGAAGAAGCGTCATCAGAAACGACGCATTTTTAATGCAGAGTTCACGGGCCTGATGGCCCGGATTCTCCGTCCTGGCGGATTCCTCCATCACTGGACCGACGTGGCGGACTACTACGAAATGGTGCGAGCCTTGATGGATGTCCATCCGGAGTTCACTATCTGCCCGCCGCCCGAAGAACGCGACGCCAGCCACGACATGGACTATCACACCAGCTTCGAACGCAAAAAGCGAAAGCTTGGCCTGCCGATTTATCGAGCGCTCTGGCAACGCAAATAGCGATTGATGCAGAGATGTCGCAGGCAGGTTTCAGATGCCTGCGACATGGGCTCACGTCTGTTCCGTGATCATTGACCGTGCGTCAGTTTTCGATCGCCCGCTTCAGCAGGTTCGCGGTGATCTTCTGCACGCGTTCATCGGGACCATGCGGCCGACTGTAATGTGACCAGGGCAGCGTGTGGCCCGGTGGATCGCCGAGTGCCTGAGCCCACCAGATGGTCGCGGCGTTGAAGACGAAGTTATCTTTCGGCCCCGGATAAATTGTGGCTGTCCATTGTTGAGGAGTCACGCCGCCGGACCATGCCGTGCCGCCTGCCACAATTTCCAGACCAGGGATTTCCGCCGGCTGACCGTGATACTCCCAGCCAATCAGGCCCGGGATGAATTCACCATTCTTCATGCCGGTGCCGGCAAACATCCAGTGATCAGCCTTTGTGGCCATCCAGTCACCGCCGCCGTTGACAGGTTCGACATTGCGAGCGCCCATCAGAAGTCCTTCATCCGGGCCACGGTGAGGAAACGGGCCGTTATCTTTTTCACGCCCCTTGGCATAATCGTTCTCTGCCCCATACGGACCACCACGGAAGAAGATGCGATTCGGATTTCCGGTGGAGCTTTCTCGAAGCGGAGTCACCCAGCAGACGCTGTTTCCCGACAGAAACAGCAGGTCAACGCCTTCGTCACGCATTTTGCTGACGCTTTCAAATTGGCGAATATCCCAGTACTCGTCGTGGCCGATGCTGATAAACGATTTGCACTTCAACCCGCGGTCCGGCGTAATCATGTCGCTGTTGGAGCAATAGGCGACGTCGTAGCCCTGCTGCTCCAGCCAATAGGTCATCGGGAATTCGTAAGGAATAAATTCGCCGGCACCCACGGTCAGTGGGTCATTGACCACTGATGTGAATTGAGATTCGCGGCCATACGGTCGATCAAAACTGACATCGGCCCAGGGTCCCTGACCGCCTTTGGGATGAGTGTAAACCGAATAATGAGATGGCCAGACATTGTACGCCTGCCATGTGTTGTCGGAGCATTGAAACAGTACGTCGGCGGGCCGTTCATCACGCACAATGAAAATGACGTAGCTCTGCCAGTACGGTTCGTTGCCGTCCGGAATGGTCGTCATGCGTCCCAGATAAACGCCGCTGATCCAGTCCGATGGGATCGTCAAAGTGACCGAGGGCGTCCATTGGCATTCATGCAGATCCTTGTCGCCGATCATGGGCTCCGGCTGAGTCACCCCTTTGACGCGATCGATGGTCTTCATCAATCTCGCCCCTTTGCCGCCGTAGTAGCCGGTGCGGAAAAACTCGAGTTTAAAATCGCGAGCCGGTTTCGACGACACCATGATGTCGATCGATTCGCCAGCCAGCACACTTTGGCGGGAACAATAGCCTTCAATGTTGGCCGATCGGCATCCAGCGCCGTCGACTTTGACGCGAGTCAACTGCCAGTCGATGGAGCCCGGCAGCTGATTCTCTTTTTGAATTGGATTCTCTGCCAGCACACTACTCGACAGCAGGCTGAACAAAATCAGCGATGCGAGGATCCGCAGGTGCGCCATCGGGCCACCGGGGACAATGAGCGTGCTATTCAGAAGAGAGCGATTCATGAGGCTGAGTCTTTCTTTGAGGCGAGCAAAACAGGACGGCGGCAGGATGACGGTGAGATGGGGAATGGGGCAGGGTGTGAAGTAAAGTCGCTGGTTCTTTTGCGGGAACATGACTTTTGCGACAAGAGGCATAGAACCTCGCAACCCAATGTCATTTACCCGTTGAGCACAGAGCGTAGCTTCTGGATTGATGGCTTGGAAGCGGCAGCGGTCTTTGAGGAGCAGGCGACGGCGATACTCAATGTTTATCGGGAAGTGATAACAGTTTTCAGACTTCTCCGCCGCAGGCACGATCTGTCCGTTGCATTCAAATAGATTGGGGCCAAGGACGAACATCAGCAACGCGGCCGCCATCTGTTTGTACAAGCCTTGAGGATCATTCGATGAAGACATTCGCCCTTCGCAACGGTGCTCTTTCCATCAAACTGATCATCGCTCTGGTGCTGCTGATCGCGTTGGGGCTTCTTCTGGCTTCGAAGCTGCAGCAGCCGGAAGAGATTCCTGCGTATCCTGAAAACCGCGTTTTGCGTTCCGCCGTGCAAGATGGCGTTTCCTACAAACTTGCGGACGACGGCAACGTTTTTCGAGTGATCGATGAGCGGGGCACCTGGACGTGGGTCGACCGCATTTTTGATCCCGAGCAGATCGCCCGAGAATTTGTTCGAGACGGCGACGCGCTCTTTGTGGTCCATCCGGAATCCGGTCAGCGTTATCCACTGGCCAAACATTTTGAAGAAGGATTCGAAGAGCTTCCTGAAGGAGCAGACGGCCTGCGATCTCTGATTGGCGAAGAGCGACGATGGACGGAGTTCACACTGCAGACCCCGGAAACTCCCGCTGTCCCGGACTATGTGGCTTTAAGGACCCGCATCCTGCAAGAGAATGCTTCCTTCATGGATGCGTCTGTGGCTCCGTCAGCGATTCATGCTCATTCGGGCCAGCAGTCTCTGCGCTGCATTTGTCCGGCCAAATCATCCAGAATGGTGTGTGCGAAGGCCTCTTTGGGAACCGGCCTGATCGGCTTTGAGCAGGAAGACGATTTCTGGTTCCAGGCCTGGTTTCGAATTGACGGAGAAGCTCGCCCGTTCACTTTGGCTGACATCGAAGGCCGGCATGTGAAAGAATCGCCCGGAGTTCGGCTGATGCTGTTCGAGGGGCAGTATCTGGGAGCGGAACTCAAGGCGATGCATAAGCCCAAGTATCAGCAGTCGCCATCTGATCGCGTGGTGTTTCCCGTCAATCAGTGGGTTCAGGTCACATGGCACGTTTATCTGCATCCGGATCAGGGACGTGTCCGTATCTGGCAGGATGACACGATCGTCGTCGATGAAACAGGACCAACGCTGCCCTTTGCCGGAATGCTCTACAACAGTCTGGAAGTTGGTATCTCGGCCCATTCATTCGGAGACAAACCAGCCACGTTGTTCGTGGATGATATTGTTGTCACCACAGGTCCCTTGCGATGAGAAATTCACTGTAAAGTCAAACGTCATCGTCACCACGAGCCACGGGACCCAGGTCTCCCTCTTTATGCGGCCGTAGCTGCAGCGAGCACCGCGGGACAATTTACGTGAGTTGACCCGATATTGGAACAGCGAAAGTCTGGGGCCATCCATTTTGAAAGTCGATATTGGAACAGCGAAAGTCTGGGGCCATCCATTTTGGGTTGACCGTTTTTTGCTTCCGAAGCAATGCTGAATTGAGTGCAGGTGCCATGCACTTAACCCCACTCAATGCACTTAACCCCACTCATCCTCAAGATCGCAATTCCGCCGAAGTCAGTCTGGAGTGCGGCGTTCGCTTCATCGGCTCCCCCCGTCGTGCGCTTTGCCTTTACGCGAGTTGCAGCCTTTCGCGTGAAATAAATTTCGCGAAGGCCATAAAGAATTTAGCAAACAAATTCCGCTGGCTCGCGGATCATGGATTGCAGTATTTCTTTCCAACAGATGAGCCTGGCTTCTCCGTAAGCCGACGCACGCGATTTGATGAAAGGAATCCGCAGATGAATCAGGATATTGTTCCCCGTGCGCTGAATGTTTCGCAAAGACTTACATGGCGAATGATGTTTGTCATCGTCGCGATGGTCATCGTAAGCGATCTCACGCTGTATCAATCTGAGGGCTTCTTTGGTCCGACGGTCTTCTTTCCGGCGGCATGTGGGCTGCTCGTTTGCGGCAGCAGTCAGTGCAAGCGCACGTGGCCGCTGCTCACAATCGGACTGATGATAGTGATACTCGCGATACGGCTGGCATGGTCCGGCACCGTGGCACAAATCGCGATTGGACTTTGGTTGCTGAATGCGTTTGCGATGACAACCCACGGACTGTCGCCGTTTCTTCTGGAATCGATCGTCTACCTCGCTTCTGCAATTCCGGGCGGCTACGAACTATTGCAGTCTGTGCAGGTTCGCTGGCGGCAAACCGTGCTGGATTCTGTCGATCAGCGAAACCCGTCTCGACTCATGAACATCATGCTGCCACTCATCAGCGTTTTTTTGTTTGGCACATTGTTCCTGCTCGCGAATCCTGATCTGATCTCCAGAGTTTCTGCCGCCCTGGGAGAAGTGTTTACGCGAGTCCAGTCGTGGATTATGAAGTTTTCTTTCGGCGAGATTGTGTTCTGGTGCATGACTGCGTGGCTGACGGCCGGATTTTTGAATCCTCTGAAGTGGAGGAGCAGAGAGTCACCAGACGATGCTGGCACATCAGCCGAAACGACTTCAGGAGCAATCCAGCAGGCATCGAAGTGGCATCGTTCAGACGATGCAGCGTTAAGTTTCGACAAGCCAGCGGTGATTCAGGAAGGCGAGGGAATGTTCATTCCATTTCGCAACACGCTCGTCTCACTGATCGTACTTTTCGCAACTTATCTGCTCTTTGAATTCGGCACGCTGTGGTTTCGCCAATTTCCTGCGGGCTTCCATTACTCCGGCTACGCACATCAGGGAGCCGCGTGGCTTACAGCCGCCCTGGCTCTGGCAACGGTGGTGCTGTCTCTGATGTTTCGAGGTGAGCTACTGCAGCATCCGAAAATCAGCAGACTTCGTCAGGCGGCCTGGTGCTGGTCACTGCTGAACTTTCTTCTGGCGGCCTCCGTCTACAATCGCCTGATGATCTACATCGATTTCAATGGAATGACTCGCATGCGAGTCGTTGGCCTGCTGGGTACGACCGCTGTCGCTGGCGGACTTGCCCTTGTGATCTGGAAGATTGCAAAATCGCAGTCATTTCACTGGCTGATTCGTCATCAGATGCTGCTGCCTGCATTTGCAGTCTTCCTTTATGTGACGTTGCCCGTCGATGTGATTGTTCATCGATTCAACGTCCAGAGAATCCTTGACGGACACCCCGAGCCGTCGGTGCAGATCAGCGAACATCCCATGGAGGACTCCGCATTACCTGTTCTGATTCCTTTGCTCGAGTCCAAAAATCAGATTATCCGCAATGGTGTCCACGCGATTCTGACTGCTCGACTCAGTGAACTGCAAACCCAACGTAGCAACATCAAGGGTTTGCACTGGACTGCCAGGCAACTGGGAGAGGACTACGCCGTTCGAGCTCTGGAAGGAGTGCTTGAAAAATCATCAAGACAACCGGCAGCGATCAATTCCTCGTCCGCTCGACAGGCATTTCACGACTATGCGATGCAGTGGTGGTGAATCATCGAAGTGGTGGTGAAGCCGAGGAACAACGTATCATGGGGCGAACAACGTGCGTGCCCCCACCATACTGACGGAAGTGGCAAAATTCCAGGGAACAGCAACTGCGTCATCCTTTGTTAAAACAGGCAATTGAACATCGAAATGCAGACTTCGCTGCCGGCTGGGATGACGCAGCGGCTGACATACTATGTTTCGGCGCTGTATGTGGGCCAGTTGAGTGAGGGTCAGCAGTACTCTAAACTTCGCCCGGCGATCAACATCTGCGTGTTGTCGCAGGCATTGTTTGCATCGCCTCCTGCGCTACATCTCGACTTTCGGCTGCGAGAAGCGTCGACAAACCTTACTCTGACGGACGATCTGCAAATCCATCTTTTGCAGTTGAATCATCTTCAGGTAACCGCGGAGAATGTGTATGATGCGACGCCAGCGGAACGCTGGGCCTGTTTTCTTCAGAATGCGGATAAGCTGACGCCTGCAGAAATCCGCAGCCTGTTCCCTGATCAGGAATTTTCCGAAGCTGCCGGAGTGCTCGAAATGATCTCCAAAACCCCCGAACAACTGATGGCTTACAACGCTCGCCTGAAATTCCAACGCGATGAAGCGGCCAGGATAGAACAGGCAGCACTGGAAGGCGAAGCGCGAGGCGTGGAGATTGGCGAAACGCGCGGCCGTCAGATCGGTCGAATCTCGCTTCTGCAGGAACTTCTTGGCCAGCGTATTTGGTCCGCCGAAGAATTCGCCACCTGTGATGCCGCTCAGCTGAACGCGATGGCCGATCAACTTCAACAACAGTTGGGTGCTCGAAATTCCTGACGCAATGAAAATGCGTCTGGCCTCGTTGTTTTGAACTGAACGTGGAACCGTTAATGAATCCGCCTTCGACGCGCGAGGCCACGCTGTCACTTAATTGGCAGATAAAGGAATACCTGTCGAAGCGACCACCAAAGAAAGAGACCTCCCTTTGCGATGCTTTTGAGAGGCCCTGACAGAACCGGGACAGGCACCCTTGTCAGTCACTTTCGACAGCGATTTCGCAAGCCTGCGGGAGCCAGTCCCGGTTCTGTTAGCCGTTCTTAGTTAGATCCGTTGCTTGATTTCTTTATATTGCCGTCAGGTACGGATCGGCAACGCCTGATTCACTTCGGATGGTGTTTGAAGAGGCCGTACTCCGGACAAGTTCTTCAAGCTCGTTGACCGCATCTTCGGGAGAATCGCAGCGAGCAAGAAGGTACGTCTGCGCGGCCGACAGTGGAATCTGGTATTCAGGCAGGCTCTCCGCGAAACGCGTCGCCTTCAGCGGATCGGCCTGGGGATAGAAGTTTCGGTAGATTCGAGAACGCTGGTTTCGACTCGCAGGACCAATGTGGCCCCGGCGGTCGATCCGGCCCGGGCGAATCAAGGCCGGATCCAGACGTTCCAGATGATTCGTTCCTGCGTTCGCGGTAATCGACCGCTAAGATTTTCACGGTCAGGCTTCTTGCACGCGTGCGGGAATACGGATGATTCGCAAGCCATTTGTCGATCCACTCGAACGCAGGCTCCCTGTCGGGAATATCGATTACCACAAAGCATCGTCGTTTCAGCCAGCCGAAAATGCGGCCGGGTACTTCCCGGCAAATCGCCAGCAGTGCTCCGGTGATCATCAGCACCGAGCCACCCGTGAAGAACGGGTTATTCGACGACTGATCCTGCAGAAATCCCCAAATCGAATTCATGACTGCTCACGGACAACCAGGAAACAACCAAAGTCACACCTTCGCCCCAGAGGGGGCCACGTCGAAACGGTCTGGACACTTCCACGGTGAAAAGGTTCATTCTCATTACGGCGATCCAGGACCCAACGCGTGGCCCGGTTTGAACAAGCCTGTGCCAAATGCCCATTTCGAGTGACGAGAGGATTAGCCTCATTCACTGGTTGCGTGTTTCTTGATGTTCTGCTTTTTTGTAGCCTGTTGTTTTGGAGTCGCCGAACAAAGAACGACCCCGATCTTCAGGAGAACGCCCGAATGCAGGAGCGACCGAAGACGGACAACGCCTCCAATTCGGGGAGATCCGAGTAATCGCAATGTTATGCATGACTATGGGGCTAAAGGCAGTGCTAGCCGCACTGCTAATGTAGTGTCTGCGAGTCGAGGTAAGTTATCCCTTGTCTCTCTGGCGGGAATGTTTGAGAAGTGCATCAAAGATGCCGCTGGCTCGTTTGGCAAATCGCGAGGATGATGGCCGTGGCACGTTCTGGGCGGCTCGTTTCAAGAGCATCGCGATTCGGGATGAGGAGGCTTTGCTGACGACTCTGGCGTATGTGGACATGAATGTGATGGCCGCTGGCATGGCGAAGACTCCGGAGGAGTCGGCTCATACGTCGGTGAAGGCGAGAGCGGAGCATTGTCGAGAGATTGGGATGCTGCCAAATTTGGCGTAGGCGCAGGGCCCCCCAACCCCCCACCCGCCACCAAATACCCCCCGGGGGGGGAGGGAGGGTTTGAGGTGTTTGGTTTTCGGTGTTCGGTTTTCGGATGAAGCACAAAAAAGGCTAAGCCCCCTCATCCGGCCTCGCGGCCACCTTCTCCCCCGAGGGGGAGAAGGACAAGGGGGGAAGAGGTTTTCGGACGTGGCTCGGCCGCTTTCTGCTGGCCGCATATCGGGCGGTGTTTTTCGTATTTTCGGTGACTCGTTCCAGGCGGTGATTGCTGCGCTTCTCT
>CAMTWR010000057.1:0-26509 GCA_947085455.1 uncultured Planctomycetota bacterium | reverse complement strand
GATGAAGCCAGTGAACTTTCGCCAGGCGACAGAAGACCCGACATTTGTCCGCCTGTCTGACGCTGAACTGACAGGCGAGTCAGCTGATCACCGCTCAGAATCGTTTTTCGTTCCGTCACATCACCAATCTTCACATCAGCCCACCCAACAGCGGTTTCGGAGGCTTTGATACGCCAGGCCAATTGATTGGTCGACGGAATCCGCACAACAGGAGAATCAAGCTGCAGTCCGTCCGACAAGGAAAGCTCTGCCAACGTGCTGGAAACCGGATAAGCAGCATCAACGTCGACCGTCAGCACAGTCCGCTCGCCCACATGCAGTGGTCGCCACTGAAACCACGACTCCAGCTGCGCAAAAATCAGCAGCAGCGGAATCGCACCGACAGCCATCGGACGCAAGAACTGAAAAATGTAAACCGCGTTGGCCCACAAGATGCGACCGCACGCCGTCAAACTGACTCGCAGGTCATGCTGAAACATCAGCAGTTCGAGTGTCCTCGCGAGCAGTCTGTTGCGCGACTGGCGAATGGACTCCGGGTTGCTGGATATCCGAAACAGAAACACCAGAACAGCGGCGGTAACGAGCGACGAAACAACCATCGCGGGCCAGGGAGACTGCATCTTCCACGGCTGCATCAGGCCATCAAACAGAGCTGTCATGGTTCGATTGAGAATGTCGATCATTCAATGTATCCCAGGCCCTGCAGTCGCTTGCGAACTTCCTCTTCCGACTGTGCCTCCTGCACTTCAGCAGCGGCCTTCTCCAGAATATGAGTCACAAATTCATCAACAGAACTGTAGCCTGCAATTTGCGCGGCCCGCTTCAACGTTTCGTAAAGGCCGCGGTCGACTTTGATTTTGGGTTCAAACATAAACGATTTCAAAAAATGATGAGCGATAAGTTCTCACGGACTGAAGAGTCTCTACTTCAACACCGTTCCTGTCATGGATTCCGGCACCGCAGCACCAAAGGCCGTAAGAATCGATGGTGCCAAATCTTCCAGCCGCGGTGCCTCGGAGTTTAGTGGCCGACTGCTGAGCAGCACACCCGGCACAAACTGCGGATCAACACAGTGGTCACCACTCCAGACTTCAGCATTGTCCAGTACAAGTTGCCGAGGAAAACCTCCAAGGATTGTTTCCCACGACGCTCGGTAATTTCGATTGTATCCAACGATCAGGTCGGGCGCGAGTCCCACATGCGGGCCGGAATAGATTTCCGAGGCTCGGAATACGTTCGTGATCACCTGCTCATCATTTTCAGGGTCGCGAATTTCCGTCAACTTACGAATGAGTTCCTGCTCCAGCTCATCCGCCTCCGCCGCCTCTACGCACCCATATTTTTCTCGGCCTTTGCGATTGATGTACAGTCCGTTCAGCCCCAGCCCGAATGCTCGAGTTTTGGTCCAGTCGACATCCTGAAAGTTGGTGGATCCGGCGCGCACCGGCGGACTGTGAGTTCGCAGCAGACCATTGTCCAGCAGCCACGAATTGAGATTGAACTGCCTTCGAAACGATGTAAACCCATGATCTGACATGACGATCAGCCACGTCTTGTCGTCCACTTTATCCAAGGCCAGTCCGATTGCGTGATCCACCTTTTCGTACAGTGAGCGGATAAAATCGCCCTGCGTATCGGCCAGTTCAGCGGAGTACTTCGGATGGTCCGGGTCGATCGTTCGCCAGAAAACGTGAGAGCTTAGATCGAGCGTGGAAAAATAGAAGAACAGGAAGCCGTCGTTAAACTGAGCCAGCTCGTGCTCGAAAAACCGCATCCGTTCGTCATGTACGAACATGGCCTGCTGGCGATACTCGCTCGCGTCGAGCACCTTAGCCGATAACGCGTGCGTGTCTTCAACCATGCCCTGCGTGTAGTAATAGCCGAGTTCCTTCACAAGCTGCTTAGAATAATCCGGCGGCGTGGACAGGGGCAAAGAGGGATTCTTCGGATCGATGTTCATCGGTGACACATACAACCCGAACGGACGATGCACACTCTTCAAGTAGAAGCGGCAAATCCCCGACGCTTCCACGGCATACGGAATCAACGGGAACTTCACAACGATCCAATCACTCCATTCCTTCTCCTTCAGAATCAACGTCTGATCCTGAACCATAATTCGTACCACCGGACTTTCAGGGTCGCGATAGATTGTCAGCGGAATCTCACTCTGTTCCTGTTTCGACGAAAACTCATTCACCGGGCCGCGCAGTTTGCATTCCATCATATGGTTACGCATGGGAACGCGTTCGATGCGGCCGCCGGAAACATCGCGAGTCCGTTCTTTGATGTCATCGGTGTACCAGGTAAACGTTCCATAGCCGCCCTGCAAATCTGGAGTTCCCATACCCGCCAGAGTTTTCGCTTCACCTTCTGTCGGAGGAAAATTCGCGGGGACTCGAAACACAGTACACGGAACACCATGATTCTGAAGTTCATTCCACAGCGTTGCCCCATGCCGCAGACTCTGCAACGTGCCAGAAGATGTTGGCAATAAAAAGTTGCCGATCGAAATTGGCTTGCTGCCGCGCACAACACGACTGATCGACTGATAGGGCAACATGGTCTCGGTATCGCGAGCGATAAAATCGAAGATCCCATGCCCACCGGGATTCGTGCCCGAGATAAAGTTGGACCACGCCACCGGGCTCTGCGGCGGGTTACTTGTTGCAAGTGGACTGAAGGAGCCCATATCCACAAGTCGTTTGCAATTCGGCAGACGACCTTCGGCGATGAACTGCTTCACCAGGCTGTGATCCATTCCGTCAACGCCAAGCACCATCATGCGCTGCAGGCTGCCGGCTGGTCGAGACGTCGCGGGGCTGCTGCATCCGGCGGCCAGCGCCATTGCCGCAGACGACTGCAGAAACATGCGACGTTTCATGGCTGGACGACTTTCCGGACTGCCTGAGTTCATTGCGGAGTCTTTCCATCGGGCAGGCGCAGGTCCCACGGTTTTCCGTCGAAGTATCTCGGAAATGGTACGCCAAACAGTCGCAAAATCGTCGGCGCAAAATCCAGAATGGACGGAACAGTTTCAGACGGCAGTTTACAGTTGGTCAACAGAATGCCAGGGACCAGCGCCGGGTCCACGCAGTGATCACCGCTCCACGGACGATCATTGTCCCGGAACAGCGGCCCATCGCACTGGCCGACAGCGTTCTCCCACGACGCTCGATAGCTCTTTTCATAGCCCACGATGACATCTGGCCCATTGGACACATACGGCCCCGAGTATTCTTTGTGGCAATCGTGAACCTTGAAGACTGCTCGGCAACCGCGATCGGTGTCCATTAGTCCCGTGAGTTTTTGAACGAGCTCCGCTCGAAGCGATGCAGACTCTGCCGGTGGTACGATTCCATGTCCTTCGCGACCGGCCTGATTGATATAGATCCCCGTCAGTCCAAACGCATAGGCCTTCGTACGCGACCAGTCCACACCCGCAAAGTACTCACCCGACTGTTCTGAATCTTTCAAGGTTAAGTAACCATTATCACGCAGCCAGACGTTCAAATTCACGCCCCGGCTGAAATTACAAAATCCGTGATCAGACAGCACAAACAGGTAGTCTTTCGGACTCAATTCCTCGCGAACGCGGCCGATCAATTCGTCCATCCGCACGTACATATCGTCAATGACGTTCCGATGACTTTCGACGTCTCTGCCGTGATTCGCCGGGTGGTCGGGAACCGAGTGACGCCAGAACATATGCTGAATGCGATCAGGACCATCGAAGACGCACACCGTAAGTCCTCGCTGCATTCGACGCAGCGAATCGAACAGCATGCGTTCGCGTTCGTCATGAATGACCCATGCCTGTTCCAGAAACGCGTCTTCGCCGACCACGCCCGAGTTCAATCCCCACGTGTCTTCAGCCAGTCCCAATGTTCCGTACGAGTTGTGAAGTTTGGCCAGGTACATCGAAAAATAAAGCGGATGCGAAATCGGCATCGCCGGACGCTCAGGGTCCAGATGGATCGGCGAAACGTACAGTCGAAAATGAGGACTGAGCGATTCCAGTCGAAACTTGCAGAGGCCTCGGACGGTGGTGAGCCAACCGGCTCGATACTGAACTTTCACCCATTCCGATTCTTTGCACAGCGGTAGAATAACTCGCTCACGCCCGGCTCTGAGAATCACCTGCTGCCGTAGTTCGTCGATTTCGATCCGCAGCAGCGTTTCATAATCGGGCGCATCACCGTTCGCCTTCTGTTGACCGGAAGGGCAGGGCGGACCGGGCAACATTGCATCAATTCGGTTGCCGATTCGCTTCACTTTGATTCGGATCCCACCCGTCGCCAACTCAGCTTCCGAAACGTCTGTGGTGAAAAGCGTAAACGAACCCTGCGTCCCTCGCAGATCGGGCGTGCACATCGCCGACAAAGACAGACCGAAAAAACGCTCGGGTGGAAATGTAATCGGAACACGCAGGATCGTACTGAAGATTCCGTGATCGCCGATCAGCTTCCAAAACGGCTGACTCTTCCGCAGCATCCGCACGCTGGCGCCACCGCCGCCAAACCATTTTCTCCAGCCACTGGCGTGTCCTTCCACAATGCGCGCAGAAGAAAGCTCGGGCAGACAGGTGCGCAGATCGCGATTCAGAAAGTCATAGATGTTGTGCTTGCCGGGATTCACACCGGTCTGAAACGACGACCACGCGACAGGAGAAATGGGCGGCAATGTGGTGGCGAGTTCCGACATGGTCCCCGTCTCCGCCAGACGCTGAAACTGAGGCAGCCGGCCGTCAGCCATCAAACGTCGGACGATGCTGGGTTCCAGACCATCGAGCCCGATTACAACGACGCGGCTGGCAATCGGCCGCAGTTTAAGCCTGAGCCGCTTTACGAACAGCAGCAGCATGCGAATCGGCCACGTCAAAATCGACAGCAGCAGCAGACCGAGTGCTGCAAACAGAATGAGGAAGGAACCAAGGAACGTGATTCCCGCCCCGGGGCCAATATAAGCCTGCAGAAAAGCAAATTCGAACAATGACACGCAACGCCCCTGGCATCGAGTCAATCGACAACGGCGGGAAGAACAGACAGGAGCGGGAAACTTCGCTCGCTGAATGCATTAGATTGTGGGATCACAAATGGTACTCGACCGACAACAGGTTCAAAAGCGCATCCGCATAGCGACACAAAGCCTGAAGATTCCGCTGGGGGATTTCGGCCGCGTAAAATCCGGCACTGACAGCAGCAGCGATCTGGAATGCGTCGTTTAACCCGTAGCCGAAACGCCAGGCTGCTCAGCCTGAACCGGGCCTTTCGACCACGAGTTCGACAAGCGAAACGCTTCATTCTGCACAGCGTGCAGAAGAGTGGCCGTTGGAATGGCCTGCCAGATTCGGCGGCGTGGAGAAACAGAGAGCACCAGGAATCGCAGCCGTCTGCTTCCTCCAGCATCCATGCCGGTGACAGGAAGCAGACGGCTGTGGCCTTTGCAGGCCGTCCTGTGACGAATCGCAATCCATGCTATCGTCTGAAAATCCGCTAAGCCCGGTAAAGCGTGCGGCAGTTTCTCTTAATTGAGTGCACCCGGCGACCTAATGTCGCCTCCTGCACGATGCTCGCTGCTGCGAGCCCTGAGTGATTCATCCATGAATCACTCCATCGCAATCAGACCTTGACCACTTTGGCGGATCTGCCCCTAAGGCAGAGAGAGATCCAATGCTTCCGCGGTCAATGCATCAAACTGCGACGCGTTTTGAGACAGGAATGATTCCCACCGTTCCTTGTCCCAAATTTCAACGTGGTCATGAACTCCGATCAGCACCACGTTGTGTTTCAACTCAGCCATCTTTGTCAGCCGCTCTGGTATCCGTATTCGCGACTGCTTGTCTACCTGCACGCGTTCTGCCTGCGAGTAGTACAACCTCAAAAAATTTCTGACCTGAACTCGTCCAGTGGACACGCTGGCCATCTTCGTTGCGAAGGCTTCAAAGCCAGCCGTCGAATACATGGACAGACATCCTTCGTTGCCCGGAGCGAGGAAAAATTCTTCCGCATCCGCCTCTGGAAATCCGTCACGCAATGGGCGAGGAATGGCGAGCCGAAGCTTGTCATCGACGGTGCGTTCAAAGGTTCCCGTTAACGCCATCAGAAGAGCTCAACCACTGACAATTTGCAGGTTTCAACAGAAGCCCACACGGCTTCCCACTTCTCCCCACAAATCACCACTGGCGAGCAATTTAGCTATCAGATTTCCCCCGTCAAGCGGAGGATGCCTCTCGTTACATAATGCGGCAGCGTCCCTGAGTCGCAGATCCATACAGGTGATTGGAATAAACGATTTTTGCCTTTTTTAAAAATGGCATTTTGGACTCGCCGCGGAAACCTCTGAAAGCTCCCAGCCGGCATGATTCACTTCCCATTTCTCCATGCACCATTCGTCCATAAGTCTTTATACAGAAGACGTTTGTAATAAATCGTACTTCCAGTTTCTTGACAGTTTTCGTGGCGGCAGAAGGTTGCGATCCAACTGACCACCAGCCCGTGGTGGTTGACGCCCACTTGCAACACAAAACGTAGAAACATGGACGGTCGCTCCCCGTCAGCAGGCACCGTTCACCGACGGCGCAGCTATTTCCTGAGTGCCTGAATCCGGATCTTGAGCACTCGACGCTGTGCGTGGTTCTCATTCCGGTAGGCCCGGCTATAGTCCGCTCTGCGACGCCCTTTGCGGCACCGAAAGCACCACGCCCTCCTGACGGCCAGAGATGAGTCCATGAATGACGATGCAGTCCGAGTCCATCGGATCGATTTCAACGCGGCCGTTCCGTCTCTTCACCTGCTAAAAACGATTCAAATGGCGTTCTCCCTGCAGTGCCTTTTGCCATCAGTTCTCGCCTGCCTGCTGTTCTCCATGCTCCCTGAAGAATTCTTTCGACAGCCCAGCGGACCACAGCAGGGCGCGTTATGGGAAGTGCTTCCACGGCCGCTGAACATCGCGATTCTCGACACGCATTATTTACTGTGGGCCGGAACATCTGCCGGCTGGCTGACGCCCGTTCGCCTGCTGCTCATTCTGCTGGTTCTCGGCTTTACCGGTGCCGCGATCACTCGCGCCGCGGGAATTCAGTTCTGTTCGCATCGTCGTACAGGGGCCGTCCGTGCAATGCGTCATGCGGCTCGCCAATGGAAGCCGACTGTGATTTCGATGTTGCTGCTTTTTCTGTTGGGCATGGTCGCGGTGTTACTGTTTCGCATGGGTACTCAACTGTGCCTCGGCCTTTCGGGAATCGGCGGCCCGCGCACGGTCCTGCAGTTCACTCTTTGGCTTTCGGCCGCGATTCTACTTCTCGCCTTCGGTGTCACAGGGTCCGGGTGGCTCTTGTCGACGGCCAGCATTGGAGTAGATTCCTGCGACGGTGCGGAGGCACTCAGTCGAGGCATCTCCTATGTGCTGTCGTTGTTCTGGAGATGCGTTTGTTACGCCGTGATCATCCTGCTTCTCGCCTCGTGTTCAAAAATGGCGATCACATTTCTCCTGAGCCTTGCTACCGATCTGACATCCAGATCGCTCAACGAACTACAACCCGGCCACGGTCTTGTATCGCCCTCGTTTGCCAGCGCCAGAAATCTTCTGCAGGAGGCTGTGAAGTTGTCCGCATTCTTCTCGGGCATCTCCATCGCGTATGTGTTGCTTCGCAATTTTGAAGACAATGTGGCCTTCCGAGAAACAGATTCCGGCGCACAACGGCCGAGCTGAACTCTGACTGCGGCCATGGCACTCGTGGAGAACTTCCGTGTACTCTGGCTTAAATCACGCTGAACATTTCATCAGCGACGAGGTCCGTTATGACATCGTCCAGTGCTCGCAAAAACCAGTCCGCCGCAGCGCCGCCGGTGAGCGTATCGAGCTCATTTGCGTCGTTCTGCACGGTAATTTCAGGCGTTAATGCAGCGAGTGATGACCCGACGCCCGTGCCAAGATTTTGAATTCGCTGGGCATACGTCCCTGAAGATATCCACTCTTCGCGAAGGTCGGTAAGCCGAACTGTCACCAGATCATGATCCGTTCGCCCGGCGATCAGAATATCGTCGTCCGCCCCGCCAATCAGCGTATCAACACCATCACCACCGATGAGCAGATCACGGCCTTCACCGCCATCGAGCCGGTCATTTCCGGCGAGGCCCACAAGGATATCGTGCCCGCCCAGACCCGTCAGACGATTGTTGAGCGAATTGCCAATCACAGTATCGTTCAACGTACCGCCAATCACATTTTCCATTGTACTGCCAGACGACAAAATGAGCGTCAGACCTGCGTTGATCACCTGCGACGTGGCGATAGACAGATTCACATTCGCAGCACGTGTCGTTGTAGTGTCAAAACGCAGCGTGTCGATTCCACCGCCGGATTCGTCAATCGTGTCGACACCAAGCGACTGGTCTGTATCAAAGATATAGGAATCGTTCCCCGCCCCTCCAATCAATATGTCATTCTGAAGTAATCCAAACAGTGTGTCATTGCCCGGGCCTCCGGTCAGTCTGTTAGCGAGCGCATTGCCTGCGATTGAATCGTTCAGTGAGCCGCCAACAACATTTTCGATGGTATTCAATTTGGACAGCGTGAGCGTCAGGCCGGCATTCACGACCTGCGGGCCGGCTTTACTCAGATTGATGACCACATTCCGATTCGTGGTGCTTCCAAACGTCAGCGTGTCTAACGTTCCCTCAGCGGCATTCTCCAGCACTGAATCGGAACCCAGCGCGAGATCAGTATCAAACGCGTAATAATCGTTGCCAGGGCCGCCAATCAAAGTGTCATTGCCTCCTCCGGCAAAAAACGTATCGTTCCCGCTTCCGCCGCGAAGTGTGGCGGGAATCGTGACCGTACTTCCTACCGTGATGCGATCGTTCCCGTTGAGCGCGTCGACATCAATCGTACTGACACTGGTCTGGTTGAAGTCAGACGTGATACCGTTGCGTACAACTCGCAATGAAACCACGCCACCGATAACAACTCGACTGACCGTGATGGTATCGTCGCCTGTCGTACCAACGATCTGCAATGTTGTCCCGTTCAGCATTACCGGCTGTTGCGTGGTGGCGTCGAAATCCACTTTCCTATTCAACGTACCGACGGACACGGTTTGCGTTACAACACGAGCCACTCCGTCAAACGTAAACGCCGCCTGCACAGAATATTCGCCGGCGGGAACAATGATTCCGTAGCCGCCCGAAATCCCAATTGTCTCAGAAAACACGGCCCCGTCGCTCAGGCGAGTTGCCGTCACGGTTCCCGCACGGACCGCTTCACCGATGTCATAAAAATCGGAATTGTTTAAGTCGGCATAGACCACGCCGGTAATAATCGGATCAAGATTTCGCATCCCAAACACTTCTGTCACCAGCGTCGCGTCACTTCCCGCCGGAGTAAACGTTCCGGCACGAACTCCGACACCGATTTCCTCAACGTTGTCTCGAAGAAGATTGACGCGATGTCCGGGACTTTTGAACAGAAGTTCGTGCGAAGTCAGAATCTGACTGGCTGGATCTGGTGAACCAAAATAGCCGACGTAAGCAATATTCTCTGCGATCAGATTCCAGCTGTACTGTGCTGCGGTTGCACGCTGACCGGGCGTCTTTCCGTCCGGATTAGTGTGGTCGAAAAAATCACGGTTGATCATATCCAGCGAATGCGCAACGGCAACATTGACCAGAGCCTGATGCGGTGCCAGAGGCTGCTTCGCCGTTGTGGAGATTGAACCGTCCGCCAAACCCTGATTCAGCGCGATCCCGTATCGAGACGCTTCACCCGTTGGATTCTCACGCGATCGATTGATCAGTTCCAGCAGCAACTGCTCGCCGTCTGTCATGTTCACAACGGTGAGCAGCAGTCGTGGCTCAAGGCTATCCGTCGCTTGCGCAGCTTTTAAGGACGAACGGCGGCGAGTGGAGTGTCCGAAAACGTTTCGTGGCACGCGGAAAAATGTCATACGAGTCTTACCGTTTTGCAACCAGGAAACAGAACGCAAACATAGAAGTGATGCCGATTGCGACTAGCGCTGCTGCCAGTCCAGAACCTTACGTTCGGTCCCGCGACGCACATCCATCTCGATCCGCTTTTTGTTTCAAACGGCAAGTCTGCCGGTCTGAATGCGCGAGTTTGGCGCGTTTTACAATGATGATGAACTGCAACATCCGGTAGCAACAAGAAAAGCCGGCCCGATTTTATAATCAGGCCGGCCTTGCTGCGCAATCGGGTTGTCCGTTGCGATACTTTTTTTAAACACCTCGGCAGGAATCACCGTCGACAAAACCGGCGACTTTCCATGAGGCGACGCAGGTGGTCTGTTGAGTCCAAAAATGCGTCGCGGCGGACGTAACAACCATTCCCGCGGTTCTTCACGACGACAGAATCAACAACCGCCGGGGATATTTCATCGCGGGCTACTTCGCGGCCTTCTGAAGTTCGGCAACAACTTTCATGATCGCTTTGCTGTCATCGGCAGCTATGACAGTTGTGTTCTTTGATGCCACTTTTCCATCGAGCCCCACCACAAACGTCCAGCGTTTCGGCGTAACGCTTCGAAGCAAAACTTCTTCTTTCCCATCAATCGTCGCTTTGACCGATTTCTCTTCGCGAGTGACAGGAACTCCAAAGGCGTCCGCCACTTTGCCATCGGTGTCGGCAAGCAGAGTGAAGTTCAGCTTGTGAGCCTTCTTGAAGAGCTGATGATTGCTGGCAGAGTCACCGCTGATCCCGACCACTTCGACATTCTCGTCACTCAGTTTGGAGAGGTCGTCGCGAAATCCGCAAGCCTGCCTGGTGCATCCGCCCGTCATATCGGCCGGATAGAAATAGACAACCAGAATCTTCTTGCCGACGTGCTCTTCGCTCTTCCATGTTTCGCCCTTATCGTCAGTGACTTCAAACACCGGAGCAGCGTCGCCAACCTTCAGGTCGACCGCATCCGTGGCTGACGCGGTTGCAGACCAGGCGAGCAGACCCATACAGACGAGGGAACGCAACTTACGGAATTTTAACATGACAGGTTTCCTTGACGTTTCGAGAGTGACAGATGCGGTAATGACTGGCGCGAAAGCTAAGCCGCTACTCAACAGGGTTTCCGGATCGCTGGTATTTGTCAAGCGGTGTTCACGATGTTCCGCCGGACAATTGGTTTTTGCGAATTGCTCTGCGTCTTCGACTGTTCTGCTTTGAAGAGAGGCTCCGCCCGTGGCAAACTGCAGGGCGATAGACATACAGTAGCGAGCGAACGGGCGAGAACGCAGATTCAAAACCATCCTCGATACCTGCCAGTTGCAGGTTCCAGTGCATTAGTTTTTCGAGAAGAGCTTCAGCAATGACTCACGTTCTGATCGTGGATGATGAACCGGCGATTTGCTGGGCCTTCAAGGAATGCCTTTCTGACGAAGGGTTTACTGTCGATGTCGCGGGTTCGGCTGAACAGGCTCTGGAAATTTCGGACCGCCGCACGCCGGACGTGGTAGTGATGGACATCCGCCTTCCGGGCATGGATGGTATCGCAGCACTTCAAAAGCTGCAGACGAAGATGAGTTCCACGCCTGTGATCATCATGACCGCCTTCGGGAGTCTGTCGACAGCGGTGAAGGCGATCGACGGAGGAGCGTTCGACTATCTAACGAAGCCCATTGATCTGGAGAAGGCGGTCGCGGTTGTTCGCCAGGCCGTGAATGCCGCTCAGTCTGCTTCCGGAACGCCCGTTGCCGATGACACCAGTCACAACGACGAACTGATCATCGGAAGTTCTCCAGCGATGCAGGAAGTTTTCCGCAGGATCGCGTTGGTTGCCGAACGCGATGTTCCGGTGCTGATTACTGGCGAAAGCGGCACGGGAAAAGATCTGGTGGCCCGCGCCATCCATCAGCACAGTCGGCGGAAAGGCAGCTTTGTTCCTGTCTGCATTCCAGCGTTAAGTGAGTCCGTCGTCGAGAGCGAATTGTTTGGCCATTCCAGGGGCGCATTTACTGGTGCCGACCAGGAACGCAAAGGGCTGTTGGAACTTGCAAATCAGGGGACCGCATTCATCGACGAAATCGGCGACGTCCCCCTGAATGTGCAGGTGAAACTGCTGAGAACTCTGGAGACGCATGAAGTGCGGCCCGTCGGTTCCGGAACGTGCCGCACGGCTTCCTTCCGCATGATCGCCGCGACCAATCGGCAGCTTGAACAACGAGTCGCCGAGGGCGAGTTTCGGCACGATCTTTTCTTTCGACTGAACGTGTTTCGAATTGAGATCCCGCCGCTCCGTGAGCGTGTCGAAGATATCCGTCCTCTGGTGCAGCGATTCCTGCAGAACTCTCGCTCGTCCGGCCACCCGTTGAGTATTTCAGACGCCGCGCTGGTGGAACTGGAAGCCAGAGCGTGGCATGGAAATGTTCGCGAATTGCGAAATGTTATCGAATCGGCGACTGTCGTTTGCCGAGGTGACTTTATTCAGCCGGAACACCTGCCGCAACCCGTGACGTCATTGAACTCCGACCGTATCGGTGCCCCTGATGCTCGTCCCGCCAACAGCTCGGCAGCCCTGGCAGAAGTGGCCCGAGAATGGATGCTGGAACAAGTCCGAACTGCGGATGCGGACGTTCGGGACCTGTATGAAAAATTCCTGCAGACAGTTGAGCCGGAATTGATCACCATCGCACTGCAGTCGACTAACGGCCACCGCGGTTCCGCAGCTCGCCTGCTGGGCATGCACCGCGAAACTCTGCGAGAAAAACTTAAGAGAATGGGTGAAGATCAGTCGACGGACTGATCACAGACAAGCAATCAAGTCCGATCAATCTCTGCACGGCCGATCCCGGAGCTGACTTTTTGTAGTTGCGTATTTCGGGCCTGCGGTTGATCAAGCGTTCGAAAACAGTGAGATTTATGATAGCCCGACACTCACTCCCCGCTAATCGAACCATTCATCGTGCGGATCAAATTCCGGCAGGACAACAATCAGCACTTTCATTTCCCCAAGCGCACGGTGCCTCACCATCGGAGGAATCACGATGCTCTGATACTGCTTGACAGGAATGATCTCGCCATCCAGTTCCATCTTCGCGTCGGGCTGGCATTCGAGAAAAACGTAGGTCTCCGTCAGAGTCTTGTGATAGTGCAGACGAGCGTCCTCGCTGATCTCTGTAATGTGCAGCGTGCCGGGAAATTCACTCACTCCGTGAAATGCGCGTCGAGCTGCTCCACAAGGGCAGGGCACCTTAGGAATCGCATTGAAGTCGGCAAACTTCCAGCGGCGTTCGGTTGTTTCGATCGACATGAATATTTTCCGGAGCCAACGTCAGTTAAAGTCCTGCGGCTGCAGTGTAGACGCTTTTTTGATGGATGGCAGAGTCCTCACGGAATTTGCAGTTCCTCTTCAAGCCTGCCGGGTGCAAATCTGGTGGGCAACGCGATGGATTCCGGAAAGCCGCTTTCCATGCCCCATCCGTTTTCAATCGGTCTTGTTAAATCTCGAACTTTGCTGCCGTTCCATTCATCGATGATCTCTCCATTGAAAGGATCAGATCCAGTATGCATCCAAGCCGCCTGCCTGAACCTGCTCTCATGGAAAACTGTCTGGTGCGCCGCACGCGTCATACCGGGCCTGGCGGCCAGCATCGCAACAAGGTTGAGACCGCGATCGAAATTGTCCATCAGCCGACCGGCATTGTGGCATTCGCCGGTGAACGCCGAAGCCAGGAAGCCAATCGTCAGGTGGCCGTGTTTCGCCTGCGAGTCCTGCTGGCCATTCGCGTTCGCACGGTGACCAGCTCGGAAGTTGTTCCAACTGAGCTGTGGGCAAGCCGATGTCGATCGCAGCGCATTCAGTGCAGCGAAAGTCATGTCGACTTCCCGGCTATGCTGGCGGAAGCCATGGATGCCATCGATGCCAAAGAATACGACGTTCGTCGAGCGGCCGCGGCCCTGGGGTGTTCAATGACGCAGCTGATTCGCTTTATCGCAAAAGATTCCGAAGCCTGGGGCGCTTTCAATGCGGAACGTGTGAGTCGAGGCCTGAATCGCTTGCAGCCGTAGTCCAGACAACGACAATGACGGCTCGCCGGAACACTCGGGGATGACCGTCCCACGAGCCCTTGTTCCGCCAACCTTCCCGTGAATCTCCGCTCCCGCCGCTCCTCAGAACTCCGCCATTCTTTTCAGGATTTTTTGATGTCGTCTCAGAATTCTTCTGCAAACATCGACCCATCCACTATCACTCTGCAGATGATGCGCGACGTATTGTCCGTGCCTTTGCTGTGCGATGCACTCGATTCTTTCGGTTACACGCGTCAGTCACCGCGGCTTCCGATCGGCCCCATCACCATGCCCGATGTGACATTGATTGGCCGCGCCAAGACAACGCTGTGGTCTGACATGGCTCACCCGGATCCGGAACCATACAAACTGGAACTGGGTGCTGTCGACTCGTGCAAGGTGGACGATGTGCTGGTCTGTGCGGCTTCAGGCTCGAATCGATCGGGCATCTGGGGCGAGCTTCTAACGACGGCATCCCGCAATACTGGCTGCGTGGGTGTTATCGTGGATGGTGCCATTCGCGACGTTGCAAAAATGAAGGCGATGAAGTTCCCTGTCTTCGCTCGCGGTATGAATCCGTATGACAGTCGAGACCGTCAGCGCGTGATCGATGTGGACATCACGATCGAGCTCGACAGTATTCAAATCTGCCCGGGCGATCTGATTGCGGCCGACATTGATGGAATTGTAATCGTTCCGAAGGCGGTTGAACTGCAGGTTGTTCACGCTGCCTGGCTGAAGGCTCACGCAGAAAATGAAGTGCGGGATGCGATTCGCAATGGCATGTCGGCAACGACGGCGTTTGCGACTTTTGGAGTGCTATAGGCCTTGACTGCAATTCGTAGGGTGTGACAAGTTTGCCCTGGCAAACGCAGGCACACCATGGGAAAACGCCCGTTGCTCCATCGGTATCGGCTTGATCCATTGCAGATTGCAAACGGTGAGCCTGCGCTCGCGATCGCTCTCTGGTCACACCCTACGGAAAACAGTCCGCTATTCCACGGTCAGCTTCACAGGCACCGGCTTGCTGATCGTCGCGCCGTTTGCATGCTGAGCTCGCAGAGTCAGGTTGGGAATCTCGCTCGCAACGGCAGCTTCCGGAATCGTCACCGCCACAGAAAATGCAGACTGATCCGCCGCCACTGTGGCCGGCATTGCGGTATAGCCCTGGGGAAGACCGTCGAGCATGATTGTGACGGGCTCCAGAAACAGGGGATGCCGTCGAATGGTTCCCGAAAAATTCACGATCGCCGTCTTTGTCCCTTTGACGGGTTCTGCTGGCACGGAAATCGTCAACGCATCGTCCACAAACAGAACCAGCGGTGCAGTGAAGGCTCGAGACCCTGACGCAGGAGCCAGCGGCTGCGAAACAAAATCGGCTGAAATCACCGTATCAATCGTGGATGACGGCGTATCAACGGGAACTCGCAACGTGAGCGAGAACACGCCCTGCGCCACCGGGCCGAACTGGAATTCATCGAGTCCCACGGCAGGCTTCAGCGGTGAATCCGGTTTGTTAGGGTCTTCACGCCGAGCCGGCTCGGTCGACATCATTTCGAAGCGAACAAACGGCGAGATCTGCTCTGTCAACGGAATCACTCGCACAGAAACACTCGTTGGAATTCCGCGAAACAAAACAGGCGGGATTGCATCCAGCAGAATGGTCGCCGGTAACGCTTCTGCGGGCCCCGCCACAATATTCGTATCGGTCAGCGTCAATGAATTCGCCGGAACGGAGTCTGCTTCGACGGAAACAGATGTCGAAAACACGGGCTCAGCGCCCTCGGCTTTGGCGACAATCGTCACGCCCTGACCGGCTGCGATGACTGCCGCGTCAGCGGAGGCTGAACGAGTAACCATGACGAGCAACTGTTGATCCTGATCGCTGGCAGGAATAATTTCCGGAACGATGGAAACACCGGCAGCGCCTTGCAACGCCAGGCGAATCGGACCCGTGTACCGGAACGACGGTGACTGCCGAACCACGGACAATCGCAGCGGAACGGAACCATTGAGTGGCAGTCGCAAAGCGCCATCGCGAGTTGTGATCACAAAGGCTTGACGATCAGATCGAGCGACCATCAGGCGGTAAGTGCACGCGGCAGAACCTTTATTATTGAGATCGCGAATTTGAACCTTCAGTTGAGTCACAGCTTCAGGAACCGTGAAATTGAACGATGGGTCGGACGCTCCGGATTCGCCATCACTCTGCGCCACGACAGCGTCACCATTCAGCAGCGTCAAATACGGTCGCAGTGGGGACGAAAGCTGACGCGCGGCCACCGCGAAATTCAGCGTCTGTCCCGGAGTTACCGTCAGCAGCACGGTGTCTTTTTCTTTCGGTGCGGAAATTCGTCCGCTTACGAGCAATGCGGGAAATGGCGAGGCAAGGAAGGCCGCATCAATGGGAGTTTCCGCAAACGTGCCTTCGACAGGCTCTGTCACCTGCGTTCCCGCCTCAATGCGCAGGGAAGGTAAAGGGAGCAGAGTGCTGCCGGATTCAAGGGCCACTCCCTGTGCATTGGTTTTCACTGAAACGGCTTCCGAAACTGCATCGCCTCCAACAGTACGCACGGCTGTTGCGGCCATGGCGACATTCGCAGGAAACGCGAGCGAAGATGGCGGCAGATCGCCGATCAACAATCGCCATGGGCTTCCGCCGGACGCTCTGAATTGCAAATCGTGAACTTCGGCCGAGTACAATCCATCAGCCGGCAACACCACCGATGTTCTCGCGTCACCTCGAAGGTCTGTTTGTTGCCATTGGATGGCAAGCGGCGTTCCAGTCTGCGTTCGAATTTCAACAACCGGATCCAGTTTGGAACCGATCCGGCGTGCTTCCACTTCGACCACAACTTTCTGATTGGCTGTGCCGCGAAACCAAACTCGCTTCTGCTCCGCACCGGAAATCAAACCCGACACCGCCACAGGAAACGCGGCCGCTGGATTCACTTCCGTAAACGTGCCTTCCACATGCGTTGGTATGCGATCGACAGTGATGACCATCGGATTACTGACGCCCGAAGGTGTCACGCAGCGCACCGCGTATCGGCCGGAAACGACGGTGGCATCTACCGCCACGTCGAACAAGGCTTGCCCAGCATTTCCGCCCTCGACTGAGACAGCTTTCAAGCCCTTAACATCGGAGTGCAATTGCGCACCAACCAAATTGGCGCCCGAAACAATCATACGAGTCGTCTTACCCGCCTCCGCTGAATGCGGCGCAATCAAACTGATCTGCGGCTGCATCTGGGACGCATCCATTGTCCCGCCTGTTTCCGCAGAAATCTCAGCGGCGGAGGCCCCGGCAACTTCAGTAAACAAGGCTTTCACGTCTTCGTCGCTGAGCGCTTGAGCGAACACGTGCACTTCATCACACAACAGTCGCATCATTTCACCATTGGTGAAGCTGGACCCGATTGTCAGCGGAGTATCACTGACACATTTTGCCAGCGAAACATCCTGCAGCCAGCCAATAGTACCGTCGATGAAACCGCCCGTGGCTTGAGTCGGAGCAGCCGGCACACCGTTTACAAACACGCGAACGCGGACATCATCCACGTCGGCATCTGCATCAGCGCCTGGCGCATCAGCATTGTCCAGCGACACAGTCAGGTGCACTCGGCGGCGGAATCCCAGAACTCCTTTTACGCTGAAGTGGGCGACTTTGTAAGCCACGCCATCGTGGATATAGACCTGCAGATTATCAGTTGACGGCTGAAAGTTGATTCCGTAATTCGTAATGTCACCAGTGCCCGGTTTCCGCTTGGCAAACAATCCGCGAAACGTTGCGTCATTGAGTGGATGCAGACTGGCAAACAGCCCGCTGATAGTGACGGCCTCGGGGCGGCTGACATCTTCACTGTTCGGAATCACAATCTGCTGCTGCCGCGCGGGATCTAGCAACAATGAGTATCCAGGGCTGCCCGCCACAAAGGCTGACGGAATTCGTGCCGGAGCGGACGTGAGTGAAACAGCGTCACCAACTTTCCCGGCTTTGCCTCCATCGGCGGTCGTCGTCGGACTTTCCGGAAGATCGTCAAACGTCAGACTCACGACAGCTCGGTCGCGCACCTGAGCCATCACGATTTGCGAATGGACAACAACAATTGCACAGCAGCAAGCAACAAGTAGACGTAGACCGGAAGGCATCGCGGCAGGGTCCTTCATGGAAATATTCTGGTGGGATTTTTTGAAGCGGAGCCGAACATGACCGCGCCGGCAATCGCCAAACGTCTCCCGGTCACCGTCGTTAAGCGATCATGGTGGCGACTGAACGGGCCGGGAGCAAGTGGACAGCCGAAATCGGCCCGTTGACACGCAAATTCGGCATCATATCCGCCGGCCCGGACTCACCGGCTGGGCACGGCAGGTCCCTGAACCGCCCCGGCCCGCATCCATCCCGACATTCGAGCGAACGTGGTGAGATGGTTCGTCCCTGATGCCTCTCGGGCAACTTCGAGCAATCGTCGTGCGATGCGCGCTCATCAAAGGCGCCCAGCTGGCTCGTTCAGCTTAACTTCAAAGCTCGTGCTCATGCCGGGCTATCCCGCATGGGGCGGAGCGGCACGAGGATTGGTCTGGATGAAGTCAGACTCAAGGGATCACTGCTGCTCGGTGAGGCAGGTCTGGAGATATTCGGCTGATCGCACGATTTCGGCAGTGACTTCGGCGGCGGTTTCCAGGATCGGAATGCCGCGAGGTACGGGGTGCATGAAGATTTCTGTCCAGCCCTTGTAACGAATGTCGGCGAGTGCTTTCAGGAGCGGCTTGAAATCCAGCGGACCGAGGCCGGGCAGCTGAAGTAGCTCCTGCTCCTTCGGGAGTTTCGTCATACAGCCATCTCCATGCTGCCACGCATAGAACATGGCGATGCTCTGATCGAGCTCCCGGATCAGCGATGCCAGTTGGTTGGCATCCTGAGGCAGATGGTACGGGGCCAGAGCGATGGCCAGATGCTTTGAAGGAGTCAGCTCGTGAAGGTATCGCAGCGAATCGGCGGATTCGAACAGATCATTCGCGTGATTTTCGATCGCAATCGTGACTCCATTTTCTTCTGCAACCTCCAGCTGCGGCTTCATCTTTTCCACAAAGACGCCGACCGCTTTTTTCAGATCAGCCCCAGCCAGCCCCTTTGGTCCGTCACCTCCGGTGACGATCAATTCGCAGCCCAGTCGCTTTGCCAGTCGCATTTCTTCCTGAAGACCAAACGGGCCCAGCGGATACTGCGTGATACAGGCGACTTTAACGGCGTGCTTTTCCAACAGCCGACCAAACAGCTCTTCGCCAAGATCCTGCAGCTGCTCCCGCTGATTCCCATGCCGCTTTGGCCACAGATCCAGATGACTCGCGCCGCATTTCGCAATCTCGGGCAGGATTTCACCGAGGTACATGTAACCATACATGCACGAAGCCAGGATGTACTTCAGCTTCAGACCCCGTGGCTCGGGGACCGGCTCCTGAGCACTGGCGATCGCTTCCAACCCTGAAACGGCCGATACCGCACCGGCAGCGGCCACAGTTTCCAGAAACGATCGTCGTGTCGTGTTTGACATCCCATATTCCCATCAAAAAGTGCAGCAGCAACCGTCTTACCAACAGGCACTTCAGGCCTCGCGTTGCAATCGTTCAACTCAGCGCCGCAGCAAATGACTCTACTCCGTTGGCCCTGCGGGCGGATCTTGAGCAGAGTCGAACTGTGGCGAATCAGGAAGACGAAGTCGGTCATCACGTCGGCGAGGAAAATCCTGCAGGTTGAATGCTTCCTCAGATGGCTTGCCTGAATCGTCATACCGCGGACTGTTGTCCCTCGGTCTCAGATCGCGCGGATAACATTCGTCCTGAAACAAGCGGCCATGTGTTCCGATACTGGCAAATTGTTCTTCGACGAAACGAATACCATGCGTTTCCAGAATCGTGCCCGTCTGACGTTCAAGATCTGCAAGGCCCGCGTTATACGAAGCAAGGGATTGCGCTTCCGATGCCACAACATTGCCCCAGTCCGTCATGCCCTGCAGAAAGTTCAGAAAGTTTTCATTGCCTGTAAACAGACGCTGAACGCGAACTTCCAGGTTCTCTTTCGCTGCCTGGCGAGCATCACGAAACGCCTCATACTGAAGAAAATTCTGATCGATCGTTCGCAGGGACGTCGCCAGCAGATGTTCGATCTGATGCAGATTCTGTTGAATCTGGGCACGATCTTTCATGATCAGCAGCTCGTGGTTACGCACCTGAGCACGCGATTTTCTCAGGCTCAGCGGAACTGAAAAATTCACGCCCATCGTCCAACTGCTGTTGTCGCCAAGACCAGACGACAATTGATTCCCGTTGATGACCTGACCGCTTAGGCCATCCCAGCGTTGAAGCGCGACGGCGTCCAGTTGTGGCTGAGCCAGATTGCGGCTCTGCACCAGACGTTTTCGATCGGCAAGAAGAATCAGATTCAGTTCGACCAGATCGGGACGAAGGAACTGAGCAGTCTCATTGATCTCGTCCCAGCGAAACGTGACTTGATCGCGTGTGGGCGGCGTCGAGGGCACGATCTGAACACCGTCTTCCGGCGGCAGCCCTATCATGTTTCTAAGAGCCGCTTCGCGCTGGAGCACGTTGGCGCGAGCAGACACAAGATTGGCTCGAAAATTTGCATAGGCAAGCTTTGGTTGAGCCACATCGCTCTGATTGGCAAGCCCTTGTCGAAACTGCGCTTCCAGCCGCAGATAGGCGTTACGCGACTGATCCACCTGAATTTCTCGCGCCCACAATTCTGTGCGAGCCTGCACGAGGGACCAGTACGCAGAGATCGTGCCACGCACAAGTTCCTGCATGCTGTCCTTGAACTGGAAGTACGAGATCTCCTGCTGCAGGCGCGCAATCACAATGGGCGCGGTATTGGCATCGCGTCCCAGTCCTGCCAGCAGCGGCTGAGTGTAGCTCAGGGAAGCAGACGGCAAGTTGCGATTGAGAAATCCGGCGATGGCAGGATCATCCAGCGAGTTTGCAAAGCTCAGGTCAACAGTCCCGCCCAGTGTGTTCAGGTCACGCAAAGACACGCCCGAATCATTACCGGCTGTCTGACCGCGGATGATGGAACTGCTCAGAGAATTCAGTCCCGGAAACTCAGTATGTCGAAAGGAACTGTTCGCGGAGAAGACAGGATCAAAAACAGACTTCGCCTGATCGATGGGCGTCACGGCAATGGCAGTATCGTAAATCGTCTGACCAGAGGAAACGGCCGAGACCCCGGCTAGCACGCGAATGACTTCGGAATGCTGCAGCGTCAGCCGGATGGCTTCATCCAAAGTCATCAGCCGCTCAGCCTGTTCTGCTTCGGCGGTTGCAACCGTCACAGGCGCGGGGCCCTGGCTGCGATGGAAAACGGAATGCCGCTCAGCTTCATGCCAGCGAATTCGCCGCTCGTCATCCTGCAGCAACTGTGCGCGTGCAATTGAGAAACTGGCGAACACCGCAACCAGCACGAACAGAACCATCCTTGGCGCGTGTTCGAAGTGAAAACTCATGTCGCTGGGAATCGACGTCCCGGCGACAGTGGGATGACTCATTCCGGCAGTTCGGCCTGCACTGGCGGTGCATCTTGTTCGGTTGGTGCGGTTTCGAACGCGTGTAACGAATTAAAGGCATCTTCAAATCGCGTCGTATCCACCCCAATCATACCATCCCGCATAACCAGAATTCTGCGAGCGTGGCGAGCGACGTTAAGATCGTGCGTTACGAGAATGACCGTAATCTGACGTTCTTTATTCAATTTCTTAAAGAGTTCAATGACTTCCTGACTCGTTTTCGAATCCAGGTTTCCCGTCGGTTCGTCGCCCATCAGTATGGACGGATTTGTGACCAGAGATCGTGCGATTGCGACGCGTTGTTGCTGCCCGCCCGACAGTTGTCCGGGATGGTGATCCAGTCGATCCTCCAGCCCAACCATCGCCAGCATTTCCCGAGCCTGCTTTTTGCGAGCCTTACCTGACATTGCAGGCCCATACAACAGCGGCAATTCCACATTTTCCAGAGCTGAAGTTCGCGCGAGAAGGTTGAAGTTCTGAAACACGAAGCCAATGTGCCGGTTGCGAATGGTGGCTCGTGCGTTGCGATTGAGCGTTGCCACTTCCTGTCCATCCAGCAAATAACTGCCGGTCGTCGGACGATCCAGACAACCGAGCGTATTCATCAAAGTCGATTTTCCGGAACCGGATGGGCCCAGAAGGGCAACATACTCGCCTCGTTCAATGAACAAGTTTGTTTCGCGCAGAGCATTGACCTTAACCTCGCCCAGGTCATACGTCTTGGAAATGTTTCGCAGTTCAATCAGCGGCATGGGGAGAATTCAGTGGCTGGAGAGTCACGGACCTTGGACTCATGAGGCGGTGAAGCAAACTAGCGCTCAGTGTAGTCGGCTCGGCAACACGGGTTCAACGACAAAGGAAGTGCGAGTTTTGGGTTCACTGATAAATGACTTGCGATTCATGGAATCGAGGGAAAGATTCGCTGAGCACGAACTGAGCCCGGATCGATACGTCAACAATATTGGAAGCGTCGATGGGAAACAGTTCTGAACCGCGAATGGACGCGAATAAAAATCGAGGGAAACCAATTGTTCTCGTGCGATGACTCAAGAGCCGTGAACGGTTAAGGAATCATTTGAAACACCCCCGCCCCAATGATTCTTCAATCCCGGGTATTTTGAGGCAAGAAGATGGGTGCAAGAAAGTCGGATGGCAGAAGAATCGGAACGCAGGTTGGTATCCATTTTTTGCCCATATTTTCTTACCTGCAAAAAGGCGTGCTATAGCGATCGAAGATTTACTTCACTCTGATACAACCTCATCGAAAGCCATACCGAACAATATTGGCCCCCGTTACGTGAATATGGCCGATTCGGTTCCTGACACCTTTTCTCCCTCCGCGTTTCCGCCTTGATGCCGGCGAATATGGTGAGCTGGAAGGAATTGCGCATCGGGGCGACTTCGACCTTCGTTCACATATGGAAGGCAAGTTGACCAAGAATGCGGCCGGTGAGCTTGAGGTTGAAAAGCTGGCCGACGGAACGCCGAAGTATCGTGGCAGTGGCAAGGATCTGTCGTACTTCGACGATCAGACTCGCGAGCGATTTATCCCGCACGTGATTGAACCATCCGCGGGTGCAGATCGTGGCACACTGGCCTTCCTGTGTGAAGCCTATCACGAAGATCATCAGCCCGATGAAAAGGGAGAGATGCAGGAACGCGTCGTGATGAAGTTCCATCCGCGGCTGGCGCCGGTAAAGGCGGCTGTGTTTCCTCTGATCAAGAAGGAAGGCATGCCGGAGAAGGCGGCCGAGATCTACGGCGAGCTGAAGGCTGCTGGTCTGAGTGTTAACTACGATCAGCAGGCTGCGATCGGTCGTCGTTATCGTCGACAGGACGAGATTGGTACGCCGTTCTGTATCACGGTGGATGGTGATACCGCGACGGATAAGTGCGTCACAATTCGCGACCGAGATTCGCTCGTACAGGAACGCATTCCTGTGGATCGAATTGTGGATGAAGTTCTGAGCCGCTTGAAGGCGTAGTTGTTCTACTGCCAAGTTCTTGCAGAATGCCTACGTACGCAACTTCACATTGGAATCGCCGGGTGACATGCCTGAGCCACTAGGAATTCTTTTCAGATTATCCCCGTAAAGTGTCACCGCCAATTGACTACCCCCCCCCAGGTTATACACTTCTACCCGGAGGAGAACTGTTGCATGGATGTCAAAGAGCAATGGTCGATTGACGAACGGGAGAAATCATGAGCAAGTTTGTATGTTCTGTTCTGGCAGTTTTCGTTGCCTTTCTGGGGTCGGCCGATATCGCCACCGCTCAGAGCGGATTGCGGTCACCGGTCTATAAAGCAGGTCCGTATACGACGGCCGTTGGGCCAGGGCGATACATGCTCAAACTTGTGGTCATTAAAATGAACCCCGCTACAATGACCACGGTGACACAGTCGTTTGAAGGGGGAACCGGGTTTCCAGAGTTCACAATACAGCAGTCTATTCCGTGGCCTCCTATGAACTTCTCATATTATACACACCGCTTGGATGGCGCTGTTACAAACCAGGATGCTCTGGTCGCCTACAATTCGGCGGACGTGATGATGGTGCAGGGGATAGTTCAGTATTCGGCCGATGGAACAACAGGATGGATCGATTCTGGAACGGCCACCTTTGATCACGATAACCTTCCGCCGGTGAACGAATAACTCAGTCGCCATGGCGTTGAGTTCACGGCCACTCCCCGTGCCCACTCTTTGTTTTCTGACGTATTTGGTGAGTGGCCGTTGATTAAAAACCATGGTGGACTCTACGGGTAGGAGCACAGTGATGCGAGATTGTGTCGGAAAAAAGCACAACAACAGATCGGGATTCACGGTTCTTGAGCTGTTGACCACGATCGCGATCATTGGAATTCTGCTGGCTCTCATATTGCCGGCTATCGCCAGCTCTCGCGCATCAGCGCGACGTATCCAGTGTCAGAATAACCTGCATCAGATGGGGTTAGCGTTACACCGAGTAGTTGAAAGTCACGGCGCTTTCCCTACGGCAGAGTCGACGAGCGTTTTTGCAACAACAGATTCGGCAAGGGGGTTGCATGAACGTTTACTCCCAGCTCTTGAACAAGAGCAGGCGTTGGCCCATTCGAAAAAGTATCGAGGCGCGCGAGTTTCTGTTTATCTTTGCCCTGACGACAGCCTGGCAGATGCCGCCACTAGCGGTGCCATTGCGACCAATTACCGAAAGAACATTGGCGTTGGGTTTCGGGCACAGTTTCCTCGAACTGGGTTCGATATTGGCGATGAAGCTGACGTACGGCCAGCGGATATTACGGATGGGCTATCAAATACGGTGGCGATCTCCGAGCGGCTATGGTTCTATCGCGATTCCGGGAGCAGCATCGTAGACCCCGGAGATCCCCGAGTTTTCTGGTGGACAACGCAACGATTCTATGGCGTTGATGAAATACCACAGGCAATTGACCAGGCCAGAAACCATCGCGTTACGCCGTCACCACAATCGGTGGTGGTTGGATACTTGACGTATGATCACATGCTGCCGCCCAATCATCCGGCCAGCTATAATGGGCCGGACGCACCTGGCGCAGATGGAGACCATTTGCTTGTTCCTGCATCGAGCTTTCATCGCGGACTGGTTAATTCCTTGCTGGCAGATGGTTCATGCCGTGTCATGAGCGATTCGGTAGATCTCGCTGTCTGGCATGCACTTGGGACGCGTGCGGGTGGAGAGACAAATGCACAGTAGAATACTCAGCCGAGTCATCAACGAATCACAAGTCAGCAGGCGATCCTTCAGTTGGAGCCTTCTGATATTACTGCTTGTAGGTTGCGGAAAAGAGTCCGCACCGCCATTGGTGATGGGGGCGAAAGTAGTTGAGTCGTTTGATCTATCTTTTATAGAAAGTGATGCACCGGTCGTTGGCCCGCTACGTCTTAAGAAAGGCAACGGTCAGTACCTTCGTATTTCTTTCAACGTTACAAGGGATTTGCCCGAGAAACTTGAGGGTTCTCCGTGTCAGCCGCCTGGTCGTTGGCCTGTGGCCATATGTGTTTATCCCAAAGCAAAAGAACGCACGTGCCCAGAAGTTACGATGTGCTTCTTTCAGCCTAGCGATGATGGGACAACGCCCGATCCCAGTGCCGACCTCCACTTGCCCGTAATGTTTGGCCATTCACCGTGGTGGTCAGATTGGGGATATCACGGCGCACCACCGAAGGTCAAAGCTGCTTCAGGAGCATACAGCCGTTGGACTTTTCTTGCCTTGCGTAACGCTCAAGAAACGTCATACAAGTATGAGCTACTCGTTTGGCCATGTTTTCAACAGAGAACATCCTCGGAACTGAGTCTCGGTGTGCCATCTGTGTTGCAATCAGGCGAACTGATCATTGAGCCTTGAAACCGTTGGCTGATTTAAATGCAATCTACCCGCCAAATCGGGGCGGACCGTGGCACGCTGGCGTTCCTGTGCGAAGCCTATCACGAAGATCATCAGCCGGATGAAAAGGGCGAGATGCAGGAACGCGTCGTGATGAAATTTCATCCGCGTTTGGCTCCTGTGAAGGCAGCCGTGTTTCCACTTATCAAAAAGGAAGGCATGCCGGAAAAGGCGGCCGAGATCTACGGGGAGCTGAAAGCTGCTGGTCTGAGTGTTAACTATGATCAGCAGGCTGCGATTGGTCGTCGTTATCGTCGACAGGACGAGATTGGTACGCCGTTCTGTATCACGGTGGATGGTGATACTGCGACGGATAAGTGCGTCACAATTCGCGACCGAGATTCGCTCGTACAGGAACGCATTCCTGTGCTTGTAACAGTTTAGTCCCTCGCCTGCGCGATGATGTTTTTGGTCAATGAATGGACGCGTCAAGGCGATTGCCTCACTCTTTTTTTAGTCGTCATCGCGGCCGGTCGGCGCAGCGCGCAGCGGCGAACCCTGGCCGAGCATGG
>CAMTWR010000056.1:0-4615 GCA_947085455.1 uncultured Planctomycetota bacterium | reverse complement strand
GTGTATAAGAGTCTCATCAAGGGCGAAGAGCGAATTGACATCCGATATTTTATCAGCAGTTTGCCTCTTGGGATCGAACAGTTTTCCAAGGCTGTTCGACGGCACTGGGGAATTAAGACGACTTGTCACTGGAGTCTGGATGTGACCTATGGAGAAGACGGATTGCGAACTCGCCAGCGTACAATCGCAGAGAATTTAGCATGGCTCCGACGCTTCACATTATCTCTGTTGAAGCAACATCCTGGCAAAGACAGCCTCGCCATGAAACGCAGAATCTGTGGCTGGAGCGACGACTTCCTGATGGAAGTCCTTGGTATCAAAGGGACTTAAGTGTGCGCTGGCCTTGATAGAAAGGCTGCGTGCAGGGTTGCTGCTGGCTGAAAGAGCCTGTTTAGCAGTGGACAGTGCACCCGATCAGGCTCTCGAGAATGCTCGCCTCGCTGTCAAGTTAAACCCAAGCCTCCAAGAATCGTGCTGGTCGCTGCTCGAGAATTTCATGGAGGCTCGTGGAAATGGGGCACTCATAGCCTCAATTCATTTTTATCAGCAGAGCGTCAAGGCGAGCGATTGGAAGGAAAAAAGAACTTTGCTCGAAGAAGCAATCGCCGCTGCCGGATGGGCACTTGGTTTACTTCCTCATGGATGTGTCGGAGCAGCTGGATCTGTCACCGATCATGGAAAAGTATGACAGCGAGAAGGGCGGCAAGCCACCGTATCATCCTCGCATGATGCTCGTGCTGCTGTTGCATTCGTACTGCATTGGCGTGTTTTCATCGCGGAAGATCGTGGCGCGATGCGAAACGGACGTAGCCTTCCGCGTCATTGTGGGAGACAACATTCCGGACTTTCGCACGATCAGTGAATATCGTCGTCGGCATCTGGCGGAGTTTCAGCATTTGTTTGTGGAAGTCCTCCGACTGTGTCGGGAGTCCGGGCTTCTGAAGGTCGGTCGATTGGCGCTCGATGGCACAAAGATCAAGGCCAACGCATCTCGCCACAAAGCCATGAGCTACGATCGTATGCTGGCCGAAGAGAAACGTCTGCAGGCAGAAATTGATGAACTGCTCAAGCAGGCGCAGGCGGCCGACGACGCGGAAGATGCAGAACTTGGCCGCGATCATCGAGGTGATGAACTTCCGGATGAACTGAGACGCAGAGAATCGCGACTGCTGAAAATCCGCGAAGCCAAAGCCGCACTGGAACAACAAGCTCGTGACAAAGCCGCCGCTGAAGCCGCCATTCGTGAAGCGGAAGGCAAGCCGCCTGCGAAGACTGATCCGCAGGACGCAGTGCCAGATCCCAAAGCGCAGCGGAACTTCACCGATCCTGAATCAAAGATCATGAAGACGTCGAGCAAAGGCTGGGATCAGTGCGGCAATGCTCAGGCGGTTGTGAATGAGAATCAGATCATCGTCGCCGCCGATGTGACCGATCAGGCGAATGATGTTCGTCAGGTACAGCCGATGCTGGATCAGACGATTTCCAACATCAATCAGGCGGGTGTCACCGAGAACATCAAAGCATTCACTGCTGATGCAGGTTACTTCAGTGAAGCGAATGTGGAAGTGCTGGAACAGCACGAACGAGTGGATGAAGCGTACATTGCCACCGGTCGATTAAAGCATCACGAACGAGTCACTCCGGCTCCGACAGGTCGCATTCCAGCGGGGCTGAGCGTGAAGGAAAAGATGGCTCGCAAACTTCGCATAAAGAAAGGGCGAGCCGAATACGCTCGCCGCAAAGCCATGGCCGAACCACCGTTCGGCCAGATCAAACACTGCCGCGGCTTCCGGCAGTTTCTTCTCCGCAGCATGGAGAAGATGAAAGCCGAATGGAACCTGGTAACCCTGACTCACAACTTACTGAAGTTGTTCCGGAGTGGCGCGCTCGCAACAAACTGAAAGGAGGCATTGAGGGCAATTCTCACCCTAAAAACGACGTCTGAGCGGCCCGGAAATCCACTTCCCACTCCGGAATTCATGTGAGCGGCTCCACAGCAAGCCGCAGGCCAAAGAAAACTTTTTCTCAACCCAATCCATCGCTTTTTGATGACATGTTTCCGGACAGACTCCTAGACAAGGGAACCCGTGCGACATTCGAGCTGACGCATCGAATGATGTAGAGATCTCTCATGATGCTGCCGGCTGAAGGCCCGCCTGAGCGATAGCACCCGCGAGACTCAGAGCCTTTTGGAAGCTTCCCAGCTTCGCAACGAGCCATCGCACAAGATACTGATTCTCACAGGCGAGGCCAACGAGGGTTGGCTCTCCTCCCTCCGCAACTCTCCGAACCAGCATTTCAATGGCCATCGACTGTGTAAGCCTTGGGTTCCTTGTGCCGTAGTACAGCCGGTCTTTGTTGACGCTGGCCTCTGCCAGCGCTGTCTGCCACGTTCCAAACATCGCGATACAGTGGATACGATCGATATTCTAACGGGCGACAAAAAGACAATCCGCATCAGGCCTAACGAGAGTAACTGGCCCGAAAAGGGACAGCCCTCCGGCAATACAGCCAAACAGTTCCTGACTGATGAGATTGGCGGGAAGATTGTTCGCGTTGTGACTCACGGCAAGGAAAGGTGTGGACGCGTGATTGGCGATGTTTATTGTCTGGATTGCAGATGGCCGCCTTTATCGAGTGTCAATCCCGTCATCTCCTGCAACTTCCTCGCAAACTCATAAGCAGTCCAGGGGACTTCATCTTCGGTTGCGGGAAAGCTCTTCACCCATAACACAACTCTCCCATCCAAAGGTTTAAGACCGACGCTGCACGTGTATGTGTCCGTCGCTTCGCCACCAACGTGACAGAGATGCCGGACCACGATGGAGCCAAAGTCTGTCAAAGGACGACAGCGTTTGGATATCTGAAGCCAGCAATAGTGCTTCAACGTAAGAACCTGGCGGGCCTTAAAATTCACGTAAGCATGCTCGTTGTAGGGCAAACACGCAGCAATGATAAACAGGATCAGTGTAACAGTGTAACTTGCTTCGGTACTCCAGGAGGCCTCCACGTCCAGCAAAAGGTAAGTTCCAAGGCCCACGCAGGTGACGCTCCCAATGAGCCGCAATACAACCTTTTCGGAACTGTTTGTCGTTCCGGTAATATCAAGTGTCTCCTCGGATTCAGGCCTCGTCCACCACGCCGACGCCCGTGCGGCGTCGGGAGGCGTACCGTCGCGTCCTGTGCCACAACTCCAACAACTGTCGAAGTTGTCCTCGCACTCCTCTTTGCACTTTTGGCATTTCCACACGGCGTGTCCTTTTGAAGTGCAAAATGTCCCTAACGATTCACCGATGGCGGCCCTTCGGTGAGCTTCATGTTCTCAACTGGCGCTGCTGGGCCGCCATTCGGTACAGCAGAAAGTTCGGCTGGTGTGGTTTCTGGAGCCAAGGCCGCTGTTGACAGGGCCGCGCGCTTCTGTGGCTGGTAATCGATGTATTCGAGGACGTAGGGCATCGTCAGAGAAATGGTAACAATCATGATCGAACTCAGAGGAACGAGTGCGACGATTACAAGGGCAAGGATAAGAAGAACAAGATAATCCCAGAATGGAGACCTTTTTAGGTAACGCTCTGCGACGGCAAGCGCAAACATGCCTGCGAGCAACGCGTGAGGATCCGTGGCCACACCGGCGACTGCAAGTGAAAGCCCGAAGACAAAAAGTGCGATACTAAGTTTGACTCGATTGCTCATGTTAGCCCACGTCTTGCAGAACGGAAAGTTCAACGACGAGAGCCAGACGACGACGTTGAATCCATCTCTGGGCGAAACGGCTGGCTCGAGTCCGCTGTTTAAGTTTTCCTGCCTTGATTCGACGTTGCACGTCTTCCTCAGTAGGCCCATGCTGCCTTACGGGCTCAATAATCTCAGGCCATCCTTTAGAATAATTCGACGTTCGATTTCTTCCTCGCCGGGCCCATACTCTTCACTAAACCTCACCTTCAGAGTGTCGAAATGGTACGGTGATAGCTTCGTGCTCGCCACGAACTCATAGAGCTGTTCTTTCTTGCTCAATGAAAGCGTTCCCATCGCTTCAAGCTCTGCGCCGTAGGCTAAGTCTTGCGAGGCAAAAAACACAATCGAATCAAAACCAGGATTTGTACGTTTGAAAGCCTCCCATTGCGGGGCCACTTCTTCAATGTCTTTTTGCAGTCGGCGCATTTTCCAGAAATCCTCGTAAAAAAAAGGTTGAAAAATGCCAGCGATAGACAAAACCAAAGCAATAGAACATAGCCACCTGTAACGGCGTGATTGCACGCCCTGGCCGGTCTCAATTAAGTAACGTCGGAGATCGTCACGTATGTTCATAGTTTGCTCGCGACGAACGACAAAAATCAACCGGTTTGCGCGGCAGACTGGTTTTGTGAGTCAACGGCCTACGCAAACTCGACCGGATTTTTGGTTAGCATTGCGTCCTGCGCTTCATTGCGATTTATAATTATGCAGCTCTGCGATTCTTCCCGCGCGATCACTGCAGGGCGATTGCGCCACACTGGGCAATCTGCGATACTTTGCTAAGCAGTCTGCGAGCTTAGATTTGAAGTTATCAAATCAGCACGTGGACGCGGCTGATGGAGACAGCAGATGATCGCAACTGGAGGCCCGGCGGATGTGC
>CAMTWR010000055.1:0-51014 GCA_947085455.1 uncultured Planctomycetota bacterium | reverse complement strand
TGGCTACGCTGCCGGCCGCGAAATTCGCAGCCTGAGCTTTACAGAAACTCATCAGTTGCTGGCGACGAACTGGCTGCTCTGCGCGTGCGTCGGGGTGACCGAAGCGATGGCCGTCTCGGCGCAACGGCAGGGCGTATGCGCTGTCGTAGGTCAACGTCCAGACCGCGTTGAGCCTCGAGAAAACAAACGGCGTCCCAAGGTTCTTAAGCTGATGACTGTGGCCAGAAAAATATTTCACGCGACTGTCGCTGCACTCGCGAAAATCCCGTAAATTAGCTTGGACAACGCCATTCGTTCCTGACACCTTTTGTCGTTCGGCGACTGAGGGCGTCGTACGCGAACTTCGTGATCGGAGACGTCAATGCGCCCGCGTGGACTCAACAAACCGGACCTGGACTCAACAAACCGGACCTGGACTCAATAAACTGGACCTCTCCCCGTTAATTGCAACTCAAGTCAAGACGGGCTACAACCCGAATGGGAGAACCAGATTTAACTGCATGGATGCTGTGGCTTACATACCGAATTTACTTAGGATCCAAGCAATGAATCGTGTTAATGTTGTATTTACTTCGTTCTTAATTATGTTCGCGGCGTGTTGCTCTTTTTCCCATGCGATGGATGGTCCGACATCTCCAATTCCAAATGATCCACAAGATGGGACCTACAGTGACGCATTGATGGTACTTCTTGAGGCAACTTGGGCTCAGAACCAAGGCGATATCATGACAAGCTTGCAGATGGACTATCCAGATGTATTCGACATGACAAGTTCGGCAAGCGATTTGGTGCAAGCAAACCCAGTTCCAGCCGTAATAGTCGCCGTCACAACCGTAGCGGCAGTGGATTACGGCTTGAGCAACCTGTTAGACGTGTATGGTGACAATGTGGGCATTAGTACAATTACCTATTCTGTTCCGTTGACTCCAATCTACGATGGGACTGTCTATCCATTTTTGTTTCCCATCGAAGTGAGCGTTGGCGGCTCGGTGCAGAATTCTGTTGACCATCCGACGTTGTACACTCCAATTATATCACTGAATTGGTGAGGTTTTCGTTCACATTCGGATGGCCGCATTCTCACGGTCGTCCGACGCCTGCAAGTTGTTGGCGAAGATCCGGGTTTCGTGTGGGCTCAGTGGTTTCTGCCATCGTGGGAGCAAGTCATCGGTCAATCGCCAGCTCCTGACGACCGACGACTAGTGTAAACGAACGGCAGAACTGCCTTTGGTGTTGGAATGCGGAGGGAGCCATTTTGAACCGGCAACGCAACACCCGCTGCGAAATAGCAGCCGATAAATGTGATGAATTAGCTTCAGTTCAGAGTTCGACTACTTTAGTCCAATGCGAGTTACTGGTGTGTTCCGTACGACCATAGTATATACAATCTTTTCTTCGTGCAGTGCAGCCAGTTTATCTTTGACATCCAATTCCACCTCGGAATACGTTGCCCGCCTGTGCTCTGCGTGTTCAACTCTCAAATACACAAAGTCACCAGCAATCGGTACTCGATGCTGATCGCCCACAGATGCGACCTTGAGGATCCTGGTGATTAGAGGGTCGATATTCGGATGCGGGAATTCAGAACGCACCAGTTCTCCATCTTCGCGAAACGTGTCGTCACTGAGAGGTGCAATATGGGGTGCGTCTGAGGCTTCCTCATTGAACAGCTTGTTAAACTCTTTAGTCTTAGGGCTATCCTTGCCTAAGGTGATTTGTCGCCACGTAACGCTGTTCAGTACAGTGAATTCCACTTGATGCGAGTTCCAATACGCGAAGGCCTCAGCATTTCTTTCCGGTTGTCGATACCATTTCCTTGCGATGAGCCCGGCCATAATTCTCGCCGCGACTCGGGTCGAAAGCCACTCTGCGATGTACGAGTTTGCCTCGGGTGTGTTCGTAGCCCACTTTTGAATCCCGTATTTTGTTTTCAGTTCCTGTTCAAAAATTGGTATCATCAACTCAAATGTTGGACGACTTGCGTCCGCCTTTGCTTTTCCGCCACGCTCCTGCATCTCCACCATCGCTTTCCGGAGCAGCTCGGCACGGACGGCTTCGTCCAGGTTTTTCACCACTCGCTCTTTTACAATCAATTGTGTTTCGGCATCTGCATCTGCACCTGCACTCCGCCACCAAGCGTTTAGATCATGGCCCTGTTGGACGAGGATTTTTCCGGCAGTCAAATCGACGCCACCAACTCTTGCGACGACTGTTGCAGGATAAATTAAGCCGTCGCTATCCTCGGCGAAGGACATGCCCTGGTTGAGAATGATCCACGTCAAAACGCATCTAGCAATCCATTTGCCTGCATTTACCAGCATGATCAGCCTCCATTCAGCTATGACAGTTTCGCATCCTGCGAGGTTTCGGGTCAATATTCAATAATACGAGTGGAAAGTTGGGGTTGGCGGAGCCCATGGGGACGCAGGAGTTTTTCGAAGCGTCAAGCAGCCGACCTAGCGGACGTTAATGTATGCGGAACAGCTTTGGCACGTCCAGACCATTCCATGACTGGCAATTTGGATGCGTTCGCGGCGGGGTGGCACAAGACCTGCAAGTCAGAAACGAGAGTCAATGAAGGGTTGATTTATCCCAATATGCCGGATGGATTCTTTCGCAATACTGCGTGAATTGCGTATCGCTCCAAACTGGGATCACATGATTATTGCTTCTTGGCCTATGCTGAGGTGGTGATTGCGTTCATCGTCTCTTCAGGGAAGGAAGAAGTCATGCCAGGAAAGGCGGCGAAGGTTTGGTTGTCGGAGAAGCAGTTCGAAATACTGAAAAGGATAAGTCACGAGACCACCGCGTCAGTTCGTTTGGTTCAGCGTCGTCGAAATCATTTTGTCTCGCACGAGGAAACGTTGTTCCACGGCATTCTGGCCAGCAGCATTCCCATTCCGCAGGTATCGGTGATTCCTGCGAAGATCAATCCAGCGCCCACGAAGCCCGACAAACCAATAAACCAGGGATGCACAAGTTGACTGAGCACAGCGCCATTCAGTACCAGGGATCCCGCGGCGATGCGAACCTGTCGCTCAAGAGACATCGCCTTTTCTGCCGCACTCAACAGAAAAAACCGGTCCGCCGATAAATTCGACGCACCGGTTTCTGATTTGAGATTTGTTGATCGCAGGTTATGGAACCTGAACAACTTCCCCGTTTCCGCGAGTTACCAAACCGGCGAACAGGGTCAGGTCAATATTCTCGCTGATGAAAGACACACTGCCGTCGCCGAACAGGAACTGAGCACCGCCGGTATGGAACGATAATGGCTGGCTGGTTCCCTGAACTCCATAGGCACCTGTCGGATACGTTTCGGCACCGACGTTATGACCGTTCGTGGCGTTAAACGGTGTTGTTCCGCCAAGACCAGAGCCGTCTGCTTTCTGGCTCATTACCAGGATGTCGCTTGCTGGGCGGCACCAGCCACCAGCGTTGACTCGGCTCGTTGGAACAGAACCAAACGCCTTAGGCCCTCTTCGATAAACCGTTGGACGGCCAGCCGATTCAATCACCGAGATCGTATTGGACAGACCGTCAGTCACGTCTCTGAACTTTGAATCAGCATTCTGTGCGTGCATACCCGCAAAGTACTTGTGAAGCGGGGCGGTAGGATCGGTGAAATTGCCCGTGATGGGAAACGTTGCCTGGGATGCCGTTGGCAGATAAGTGTTAATGTTAACATCAACCCCTTTCGACAAAGCGTAGTCGGAAACCGCCACCATGTTTGCAGCATAGCCGGATGGAGTTGTTGTGGCGTCTGGATCCCCGTCAAGCTTAAGATTCGAGGCCGCCGAAGGGCATTCGAATGCAGGCAGGCGAGTACTCACCGTCGCACGCTGCTTCGCAAGCGGATCACTCCATTGCAAAGTTTGATCATAATTTGCGTACAGATTTGCCTGCTCCAGCTGTGGAAGGATCTTCGTAAAGCCTGCCAGACGTTTGGTACCAGTTCCTGGCGGTCGACTGCTGACAGGCAGGACACCAAAGATATCCGCAAAGTTGTGAACAGCCAGACCCAGCTGCTTGAGGTTATTCTTACACTGAGTTCGGCGAGCGGCTTCACGGGCCTGCTGAACAGCAGGCAGAAGAAGAGCGATCAGAATCGCAATGATCGAGATCACAACCAGCAATTCAATAAGCGTAAACCCCTTGCGAACTTCACGACGCGACGGAGACAGCTGATACACGGATAACTTCTTCATGACTCTGGATACCTTTGTTGAAAAATTCACTCTGAGCGAGGCAACAGTGCTGCTCAGATTGTCAGAAAAAAAACAGACAAATGGCCGTACAGAAAACCTTGGTTTATTTCTTCTTCAGCTCGATGGCAGGAAGACTGGACTCGGACGCGTTCACAACAACTTTAATCCCCGATGTATCCGGGTTTGCGTAGCGTGCAGGAAGAACATTGGCACCCCGAACCATGCTGCCACCGCTATCGACCACTTTGAACCACACCACACTTGCCTTGTAATCGCCGGCAGGTGCGCCGTCGGCAGTTCCGTAAGTTCCCAAGGCATAGTTTCCGCCTGACGAGGTGGTGCCAGACGGCCGAACGGTGTCAGGAAAATCAGAGGCCGTCGGAAAAAGAGTCACTTCGGCACCGTCGATGGGCTTGCCTTCGAACGTCAGTTTTCCGGAAACAGCGACGACTTCTTCCCATGGCTTAGCTGCTTCCCCGCACCCGCCGATCAGCAGGCAGAGCACGACGGTGGAAATTGCTGACGGGATTGCCCTGGCCTGCAGTTTCAGATCCTTAAAATTCATTTTTAAAACTCCTGATCGCCCTGTTGGGCATCTCAATCTTTGACCTGTCAAATAAAATATCGACCTGGTCGTGTATATTTAATGTGTCGACAACGAGTCATTTGAAAATGTTCGCACTGTTTTCCCCGAATCGACACTGCAATCCGGCACAATTGACCAATCGAACCCATGCAATCGCTGCAAAGACAACATATCACACACTAGATGGGTAGTCTATTAATTAATCGACTTGATGCAAGATGAATTCGCCCATTTTTCTCAATCAGTATTTTAGGTGAATAATGTGCATGAGTTCACATTTTGGGCCAGAGTGGGATTACGATGCGGAAATATCGCGTTTCCTCACGGCTGTTTAGGAGGCCGCTCAACTCAGATCCCGGCGCCACTGTTGAACACTTCGTTCTGATGTTTTGCCTGAGTGATATTGCTGTCCGGCGGAACGCTGCGTGTCAGCCAGACGTTGCCGCCGATGACTGACCTCGCTCCGATCGTGATACGTCCGAGAATTGTGGCTCCGGCATAAATCACGACATCGTGCTCAACGATGGGATGGCGCTGATTGCCCTTCAACAGAGCCCCATTTTCGTCTGTTGGAAAACGCTTCGCCCCGAGTGTCGCCGCTTGATACAGTCGGACGCGATCGCCAATGACGGCCGCCTCACCAATGACCACACCAGTCCCGTGATCAATGAAAAAGCTTTGACCGATTGTCGCACCGGGGTGAATATCAATACCCGTGAGTGAATGGGCAATCTCAGCAACAATGCGTGCCACAAGCGGAGCGCCCAGTCGATGCAGCACATTCGCCAGTCGATAGTGAATTACAGCCGTCAAGCCCGGATAGCAGACCAGCACCTCATCAGCGCTGCGAGCGGCGGGGTCTCCTTCATAGGCTGCCTGAATATCCGATTCCAGCGAGCGGCGAATTTGAGGAAGGTGGGCGGCAAAGTGACGAGTGATCTTCACAGCCTTCTGGCGATTGTCGTCCGGAACCGCAGTGAATCGTTCCGCAAAGACCAGCTCAATCGCGATCTGCTCATCCAGTCGTTGCAGCGCAAGCTCTAGTGTATGACCAACAAAGTAGTCAACGCTCTCCGGAGCAATGGCTTGCTCGCCCAGACGATTGGGAAACAGGGCGGCTCCAATTCCGTCAACAACAGAGGCGAGAACCTTTCTTGAAGGCAACTTTACAGGACTGCCCGTCCGATGCCGCGCAGCCAGTGATTCTTCACGCAGAATTCGCAGCTCGCTGACAATCTCCTGAGTTTCCCAACGCTTGCTGCGAGGAGGCGGGCAGCAGGCCGCATTTTGATTGTCGCTGTTCATCGAGCCTTGCCTTCTGCGTCGAACACGCCTTCAAAGAGTATGGAGCTGAGGTACCGCTCACCGGAATCCGGGAGAACCACAACGATGGTTTTCCCAGCGTTTTCCGGGCGTTTTGCAATTCGAATGGCGACTGCCACCGCGGCTCCGCACGAGATTCCGCAGAGGATGCCTTCTTCCTGAGCCAGGCGGCGAGCCATCAGGACCGATTCCTCGTTGGAGACCTGCTCAATATCATCGACGACGGAAAGATCGAGCACGTCGGGGACAAACCCGGCTCCGATCCCCTTGATCTTATGGGGCGCAGGCTTCAGCGGTTCACCCGCTCGCTTTTGTGTCAGCACCGGACTTGCAGACGGCTCGACCGCCACCGAACGAACGGCTTTCTTCTTTTTCAGATACCGCGACACTCCTGTAATGGTCCCGCCAGTGCCAACACCACCCACAAAAATGTCGACTTCGCCATCTGTGTCCTCCCAAATTTCAGGACCGGTTGTTTCATCATCAGCGACGGTCGGCGATTTGAGATTTGAGATTTGAGATTTGAACGCGGGAATCAGATCACATAATCGGCCTCCGGCATGAAGACTCGTACTGAACGCGGATGAACATAAATCGTGTCGTTCAGTTTCAGGCCCAGTGCCTGAGCGCGATAATGAGTCACGTCAACATTCAGTTCCACGCCAAACTCGGCGACAGCGATGCGAACCTTCAGCACGGAACCGGCCGGGTTAATCTGTTTTACGGTTCCCAGCAGCGAAGATTGCGACGGACTGCGATCGATATCCAGTTCATGCGGCCTTACATAAGCCGTCGCGTTCCGAGGCTCGTCGTGTTGATAACCATCGTACTGCAGACTGAACGGTCCCATTTCCACGCGCCCCGCCTGAACTCGACCATGGAAGACGTTCACATTGCCCAGAAAGTCCATCACAAATGAAGTGGCGGGATTGTCGAAGACTTCCTGCGGAGTTCCGGTCTGTTCGATTCTGCCCTGGCTCATGACGACCACCTGATCGGCCATTTCAAACGCTTCTTCCTGATCGTGTGTCACGAAGACAGTCGTCACATGCATCTCTTCGTGCAGCTTCCTCAACCACGTTCGCAGTTCCTGCCGCACCTTTGCGTCCAAAGCTCCGAACGGTTCATCCAGCAGCAGCATCCGAGGCTTGACGGCCAGTGCTCGTGCCAGGGCTACGCGCTGACGCTGACCACCGGACAGTTCAGACGGATAACGCTGTCCCAGTCCTTCCAGGCGCACCAGATGCAGCAGTTCCTTAACGCGATCATTCACTTCCGAATTCGGTGCATTTCGAACTCGCATTCCAAACGCAACGTTCTCGAACACCGTCATGTGGCGGAACAGGGCATAATGTTGAAAGACGAAGCCGACTTCGCGATCCCGAGCCGATCGCTCCGTCACGTCTTCATCTTTAAACAGGATGCTTCCGGAATCCGCATTCTCCAGCCCTGAAATGATTCTCAGCAGCGTCGTCTTTCCCGAACCGGACGGCCCCAGTAACGCCGTCAGGCTATCCGACGGGACTTCCAGGCTCACGTTTTTCAGTGCGGTGAAATCACCGAAACTCTTCGAAAGATTCTGAACGGAAATGCTCATGAGTGTTCTCCGGTCTTGTGGGTTGATTCATTCATTGAAGCCGCCACCATTCGTTCGAGTGCGACCTTCAGGATCAGTGTCGACAAAGCCATCAGCGTCAGCACAGAAGCCACGGCATACGAGCCTGGGTTGTTGTAATCCTGAAACAGCTTTTCTACTCGCAGAGCCATCGTGTAGGTTTCTCGTTCGATCCGTCCTGAGACCACATACACAGCCCCGAACTCCCCAATCGCACGCGCGTTACACTGGATGATTCCAAACAGAAGACCCCACTTGATGTTTGGCAGAGTCACTCGCCAGAAGATCTGCCACGGGGAGGCTCCCAGACTGACGGCCGCCAGTTCTTCGTCATCACCCAGAGCCTGCATCAGCGGAATCAGTTCACGAGCAATAAACGGCATCGTCACAAACGTCGTCGCCAGGACCAGACCGGGCCAGGCAAAGATGACTTTGATTCCAAGTGCATTCAGGACCGGAGCAAAATAACCGCCTCGTGACCCATACAGCAGCACCAGCATCAGCCCGGCGACGACTGGAGAAACAGCAAACGGAAGATCAAGTGCGGTCATCAGAAAGGTGCGGCCAGGAAAGCGGAATTTCGTCAGCGTCCATGCGGCCGCCAGTCCGCAGACCGTGTTGATCAGGACAGCCAAAGGCGCCACGGCCAGAGTCATCAGCACGGAATGGCGAGTTTCCGGATCCTCAAACAGGTTCCTCCACCATCCGCTGAATCCATCAGCAAATGCCTGCACGAAGACGTAGATCAAAGGCACAATGATCAGGACCAGGGCAATCAGCCAGGCCAGGGAAATCAGCAGAACGCGAAACCAGAGCGGCTCATTGGCCACCATCTTTCCGGCAATCCGCTGCGTGCGAACGGTACTAACGTGCATAGCGGCGGTTCCTTGATTCAAGCCAGTTGATGAGCAGCAGTGTTGCGATAGAACCGATCAGCAGGACAACGGCAATTGCCGTGGCCTCCGCGTAGTTGTAGTCTTCCAGTCGCGAGTAAATCAGCATCGGAGCGATCTCCGACTTGTACGGAATATTGGTCGACACAAAGATGATCGAACCGTATTCCCCAAGCCCGCGAGCAAATGCGAGAGCAAAGCCGGTGTACAGAGCCGGCATTAGAGAAGGCAGGATGACTCGCCGAAATGTTTGCCAGCGCGAAGCTCCCAGTGACGCGGCCGCTTCTTCGATGTCCCCTTCGATGCTCGACAGCAGAGGCTGCACGGTTCGCACAACAAAAGGCAGCCCCAAAAACACCAGCACCAGCACAATGGCGAATCGTGAATACGCGCCTTCAATGCCCAGGGGAACCAGATAACGTCCGAACCAGCCGTTCTTCACATACAGACTGGAATAGACCAGGCCGGCAACGGCCGTGGGAAGAGCAAACGGCAGATCGATAATGGCATCCAGCAGTGCCCGGCCGGGAAACTGATAGCGAACCAGGACCCAGGCAAACAGCAAACCCAGCACCACGTCCACGATCGCGGAAATTGCCGCTGCGCCGAAGGTCAGCAGGTAGGCCGAGCGAGCTCGTTCTGACCAGACAGCAGTGATGAACTCCGAGGGCGTTAAGGAGATTGCTTTGGCAAGACACGCCAGCAAAGGAAGAAACAGCAGGATCGTCAGCCATCCCAAAGTCACAGCCAGTCCTGGTCCGAACCCAGGAAGTGGACTGCGGCGTTTGCCGAACATGTTGCGGACTCCAGTAAAACTAAAGCAGGACAGAAGTGGCAAAGACCGGGGCTTTTGGTACAGCGACCATAGCGGAAGCCGCGATGCCGTTCGGCAAGCAGGCGTTCAACAGCGGCCGCCCCATTCTTCCCCCTGAAACGCTCGGCGCGTTCCGCTGCAGGAGGGGAGCACTGACGGACTTCATCAGTCCAAATCGTCACAGAAAAGTGTTATTTGCTGCCTTCGTAGATCTTGTCGAACTCCGCACCTTCAGCGAAGAATTTCGTTTGAGCATCGTCCCAGCTGGCGGCAATTTTTGTGATCGCAAACAATTCGATGGCTGGAAACGAGGCCGAGTTTGCAGCCAGTACCGTGGCGTCAGTCGGGCGGTAAAAGTGCTTTGCAATCACAGCCTGACCTGCGGGTGTGTAGAGAAACTTCAGATAGTTCTCCGCAGCCGTCCGGCTTCCCTTTTTGTCAACGTTCTCATCCACAATCGCGACGTGAGGTTCTGCCAAAATACTGGCCTCAGGGAAAACCAGTTCGAGTTCACCTTTAGCTTCAGTGACTTCCAGATGAGCTTCATTTTCCCAGGTCAGATGCACGTCGCCGATGCCCTTTTGAGCAAAGGTCGTCGTTGCGCCACGTGCGGCTGTGTCCAGCACTGGGACCTGCTTGTACAACTGCGTGACAAAGGCTCGAGCGTCGGCCTCTGTGCCACCCTTGTGAATCACGCTCCCCCAGGCAGCAAGAAACGCGAGCTTTCCGTTTCCAGATGTTTTGGGATTTGGTGTGATGATCTCAATCCCTGTGCCCGAAAGGTCAGACCAGGATTTGATGTTCTTCGGGTTGCCTTTACGAACGACGAAGACGATGGTTGACGTGTAGGGCAGACTTCGATTGGAAAATGCATCTTCCCAGCCGTCTTTGATCAGTCCCTTTTTGTGAAGCTGCTCTGTGTCTGACCACATCGCCAGAGTCACCACATCGGCCTCCAGTCCGTCGATTACGGCTCGAGCCTGACTGCCGGAACCGCCGTGTGACTGTTTGATCGAGACATCATTGCCAGCTGTCTTCTGCTGAGCCACAAATTTTTCATTCAGCTCCTTCCACAGCTCCCGAGTGGGATCGTAGGAAACATTCAGAAGTTCAACCGGCGCGGAAGCAGCAGCGGCTCCCGGCTGAGGCGATGCTGAATCCCCAGACCCACAGCCGACGGCGGACAGGGCCACAGAGAACAGCAAAAAGAGGGAACTCTTCCGCATGAAAGTCATTCCTAGTAAATTAAACCACCACAAGATGGGTGATAGTTATGGCCAAAAAAAGGAGAGACGGCTAAATACCGTCTCCGTAATTCAGTTCAGGCGTGAAAACTTCTTCACGACGAACGATCGCACCCTGGAACACAGCGGAAAGCGTTGCGCTATCCATCAGACGAGCGATGTAGTTTCGAATATCGAGCATCACACGGCGAAAACGACAAACACTTTCCTGAGAACACGGCTCGTATTCGGTTGTGGACACGCAGGAAATTGGGGCCAAAATGCCGTCAAAATGCCTGACAATTTCCCCCATGGTGATGTCTTCCGGCTTCTTCGCCAGAACAAACCCGCCATCACGACCGGCAATGCTTTCAACCCAGCCGCGAGACTTCAGATCCAACATGATCTGTTCCAGAAACCGCCGCGGGATATCGTTTTGTTCAGCCAGCGTGCGTATCGAAATTGGCCCTTGGCCACGATATGCCACAAGACTGAACAAGGCCCGCAAAGCGTAATCTGATTTTCTAGAAAGTCTCATCGACCCAACAACTCCGTCCGCTGAATAAATACCACTCAATTGGTCGTGTTTTATCTGTGAAGCCCTACCAACGCAACTGGAGAATACGAGTTTCTTGCCGGAGACAATAGATTCGGGGAATTTGGGGACCGAACTTCATGCCATTTTACGACGCATCGGGGCCTGCCTGAGGCGATCAGCGAACGATCTCCCGAAGCGCATTTGGCGGCAACCGGCCGAACACAACGAGGAGTCTGGCTCCTGGTGGTGACGAGATCCTTTACGATGCTCAGGATGAAAGCATTCTGTCATCCTGAGTCTGAGCGATTGGCGACGGCCCCGGCCCCGGCCCAAGGGAGGACTATTCCTCCGCAACACTTGCCAGCACGATTGCACCTTCAATTTTGGGCGCTGGCGGAACTTCTGCGTTGGCCGGAACCGAGACGGGTTCGGTCTGTGCCATGCATTCCTTGCACAGGTCTTCCACGACCCATTTAAAAGAAGGGACGGACTTTGTCACTGTCTTCTTCATCAGCTTGCGTTTGGTGACGATATCGCGTCCGCACCCGGGCAACCAGGTAGTCCAAACGAGCTTCTTCGGCTGAACGCAGATGTCCTTGTCTCCTTCACCTTTGCCGCAGACCATTTCGCAATGTTTGCATTCGGGGCGACTTGGTCCGGGCACACAGAGATCTTCGCACTCCATCCCCCAGCAGGTTGTCGTGATCTTTTTGTCTTCACGCACCAGTCGACAGACTTTGCGGCAACGGCTGGCACTGCAGCCGCACTGAAGACAGCAGCGGTCGGCCGCTGGAGCCACATTGGCCAGCACGGGAGCCAACGAAGCCGCAATCAGTGAACGGATGAAGAGTCTACGAGTAGATGACTTCATGGAAGCAACGCCTATGAGGACTGAATTTGAGATCTCAGATTTGAAATTTCAATTCAGAGACACTGTGTGAAATAGGAAGCGACACCCGAGAAGGCACTACCAGCTAAAATCAAACCGCATGGCCAGCAGATCGGATGTTGTTTCGCCGTAAACGGTGGCTCCTGTCGTGACCGGATGAATCCAGTCGAACATGACTCGCGTCCGATCGCTCCAGTACCAGTTGAAACCGCTGGTGAGATCGTTGTACTGACCTTTATTGAACTGATCGAGATTCAAGTGTGAATAGCGCGTCTTGAGTTCCCACGCACCTGGACTAATAGCGCCGGGAACTATAAAGAAATTAGACGTGGGGACATTGCGTCCGAACTGAGCTCCGTGCTGACCGAACCGCTCGAAGACTCGATTTTCGCCGGTCAGAAAATAGCTCAGATGGGCGTAGCCACCGTGAGTTGTCTGAGCTCCGCCGCTGATCATATCGACGCTGGACAGAAACGCTTCGCTTTGCAGAGTCACCGGTCCCCCGACGGCAGCAAATTCCAGATTGCCTGTTGTGTAGCGGTCGGCATCCAAAGCCCCGCTGTCAATGATGCGTGGTCCTTCTTTGATCTGCGGACGCGCTCGGAAGCTCACTTTATTGTCCTGATCGTCGGTGTGCAGAATGCCGGCCCCGGTATGAATCAGGTAGCGTCCGTTGGACGGTTCATCGTAGAATGGCAACCAGGTGACGCGTCCGCTGACGCGATATCCCTGATTGTCGTCGATGCGTTCTTTCAGGCCTTCACTAATGCTGTCAAAGAAGACACCAGACGCCCACGTCACGCTTTGGTCATCCGAGCAATTGTAGAGGGCGATACCGACTTCGCGGTCCGCAGTGAAAATGCCCTGCGTTGGAATCGAACGTTCCATAAAGATGTTATTCGTGTCGTTCGTCACCTGCTCCAGCCCGAATGGCACGAAGAAGTTTCCGATGCGGATTCGCCCGAGTCCCGGGATTTCATTCATCGAGAAGTAGGCGTCTTTCACATCCGGTGAGACGACCGTGCCTGCGGGACTTGTCCCAACAGTCTCAGGCTCCAGCGTCATCTGGAGGCGAAAATCGCATTGTCCGTATCCTGTTCCGTCGGCCACCAGCCGCAGACGCCGGAACTCAAAGTAATCCTCGGTCCCCGGGATAGCCGGATCGGCATTGGCCCAGTTAATGTAATCCAGCTGCACATGGCCGCCCAGTTTGACTGTCCATTTATCCGTGGACATATCCTGCCAGCCTTCAGCCTTCTTCGTCTCTTCCTCTTTCTTTTTCTTGTCGGAGTCTGCTCGCTTCTTTTCAGAAGATTCCAGCTGTTCGATGCGTTTATGCAGTCGAGCCAGTTCCGTCTCAAACGAATCTCCGCCGGATTCTTCGGAGGCATCTTCCGAATCCTGCTTTTCCGATCCCTCCGCGCCGTTCGGTTCTGCACTTGAAGCGTCACTCAGCAAAAATTCCGGACCGTCTGAATTCTGCAGTGAAGCACTGTCGCTGGCGACGAGCCACTGAGGCGCCGAATTGTCACTGCGAAACTGTGAAGAGGGGGATTCAGAATCCTGAGCGAAACCGCGGGCCATCAGGCCATAACCTATGGCAAGCCCGCTCAGCATTTGCAATGCGAGACTGGAGAGAGACCTGGACATTTGACCTTCGCCTTCCGTGACGATTGGGCAGAGTACTGATTCTTTGGTGTCGACCGTACATTGACGGGAATCGCCTCCAGCCTCCGGTTGTCCGGTCAGCAGGGAACTTTCCAACCTCGCTTCATAGGGAGCAATGTTCATCCAGCAGCGTATTCATCGGAGTCGGAAATTCCTCGGCTGAACGCGGTCACCATGAAAAACCCAATCGCCGATGGAACCCAGGATTTTCACCTTTGACTTCGGGCATTTGATGCCGGATGTCCCGTAATTTACACGGCTTAATCGCCACAGTCGTTTCAGACGGTAAAGTCCATTGAGACCGTTGGTGACACGCGGCACTTCCGTTAGACTTACATCGATCTCCCCATAAACAGGTCCGACTTCAAGGCTGCTCCCCACACATGAATTCCGATGATATCCGTCCAGACGATGAACGCCGGTCGAAGAATAGCCCAGCGCGTTTCATCGCAAAGGAGATTCTTAACGGCATCGAGAATCTGATTCAGGAAGCCCAGGCAAATACTCGTCCGCTCGAAGTCGATCCGTTCCGCTCTCGCTTGTTCGAACTCTTCGTGACGGCAGAAGGCGCGGGACTGATCAAAGACGAAACTCAGGTCAGCGCGTCTAATGCTTTCGACGAAGATGCCGACGAGCTGGACCTTTCGGCAGACAGCCTTTGCCGATTGCTGGCTCGCCGCTGGGGTCTTGATATGGCCGCGCGAGAGGCTCAGGCTCTGCAGACTCGGCTGCCAGCTGACCAGCTCGAACGCATGCGACTGCTGTGGTCAGTGATGCGGATGTGGATTGAATGGAGTTACGCCTGGCGACGTTGGGCAGAATTTCATTCTTCCCCTGACACTTCAACCGCCAAATAGAAATGGCCGAAGATCATTCGGCCACTTCCAGCACTTTTGCATATTTGCATCGCAGGCATTCAAGACGCCGGTCTTCAATCACAGCGAACGTCTGTGGCTGCGCCGTCGGAAACTATGCCAGCGATTCGCTAATTCATTCGCCGCACGACTCGCCTGTCAGCCGCGGTCGATGACTTGCAGACCACGCACAAGACGACCGCGTTCCCAAACTGCAGGCTTCGCACTCGCGGCCACAGCGCTGCGTATTACTCTTCAACAAGCGTGGCCTTTTCGACATAGTCGAGATCCGGAAAATGCTCTGACAGATACTCGTTGCCCACCGTGGTGATTTGCCCCTGATTGGGCTGCTCACCATATCCCGAATGAATGGAATCGACAGACTCCATGCCTTCAATCACTTCTCCGAACGGTGAAAATCCCTGGGGGTCCAGCGAAGTGTTGTCCGCAAAATTGATAAACACCTGCGACGTACGTGAATTGGCTCCGGACGTGGCGAAGGTAATGTAACCGCGTTTATTACTTTCCTTGACCTTGTCATCAGAAATCCGTCGATCCCACTGTTCCTGAACACTCGGCGTCCCACTGATTCCAAACTGAACCATGAAGCCAGGCACAACACGAAAGAATCGGCATTCGTTGTAGAAACCGGCCTTCACCATTTCATGAAAACGTTGTGCTCCGAGCGGTGCCCAGTCACGATGAACCAGCAGAGTGAAGTCGCCGGCCGACGTTTCAAATTTGACTTTGTAGGTTCCCGTCGGTTGTACCATGGAACTCATTTCCGAGCTCGGTTCCACAGTTGGCGGAATGACGGGCGGTTCCGTCATTTCTTTCTTCGCCTTTTCAACTCGGGCCAGTGAATCCAGTACCGACCGAGGTTCGGCGTCACTGCCCCCGGAGCATCCTGCAACCAAACACACGGCACTGAGTAAAACATAATGCCACGTGAGACAACGTGCAGCCTTGGCGAAGCGACAGAACATGTGAGAAAAATTCCTTTCAGAACGATGAAGTTAGATGACCATTTGAACTATGCCAGAGAAACAATCAGAGGATCCGCAGGAAAGATTTACAGCAGGATCGTCTCGCGTTTCCCAGACTATTCTACACAAAATTTACGCTATTCCTGCATTGGAAGTTTCAATGTTTTTCGTTCAGATCCCCGCAGGATCTCGACGGCCACAACGTCCCCCGACTGTCGCGCCGTAACGCCATACCGGAGGACGTCCGAATCAGTCATCAGATCGGTGCGACCATCATACGACACAAGGACATCGTCCGTTTGAAAGCCTGCATTCTTTCCCGCGGCATGAGCCCCATACTGGCCGACATGCTTGATTCGCAACGCCATCCCACCCGCAGGCAGTTCCCGCGTTTTTCGTTCTTCCCCTGACAGCGATACCAGGACAAGACCGCCCGTAACCATGCGCCGCAAGCCCCACGAACTGGCTCGCCACGATATGTCATCCAGCCGTCGCCAGCCGTCGCCAGCCGTCTGCAAGTTCCAGAGTTGCCACTTGATCTGAGTCGCCTCGAACTATTCCCATCTGAATTTTTCCACCCGATGCCGGAGTCCGATGCAGGACCCACTGCACGTCTGCAATGGACAGGATGGGCTGACCGTTCAACGAGACAAATCGCCCATAAAATGACTGTGATCTGTCCCATCAATCCAATTCCCCGGGCAGAAACGCCTAAAAATAGACGTGTACCCCGGATTTTGGGAGATTTGTCATCGTTTCGCCAGTCACCATGTCCGCACAATGGGCAGCGGATGACATCAAAGCACGGAAATATCTGGACAACTCAGAATCTGGACAACTCAGAGAAATTCACGGTCGCCTGCAAACGAGGAATGGAACCGGCTAACCGGAATGGTCAGCAGAAATTCTCTGCCCGCGTAGCATGGGTTGTGGGGGAATGTGTTGGGTAGTGAACCTTTCCCCGTCTGATCTGCAGATTCCTGCCTAAACAACATCCGCCCGGGGGTTTTTCTCAATCCGTTGAGAACAATGTTCCGAGTGAAGGATGCGGTGTTGTCTGTGCATCAAGGGAGTACCGCGCTCCAACTGGATGTTCGGAATCGGAATTAAGGTGCAGCGAAGGACTAGTCGCGACTGCATTTGCCTTAATCCCAAAAAGCTCTGTCATTTCATTGATTTGAGTAAGTCTTTCAGGTCTGCCGAAGTTAGGTAACAGAACCATGCTATTGAATACTTGGCTCTCAGCCGCCCGCCGTCATTTCAACATGAAATCCGGGACACGACGAGTGGCAAGATCTGCTACTCGCCATTCGGGCAGTGTGGAATCGCTGGAAACCCGTTCGCTGCTGACAGCGCTTGTGATCAACCCTGACACTCGAGCCGATTACCTGAATGCGGCTGGCGGGCTTGTGATCGACAATGCAGACATGGTCGGCAAAGACGCGCTGGTCATCGAAGGCTTCTCGATTTCCGCGTCATCCGGGAATGCCTTGACGATTAACCTGTCGGGCATCACGCTGAAGAGCCTTGCCATCGAATCCATGGCTGTGACTCAGTATACAAGCGTCGGCATGGACATCAGCCTGACGAATGTGATCGGTCTGCATACGATCGCGGTCGAGGATGTGTCCGTCTCTGGCACCCGTCTTGGTCTCGACCTGACACTCACCAATACCGACGTTGATGCACTGACCGTTGACGATTCTTCAATCCCCGGCGTGAGGATTGAAGCTTTGGCGGGATCCGACATCGGACACGGCCTGATTACGGAATCCACGATTGTTGCGGGAGCCGGATTTGAAGGCGTGCTGCTGAACGTCAATGCGGGCACAGCAGATAATTTTCACATCGAAAATAATCTTCGAATCACCTCCGCCAATCGCGACTTCGTTCGCATCAACTCGACGAACGCGCCTGTGGATGGTCTGACAATTCAGAACAATCAGATCGGCAGCGTGACTCAGGGCTCAGGTTTGATCTTCCGAGCGGACGGCGACACTTTCGTTCAGCCACTGACTCTGACAAACAATTCGACTCAGGGTGAATTGATCGGGACCTTTGTGTTTGACGTCTCCGGAATTGGCCTGCAATTCGACCCCGACGCCGTCACAGGGAAACCGTTTGCAGCGCGTGGAACCTCCGGCACAACCACCGGCCTCCTTTCCTCAGTGCTCAGCAATAACAACCAGGTACTCACGCTCACCTTTAACACATCCACAACTACGGCTGGCGCTGAGACTTTTGCACCGGGCGAAACGCTTCAGTTTGACATCGACATCGACCTTGTCGGTCCAGTGCCCGCTGCCATCTTTGGTGATGACCTGATTGGAGCCGACGTGTCGGCTGTACTGACCGGGAATCGCACGCTTGCTGGCCAGATGATTGGTGATCCGGACAAGGTGACAGCGTCCGAGTTTGCGATCGGCCCACGATCGGCAGGCACAACTCAGGGTATCATCATTGACCTGACCAATGCACCGACAACAAATATGGTCATTGCCGGAAACACAGTTCTGGGCGCGCCGGGCCATGCGTTCCAGATTGCGGCCGACCGATTCAGCGATGTCACAGGTGTGATCCGTGACAACGTCCTTAACGGCGCTGGAAAAGACGGTATCCGTTTCGATATGACCGACAGCAATTTCACCGGTGCTGTCGTTGACAATGAAATTCAGGGGAACGGCCAGAACGGAATTTCCATTCTGCCAACCGTGTCTCGATCCGGGCAGGTTGAAGCGGTACTGGATGCCAGCACGGTGGTGGTGACATCGACAAACCACGGACTTGTCACAGGCGACCAGATCATTCTGCAGGGACTTGTGAATGATGACCCCACGGTCAATCATCCGGGCAATGGCCTGCACACGGTCACTCGAATTGACAACAATCGCTTCCGCCTGAACGCGGTCGATGGAACTGCAGTCGGCGTGAGATACGTTGGGGGCGGAACATGGTACGTGCCAGATTTCCAGTCTGACGGCAGCGCTCGCGGACTAGTCACTGTCGACATGCAGTCGACCATCCCTCGCGGTGTGATCCGTGCGGCAACCAATACTTCTTCGGTTATTATTACATCCCCCAATCACGGCCTGGTATCCGGTCAGCGGATACGGGTCAGCAATGTGGCGGGCAATACTGCGGCCAACGGCGTTAAGAAGATCACTGTCATTGATGCAAATCGCTTCCGCCTGGATTCGACAGTTGGAAACGGCGCTTACGATACGACCAATGGTTTCGGAACATGGACAGCAAATGTTGTCACCACCGTTTCGAATGGCGGAAATATGTTGGCGACTTCACCCGGACACGGTTTGAAGACCGGCGACGAAATTCGCTTGACCGGCGTGCTTGGCAACACGGCTGCTAACGGCACCTTCAAAGTCACCGTCCTGGATGCCGACCGATTTTATCTGAAAAAAGCTGGCAATGGTGTCTATACCGGCGGCGGTAACTGGGTGCGTATCAATGATACAACCTCCACTGGCGATCGACTGCCACAGCGAATCGGAGGCAACCTGATCACCAGCAACGGCCAGGCCGGCATTTACGTCGACGTGACGACAGGCACAGTCTTCAATGGAGATATCGTCGGCAATACGTTTTCTGCCAATGCCGAGACCGGGCTGAATATGAAGTCACACAGCTTTGGCCTGGGCACCAGCCTTCCGCTGGATCCGGCTCAGCCGTCGCAACTGCCAGGCCTTCAGGATGTGGGTTTTGACGTCAACATAGGGACCAATGCCGCAGGCGACGGAAATGTGTTTGAACAGAACACTCGAGCCGGCATTCTCCTGCAGGCATTAGACTACGGAACTGCCTCATTTAGAATTTATAACAACACTATTTCCAGAACCCTGAACGACGCAGACACGGTGACATCGGGCGATGGGATCGTGCTGCAACTGACGAACGACTTGTCTCCCACAGAGGCCGTGTCTTTGTTTTCCGAGTCGATCATTGATGGCAACAACATCGGCGTGGACAACGGTGGAAATGCGGGCCACGGATTGTTGTTCAAGCTGGGCCAGCGGACTCGCATCCAGGATCTGCAGCTGACAAACACAGCTTTCCTGAACAATACTCTCGATGGTTTCCATTTCGAGCGTAGTGAAGATGCTCGCCTGAACTCACTGATCATCGAGAAAAACCGCGCGACTAATAACGGGGGCGACGGTTTTGATATCAGCTCTCAGAACACAACCAAGGACGAGCTTGATCTCCATATCAACGAAAATGTGATTGATCAGAATGCCCAGTATGGCGTGCGTCTGGCATTGTTGGCCGACGTTCGCGTGGCGGTTGAGTTTGACAATAACTCGGTGACCGGAAACGGGCATACAGCTGGCGGAACAGGGTTCCATCCAAATGACGGTGTGGCCGGTTCGGCTGGATCCACTGGGGGCGTGGGAATTCTGGCCTTCGAAGAAATCGGCATTCAATGGTCGATGACCGGCACGCATATCGATTCGAATATTGGCGATGGTTTAAGCATTGATGCGTTCAATCAGGACGACGTGCTGATCACCCACATGAACGTGACCAATTCGACTTTTAACGACAATACACTGACCGGTCTTCGTAATCAGGGAACATCATTTGGCTCTCTCAGTTTCGTAGGCAGCGAGTTCAATTCCAACGGTGAAGACGGCGTTCGTATGGTGTCCATTGAGGACAAGAACGACACATTTTATCGCCGTCGAGTGGGCGGACGTGACATTGACGTGACCGGTCTGGCAAATCAGTTTATTGGCAACGGCCAGAGTGGCGTGCAGCTGGGCCAGGGGGTTTCTGCTTCGTTTGGTGACGGCAGCATCCCCAATGTAAATTACTTTAACAGCAACGGCGAAGACGGGCTGAAGCTGACGCAGCATAACAGTCCGCATGCAGACCGTCTGGGCCTGCGAAGACTGGTGCAGACGAATCGCAACTTCTTCCAGAATAACATCAGCAATGGTATCGATGTTGGTCACGACGCATCTCAGGAAACCGGCAACGTCGAGCATGGTGATGAAGTTGCTTCGGATCTTTCTTTGGTCGTCAACAATGCTGTGATCTCCGGAAACCGCAGTGACGGTATTGAATATCTGGCGGACTCTGGTCTTCGCATCCCACGTGTGATCGGTGGCGGACAGGACATCTCATTCCTCGCTCGCACTTCGATGACTGTCAGTAACAGTCGTATCGCTCAGAATACCGGTCGAGGCATCGATATCCTGAATCGCCAGTCTGAAGACAGCTTTATCTCTTTGATTAACAATGACGTGCTTTCGAACCGCATGGAAGGCATCTACGTTGTTAACACAGCTGCAAGAACTCAGTTGCAACGAGATTCCGCAGATGTGCTGGAATGGGTCGTCACACCGATTGGTGGCCAGATTGAACTGCGAGTCCAGGACAACCTGATCGAATCCAATGGTAATGCCACGAACACGTCGCGAGTTGCGATTGAAGATTCCGCGGGTTCGAATGACCGAACCGGTCAGCCAAGCAATGGAACAGTTCGAAATGGTGAAGCCGTCAGCGACTGGATTCCTGCGACAGAGCAGATCCCGGGAACGCTCGGCGGCCTCGTTATTCGCGTCGGTACGGTTGATACAATTGGAACACTGATCTCCGCCAACGCCGGCTGGGAACTGGGACAGTCGGGCATTGATGCGGAAGTCTGGAAGAACTCGTTCGACGGTAACTTCGGGGCTGACGTTTACTTCGACAACTTTGTGTCCGCGATTGCCCCATGGACCCGCTCAAATTTTGATGCGGGCGATGATCCGGACTTTGTGTGGGACGTGGGTTGGCGCGACCCACTTTCTCGATTTGACCTGTCGTTCCGGGAAAACATAGGTAACTCGATCGACGTAATCAACGGCTTTTCGTATCAGGACAACTGGGAAAGCGAATTCAAATCACGCCATTTCCGGGCCTCGTCAGCGCCGGACCATGTCCACGATCCGCTGGATGGCCCTGGTAACTGGGGCAACCCGGGTCGTAAGCGAAATATGACTCGCACGATCGGTCGGTACGACGATGACATGGGCGTGGCACCGGGCTCGCATTCCAACATTGCGGCCCCGGGCGGTCAGTGGAGCTATGACGGCACCGGCACTTCCACATGGCGTGTAGAATCTGACTTTGACTTCAGCAACTTCCCGCAGTCCAGTTCCACAGACGGGTACAGCAATTTCTATACTGAAGTCAACCTGAATGACCGTGAATTTAATATCAGCCCGTGGTCCTATCAGTGGGACACCGGGATCGACACCGGCAGTTTCACCGGGCAGACTCCATACAGCCTGAATCGCGGCGATGTTTTCAACGTGCGAGCGGGCGAAGCACCGATCGTTGCGGATCAGCTCGATGACAACAATGGCTTTGTTTCCGCGACCAATCTGGGAAGCGTTGCCGGTGACACTTCCGTGAACGCTCGCGCGACCAATGGCAACCTGAACCTGAATGTAAAGAGCGATCGTGACTACTATCGCTTCACGGCAGGAGGCACCGGCCCTCTGAACGTCGTTCTGGACGCCACAGATACTCGCGGCGACAACCTGATCTACACAATCTACGAGGTCAAACCGACTCTTCGAACAGAAGAAGTGGCAATGTTTCTGACGGCCGATCTTCTGCCGTCCTATACAAGTGTCACAGCGGGCGGCACTCGGACATTGACAACGAACGTTGTGGCGGGGCGTGAATACGTCGTTGAGATCCTGTCGGACGAACAATCCAGCAGAGGGTTCGCGTCTAATGGCAAGTCCTTCAATTATGGTACAGTGCGATCCTATTCGCTCTCCATTAATGCTCCCGCTGCAGCGCCGGCCCCAATCCTTCCTTTTGCCGGTCCTGTAGCGATTCCAGCGGCCTCGACGACGTCCGGCAGCACAACGAAAAGTGGAACCACCGCGTCCGGATTGACGGTTGCCGCCGGAAGTGTTCCGGGAGCCCGACCAACAGCAGCCTTCGTGCTTGTTTCTCCGGATCCTCGATCCACATCAGCAGGCACGGTCACTCTGAACTTCAGCGAAGACGTGACCGGTGTCACCATCACTGACTTCAAACTGACTCGCAACACTATCAACATTCCGCTGACGACCAGTCTTCTGAGACAGATCAGTACTACTCGTTACACGCTGAATCTGTCCAACCTGACTGGTGAGGCAGGCACGTACGCATTGACATTGGTGGCCACCGGATCCGGCATCAAGGACTCCGACAGTGTGCTGTTGACCTCAAACGCGACTGACACGTGGATTGTCAGCAACACGGTCACGTCTGGCATCGATACTCCAGACTCCAACCCTGGCGATAGACTGGCGAAAGACGTCAATGGCGTCGCGACCCTGCGTGCCGCTATCATGGAAAGCAATTCGTCGCCCGGAGCAGACGTTATTCTGCTGGGAGCACGATCACATAAATTCAGCCGCGATGGTCGCTACGAAGACGATTCGTTTACCGGGGACCTCGACATTAAAGGCGTCGTCACAATTCGCGGAGTCAGCCCGCGGACAACCCTTATCAATGCGGCCGATCTGGATCGGGCATTCCATGTTTTCGCGGGCGCTACTCTCACGCTGGAGAACTTGACGATTTTCGGCGGCGAAGCCTTTGATGGCGGGGCCATCTTCAATCAGGGCACGGTGATCCTGAACAATGTCAACATCCGCCTGAATGAGGCATACAATCAGGGCGGCGGAATCTTTAACGCAGCAGGAGCTGCTCTGCGCGTCTCTCGATCGTCGATTTCTCAGAACATCGCGGGCTCTCGAGGTGGTGCAGTTAACAATCTGGGCGCAGCCACCTACATCAGCACGACGATTTCGACGAACGTCGCGGTTTCGCGTGGTGGCGGTCTGTTCAATGAGAATGCGGCTGTTTCAAGCCTCATCAATGTGACCGTAGCTCGCAACGTGGCAGCATCGCGCGGCGGTGGACTGTACAACGAGTCTTCAGATGTGAGACCCGTAATTCCGCCGACGACAACCATCGGAAACAGCATCATCGAAGGAAATTCCACGACTGCTCGGGTGCCTGCAACGAACGCCACGATTGGTCGAGACATGTTCGGTGCCGTCAGGTCCCTGGGATCAAACCTGATTCAAGTGCTCGACCGTCGGTTCCTAACCGGTACCGGTGCTGGCCTGTTGACCTCGGACAAGTTTGGCAGAGATGCAACTCCCCTGGCTTCCAGTCTGAATGGTTTGTCGTTCGCTGTGGGTACGGGAGTCGGTGCGCACCCTTTGAAGCCGGGCAGCCTGGCAGTGGATGGCGGCAGTAACACTGTGTTTCCAACGACGCCATTGTTGGCGCAAAAGGATGTGGTCGGAAACCCACGTCTGATCGAAGGTAACCGCGACGGCGTCGTCACGATTGACGTTGGTGCTGTTGAGCTTCTCGTCAACACCCCAATTGCAATCTTCTCAGCGACTCCAAATCCCGCGGGGCTGAGCCAGCCAGTTACGTTTAATGGCACGGCATCGACTCACCCAAATCCTGCGACTGGCCGAATTGTCAGTTGGGAATGGGACTTTGATTACACCCCGGCAAATGGGTTTACTCCGGATGCGGTCGGCTCAACGGTCACACACTCGTTTACGGATGTGAATCGTACGTCGTACACCGTGCGTCTGGTGGTCACGGACAATTTCGGTAACTCTGATTTCATCGATCAGGTGATTACGATTGGGTTGCCAACGAAGCCCATTATTCAGCGACCTGGGCTTGTCACAACGGACCGAACACCTTTGTTCCGATGGACAGCTGATCCGACGATTTACCGCCTGCAGCTGTTTAACGTAACAGGCGGGACGCGTGTCAGCGTTCTGAATCTGACGAATCTGACGGCAACCACTTACACTCCAGCAACCAATCTGGCTCTGGGCCGTTACGAACTGGTAATTACATCGATTAACGGAAGCGGAGGCACACCGAGTGACTCTTACTTCTTCCGCGTCGCTCCCGTGACCCTGAGCGGGCCTTTGAATAACACGTTCGACCTGACACCAGTGTTCAACTGGAGCAACATTGTCGGCACCTCTCGGTATGAACTGCGAGTCCGCCGGGTTCTGCCGACGGTCGTGGAAGATGTGATTAGTGACGCCTTCATCGCAACGCCAACGTTTGAGGCGACGGCATCTCTGGGACTCGGCCAGTTCCAATGGTCGGTGCGAGCGTTCGATGCTGACAATACGCCGGGTGAATGGAGCACTCCTGCGACATTTACCATCGGTCAGCCGACTCTGACACGTCCACAGGATGCGACCGTCGACACGACGCCAACATTCACATGGACCGATATGGACTCAAAGCCGGTCGGACAGAAAGACACGGTCTACGAATTGCATGTCAACCAGGTCGGCGGCCCGGCAAGGATTATCTATCAGGCCGCGCTGACGACAACGTCTTACACTCCGACAATTCCGCTGCCAAACGGCACATATGATGCGTGGGTACGCCCCCTGGCACCTGACGGCGAAGCAGGGTTGTGGAGTCCTGTTCGACGCTTCGTCATGGACTTCCGAGTTGGTCCGGTGACCTCATCTCCAGTCGGAATTACGACAGACACTACTCCTGCGTTCACATGGCAGGCCGCCGACGGAGCTGCGAATTATGATCTGTGGGTAGATAATCTTTCCACAGGAGCAACTGAGGTCATTCGGGTGTTGGTGCCGCATGTGGCGAATGCCACAGACATTTCTTACACGCCTACGACGCCATTGACAGCCGGAAACTACCGCTGGTGGGTGCAGACGATTGCGACGTCAGGTTCCAAAACGAACTTCAGCACGCCAACCGACTTCACAGTGCCGGTGCCGTCGATCATCAATCCTCGCGGAGGAATTTCGACCAACCTGCCACTGTTCACATGGAGCGGTGTCACTGAGTATGTGAGTTACGAACTGTGGGTCGATAACATTACCACCGGGACATCCCAGGTTCTGCGAGTGAACGATATCATCGGCAAATCGTACCAGACCACGCTGCCATTCGAGAACGGAAACTTTAAAGCGTGGGTCCGTGGAAAAGATGCGGCCGGTAATTTCAGTCAGTGGAGTGGTGTGGCGGACTTCACCGTCACCACGGGAGTCGGCACGGCTCCTGTTCTGAATTTCGCGTTTGTTGATAGTAACGGGATTCCAACATTTTCATGGAGATCCGGTTCCAACGCTTCGACGTACGAAATTATCGTGAAGAGAATTTCTGATTCGTCTCAGCCGGTTGTAATCAACGTCCGCGGTATTCAGGGTCTGTCTTACGTCGGTACAACAGCTCTGACGGCTGGTACCTATCGCTGGTGGATTCGAGGTCTTGATTCCACCGGCACGGCTCTGCCATGGAGCCAGCCTCGAAGCTTCACTGTCGCCGCATCAGAAACGTCGTCAGACAATCTTAATCCAGCCATGGCTGACGTGTTCATCCCTGTGATGTATACGGTTCAGTCAGACAACTGGAATTCTGATTCTGTCGTCAGCATTTCTGCTCACCCGGCCGGTAACGTCGTTCAGGTGAACTCAGAAGTCGTCGATTCCGTCTCAGAAACCAGGACTTTGCCTGCACCTCAGGATGTTGCGACCATTGACAGCTTCATGGAAGAATGGGCGGCTGCAGCTTTCAGCATGTCAGAAGAAACAGCTTCCCCAGCGATCTCCGTTGCGGCAGTTACCCCGGTAGCTCCAGTCGCTCCAACGAAAACGGACGATTCAGAAAAGGACAACTATCTGGTGGATCTGCTGATGGCCGGAATGGTCGTCGGAACTGTGCTGGGATCCGGCAAGCGTTCTGAAGAAAAGGAATAGTCGATTCGACGATTCTGACCGTGCTCTCCAACGAAGGCCGACAAGCGAAAGCTTGCCGGCCTTTTTTCTTTGAAGGTGCACCCTTCTGCGATGGAGTATCCGGCAAGCGACCGGCCAAACAGGCTGCGATGTCGGTATCATTGCCTTCGGCAGTTCAACCAGCGACCCCACGACAACACAATCTCTCCGCACGTTCAGGACGTGGCCTGGAAGCGAGTTCGGACTACTTTCCAAATGCTTTTGTATTCACAGGTTTCAGGTCTTACAGTACTGGTTTGACACCCGGAAACTCAGCATCAGAAAAGATCGTCGAATGAGAAATCACTGCCAGGTAAGCTTCCTGATTCTCCTGTCCGCTGTGATGTTCACAAACTCTGCCAACGCGGCTGACGAATCCACATCTGACGCCGAGCAGTCCTCCCGCCCCACTCTGTCACTTTTCCAGGCAATCGTTCTGGGTTTCGTCGAGGGCGCTACTGAGTATCTGCCCGTTAGCTCCACGGGTCATCTGTTGATCGTGGAGCATCTGATGGGAATGGATGGCGACGAGCGACAAAAAGAATCGGCCAACTCTCTGGCGATTTGTATCCAGGCCGGAGCCATCCTGGCGGTACTCGTTTTGTACTTCAGACGGATTCGACAGATCGTGTTGGGCATGCTCGGGCGGGATGCTGATGGACTTCGACTGCTGATCAATCTGTGCGTTGCCTTCCTGCCCGCGGCCGTGATTGGCTTATTGGCAAAAGACTGGATCAAGGAACATCTGTTTGGGGTCATGCCCGTTGCGGCGGCTTTGTTTGTGGGCGGCGTCCTGATCCTGATACAGGCTCGAGGCAAAACTTTCAAAGACGCAACCATCGGCAAGGGTATCCTGGATATGTCATGGAAGGATGCCATCTTTGTGGGCATTCTGCAGTGTGTTGCGTTCTGGCCGGGCTTCAGCAGAAGTCTGGCGACGATTTTAGGCTGCCGGCTCGCCAAACTGCATATGGCCGCTGCGGTGGAGTTCAGCTTTCTGCTGGGTCTGCTGACGCTCTCTGCCGCGACGGCTTACGAAGGACTCAAGCACGGCAAAGAAATGATTGCCGACTATGGCATGGCGATGCCAACAGTGGCTCTGGTGACTGCCTTCGTGGCCGCTGTGGTGAGTGTCCGATTTATGGTCGGCTCGCTGGCAAAATACGGCCTGACACCTTTCGGCTATTATCGCATTGTCCTCGCAATTGTGTGCGTGGTGTGGATGCAGAAGTAAGATCAGTCCCAGGCGTGCCGGCCGGTTCAAGAACGCCTGACGAAACTTACGCAGGTAGCTGGATTCGTAAGAATTTGGACGGGCCATTCTGAACTCTCACGAGTCCAGCGACGTTCTTGAAACATCGCATCAACGGACGTCACACGGCGGCACCTGGTTTGGCAACTCCAGTTCTCTGAGCCGGATAAATTCCTGAGTGACCGCTGAATAGGTAAGCGACAAGACACGATACCGCGAAGTAAATGAGGTACTCACCTCCAAACAGTTCCACGGACATGATCATGCAGGCGAGCGGTGTGTTGGTCGCTCCGGCAAATACCGACACAAAACCGAGTGCCGCAAACAGATCAACGGGCGCTCCCATCTGCACAGCGAAAGTATTGCCCAAAGCTGCTCCGACAAAGAACAGCGGTGTCACTTCGCCCCCTTTAAACCCACTGCCCAGCGTGACTGCGGTTAGCACGATCTTCCACCACCAGCTCCACGTCTCGGCGCCTCCGTTTCGAAATGAGCTGACGATCGTAACAGCGTTAGGATCGGACGACGAAACACCCAGGCCAAGGTAATCGCTCAGATCAAACAACTGCACGAGTCCGATGACCAGCAAACCGCCAACGACGGGCCGTGCCACGGGCCTGGCAATCATTCGTCGAAACAACACCTGCATCCCGTGCGCAGCTTTTGTGAATAGTACAGCGGTCAGACCAAACAGGATTCCCGCCACGATCGTCAGCGACATGAGTCGCAAATCCACAGCCGCAAGATGCTGAACAGCTCCGGCCGCAAAACTGCTGGTTACCTGATAATGAGTGTGTTCGATTCCCCAGCCAATACAAACCTGATCGCCGACAATTGCGGCAATGAGACACGGCGCTATGGCGGAGTAGTTGATTCGCCCGATGGCCAGTACTTCCAAAGCGAACACCATTCCGGCCACCGGCGTTCCGAAGACGGCTGCAAATCCGCAGGAGATGCCGGCCATGAGCAGAGTTCGAATATCGTCACGACTCAGGCCCGGAACAAGGCGCGCGAGTCCACTGGCCAGACTGCCTCCCATCTGCACGGCCGTTCCTTCGCGTCCCGCCGAGCCGCCAAAAAGATGAGTCAGAATCGTTCCCGCCAGAACCAGCGGAGCCATCCGTAACGGCACTCCGCCGCCTGGCTCGTGAATCTCATCGACAATTAAATTGTTACCCGCCGCCACGGACTCGCCGCAGGTCCAGTAGAGCCAGCCCACGCCGGCACCTGCCACCGGCAGCAGCCATAGCAACCACGGATTTGCAAAGCGTGTGGTCGTGGCGAGTTCCAACGCCCACAGAAAAAATGCGCAGGCCGAACCCACAATTGTGCCCAGGAGACCGGCGATCAGAAACCATTTGACCAGATAAACGACCAACGCCCATAATTCTCGAACGCTGACCTGCATAACTCTCTTTCAGAAACTCAAAATACTTCGCCGGTACACGCTGTGGCAGCCGTGTAACGGTACAGAAGCCCGGCACTATGGTCAATCTTTCGCAAACTCTGATGTCGACTCGCGTGTCGCTGCCCAGTTGCTCTTGCCATCAACGCGTGCCCACCGGATCATGCCACACCACTCAACGAATGCTGCAGAGGAGTTCTTTGATGTTCGCGTCACTTCCAAACCGTCGCACGATGATCGGCCAGACCGTCATCGCGGCCACAGCGCTGATCGTAAGTTCGTCGATCGCGACCGGCGAGGACGAAGATTCGGAATCCTCGTCTTCTGATGACAACGAGGAAGATCCTGCAACGAACCAAATGCCGCAGCCCGGGCTTCCGACACTTGGCGGAATGCAGTTCTGGGGAGATCTGAAGTTCCTCGCCGGGTTTAAGATTCAACAGAATGTGCTTACCGGACAGCATCGGCTTCTGGATGCCGGCAATCGGCGGTACATCTCGGGAACGTTAAACGACTGCGAAACACTGCTGGCACAAATATGCAAGTCCCGTAACCTGACGCCAGATACCGGGCATGCCGTCATTTATCTGCACGGTATTGGACGGTCGTCACGATCACTTGCACCGATTTTCAAAGCGATGCCGAGCCACGGTTATGTGCATGTTCCGATGGAGTATCCGAGCACTCGGGTCACTCTGGAACAATCAGCCGAGTACCTGCATTCGGTAATCGAATCGCTGACAGCCGTTTCAAAAATCAGTTTCGTGGTGCATAGCATGGGAGGCCTGGTTGTCCGACGCTATCTGAAAGATCACCTCGATCCGCGTTTGCACCGCATGGTGATGCTGGGCACTCCCAATAACGGCGCAGTGCTCGCGGACTTGCTGAAGCAGAACTTCTTCTTTCGGAAAATCTACGGACCAGCCGGGCAGGAACTGGTCTCAGATCCTACCGGTACGATCAAATCACTGCCCACTCCGTCGTTTGAATTCGGAATCATCGCCGGCGGACGCGGAGACGATCAGGGCTTTAACAAACTGCTTCCGGGCGATGATGACGGTACTGTCACCGTCGCCAGCGCACGACTTGTCGGTGCGGCCGATTTTCTGCGAATCCCAAAGATCCACGCATTTCTCATGAGCGACGCGACGGCCATCGCCGCCGTGCAGTACTTCCTCGAGCACGGTCGATTCTTTGCCGATCGCGATCCTGAGCCCATTCTTAGTAGTTCAAGTAACTGAACACGCTTACTCGACTCATCACTGGACGGCAATATGGCTCAGCGTGGCGTCCAGCCATCGCAGAAGTGAATCTTCATCAGACACAATGTTGACCAGATTGCGGCACTTGGCCGACAGAAATCCAGATGACTGCATGGAATCAATCAGCTGCACAAGTCCGTCGTAGATGCCGTTGATATTAACAACAACAACGGGCCGAGTGTGAAGATCCAGCTGAGCCCATGTGATGGCTTCAAACAGTTCTTCCATCGTTCCAAAACCGCCGGGCAGTGCGACATAGATCTCAGAAAGCTGATGCATCATCGCTTTGCGTTCATGCATATCGGCGGTAATTCGCATGTCCGCCACGTCCGCATGCATGAGTTCCACTCGGGCAAGATGCGTTGGTATGACACCGATGATCTGCCCACGCATGGCGAGCATGGCATCAGCGACTGCTCCCATGATTCCCGTACTGCCACCACCATAAATCAGAGTATGGTTGTTTGCGGCGAGGTATTCACCCAGAGCTTTGGCGGCTTCCAGGTAACGTGAACTGTCGCCCGTCTTTGAACCACAAAAAACACAGATGCTGGCCACTAAATCCTCCCATCAACAATTGCAAATTCGATCCGTACTGAGAATGCGTAACGAAAACTTTCGTGAGTAGCCGGGTTCGTGAGGATCCGGAGCGGCTTCTGAAATCTCACGAGTCCAGCTGCGTTTATGTTCGTGAACTTAACGCGGCCGGAAAGAATCCCGTCGCCATCGTGAAGTTGATTTTGGTTAGGTTCTAAGGCACGCCAATCGGCTTTTTTGAAACCAACCACGTGGTCTGCAGATGACCGACCAGTCGCCGAACAATCTCCGGATGCTGCTGTGCCATATTCTGCTGTTCGTGAGGATCAGCAAGAATATCAAACAGCTGGGGCTGGCGATCATTGACCGAATGAATAAACGCGTAGCGATCGGGCGGACATTCGTAACTGACAATCAGCTTCCACTGGTCCTCAATGCACCAGCGGTACTGCAAAGATGCTTCGTGGTTCTTCAGATCCACCACATCATGGGTGAAACTTTCGCCGCAGAGAAATTTACGGTTCAGCGGTTTTCCATGAAGCAGAGTCGGCAGAAGATCGACGCCCGCTAAACCGGCGGGGGGCTCTGTTCCAGTGGCGGAGAGCAATGTGGGAAACATGTCCAGCGTACTCACCAGCTCAGGACGATCTTCCGGCACAATTTTGCCGGGCCACGAAACCATGATGGGCGTACGAATCCCGCCTTCATAAACGGTCTGCTTTGAACGTGGTGCAAACCCATGGTTCCACTCGGGCCCCAGCTGCATTTCGGGCGTCGCCTGAATCCAGCCGTTGTCAGTCACATAGACCACGATCGTGTTGTCAGACAGTTTCGAATCGTCCAGATAGCTCAACAGTTCGCCACAGGTTTCATCAAAGAACTCGCACATGGCGTAGTACTTCGCGAGAGCTTCCGGGCGATCCTTCTGCTGATACTTCGCCAGCAATCGTTCGGGCGGATTGTGCGGCGTATGAGGCAGCATCGGCGCATACCAAAGAAAGAACGGCTTCTGCTGAGACTGAGCTTCAGCGATAAAATCGAACACCGGTTTCATCCCTTTGCGGCCGATTTCCAGTCCGTCATCTCCATGCCTCCCGCCCGGCTGTGGAAAGCCACGCGTCATTCCATGAGTGAATCCGCCTCTGGAAAAATTCCCCTCCCACCATTTGCCCGATTGCATGCTGAGGTATCCCTGGTGACCGAGCAACTTTGGCAACGTGGGATGCTGATCCACACAGGAAATCATCTGCTCCCGCAGCGCATTGGACTGGGCCGCTGTCAATTCCTTTCGCGGCTGCGGATCGTTGCCAGTAATTCCATGCTGGTGCGGATACAGCCCCGTAATCATGGTCAGCAGGGAAGGGCGGCACAACGGCACGGGTGTGTAACCACGACGAAACACAGCACTTCGCGACGCCAGCTGATCCAGATGAGGCGTCTGAATAACCGGATGACCCATCATGCTGTAGTCAGTCCATGCCTGATCGTCCGACAGGATCATGACAATATTCGGAGGCCCCTTCGCATCATCACGCGGTTCGTCAGCCGGCACAAGGGCCGAAAAAACTGCGTGCAGGCTGAACGCCGCAAGAGCGGTCATCCATTGTCGCACCGTCTTCATTGAACTCATCATGTAACTTTTCATTCTATCGCCATTCTTCTCGATTGCGTCTGATCGAGCGATGCTAGTGAAACCAATGCCATTCGCCAATGGACCGGAGTCACCGATCGCTGCATCCAGAAGCATGTCCGCAGAAATTTGAGGTGCCGACAAATTGATGGATTTTTTGCCGGTGAAGTTTTTGGTGGCCGCGTTAAGGGCTTATGCCTGTGATCCAGCAACGTGTTCAAAGGAAAAAGACATGAGATCCTTGATTGTATGCCTGTGCGCCGGAATGCTTCTTACCATCGCTCATGCGTCGCTCGCGGGCCCGCCCGGAAGCAAAGGTGGCGCCGGGGGGCCGCCTCCAGATGGCGGAGGACAAGGGCCGCGTGGCGGCGGCGAGGGCGGTGGTGGCGGGCATCGAGGTGGTCCGCCAGGGCAGGGCGGCAACAGCGAAAACATGATTCAGCAGATCATGGCTTTGGATGCAAACGGCAATGGCGGATTGACTCCTGCCGAGGTCACCGATCTGCGTTTGCAGACTCTTTTGCAGCAGGCCGATACGGACTCAAGTGGATCGGTCACGCTGACAGAACTCACCACCGCAATGAATAAAAAACCGGGGCAAGGGATGGGCGGTCCTGGCATGGGCGGAGGTCACGGTGGTCCCGGTGGCCCGCCGCGGCCGGGTGAAATCATGCCGGGATTTATTCAGGATCAATTGCAGCTCACCGATACCCAACGGCAGCAGCTCGCTACTCTGCAGTCCGGCGTAGATGCACAGTTGCTGCAGATCCTGACGACTCAGCAAATCCAGCAGCTTACGGCCGGGCCTCAAAACTTCGGTAACGGAAATGGAGCGAAAGGTTCGGGACGTAAAGGACGTTCGTCGAAGAATTCCCAGTAAGCAAATTCGCACATTTTGCGAGAACTGACAAACCGTTACGCGAAACACATCCACGGCCACGTTCGACTCGTCCAGACAGCGATGTTCTCCTGCGGGATCGCGTTCAGCTCCTTCAGCTGATCTTCAAAATCGGCGGTGACAATCGACTTAATCGCATCACCCAATCGCTGAATCTGTCGACCGGCTTCCTGAGCGGACTGGCCGCTTTCTCTCGCCGTTTTTAACTGAGCGATCGCGGTGTCTTTTTCTGTCAGCCGTGCCTTCAACATTTCTTCCGTGCCAGCGGAAAAGATGGCGGCTCCCAGATACCGTTGAGGATTGAATTGCAGGTCTCGTAACTGTTCGGCAATCTTCTGCAGGTGCAGCAGCTTCGTGCGTTCTTCGGAAAAGAGATAGCGAGAAGCGCTGGCGACGGCGAACGGTGTCGGTTCGACGTCCCACCATTTTTGGATCAGCCTGTCTGTGTAACGGTCGTAGCGTCCGCCTCCAGTTCCGTGCACAAACAAATCGCTGAATAGAATTCGCATCGCAGCCGTAATTAACGCGCCTCGAGGGATTAAACACCTGCCGCCGACCATCAGCGAGAAGAGCGATGCGGTTTCGTTTCCGGGGAGAATTTCTATGCGGAGCCCATCGGGTGTTTCGAGAGTTCGTTCAAAGCCCTGCTGCCTAACGCTGACAATCTGACGTGTGCCAGCCTGCATATCCACAATCCAAAAAGGCAGCTCAGTATAGGAGTTCTCATATCGCAAATTCGGAAACGGGTTCGCCTCATTGCGAATTTTCTGCTCGCTGCGGAACTCGTCCAGACTGGAGTTGTAGCACTGAGCGAACTCGAATGGCCGCGACAGAATCTGCGAGAAAAACTGCATTGTTTCCGGGAAGCCACACAGCGTCGAAAGTGGCAGTTCCAGCAGTCGGTCGCCGATTCCCGCATTCCAGCGAACAATCAAATTGGCTTCCATCATCGATTCAGTTTCGAGCCTCGCGTATTGCTCTGCCACTGTACTGAATGACCAAGCCGCCGGTTCACAACCGCAGGCGTTCAATCCGGCGGCAACTCGTTGCGATTCCTTCCGTATGTCGGCCGACGTTTTTCTTTTTCCGGCGCAGTACAGTGATGATTCTTGCCCAAAGGTTGTCGATTCGGTGCGGAGGCTGGAAGCAGACGCGTTCTGATCGGCTGCAGACGAACCACGGGACGGAAAAGAAAAACCGCCCGCGTCGCCTTCATCAGTATCAATCACAACCGCAACGCCAATTGCCTGGTGAGTCGCCGCAAACTGTTCTGCGGTTTCATATTTGAACGTCAGACCTGAATGAAAAAACACGGGCTGATGGCCGGTCATGATGAGGGGTGAATGGTCTGGATCACCGGTCAGCAGTGAGACATCCCGCGTCAACAATTCCGCCCGACGACCGATCTCCGTCAGTCGCTGCCGATACGCAAGCGCAGCGTGAATCAATCGCCGCCGCGCAGATGTGCGCAGCGTTTGCAGCCCGGCATTCGCCAGCGTACGCAACGTCGCGGGCCAGTCGGACAAGGGAGGTTCCAGCACAGTGCTCTCGTAACCTGCCAGCATCACCGAGGTGTCCCCTGCTGACGGATCCGCTGCAACAACTCGACCATCTCCAGCACGGTCTCCTGATTCTGCTCGGCAACATTGTTTGTTTCGCCGGGATCTGAAGCCAGATCATACAGCGATACAAGAGGCGAGTTTCCTGTTTCGATATTCACCTGCTTACTCACGGCCGGATCTTTGCTGGCCTCGATCAGTTTCCAGGATCCTCGCCGCAGCGAATGAGCACCCGCCTGTTCCACCAGATGGTCTCGCCCTCGGCGAGTTTCCCCCAGAAGGGCAGGCAGTGTGTTCAAACTGTCGGGACCTGCCCCCTCGGGCAACACCTGTCCGGCCAACGCAGCGAAGGATGCGAGAAAATCAATCTGACAGACCAGTGCTTCCGAAGTAGTGCTCGGTTGTATCTTTGCAGGCCATCGCACCAAAAATGGGACGCGAGTTCCGCCTTCGAACGAACTGTATTTGCCGCCTCGCCATGGACCAGCCGGCTTATGTGCGCCGAGCATTTCCACAGCCGAATCTTTGTATCCGTCGTTGACAACCGGTCCGTTATCGCTCGTAAAAATCAGCACAGTCTTTTCTGCCAAAAGGTGCTGGTCGAGCGATTTCAGAATCTCGCCCACGCACCAGTCAAGCTCCGCAATAGCATCGCCTCTCGGCCCCATCACGGTCGTTCCGGAGAAACGAGAATGTGGCACTCGTGGCACATGAATATCGTGAGGATTAAAGTAGAGAAAGAATGGTTGATCGTGATGGCTGGCTTTGTGCCGATCAATGAATCGGACGGCCTCTTTCGTGATCACGTCAGCCATATCTTCATCTACCCAGCGAGCCGCCTTGCCGCCCGACATGAATCCAATACGACTGATGCCATTTACAATTGTTGCGTTGTGCCCATGATCCCACGCCATTTTCAGCAGCTCAGGATTCTTCAAGCCAGTCGGCTCGTCTCCAACGGGCTCTCTGAAACTGACGGTGATGGGATCATTCGGATCGAGACCCACCACGTTGTGATTGGCCACATAGACACACGGAACACGATCGCCCGTGGCTGGAATAACGAAACTTTCGTCGAAGCCAATCTCCAGTGGCCCCGGAGAGATCGGTTTATTCCAGTCAATTGGCCCATCGCCCAGACCGAGATGCCATTTGCCAATCGCAGCCGATCGATACCCGGCCTGCTTCAGCATGGATGCCACGGTAACTCGACCCGGTTTTATGATCGCATTGGCATCACCAGGTGCCACGCCGGTTCCTTTTTGCCGCCACGCATATTCACCGGTCAGCAACGAATATCGCGACGGGGTACAGGTGGCGGCGGAACTGTGCCCATCGGTGAATCGGCAACCTTCCTGCGCAATTCGATCAATGTTCGGTGTCGACACCATCGTCGCGCCGTAACAGCTGGTATCTCCATACCCCAGATCGTCCACATAAATGAGGACAATGTTTGGCAGGTCGGCAGACTGCGCCGATGACAGGCCGAGCAATACCACACACAGCATCCAAATGACCCAACGCATTCCCCACCCCAGCCCAGGACAACCAGAACACTCTTTCAGAAACAGCACAGCCACAACAACATCTTACGTACCGAATGTCGTTTCGTCCTGCGTTTGTAACACTCATCGCCCCGTATTCAAGCGATGTCCGGTGAATGACGGTGAATCATGGGCAATCAAGCTTTTCGCAACAATCCTTGCCGATGGCCCGATCGCAGAGTCGCCGAGTGATTTCTTTCGCACGACCTACCCCTACGTCTCCACTTATGCCAGAATCTCTGCAGGAACAAGTCGGGGATATTCCGGTTTCAAAAGGCCACAGACATGTCGCATCTTACACGTCGAACTTTCCTTGCAGCTTCTGCATCGGCGATTACTGCGGCCCCTTTTGCCATGGATTGCGTGGCTCAATCAGCGATTGATGTTGCCACACCTGGCCGTGCGCCATTCGCCGGAATTGTGCCGGCCCCATGGGCTCTGGATGTGACTCGCATGTCGTTTCTGGCACCGGGCCTTGCTCCCGATGCGGCAAAGATCGGTGTTCAGGTAGTGCATGGAAATGCGGTCTGGCCCTACTATCCATTGCGGCGCGATGGCGGTGGACTTTCGGATGCCGACAAATTAAGTTTGACGGCAATTATCATCCCGCGCTTTGTCACTGCAGTGCGTGCCAGGAAACATATCAGGCGGAGACAGGACGCGACCTTCCTGTCGCTGTCGATCTGGATCAAATTGCCTACCGAGAATATCTGGTCTGGCGCGGTGAGAAACTGGAAGACCACTACCGCAAGCTGCAGCAGCGACTCAAGGCAATCAAGCCCGACGCTGTCATTATGACCTGGACCGTAAACGCCGGACGCTACGGCCACTTCCTGCATTCCCCGCGTGCCATGCCGACGCGTCTGAATCTGCTGATTGACCTGCCCATGCAGGAATGGTGGCTGGATGAAACGAATCTTGGCGCCAGCATTGCGCCGGCGTTTGGAGCGGAGTACCTCGCGGCTGTGAGCGGTTACCGCGCCTGCGGATGCGAACCGTATCTCATGTCTCGCGGAAACCCCTACAGCAGTGACAGTTTCCCTCCGCACGAACGCATGACTCGTTCGCTGATGGCTCTTGCGCATGGCAGCACGACGGCCCATTCGCTCGGCTGGACCAATGGCGTCGAAGGTGCCGCTCCGGTCTTCGCAGAAACGCAACGGAGAGAACCATGGATCACGCACGCCAAACCGATCCCCTGGGCCGCCATCCTGGTGAGTGAGCAGACACGTCAGTTCTTTGCATGGCGCGACATTGCCGATCGTTTTCTGCCGCATGTTTTCGGAGCCTACCGAGTCATGCTGGAAGAGCATTTGCCCGTGTCTCTGCTTAACGACTGGGATGTGACCGTTGAAGAATTGTCGCGTTACAAAACTGTGATTCTGCCCAACGCGGCGGCACTGTCCGACGCTCAGGTTGAAGCATTGCGAACCTACGTAAAAAACGGCGGCGGGCTGATTGCGACTATGGAAACATCCTTGTGCGATGAGCTGGGTCGTCCGCGAAAAGACTTCGCTCTGGCCGACGTTTTCGGTGTCTCTTATCTCGGCCCCATCACTGCGGATGCCTCGTTGCAGAAAGACTCTCTGGATGAAAACTTTGCGAGGTCTCTTCCGGAAGAGTACTGGCAGCAACGCGCCGGAGCAGGCACTTTGTCATGGGATCAACACACTCTGCTGAAGCAGGACGAGCTGACTCAACTGGTTCCCAATAAGACGGCACGCTACAAAGGACCGCAGGTCCGAGTGACGTCACCGGTCTCTCCTGACGAATTGGCGATGCACCTTGTTCCAGACGCACCTAACGGAGCCACTGCTGCCTCAGAAAAATTGCCCGCTGCGATTGTGCGAACGTTTGGCAAAGGCAGAGTTGTCTATTTTGCAGCCGGAATCGATGCCGCAATGTTCAGCTACGCCTATCCCTATCAACGCATGATTCTGAATGCAGCCGTGAACTGGGCTGCGGGTGAAGTCCCATTGGTAACGGTCTCCGCACCGCGCTGCGTCCATGCGGTGTTCAAAGAGCGACAGGATCCTGTTCACGGTCGGCAGCTGGTTTTACATCTGTTCAACAATGTGAATACAACCGCCCATCATGGGGCTCCCGCTACGGACGTACCATTGAGAGAAGAGACACTTCCCATTCATGGAATCCGCGTCTCATTCCACGGTACTCCGCCGCGCAAACTTCACACAGAGCCCGGTCATCATCCGATTGAGATCACGACAAATTCCGCCGGGCTGTCCGAAGCAATTTTGCCGCCACTGGAAATTCATGCAATGCTGATCGGTGACGACTGGCCATAGCTCAGACTGGCCATAGCTCAGACAGACCATCACATGCGATTTGCCGCGACTAACGGGCGTTCAAGAACGTTCGAGCCTGCTGGATCACTTCGCTGGCAGCGTCTTCAAAAACGTAATGCCCGGCGTTAGGCAGTTCCAGCGTCTGAGCCTGCGGAAAGCGGCGACGAAACTCGGTCAGGAAATCTTTCGGCGTGAAGCACCAGTCCTTCATGCCCCAGATCAATTGGATCGGATGCCGTGAAAACTTGCTCAATGAACCATCGACTTCCGTAAGCGTCGCATAGCTGCGATGCGTGGGACTTAATGGAATATCCTGCACAAATTCATGGACCGCCACTCGATTGGCCCATGAATCATAGGGAGCGATGAATCCTGCGCGGGCTGCAGGAGTGAGCGGCTTCTCCACGGCCATGTTCAATGCCGCGCGAGCAAACAAATTGAGCCCTCGATCTCCCAGCATTCCCAGCAACGGAATTCGGCAGAGTGCGATGCGAAACGGAATCGCCTGACTCAGGAACGCACCCGTATTCATCAGCACAAAACGTTCAAATCTTTCGGACAGACGACCCGCGCAGCCCATCCCAATGGCTCCACCCCAGTCATGACCAAACAGAGTCACGTTCTGAAGATTCAACAGTTTTACCAACGCAGCCAGTCGCTGAATGTGGCCGTCCAGAGTGTAGACGGAACGCTCCTGAGGCTTCTCCGAAAAACCGCAGCCCAGATGGTCAATCGCGATGACTCGGTGGTCGCGACTGAGGTCCGCCACAAGCCGGCGCCATGCAAACGACCATGTCGGATTTCCATGGACCATCAGCAGCACAGGCCCCTGGCCTTCGTCAATGTAATGCTGAACGTGCCCGTCTGCTTCAAACCAGTGTGATGCAAACGGATATTCTTCTTCGAACCCGGCCCGATTTGCTGCACGAGATCGCAGATTCGGATCAATAAGTTCCGGAGTCAAGAGTCGTGCGACTGGTTCTGAGGAAGGCATCGGTGCGATTATCGTTGTCTGGGACCAGGTGTCCCGTATAAGTTTTGGATGGCAATTTTTCGGACACACTGATGGGAAGTCGGTGAGAAATGCGGGCTACCAAATCAGCTCGGCTGGCCGCGTCCGGGGCTCTACAATTTTCGGATATTCCCGGCCGTTTTCTCATGCTGTTCAGTCACTGCACCACCCGGAGGCTATGCGGATCATGCCCACGATTCCAGCGTTACGAGCGTTCTGTCTTCAGAACATCTCGAAGCTGATACACAGCCGCCCGGATTTGCTCTTCGGAATGGTCACAGCACACAGACATTCGCAGCCGAGCTGTTCCCGCAGCCACCGTCGGCGGCCTGACCGCAGGCAGGAAATAACCCGCATCCAGCATCCGTCGAGAAACCCGAACCGCACGTTCATCGTCCCCCAAAGCAATGGCAACGATCGGGCTGAAGGGAGGACTTACCTGGTCAAAAATCGTTTGCAGGCCCGCTTCCGAAATCAATTGCCGCGTCAAAACTGCTCGAGCCATCAGTCGTTGCCGCCGTTCCGGTTCTTCCTGAATGACTTGCAAAGAAGCGATCGCAGCCGCACAGACTGCGGGTGGCAGAGCTGTCGAAAAGAACTGACTTCGAGCGGTATTCCATAGCCAGTCACACAGGGGACGAGTCCCGGCAACAAAACCGCCCAGCCCACCAATCGCCTTACTGAGTGTGCCAATGCGAACGGCCACACGCGTTTCTACCTGCTGCATTTCACAAACACCATGCCCGCTGTCTCCAAAGACGCCCGTCGCGTGCGCTTCGTCCACGACAACTGTGCCGTTGTAGGCTTCGGCGAGATCACACAATCGCGGCAAGTCAGCCAGAGTACCGTCCATGCTGAAGACGGAATCTGTCACGATGAAAATGGCCTCGAAATCCTTGCGACGTCGTCCAATAGCTTCGTGCAGACTATCCAGTTCGCTTCGGTCATACACAAAGAACTTTCCGGCACTGGCGCGGCACCCGTCAATGACACTGGCATGGTTCTCCCGATCGCAGAAAACAGCATCCTGGGACCTGACCAAAGATGTGAGCGTTCCATAATTCGCCGCAAAGCCGCTGGGAAACAGAACGGCCGATTCTGTCGACTCAAAAGATGCCAGCGTCTTTTCCAGCTGTTCGTGCAGCGACGATCGGCCGGCAATAAGCGCGCTCGCACCGGCTCCGTACTGTTCGGCTGCCGCAGTCGCGAACGCCTGCAACACTTTGGGATGCCGAGTCAGCCCGAGATAATCATTGGTCGCAAAGCTGACACACGGACGACCATCCAGCATGTACTCTGTCGTGCTGACAGCATTGGAGCAGCGCCGCTCGCGAACTCGATGAGTTTCCGAAAGCTGCTTCAATGAAGCGTCAATCCGCTGGTGAACAGGGTCGTTCTGCATCAACTCACTTTAGTCCGATTTTCAGCCCGTGCTGATGAAAACCACTGGCCACCGCCATGAATACAGACCACTGACTTGGCGTCACTTCGCATCGTTCGGCGATTGCTGCAGCGAGGCGCGGGCCGCTTTGATAAGGGGCTGCAGCTGAGCGTCGATTTCCTCTGCCTTGAGCAGGGCTTCAGCGGTCGGCAGTCCGGCCTCCATACCGGGCCGCTTATGACCAATGCGACTCAGCCAGGAGTTATGAAGCACGGTGGATTTCTGATTGATCAAAACTGTCATCGACTCGCTGACAGGAATCCATGTCTCCACGCCCCATGCCTTCAATACAACTTCAGCAATAGTTCGATGGCCTTCACTATTGCAGTGAACTCCATCGGGGGCGACGGTAAAGGTCGGATCGGCTTTCCGCTTCTCAGTCCAAAACGCTGCGATCGGCGTGTAAAGATCCACCACCATGTCGACTTTATCACTTTGCGTCACCAGCCACTGGCTGTATTTCTGAATCACCTGATCGTAGTTTTCGTAGACAGCAAACCACGCATACTTTTCACTGCCGGCTGGCAGCAATTTTCCGGCGGTCTTCAACGGCATGGCATCAAACGGCGGCGGCGTGAGCAACACCAGCTTGGCTCCGGACGCTTTGACTTTTTCTATCAGACGACCAATCCCTTCCTGATACTTCTGAAATCGCTCTTCGCTGAACGGGTAGTAAATTCCATCATTCATACCATAGCAGGCGACAACCAGATCAGGTTTGACTTCCGCAAGCGCTCGATCCAGACGTTCATGGATGTTCGGTCGAGGAAACGGATGATCGGGCTCGGACAGCCCCGTACAGTTTTCGCTCGGCAACCCGGCGTTGATGAGCTCGGGCATCGGATCAGTGCCGTGCAGACGCAGCTGCATTTCGATCATGCTGACAAATTCGCCGGCGTGCGTGATCGAATCGCCCAGAAACAGAATCCGCTTGGCTTTCAGTGGAAATCGGTCAGCAGCGCGCAGCACTGGATTCAGCAGCATCGAATTCAGAAGGACCAGCAACAGAACCAGCCGGAAAAATGGCTTCATGGATGGGCTCTCAGAAACAAACAGTGGTCAGGACGGTGAACGAGTACAGAGTTTGTTTCAATGAGGCACAGGATTCAACTCACCGACGAATCACCTTTCGACTCAACCAAATCGGGAACCAGTTCAAAGGCGGAGATCACTTCCGCAGGGACTCGACACGGTTGCAGCGTCGCAAATTTGACAAACGCCCAGTTGGTGCACGCCATCGCCAGCTTTTTCCCGTCCGACGGACGAAGAAGTTCGTATCGTCGCAACGAAGTCACTCGCTTCATATCGGCGATCCATGTTCGCACCACAATCTCGTCGCCGACAAATGCTGGCACGAGGTACTCGATAAAATGCGACCGAACGACCCAGCCCTGGCCCAACTCGTAATAAGCTTTCTGAGGCCAGCCCTGAATCGTCGAATGCGCGACAGCGGCATCCTGAAGCCATCGCAGATACTCGATGTTGTTCACGTGCCCGACGCCATCAATTTCAGCGGGCGTGACACAATGCTGATACTCGAAAATCGCCGGCATGGTCTACAGTCTGGTGGAGTTGGAAAGAAACAGAACACTCAGCAGATACTGTCGGCCGGTGCTCAACGAGCGGCGCGCTTCGGGCCGGGGAAAAACGCATTCGTCGAACGGATATAATCGACATAGCCAGGCCGACGTTCGGAGATGTCTTTCTCCAGCAGAGTGACTCCGGAAACTTTCATCAGAAAGACGCTCATCACGACAGGCGAAACAACCGTCCAAAGTGGGGCGCCACAGGAAAAACTGAAAAGCCACAGGCCCCACCACACCGCGAAGTCTCCAAAATAATTGGGATGACGCGTCAGGCCCCACAAACCGGAATTCAGAACCCGACCTTTGTTATTCGGATTGGCTCGAAACCGAGCCAGTTGCCAGTCACCGACGCCTTCAAAGAACACTCCCAGTCCCCAAAGGAAGATTCCAAGAGGAGCAAAGATGGACGTCGCGATTTCACCCGAAGACGCATAGGCCGCTATCACCGGGATCGCCACAAACCACAGGATCACAGCCTGCAGCAGAAACACAATGCCCAAACTTTTCCACCACCAGCCAGGTTGATACCTGTCACGCATCGCGGCATACCTGCGATCTTCATGGGGATCTCCGAAAATCCGAATGGCAAGATGAATGCCAAGGCGAGTTCCCCACAGTCCAACCATAGCCAGAAGCAAAGTCTCCGGTCGATTCAATCCCGCTTCGCTGGTCTGCAGTTGATTCAATGCAGCAAGCAAAACAAAACCGGGTCCCCAAAACGCGTCAATGATGCAGACACGCCCCATCACGAGGCTCAGGCTCCAGACAAGTACCATATAGCCAACGGCCAAAGCGAGGGAACTCAATAAAAGCGCAGACACTGATTAACCTCGCTGCTGAAACAGATAGTGCGACACAAACCATTCGCGGCCCGCATTGAACCCGAAAAGCTCGGCACATGCCATGAAGAACATTCGCCAGCGATATTGCCACAGCCGGCAGTCTTTTCCGTAAGTCGTTTTCAGGATCTGTTCGACCTCCACGGTGTTCTGATCCATCAGTTGCAGCCAGGCATTACTGGTCTTTTCGTAGTGCGTTCCATCCCAGCACCACTGTTGTTCCAGTTGCAGATGAGTCTGATAGTTAAGCAGCAGATTTTGACTGGGCATGATGCCACCCGAAAAGAAATAACGAGCCATCCAGCTGGATTCGCCAGTGTCTTCAAACGGATACGCAAATCGATGATGACAGAAGATATGAACAAACAGCTTCCCGGAGGCCTTCAGCCAGGAGCTAATGCGTTCCATCAATAACGGATGATTCCGAACGTGCTCAAACATCTCCACCGAGACGACGCGATCAAATTGACGGTCGCATTGAAACTTATTGACGTCACAAGTCTGCACCTGAAGATTGGTCAGTCCCAGCCGCGCCGCTTCTGCAGTGATGTACTCCCGCTGCGATGCGGAATTTGACACGGCTAAAATCGTGGAGCCCGGATAGTTTTCAGCCATGTGCAGACTCAACGAACCCCAGCCGCAGCCAAGCTCCAGGATGGTCTGACCATCGCGGAGATCTGCATGTTCGCATGTGCGTCTCAACGCTTCACTTTCGGCCTGATCAAGGCCTGCGGTCTCAGCTGTCCAGTAGCAGCAACTATATTTTCGATGGCTGCCCAGCACCTTTCCAAAAAAGGCGGCCGGGACCTCGTAATGCTGCTCATTGGCCTTCTCCGGAACACATGCGACTGGACCGCCTGCCATCTGCGTCAGAAAGCTGCGGAACTGTTCGGTCGACGTTTCCAATGACCCCTGCTGAAGCTCATTCAGACGAGCTTTCAGTAAACTGCGAATACCCAGTCGCACCAGCCCATCCGGCAGACGGCCGTTTTCGGCCAGGCTTATCAAAGGCGTTGCGATGTGCAGCAAAGGCATTGGGGGAACTCCGATTGAGAGATTATCTGATCAGCAGCATTCGTCGTAGGTTGGCACGGGTTCAGTGATCAGTCCCCACTGCCAGCCAGCCCGATCGTACAAGCCGGTTTTGCCCACAGCACCTGCACCACGCCGATAGCTCTTTCCAGAAATGCGGCTTCGCAGTAGCACAGATAGTAACGCCACATGCGAATAAATCGTTCGTTGAATCCCTGAGCCCTCACATCGTCGAGCCGCTCGTGAAAGCGCTCATTCCAAAGACGCAGAGTGCGAGCGTAGTGAAGTCCAAAGTCGTGCAGGCCCAGCATGCGCAGAGATGAGTTCATGGCGACACAGCTTTGCATCGCAGAGATTGACGGCAAAAATCCGCCGGGAAAAATGTACTTCTGAATGAAGTCGACCGAATTCTGATAACGAGCGTAGCGTTGCTCGGGCATCGTAATAGCCTGAATGACCATCGCTCCGTCATCTTTTAACAGACGATCGCAAATGGCAAAATATTCGGGCAGGTATTGTTTCCCTACGGCTTCAATCATTTCGATCGAGACCAGCTTATCAAACTGTCCCTTCAGATCTCGATAGTCCTGTTTGAGCACTGTGATTTTGTCGGAAAGCCCAAGGTCCGCGATGCGTTGAGTCGCCATGCGATGCTGCTCTTCTGAAATCGTTGTCGTGGTGACTCGACATCCGTAGCGACTGGCTGCATGAATCGCAAAAGTGCCCCAGCCCGTACCGATTTCCATGACATGATCTGTCGGCTTCAATTGCAACGAACGACAAACTCGATCCACCTTCTCAATAGAAGCGTTCTCAAGCGACGTCTGTTCGCTCGGAAACAATGCCGACGAATACATCATTGTTGGATCAAGAAACAATGAGAAAAACGCGTTGCCAAGATCGTAATGGTCGTGAATATTTCGACGACTTCCATTCCGAGAATTTCGATTTCGGAAATGTTCGATGCGGCTCACTACACCCGAAAGAGTAAAAAACGACGACCGAAACTTCTGCAGAGCCTGCTCGTTTCGCAGCAGCACGCAAAACAGCTGTGTCAGATCATCAGATTCCCATTCGCTCTCGAGATAAGATTCCGCTGACCCCAGTGCACCACCGGTCACCGTGCGACGAAAGAAATTCGGCGATTGCACATGCACGTGGCCCATCAGTTCGTTAGTTTCCAGACTGCCGAATCGCTCGGAAGTGCCATCATGTTCAATGACAATCTCACCCGTCACTATCCGCTGCAAATTGTTGCGCAGCACGCGACGGCAAAGCCTTTCAAACAGACAAAGCCACGATCGCATCGGCCGCGGTTGCTCGCCATTCTTTATCTCGCCGGTTTCTTTCGACACTTCTGCCGGAGCGGACTGTTCCCGCGCAACTCGATCGCAGGCGAACGGGGAAAGCTTTTTTGGAGGTGCCGACATAGAAAGACCTGCTGAAGAAAAAGACAAAGCGGAGAATAATTCCGTCGTTCAGAAAACGCGTTCAGGAAACATTGAGCGATTCAGAGACCGGCCGACGCGAAATAAATTTCCCGGGATGAGGCACAAACGGAACATGCTTCCACCAAAGCCGGAGTGCCTGCCAATAAATTCCCGTTGCTGCGCTCAACGTCATACAAGGATGCCGAAGCAGTGCACGTCCGAGCGAACGGGTTGTAAGCTCGTGACGATGCATGGAAAGAGTCACATCAAAAGGTCTGTGCTGAGAAGGCTTAAGATCACCTTCAGCGGATTCCGGCGCATCCGAATTTTCATTCAACTCATGATTCTGGATATGAATCGCAAGCCGCTGCCCTGGTTCACTCAGTCGCCAGCGATATCTCATATTCATCGGCATAAAAGGAGAGACGTGAAACTCTTTGTCATTCCATAATGTTCGGGAAGCACCCGTCACATTCGATACAGGCGATTCGATGACATAGCAATGACGTTCGCCCCATGGTGTATTATTCACTTCCGCGAGCACGGCTTGCAGTCGATCGCCCGAAGAATTGAAACAGTAGTAGAAGCTGACCGGATTAATGACGTAGCCAAAGTAACGCAAATTGGTCAGAAGCCGGATGGGACCGTCCGGACGATGACCCGTTTGACGACTCACTTCCTCGCGTACGCATTCGTCCAGCGACTTTGCGGAATCACCCAGATGATCTGCTCGTCGAAACCATGCCAATGCCGGACGCCGGGCGGACCAAAGAAGAAACGGATCCAGCACCTCAGGGATTTCCGACAGATCGAGATACAACTGGAAAATCGAATACCGAAATTCATTCACTGCAGGCGCAAATCGCCGATGTCTGACGAACCCGGAGTAAAGGCAGCTATACACAGGTGACTCCCGCTACAGGCTGGGTTTCACCGGAATCTTTGATCTCAGGAACCCTACTGGAAACGTCGCCAACGTTGCCCTCGATACCGTTGACGCCGAACTGCCGACACACGGCCAGTGCGCTGTTGACACCATCCTCATGAAACCCGTTCCCCCAGTACGCGCCGCAGAAAGACGTACGATTGCCACGTATGAGTCGATGATGCTGCGCCTGCATTGAGGCTCGTTCTACGGTGAACAGCGGGTGAGAATACTGATGCCTGGAAATGATCAAGCTGGGATCGATGCTGGCCGTGTCATTCAACGTCACGCAGAACGTGTGCGGCGACTGAATGTGCTGCAAAATATTCATATTGTAAGTGATCGTCGCTCGAGCCGATTGTTTCCGATCGATGCGGTAGTTCCATGCAGACCAGGCCTGCCGGCAACGAGGCAAAATTGAACTGTCCGTATGGAGCACCGCCTCATTTTTTTCATAAGGAAACGCAGACAGAATAGTGGATTCGAGCGACGACACATCCTGCAGCATCGACAATGCCTGATCGCTGTGGCAGGCGAAAATGACTTCATCGAAATTTGATTCGCCAGCGTCCGTCACGATGGTGACATTATCCTGATTGCGAAGGACTTTGAGAACCGGGCTGCCTGTTACAATTCGTTCACGGAAAGTCGACACCAGCCTGTCGACGTAGCGCCGAGAACCTCCGGGGATTGTGTACCACTGCGGTCGGTTTGTCAGACTCAGCAGCCCGTGGTTTCGATAGAACTGCAAAATAAACTGGATCGGAAAATCCGCAAACGCACCCGTCGGACATGACCAGATAGCGGCTCCCATCGGCAACAGATAGTGATCCGCAAAACCTCGACCGTAGCCATTCTTCGCGAGGTATTCGCCGACGGTCATCGACGGCGATACGCAGTCCGCGTCCATTGTCCCCTGACGATTGAATCGCAATATGTCGGCGGCCATCTTCAAAAAGGAAGGTCGCAGCAAATTACGTTTCTGCGCAAACAGACCGGCCAGTCCTGATCCCGAATACTCCACGCCCGTCCGATCACAACGAACGGCGAAACTCATTTCAGTCGGAATGCCTTCCACGCCCAGCTGCGACAACAACTTCATGAAGTTCGGGTACGTTCGATCGTTGTAGACAATGAAGCCCGTGTCGACATCGTAATTGCGCCCATCAAGCTCAAACTGCCGCGTATGACTGTGTCCGCCCGGCTGACCTTCCGCCTCAAATACCGTAACGTCGTAATTCCGACACAGAAGCCGCGCACACGTGAGCCCCGAGATTCCCCCGCCGACAATTGCGATTTTCATTCTCTCAGGGCCTTTCTTCGCACAGTCAGACGGACACAAAACGTTCTCGATAAAGACAACTGACTTTGAGTTTTAGCGTGTTTTCTGCAGGTGGCCAGGAGTATTTTCTTTCGAATCGTTCAATTCGTGCATTCGGTCTTTGGCCAAATCCCACAAGCTGTCTACAAATTTCCGCCGGCCTATCCTTATAAATGTCCTCCGGTCTTTCGTGCTTTTTTGCGTCCCATAGTGAGCCACACCCGTGAGCCAGTTCTTCTCTCCGAAAGAAGTCGCACTTGCGATCGGTGTCAGTGAATCATCGCTGAAACGATGGGTCGACAAAGGACTCATTCCTGCAGAGAAAACCGGCGGCGGACATCGTCGTCTGCAATTGGATGCCGTGTTACGGTTCATCCGCGACGAAGGGAAAGGACTGGCAAATCCCGAAATCATTGGCTTGCCGGCGGAAACAGGCAAAATAGTGCCCGCCGAGGAGTCTGCTCAGGCGGAGTTACTGCAGGCCATGTCCAGTGGCAATGAAGCGACGGCTAAAAGGCTAATCCTCGACTTGTTTATCAGCGGCATGTCGGTCGCAAACATCTGCGATCTGGTCATCGCACCTGTGTTCCAGCGCATCGGCGACTTGTGGCGATGTGGCGATCTGGAGGTCTATCAGGAGCGACGGGCCTGCGAACTCTGCGGACGGGTGATTCATGAACTGCGGCGTGCCGTCGGCTCTGGACCTGTCGATGGACCTCTGGCTATCGGCGGTACTCTTGATGGAGATCCCTACACTTTGGCCACAAACATGGCGGAGGTCGTCCTTCGCGACGCTGGCTGGAGAGCAACATCACTCGGTCACATGCTGCCTTTCGACACTCTTCGAAAGGCCATTGAAAATGATCACCCTCATTTGATGTGGATCAGCGTCACAACGATCCGCGACACCGAACGGTTTATTGCCAATTTTAATGTTCTGTTTGACACAGCGACCTCCTTCGGATGTGCCATTATCGTGGGTGGCCAGGCGCTGACGGCCGACATTCGGCAGTCTCTCCGCTATACGACTTTTTGTGATAACCTGCGTCATATGGAAGCGTTTGCCAGAACCATTCGCCCGCGGGATCGCGTTACGACACCCATCACAAGTCCTGAAGTGAAGTTCTGATTTTGCAGACCGCGGGCTCTGCTCTGGATCTCTTACAACCAGTCCGCCACAATTCGCCGCCTTGTCCGCTATTTGCGGTCGATAAAATCCCCAACCAATCAACAGCCACTTTGGTTGAACCTGTTGAATGCCTTCTGCCTGCTCAATCGAGAACCTATCAAGTGACATCTGAAAATCTCCAGTATGACGCGATCCTTGTCCTTTCCTTCGGCGGCCCCGAGAAGCGCGAGGATGTCATCCCGTTCCTCGAAAATGTTCTTCGCGGCAAGCCTGTTCCTCGCGAACGCATGTTGGAAGTGGCCGAGCATTACTACCACTTTGGTGGTGTCAGCCCAATCAATCAGCAGTGCCGCGAACTGATCGCCTGTCTGCGCAGCGAACTGGATGAGCATGAGATTTCACTGCCAATCTATTGGGGCAATCGCAACTGGGAGCCATTCCTTAATGACACTCTGGTGCAGATGAAACGCGACGGAATCGAAAGAGCGATCACCTTTGTAACCTCGGGGTTCAGCTGCTATTCCGGCTGCCGCCAGTATCGTGAAAACATCGCCGCCGCACTGCAGCAGCCAGAAGCCACCGGGATCCATGTCGACAAATTGCGAGTCTTCTACAACCATCCGGACTTCATTGATGTGCTCACGGAGCTGGTTGGAAACGCGATTCGCAAACTGCCGGCAGAAGCTCAGGCTTCCGCTCATGTGGCTTTCACCGCTCACAGTATTCCCATGAGTATGGCCACGACGTCCGACTATGAAAAGCAGCTTCGTGAATCCTGCCGACTGGTGGCCGAACGACTGCAACTGTCCTCTCTGCAATACAATCTGGTCTATCAAAGTCGCAGCGGTCGCCCGCAGGATCCGTGGCTCGAGCCTGATATTCTGGATTACCTGAAGGAGCTGAAATCCGCAGGAATCGAAGACGTTGTGATTTCCCCAATCGGATTCTTGTCCGACCACATGGAAGTGCTGTATGACCTTGACGATGAGGCCCTGAAGTTCTGTCAGGAGCACGGCATCCGCATGTCTCGCGCCGCGACTCCGGGTAATCATCCAAAGTTCATCGGCATGATTCGCAAGCTGATTCAGGAACGTCTTAACGGCTGTTCAAAAGAATGCGTGGGGCAGTTTCCGGCCAATCATGATGTTTGTCCGGTCGATTGTTGTCCGGCTCCCGCCCGCCCAACAACCGGTCGCCCGGCCTCCGGTAATCCTGCCTGAAAACGCAGGCCACCCAAAGAAGCCCTGACAAAACCCGTGGCTGGATTTGAGAGTTCAGAAACCCGTCCGAATTCTCACGATTCCGCCTACAGGCGAGAGCTGTCACAGGTGGTGCGCCTGCAGGCGCGCCACCGGCTACGCACTAAGGCAGGCAGTAAGAGAAGTTCTACCCAGTTTTAGATTTGATTGTGAGGCTCCACTTGGGGAGTTTCTCTGACCTGAGGAGTCGTTCGGCGAACGGTCGGAATTCGATTTCTGTCAGTTTGACACCACGTTCGTAG
>CAMTWR010000054.1:0-14800 GCA_947085455.1 uncultured Planctomycetota bacterium | reverse complement strand
GCTCCCTGCATCGGAATGACCGTGCAGACAAGAGCCAAAAGGGTGGCGAGAATTCGGGTGATGCGCATCGTTTCTCCTTTGGTTGAGTTGATCAGTGATTCAGTTCAGTTTCGGTCGGCCGCCGCCACAGAGCGGTCTGTAGATTGAATGGCTGTTTTTAACTCGAAGCGTCAGCGAAGCCTTCTTTTCGCTGGCGGTCCTCGCCAACGCTTCTTGAAGTTGCGTATTTCAGGTCCGGAGGGCCGGTACAACCTTTGCCGGCGGTGAAAGCCGCCGGTAAGCGAATGTCGATAATTCATCGGCCTGAAGGGCCGACACAGAACCACGAGTTGTGTCGGCCTCTCAGGCCTTTTGTTATGACTTTTGCAGCAACCGGTGGCTTTCGCCACCGGCAAAGGTTGTCTCGGGCTTCCAGCCCTGAACGCAAATGCGCAACTTCAAAACTAACGCTTCGCGTTGGGATAGTCACAAACACGCAAGTTCAAAACTCACGGCGAGTTGGGATTCATTCAACACACCGCTTTCCCGGGGATTCTTTTGCACGCCTGGTCTGTGTGAAGCCGTTTGCCTCACTAACCCTCAGCGGCTTCTCGCAATGGCGGTGAAATCGATTCGTTCAAGTCGACTTCAGGGCGGATTTCAGCGGGAGCACTGTCCGACAGCGGGCCGGCCAAAGCCATCAGCTTAGGGCCTTTTCTGTTCGCATCGATCACCTTATGCATGTGCTCGGCCGACATCGTTTCCATTTCAATCAGGTCGGCCGTGATCTTCTCGAGGGTTTCCCGCTGCGATGTCAGAGTGTCCAAAGCCGTTCGATACGCTTCATCGACAAGTCGCTTCACTTCGATGTCGATTTCCCGCAGAGTGGCTTCCGAGTGAACGGATTCCGAAACCATCCCACCCGATCCTGCGAGGAACGGAGAACGCTGAGCCTCGCTGTAATACATTCGTCCCAGTCGAGGGCTCATTCCGAACTCCGTCACCATCCGGCGTGCAAGGTCGGTGGCCCGTTGCAGATCGTTTTGAGCGCCTGTTGAAGTTTCATTGTAGATCAGTTGCTCGGCCGCGATTCCGCCCAGAAGAACAGCGATACGGCTTTGCAGTTCTGACTGCGTCAGCAATTCCCGATCGTCTTCCGGAAGTTGCAGCATGTAACCGAGCGCCCCCATTCCGCGTGGAATAATGGAGATCTTGTGAACGGGATCCGTATGAGGCAAACTCGAGGCGACAAGTGCATGGCCGGATTCGTGGCAGGCGACTCGACGTTTCACGTCCTCGACGATAATTCTTGAGGTCTTCTCCAGACCCGCCATGACTCTCTCAATTCCTGCCTCAAACGACTTCATTGTCACGCGTTTGTCTTCTCGTCGAGCCGACAGCAACGCTGCTTCGTTGACAAGGTTGGCGAGGTCCGCACCGACAAATCCGGGCGTCAGCTTGGCCAGGCGTTTTAAATCCACGTCATCCGACATCTTGATCCGCTTCGAATGCACGTTCAGGATGGCTTCCCGCCCTTTAATGTCGGGGCGATCCACCAGAACATGCCTGTCGAAGCGTCCGGGACGCATCAGAGCCGGATCGAGCGTTTCAGGTCGATTGGTCGCGCCCATCACGATGACACTCTGATCGGTGCCGAAGCCATCCATCTCCACCAGCAGTGCATTCAATGTCTGTTCGCGTTCATCATGCCCGCCGGGAGCACCGCTGCCACGCACCTTACCAAGCGCGTCCAGTTCGTCGATGAAAATAATTGCGGGCGATCTTTGCAGAGCCTGCTGAAACATGTCACGTACTCGAGCAGCACCGACGCCCACATACATTTCGACAAAGTCAGAACCGGACAGACCAAAAAACGGGACGCCCGCTTCCCCGGCAACAGCCTTCGCCAGCATGGTCTTTCCTGTTCCCGGAGGACCAACGAGCAGTACACCGCGAGGAATACGACCGCCGAGAGCCTGATACTTCTGAGGCGTCTTCAGGAATTCGACGACCTCTTTCAGTTCTTCGACGGCTTCTTCAATACCGGCGACATCGTTGAAAGTGACGTTCACGTCTTCCTGAGCATACAACCGGCCTCGACTGCGTCCAAAGGACATGGCCGATCCGGCGCCACCGACTCGACGGAGGACGAAAATGAAGCCGCCGATGAACAATACTGTCACCAGAAGCATTGGAATCATCGCAGTCCATTCAGACGGTGGTTCAGTCGAACCGAACCGGATCTTTTTCGCTGTGAGCAATTCCTGCAGCTTCGTACGACCGTCTTCGGTAATCCATGTGAGAGGCGTGTAGAAGCGTTTCACGGACGTGGCTTTGCCAGCTCGCAAATCTTCAGCGGCTTTGTCCTGCCAATAGATGGCGGAAGAACCGATGGCCAGTTCAAACATGGAGTCTTTATTGAGCGTGCCGCTTTCGACCTGCTCGAGAAAGTCGCTGTAGTCGATCTTCTCGCCGGTGCGACCGCGGCTGGCCACAGAAAGAAAGACGGCTGCCAGAATGCCGATGACCAGCAAATACCAGAAGCCGTTGTTGGCCTGCCCCTGCCCTTTATCCTTACGCAGGTTGCGTCCCGATTTTCCGGCACCGGGTGAGTTCTTGTCGGACGGGGGATCCTGTGGACCTGACATAGTGCTATCGCTGACTGGTAGAAATTATGTCCATCCTGGACGGGTGCCAGGCGGAATGGTATCCGCCAGTTCTCAACTTTAGACCTGTTGCTATCGCCGGTCAACCAGATGGTGCCACTGGAGAACGTGCAGGCTGTCACGAAGTGTCAGGAATCAGGGATTTCTGCCAGAACAACGTCGATTTCTACACTGGAATCGGAAAAGCAGGAGCAGACTGACGGAGGCGGTCGAACCCTGCGATCTGGTCGTCACAACACTTGACAGTCTAAGAACTGAGGGTAATGATCGAAGGTGATTGGAAATTCAGGCGGAAGTGTCTGTAGACTTTCCTAACATTTGTTCAGGATGAATGCTGGCGGAATCATTTGTTGCCAGGAACGTTCGCTCTCCATCTTTCTTCGTGAATGTCCCCAGGGGCATAATAGAGGCCACTTATGTCAAAGTCGGATCGACGTCTGGATATCGAAGAGATCAGCGGAGTTACAGTGGCGCGTCTGCTGGAAAAAAAGATTCTTGACGAAGCCAACATTGAGGCTTTGGGTCAGGAACTTTTCGCTCTGGTTGATAAAGATGGTCGCCGAAAGATCGTGCTGGATTTTACTCTGGTTGAGTATCTCTCCAGTGCGGCCCTTGGCAAATTGATTACGATGCACAAAAAGGTCACAACTGCCAAAGGAAAGCTGGCCCTGTGCAGCATCCAGAAAGACATTCTGGATGTCTTCAAAATCACGCAGCTGAATAAAGTGCTGACACTCTGCACGGATCTTGATGACGCTTTGTCAAAATTCTGATTCGGCTCAATCGCTTTGGGATGGTCGAAAACGTACTCCCTGCGTCGTTGTGTCGTTGTCGTTATTCACCTTTGATTTTCGATGTTGCCATGACGAAGCCGGTGCAGTTGGAAGTCAGCATCCCCAGCAACACGGCGGATGGATTGTCCCTTCAGGAGCAGCTGGTCTCTCTGATGGAACAGTTCAGCTACAGCACGCGGGATATCTTCGCAATGCGGCTGTCGCTGGAAGAAGGTATCACCAATGCCATCCGCCACGGCAACAAACTCAGCCCCGTTAAATCGGTAACCGTTTTCTGCGAGATCGATGAACTGCGAATGCGGGTGGTCGTGACGGATGAAGGTGACGGCTTTGAGCCGGATGCTGTTCCGGATCCGACACTTGAAGAGTTCATCGAACGGCCATGCGGGCGAGGTCTGATGCTGATGCGGGCTTATCTGAATATCTGCGAATATTCTGAAGGCGGACGTCGGCTGACTATGGAGCGTGAACGCAACAGTCCGCTGCCTGTTCTTGAAGACGACTAACGTCCTCGCTTCTTGTTTCTGGCGACCTGGAGAATGGCCATGCGATTCTCATTTGTCTTTGCGCTCATGGCCGGGTTCCTGCTGCATACCCCTGCCCTGGCGGCCGACAGTCACTCAGCGCGGATGAACTTTGTCTTTGTGCTGATCGATGACCTGGGCTGGGCCGATTTGTCCTGCTACGGCAGCACATTTCATGAAACTCCAAATCTGGATGTTCTCGCGAAATCCGGATCCCGTTTTCTTCAGGCTTATGCCGCCTGTCCGGTGTGCTCGCCGACGCGTGCCAGCATTCTCACCGGGCGCCATCCGGTCCGAGTCAATATTACGGACTGGATTCCAGGGCAGACCGACAAAGGAGACGGCACGCACCGATTTCTGCCCATCGAAGATCGCAACGAACTGGCTCTTGAAGAAGTCACGATTGCGGAAGTCCTGCAGAATGCCGGCTATCAGACATTCTTTGCCGGGAAGTGGCATTTGGGTGGCGACGGCTTCCTGCCCACCGATCAGGGGTTTGATTTCAATCTGGGAGGAGCTCATTATGGACAGCCGCCAGCGGGTTACTTTGCCCCCTGGAAGAATCCGTATCTCAAAGAGCGGTTTGATGGTGAGTACATCACGGAACGGCTCACCGAGGAATCCGTTTCATTCCTCAAAAAGCGAGATCCCTCACGTCCGTTTTTCTTGTGTTTGTCTCACTACGATGTGCATACGCCGATTCACAAAGCAGAACAGCATATCGCAAAGTTTCAGTCGAAACGAAACGCCCTCGGTCCCTCGCCAACGCCCATTGATGAACGCCGCGGTGTCTCCAGTTCACGACAGGACAATGCTCAGTATGCCAGCATGGTGGCGGCGATTGACGACAGCGTCGGACAGATCGTTGCCGCATTGAAGGAAATGGATCTGGAAGATTCCACCACCATTATCTTCACGTCGGACAACGGCGGTCTTTGCACCCAGAAGACGCCAGGTCCAACCAGCAATCTGCCGCTGCGGTCTGGCAAGGGATGGCTGTATGAAGGCGGCATTCGAGTGCCTTTGCTGATGAGAATTCCGGGTGTGACACAACCCGGTCAGGTGATTGATCAGCCCGTATTGAGTACTGACTATTTTCCCACAATTCTTGAGCTGGCCGAGCAGCCTGCCATGCTGGATCTGGCTCTGGATGGGGAAAGTGTCGTCCCACTTTTTACAGAGGCAGCCGTTGGATTGACTCGACCTCTTGCGTGGCACTACCCGCATTATCATGGTTCCATGTGGACGCCCGGTGCTGCTTTTCGAGATGGCGACTGGAAGCTGATTGAGTTCTACGAATTCAGCGATGCGGAGCTGTACAATCTTCGTGCCGACCCGGGCGAGCATCAGAATCTGGCATCTGAGGAGCCCATTAAATTTACCGAATTGAGAGCAAAGCTGCGGGCCTGGCAGGAATCCGTGAAGGCCACTATGCCGCAACCAAACCCGGAATGGACTCCGTAATTCGCTCTGCTGTTCGCCGTCGAGGAATAAAAAAGCCCGACTCAAATTGAGTCGGGCTTACAGTGGTTTTGTGGATTGCCGAGCACTGGCTTATTCCGGAGCACCGCTTTCCAGGAAGCGGGCCAGCTTGTGGAAGTCGCTGTTGTGCTTGATGAAGCGCACGACGGTGACCAGTGTTTTAGGGTCGACCAGCTTTTCGAACGGTACGAAGTGCAGATCAAGTTGCCCGGACACGGAAACCATCGCCCCGTTCAGATTCTCTTCACACAGGGCTCGGTAAGCACCAACACCCAGTTGAGCGCCCAGCATCACGTCGAACGCGTGCGGTCGAGCACAGCGGCATTCATAGCCCAGCTGCAGGCCGGTGACTTTGCGCTTTAGACCGGTCTGCTTTGTGAACTCGGCCATGATCCGCCTGGCGAACATTTTGCCAAGGTCCACGTTGGCCACGGAGATATGCCCGTGATCATCGCGAGGCACGTCTTTCAAAACTTCATCGGACAGGAATTCTGCAAGCCCTTCTGCCAGCACAACGACGCCGTATTCCTTGCCTTCTTTTTCCTGGCGATATCGCATCATGCGGACGATCTTGCCGACGACTTTGTCGATGTCCATCACCTTGCGCTTGGGTGTGGAATCGGCTGTCAGAAATTCTTCGGTCATGTCTTCTACGCTGAGCACCATGTTGGCTTCGCCCGAGATCGCAGCTCCGTACGCAAGCCAGCCGGCACTGCGTCCCATGCTTTCGACGACAAAGTAAGCGCGGGCTGCTTCAGCATCGGCGTGCAGATTGCGAATCTCAGTGCCAAGTGTTTCAACGGCGGTGAAGTAGCCGAATGTGAAGTCGATGCCCATGTAATCGTTGTCGATCGTCTTTGGCACATGCACAACCGGCATCCGCTTCTGACCCTCAGGCAGGCGATCCTGATACATCTTCAGCTTGTTTGCGGTTTTCAAAGTGTCATCGCCACCGATCGATACGAGTGCGTCCACGCCGATCGACCGCAGTGCTTCATAGACTCGCTGGAGCGGCGCGGATTTCTCGGCATCGTCCAGATGTTCGGGAGCGGTAATCTGCTTGCCCGGATTGGCTCGCGCGGTCCCGATGATGATGCCTTCTTTGCTGCGTGTGCGGCGAAGTGATACTTCTGTCAGGTTCTTGTAATGCAGGCCTTCCACCAGCGGCGTGGCGGGCGAATATTCCATCAGGTTGGAATAGCCGTATTTAATTCCGACGACTTCAATCCCGTTACGAATGCAGGAAATCGCGCACGTGGAAATAACAGCGTTGGCACCCGGAGCCGGGCCGCCTGCAAATAGAAGAGCGACGCGTTTGATGCCGTGAGACATGAGTTGATCCTCTGATGGGATGAATTTGATATTTGAAATTTCAGATTTGAAATGCGCAGCGGAACTGCGATGGATCAAGACGCCTGCGAACGCGAGCGTTTGCAGAAAGATGGCTTATCCAGCGGCTGCTCAGTCTCAGAACGTGCGTTCCACGAAGGTCGTGTCGATGTTGAAGTCCACGAAGTCCGCGTGGCTGAACATCTTCCTGGCCAGCGGCAAAGTTGTGGCGATCCCTTCGATGACAAATTCACGAAGGCAGCGACGCATGCACTGAATGGCTTCCTCGCGAGTCGGCTTATGCACAATCAGCTTACCGATCATGGAGTCATAATACGGACTGACGGTGTAGCCTTCGTACACATGGGAATCGAAGCGAACGCCGGGACCACCCGGCAGACGCAACTTGGTGATTTTACCAGGACTTGGGCGGAAGCTGTTGTCTGGATCTTCCGCGTTGACGCGCAGTTCGATTGCGCAGCCTGTGTGGTTCACCTGGTCCTGAGTGAACGGCAGTTTTTCACCCGCTGCGATAAGAATCTGCTGCTTGATCAAATCGATCCCCGTCACCAGTTCTGTAACGGGATGTTCGACCTGAATACGAGCATTCACTTCAATGAAGTAAAAGTTGAAATTCTTGTCGACGATGAACTCGACTGTGCCCGCGTTGGTGTACCCGGATTCACGAACAAGATTCACTGCGCAATCGCACATCTTCTTGCGAATATCCGCAGGCAGTTTTGGTGCCGGACTTTCTTCGATCAGCTTCTGGTGGCGTCGCTGCATTGAGCAGTCTCGTTCCCACAAGTGAACTGCGTTGCCGTGATTGTCGGCGAGGATCTGTACTTCCACGTGACGAGGCCGCTCGACATATTTTTCCAGGTAGACGCCAGCGTTCTTGAATGCCTTCTCTGCTTCGGCGCTGGCAGCCTGCAGACCAGCACGCAAAGAAATTTCATTGCCGGCAACTCGCATCCCTTTACCGCCGCCACCAGCCGTGGCTTTGATCAGAACCGGATAGCCAATTCGATCGGCAATTTTGACAGCGTCTTCGACATTGGAGACCAGACCATCGCTGCCGGGAACACACGGCACTCCGGCGCGAAGTGCAATTTCCTTGGCGCTGACTTTGTCGCCCAGTGCCTGCATGGCGGCCACAGGAGGACCGATGAATTCAATGTTGCAGCTGCGGCACACTTCGGCAAAGTGTGAGTTTTCAGCGAGAAATCCGTAGCCCGGATGCACAGCCTGCACATTCCCGATCTCAGCCGCGCTGATGATGCGATTGATCTGAAGATAGCTTTCCCCAGCCTGAGCGGGTCCGATGCACCACGCTTCGTCAGCCATGTCCAGATAATGAGCGCCGCGGTCCGCTTCGCTGAAGACGGCGACGGTTTCGATACCCAGCTCGCGGCAGGCCCGGATAATACGAAGGGCGATCTCGCCTCGGTTCGCGACCAGAATTCTCTGAAACATGGAGTACTCAATTCAAAACGATGGGCACTGACAATGGGTCGTGATGAGTAACAAACGCTGGACGCCATGCGGAGCAACGATGGCGGGCTGTTCCCGACAATCTGCCACTCGTTGTGCGACGTCGTTGTTGTGATCACAGGAAATTCGAGCGGATGCCATCCAAACACCTGGCCGAGCCTGAGGGCATCGGCCAGGGAAAGATTGGAACCGACGTGTTGTCCGTTAAGCCTGCTTTATGCATTAAGCCTGCGTTAAGCGGGCTCGATGCGAAACAGTGGCTGGTTGAATCCTACGGCGTCGCCACTTTCGACAAGGATCTCGACGATGCGGCCGGACTTCTCTGCCTGAATCTGATTGAAGACTTTCATCGCTTCAATGATGCAGATCACAGTGTCCGCTTTCACCACGGATCCAACACTTACAAACGGTGGATCTTCGGGACTGGCCGCCGAGTAGTATGTTCCGACTGTTGGCGCATTAATCGTGATCCCGACTGGCGCTGGGGGCGCGGCAGGAGTCGCCGAAGCTGCAGCCATGGGAGCCGCAGCTGGTGCAGCCTGCATCATGGGTGCCGGAGCATATTGCTGCGGGGCGAAATTTGGCTGTGCGTAGCGTGGTCCACGGCGGATCTTCCACGATTCGTCTTCGTTCTGCAGACTCACTTCCGAAACGTCAAATTTTTCCATCAGCTGCAGCAGCTTGCGGAACTTATCCAGATCGAAGGACTCGCCCTTTTCTTCGTTTTCCACGGGTTTTGCCATTTAAGAGATGCCTCCAGACGCCAATCAAAAAGTCAACGCCTTGCCAAATACGAACAACATCCGACACAGAAAACCGGGCTTTATCCAAAAACCCGTACTTCCCTCACCGACCGGACGTTTCAAAGAATGCACAGGATCGTGAACTGCCTCAATTTATGCAAGGAAAGGAACGATCGCCTCTTCGAATTCGCGGGGAACACAGGATAAAACCTCATTTCCCTCGGTCGTTACAAGGATGTCATCCTCGATCCGAACGCCGAATTTTCCCGGCAGATAGATCCCGGGTTCCACTGTGACGACCATTCCGGCCTCGAATTCCTGCGTCGAAAGTGGGCTCAGACGCACGGATTCGTGGATCTCCAGTCCGAAACCGTGCCCCAGTCCGTGACCGAAGTATTTGCCAAAACCCGCATCCTCAATCAGTCCGCGAGCGATCTTGTCAACATCGGAGCACTTTACGCCCGGACGTATGGCCTTAATCGCCGCCTGCTGGGCTTGGAGAACGATTTTGTACACTTGTTCCATTTCTGTGGTCGGTTTGCCTGTAAAAAAGACTCGGGTCAGGTCGCTTCGGTAGTGCGACGCTGTCTGAGCGCCCCAGTCGATCAGAAGGATGGGGCTTTCGGAAATTCTGCGAGAGCCTGCGTGAGCATGCGGCAATGCGGCCGTCGGTCCCACGCCCACGATGGGTTCAAACGCCGTTCCGTTGGCACCAAAATCCCTCATGGCCGCTTCCAGTAGATAGCGTACTTCGGTCTCGGTCTGACCAGGACGAAGCGAACTTCGCACGACCGCGATGCCTCGCTGAGCGATATGAATGGCCTCGCGAATCTGTGCGAGTTCCCAAGGGTCTTTCACTTCTCGCAGGCGTTCGACGAGTCCGCTGGTCGGGATCAATTGGGCGGTCGTGATTTTTCCACAAAGAGCTGCATGTTGCGACAGAGTCAGATGGTCGGATTCAATCCCGATTCGTTTCACATTGGCCTTTGAGAAAACTCCTGCTGCCATGTCGTTGCTCGTGCGGCTGGCATCACGAATCTCGACGTCCACTCCGGGGCATTCATCGGCCAGTTGCGTTTCGTAGCGAGAATCGCTGAGGATGATGGTGTTGGCGGCTGCGAGAAACAGCCATGAGGAATCGCCGCTGAAGCCGGTCAGATAGCGGACGTTGGCCGGACCTGTGATCAGCATGCCGTCCACTGCCAGATCTTGTTGTCCTCGAAAGTTCTTCAGCAGCTTATGACGACGTTCTTCGTAGTTGGGGCTGTTCATCAGTTCGAGAATCCTGGTTGCGGCGGTCGAGGACGACAATGTCCGATGTTTAATGTTCGATGTCGATGAAGATGTCAGTGGATGAGGATAGCAGGTCAGCCGTTGTCAACAACTGCACCCGGAGCCTTTGCAATCCGCGGATTAACAGACGAAGATTGTCGGCTGTTGCGACGCTGTCCCGTGTTTATTTCAACGTCCCGATGTTTACGGAAGTCCTTGATGATGTCTCGAAGGCTGCAAGGTGTTCTGCCGATTGTTCATACGCCATTCACGGACGATGATCGAATTGATCGTGCAACGTTGAAGCGGGAAATCGACTGGGCGTACAGCGTGGGAGCTGACGGACTTGGGACCGGAATGGTTTCCGAAATCCTGAGACTGACATTTGATGAACGTATCGAACTGACTCAACTGATCGCCGAGTACAGCGCCGACCGCGGAGCAGTCTTTGCGGCCGTTGGTGCGGAAAGCGGCAAGCAGGCCATGGCTTACTCCGTGGCCGCTGAGAAAGCCGGATGCGACGCGGTAATGGCCGTGCCGCCTCAGACGACTCGCCTTTCTGCCGCTGGTATGGTGGATTATTTTAGCCAGATCGCGGACAGCATTTCTTTGCCCGTGATTGTTCAGGATGCTTCGGGTTATGTGGGCCAGCCGATACCCGTGTCCGCCTGTGTTTCCCTTCTTGAGCGATATGGAAACGAGAAGATCGTATTCAAGCCCGAAGCGTCTCCGATTGGTCCCAATCTTTCCGCGCTGCGTGACGCGACGGCTGGCCAGGCGAAGATCTTTGAAGGATCCGGCGGGATTTTATTGATCGACAGTTTCCGGCGAGGCATCTCCGGGACCATGCCAGGTATGGATCTGCTGGATGGCATTATCAAGCTGTGGAAAGCCCTGCAAAGCGCGGACGATGCGACGGCTTATCGAGTGTACTTCCCAATCTGCGGGATCGTCGCTCTGCAGCTTCAGGCAGGTCTTGATGGTTTCCTCGCCGTAGAAAAATATCTGCTGCACAAACGAGGACTGTTCCCGTCCACTCGCCGCCGACAGCCCAATTCGTGGGACATGGATCCGGAGACGGCTATGGAAGTCGACCGTTTGTTTGCGTTGCTGATGCAGGCAATTGAAGGTTCGCAGGATCATTCAGAAGCCTGATTAAGCGTTGCATTGGGAGGAATCGAAAATACACGCAAGGCACGCGTGAGGGAGATCGGAAGTCTATTCCGGGTGCAGAGATGTCCGCAGCGTTTTCTGGAGTTCATTCTTTGTACTCATTCCGGCGGGAAACTATCCTTGCCCAGGGAAATCAGCCTGCCGGATTATCCGTTTTTTGACCGGCTTCGATCCTCAGGATCAGGTCCGTCGCGAACGGACAACGCCCAGCAATTCGTGTTTGTTCGGTCGTCACCTTCTCTGCGAATTTTGTCAGCTTCGGACTTTCCATGGCTTCTTCCGTCTCGTCATTGCCGACGATCTATCCCCTGGATAATAACGGGGAGCTGATTCGACTTCTGAGTGAACTCACAGGCGAATCACGGGAAGTGGTCATTCAGCGGCTGATTGACGAAGAAGAAGTTCTGGGGGACCAACGTCCGGCGTGATCTCAAAAGTGCGGGTGTCCCGCCTCACGTCTGGTCCAAAGCTCAGCCCGATCGTCGCTGGCGGAATGATCTGGTCCAGCGCCAGCAGGCGTTGAAGTCGGTGTAATCCATCGACATTGATCACACTGTAACTTCCGGTGGGTTGCGATTGATTTCCCCCAGCCCGTGGCGACGCTGTCCATGGGGCTTGTTGCCTGAGCCGATCAGTCGGCATGCCCGTTACCCAGTTTGGGATTCGTCAGAAAGGAATGTCCGGTTGAAGGGGGAGCCTGTCGTGAGCCCGAATAGAAATCTCCTGGACTTTGAGACTCGGCAGGCGGGACAAGTTGTCTGGCCACGCTGTCGGGGCTGGATCTGTAATCGAGAGACCCAGGGCTCGCATGTCCTGCATGAAATCCGGTAGGAGCTACAGTTTGCTGACGCCATTCGTAAACGCTCATTCCCTGAGCCTGCTGAAGTTCGGCCAGCAGAGTATTATAGTCAGCCACGGCATCGCTTAGATCACTGATCGCGTCCACGTACGCTCGCATGGCAGACTGAAGATCGGTCAATGCCAGCAGAAGCCAGTCCTGACTGTTTCCGGCAACGGGCGGCTGCGTATAACGGATTCGTGAGACACGCAGCCATTCCTGAGTTTCCTGAGTCTGACGGCGAGCGATCTCGGTACGTTGCCATGCGGCCAGCAAATCTGAAACCAGTTCGGTGATCTCGAACGCGACGCCCTGCTCTGTTGCAGCCAAACGCATTTGTTCCCTGGCCAGACTCAGTTCCGCCATTCGTCGACGACTGCGAGCCGTCTTGTTGCCGAGCGGCACGTCAACACCAAAGCCCAGTGTCCAGTCCGAATAGTTGCCTGTGTTGGCCTGTCGAAAGCTGTCATCCAGTCGTTCGGCAAGGCCGTTCATCCAGTAGTCGCCTCGCAAATCGAGCGACGGCAAAACGCCGTTTTCTGCGACGCCGAGGACCAGAGACCGTTCTTTGATTCTTTCGCGCAGCAGATTCAACGACGGACGACTCATCATGGCCACCTGAATCAAAGACGACGTATCGGACGGCGGCTGCGTCTCAACAGGTTTCTCCGAAGGCACCAGCAGAGGATCAATCAGAGGCTGGCCACCCATCAACTGCCGCAACTGCAGCACGCGTTTTCGGACCGTTCCCTGCATGGCACTTTCCGTTCGACGAAAACCGTCCAGCTGCACACGGGCTCGCGCGACGTCCGCCAGAATCGAACGGTCGGCCTGCAATCGCAGCATTTCGATGCGCACACTTTCCTCCGCAAGAGGCATGACGGATCTGACCGCATGCAACTGCAGATGCGCCGAATACAGTTGCCAGTAACCCTGTGTGATACTGCGGATCTGCGAATTCAGAACTTCTTCCAGATCCCAACGTGTTTGGTTGGCCTGTGTCTGCGCGATTCGAATCGGCGCCAGAGCAATCTTGCGACCGGCTCCGCGCAGAACAGGCTGTTTCACACGAATGACATAGTCGGTTGAGTAAATCGGGTTGAACTGCCCGGCTCCCACACCGTCCGGAAAAAACAAGTACGCGGTCGGAGGCTCGATGCCGACACTGAGTGAGCCACCTGTCGGCAGAGGTTGAGTGATTCGGGCGTTGGCGCTGGCAACATCGCGCCGAGTGTTCGCGGCAATCCCGGGACCGAAGAACGCATTGGGCGGCTGATTCACCTGGCTGCCATCGAAGTTGGCCGTCAGCTCTGGCTGAAAGCGGCCTCGCTCCGCATTAATGCGAGCTTCGGCGATTGCCACGTCTGCCGGAGTAATCTCGGCAATGTTCACTCGCCCTTCCAGCGTTCGCACGATGGATGAATCCGACAGTGCCGATTCAATGGCGTCCTGCAGCGTCAAAGGCAGATAGATCACGGCCGGCGCGTTGGTAGCAGAGGTCGCCGCTGGCTGTTGCCATTGCTGAGCCATTGCCTGAGCCATTGCCTGAGCATCGCCTGGCTGCGATGGAACCGAACCCATTGGCACTGAGCTCATTGGCGCCGACATAAGCGGGGAAGCCATTGGCGTCTGACTCGTCATGGGCGCCGGGAATGCCTGCGAGTCCTGACCGCGAAATATCGGCCGATCATCGGTCCCGCGCAGCAGCGAACCAGCGCTGCATCCTATGAGCGAGAAGAGTGCGATGGCACTGCAGAAGATAGACGACCTGAAGGTCACTCGGCACCTGAAACAAAGGCGAGGGCAAGGACCGTGAGCTGAGATTTCACGGCGGTGAGTTTACCACTCACGCGACAACGCTTCTGAACATAACTGCTTGCGATGACCGGATTGCGTTGGCGCTGGTTGACAGAATGTTTCAGTGGACGGCAGAAACTGCCGGAATGAAGAAGCCAAACGCAGCCCCTGCGGGAAAAACGTTGAGGCGCGGCATCAAGTGAGGTCCACAACGTGGTGAAAGAACAACGTTTCTTTGGCGTTGAGAAACAGGGCTGTTTGCAGTTCATCGCGAGATAAGGCTTTGATCCGTAATGACTTAGGGTGTGGAATGAAAATTGTCTGACAAGTTTGGCACGGCGATTGAATTAAAGAACTTTCATGACGCGAAGGCAATGTGGCCTTCACAGTCACCGCCGAAATCAATCCTGATGAAAGACTTGCTAAATGTCCGCTTCAGAAAACAACGCTCCTAAGTTTCGCATTACACGCCTCGAAGACCGCATCGTACCCGGCATGATGTCCTGGATGGACTATGGCAATGATTGTGATGACAATGGCTCATCACATGGTGGGAGCAGCCGAAACGGATCGAACAAGAACGGTTCCAACAAGTGTAAGAGCGGATCCAGCAAGAAGGGTGGCAGCTCACGCAAGAACGGATCCAACAAGTGTAAGAGCGGATCCAGCAAGAAGAGTGGCAGCTCACGCAAGAACGGTTCCAACAAGT
>CAMTWR010000053.1:0-62818 GCA_947085455.1 uncultured Planctomycetota bacterium | reverse complement strand
GAGATCGTGCAGCTTTCAAGTTGCTTTGCGGGTAGGGTTTGAGTCAATCAAAGTGACCTTCGTGTGGCTTGTGATTTCGCACAGAATGTGCGTTCTTTAAGAACCACAAACGAACACGGAGGTCGCTGTGAGTTTAAGCCAGTCGAGTGAATTAAAAAAGTGAGTATCAGCCCTGTCCGCTGCCGGAAACGGAACCGCGATGGAAGGAGATTGGGCAGAAACTTGCTGAAGTCGACATTGCCCGAATCATTGAGCGGCAGGTTAATGCGATGGATCGCCAGGCCCTTGATGATCTGTACGCTGGTGTCGGAAGCATGGCATACGATCCGCTGCTGTTGCTGAAGATGGTGTTTTATCAGTACCTCAAAGGGCGACGTTCGCCGGCGACATGGTTTGAAGAAGCAAAGCTCAATGAAGCCATGCAGTGGCTCGGGCGTGGATACACTCCGGCGAGGCGAACGTGGTACGACTTTCGAGATCGTGTCGGCCAAGCGATCGATCAACTCCACAGGCAAATGATCGAGAATGCGATCGAACACAACCTGCTCGATCCTGCCGTTGGCGTGCAGGACGGTACTTCAGTCGCCGCGTGTGCCTCGCGTCATCAGATGCTCAATAAGGAAACATTGGGCCGGCGAAAACAGTTGCTGAGCAATGTGGTTGAAGGAAAGCACCCGTCCGCAGAGCCGTTGCCTCTTTGGGTGCCACCCACCGATATCGGACGCCACGATCTGGCCGAACGCATGCAACGTGCGGAGGAAGTTCTGGAGGAGAGAATCGCGAAAAATGCTGAGAAACAGGCCGGAAAACGTAAAAATCCGGCAAAGATTCAAGTCAGCCTGACAGATCCCATCGCTCCGCTGGGCCGCGATAAGATGAAAGTGTTTCGTCCGTTGTACACGGTTCAGTACGTGATTGAACCCACCAGCCGATTGATCATGAGTTATTGCTGTGATGCGGTCGCCACGGACTCTGGAACACTGATCCCGATGGTGGACAGCATACAGAAGATCGCAGGAGGCCGATTGAAGACGATGATGGCCGATGCCGCCTACTGTTCCATCCTCGACCTTCGCGGCTGTGCTGATCGTGGCATCGAACTGCTGGCGCCGGTGCAAGCCAACTCGCTAACGGAAAGGAAGAAGCAGGCGAAGGCCAACCGACAGATCCCGCGTAACAAATTCCTGTTCAATGATGCCCGGAATTGTTATCAATGCCCTGCCGGTCACGAGTTGCCGTACTCAGGTCGGGAACGAAAGCAACGTCATGGGGGTCAGTGGCTTTGGGAGTCTCGTTATCGGTGCGCCCCGGTACACTGCGGAAGCTGTCCACTCGCGGCACAGTGCCTCCGGCCTGGTTCGTTGGGCCGGACGATCAAGCGTCTCGAAGGACAGGAATTGCTGGATGCTCAGCGTGCGAAGATGTCCGATCCGGAAGTTCAATCGCGGTACGCGCAACGCGGCCAGACGGTGGAACTCGGCTTTGCTGACGCCAAAAACCATCGGGGCCTTCAGCGGTTCCACGGTCGAGGCATCGACCGTGCCCGCACCGAAACCGGGCTGCTCGTCCTCGCCCAAAACCTGCTCCGCCTCGACAGACTCAAACGTGATGCCATAAACTCAGCGATTACGACAACTTAAAAGCTGCACGATCTCGCTGGTGGCAGGGGTGCGCACAGCATCTGGAAACGATTCCGCTCCACGGTCCGGTTAAGGTCCAGGAACGTTAGCAAACAAATGTTTTTGGGGGACTAATTTGCTGGGGCATTCGACCGCCTTCGTCGGCTGGCATCCATTGGGGCTCGCCACGCCGGGGGCCCCCGATGGATGCCGGACGATGAAGGCGGTGCTGGCCGGCCGACATGTCTGCTGGCCGGTAATTGCTGTCCACAACTGGCTGAACTGCACCAGTTGGCCCACTGCCCTTAACTGCCTCACCAGGCGATAGCGTGCCTTGCAATCCCAAACCTGCCTTTGTTGGCGGCTTTTTGGCGGGGCTCTCTGCGTATTACGGTTGCCGTCCAGTGGAATCTGTTTTCAACAATCGGCTAACCGACGAAAAACAGCATCGAAATTCTGCAAGAATCCGATAAACTGCGGGCAGCATGAATCCACTCTGCAGCCGGTGTTAAAAAGGTTGCGATCTTTGCGATCGGGTTTAATAAGATCGTCTGCTGTCGGCTCAGGCAGTCAAATACAAGAGCCCTCGTACAATGTGCTATGGTTTGCCATCGCGGCGACGCTTGTTTCCTACGGAGCGAGCAGTCCCGCTCGGACCATGGCGTCGCCGTGTTTGATGAGCAGATTCTGAACTGGAATGGCGTTGCTGTGATCGAAGGCCGCTATGTCAATCGGCGGCTGCGGTCGGTCGTCATTTTGTGCCATGTACCCCATGACGCTCTTGAGCTTGAAATTTCCACCCTCTCCGGGTTTCAATGCACCGTAGGCATTCAGGGCCTTGAGCGAGATAGGAGTGGGCTCTGCTGTGAGATCAAAGTATCCATCGGGCTTGAGCTGCTTGTGGGTTTTGGTCGTGAATTGATACAACAGCTTCTCGACTTTATCCATGTCGGCTTTCAGTGCACGATCTTCTGCCAGAATTTTCGCCTTGGCCTCGGCGTCTGCCTTTTCAGCTGCCCGAGCTGCGGCGCGCTCTTTTTCCTCACGCTCGGCCCGTTCCGATTCCGCTTTGCTTTTGAGCTCCGACTCCCGTTGTTTAGTAGCCTGTGACATCTTTTCGGCATCCAATACGATGCGCCGAATCTTTTCGGCTCCTTCCGATTCGATTCTCTTCAGCTCACCTTCCATTGCCTTTGCTGCACCGACTTCCGCATCCAGGTTGACTTCTGCAATGTAGGTCTTCAGTGTCGTGCCAATTGGTGAAGCTGCCGCAGACTCTGCCTTTCGCCGATTCAAAAACGCATCGCACGTTTCCATTTTTTTGAGTAAGTCTCGGATTTCTCCCCGGGCCGTTGTAATGTACTGCGTCTGTTCTGGGAGTGGACTTGTTTCAAGTTGCGAAAGCGTCAGTATATTCGTCGCCTGCTTCATAATGGACTTCAACTGCGTGTCCCACTCCTGAATCTCAGTCGTTCCTGCTTGAAGCTGCTTTTGAAAATCGCGGAAAAGGACCAAATGCTCATTGGGGTTCGCCGCGAACACCGCAGCGTCGGCACTCAGCAACTCGGATTCGTTTTTCAGGTTTCGCTTGTGAACGACGGACAACTCATCCAGCAGTGAAATCGCGTTTTTAGCGTCGTCCTGAAGTACGGTCCATAATCCACGTGTGTTGATGACTTTATTCGCATTCGTCAGTTTTTCTTCTTGACTGATCGAGGTCATCAAATCTGTGGCTTCTTTATCCGCTGCTCTCTGCTTGTTGAGTTCCTCTTCCAGCCGCACTTGATTTCTGTTTTCCGTTTTTGTCACAACGACATAGGCAGTCGTCAGCAACAGCACCAAAGTGGCAAGGATCATCAGGGGAAGTTTCCCCGGTTGCGAGGGATTCGAAGTCGACATAAAAGTGCCTTCAACACACAGGGGTTCAAAGATTGAATTCGTCCAGAGTTTTCAGGATGTCTTTCAGGGCCTGCGGATCAACCTCCGCTGAGCTATCCGTCATGGCAGGTCTCCGATTCGGATTCGTCGAGATCGGACGATCCTGATCCCAAACGATTTCATCGACTTGTTCAGCTGATTCTTCAGGGATCACAAACGACGGTTCGGCGCCGCCAGTATCAGACGACAATACTTCTGAAGTTGACGAACTGCCCGATTTGATCATTTCGGAGCGATCGTCTTCACCTTCAGTATCTGAGCCAGTTTCATTGTCGGACAAATCCGTGAATCTCAGTTCGAGCTGATCACCACTTGTGATTTCTGGCACGGCTTCGTCATCCTGATCCGATTCGTCTGCGGTCGAACGCGATGCGGCCGAATTCCTCTTCCAATTCGTACTTGGAACTGCCGCGGGCCATTCCAGATTTCGGCGGCGTTCATATTCGTCGGGAGTGATGTGATAGCAGGACTCCATGATAAACGGATAGCCCTGGAACTGAGCCAGACCTTCACCACGTTTCAAAGCAAATATGGATCGGTTGGGATGATCGGAGGCTTCGATCAGATCATTGACTCGCAATTTCGGAGTCGGGGTGGGTTTCAAAGTGGTGATAATGGATCGGACCATCCCGAACACTCCCGCAGTTTCCGAAATGCCTTTGGATTCCGGGAAAATGAGCCGTTCTCCGGACACAAAGGTTAGATCTCGTAAATCATCGGGAGTGGAAACACCAAAGATTTGTCGAACGCGAGTATTGTTAATGACCGTCGATGCAATGTCGGCCCCGGGACTGCGAAGGTCATCGAGACACTGATTGGCCAGAATCAGTGAAATGTCGTGACTTCTGGCCATCTGAAGCAGCACTTCGATATTGCCGGAAACCGCGCGTTGAAATTCATCCATGATCACATAGACCTGACGGCGAGGCTTGGGCGCTCGTTGTGCTGCATTCATCAGCCCAAATAAAACCAGTCGTGCCATTTCAGCGCTCATCAGGCTTCCGGTTCCCGCTGGCAAAGCGAAGAACGCAGCTTGTGGCTTTTCAAACAAATCCGCCAGGTCGATCAGGCTCGCCGGATGGTTGGAAGGATCACCGCCGTCGGAAAAACGGTTGAGTGGTTCAATAGTCGCCAGTCGTTCGACGGAAGTGACCACATTGGAGCCATCGTCGATCGTCTTCTTTGAAATCTTCAGCGCCGCCTTGTCCTTGAGTAAATGCTGCAGACCAGCGAACGAGGGAACGCGATGCGAACGTTTGAGGGCGGCTTGGAGGAGGCTGAAATTCGAGTCTCCAAAATACTTTCTTCCATAATCGGTCCCGTACTGCAAACCGAGGGCAGTGGTGAGCAGATCAGTCTTCTGCAGGGCTGACAGATTTTTGAAAGCACGCTGGGAAAACGGATTAAATCCATGAGATGAGCGACCATCTACAGGCGTGAAATACCGAAACGGATATGACCAATCGGCGGAATCCAGCTGAGTGTTTTCGGGCTGATGGCTGTTAATCCGAGCCCCTTCGCGCATGACTTCGAACAGTGTCTGATCATCGGCTTTGAGGTCAATCACGATGACGGATGCATCGCCGAACTGCATGAGTTGAGCGAGCAGCGGACTGATTCCAAGAGATGTTTTCCCGGAACCACTGTCTCCCAGAAAATGGACATGCTCCCGCAGAACTTTGCTGGGAACAATGACCGGGCCATTGTCTGCTGTGTTAACACCCCAGAAAATATCGTGTCGGAACTTTCCGTTATCGCAGGTGTGGAGTGTTTCCGTAATCTTCTTCCAGTTCGGAGATGTGAACGGCATTTCCGAAGGGAGTGGAAAGCCACGTGCCGTGAATCCCGCGAAAAGTCTTGACGTACAAAAGAACGTGAATGCCACGGGCATGCAAAGTGGAAGCAAGAGGCTGATCACGAACCGAACCCCGGTCGGCATTTCGCGGAGCGCTTTGAGTTGTGTGCCACTGAACCCCTGCGACGGAACATGAAGGCGAGCATCCGGGGTGAGATCATTAATGCGTTTTCTGCGACCTTCGCTTTCATTCCGCAGTTCCCGAAGTCTGTCTTTACCGGATTGCTGTGGCGCCAACGTCAGTAACTGAAGTTCCTCGTCATCGCCAAGCAGGCTCTTCAGATAGGGATGTAATCCGTCATTCAACTTTTGAGCCTTCTCCCGTTCTTTGCGGTCTTCTTCCTCTGCAGAAAGTTCGTTCCAGTGAGTTTTTTCTGACTGCCGACGATCCTCAAGAAGTTTATCGGTAAGATCTGGATTCACGTCCGAATCGATAGCTTGATACTCGTAGACCTCCCGTTCGATTTGACGGCGCCGCTCCAATTCTCGCTCGTCAAGTTCGAGTCGATAAAAATGTCGCGGAACTGCAAGCGGAAAAATTGTGACAGCCGCACTGAGCGCAATCAAAGTTCGAGTCGCAGGATTTCCTGCAGGCGAACGATGGATCGCGGGGTTTGTCGATTTAATTCGATCATACAGCAACCACGACGTGCAGGCTTTTCCGAATTCACTGAGAATCTGATTGGGCCCAAGATATCTTCCGCCCCAGATTGGCGCGAAAAAATCAATCACGAAGGGGGCGACGAGAAAGAACAAAATCATCGTCAGCGGCCCCTCAACATCCGGATGTCGAGCGGTATCCCCGATGGAATGACGGAAATAGAGCGCGAACACGAATAAGATGCACAGGGGCACGAGCGTGTGTTGCATTCCAATAGGTTGCCACATCCGGAGCCGCCACCGATTGCGGAGCGCCTCTCGCACTGTTTGCTGCTCGGCCAGCGTGCGGGGAATCGTACCACGCGCATCGATCACGTGCAGAATGAATTGATCGATGAAGAGCCACAGAAAACAAAGCGTCAGCATCGCCTGAAAAAACCAACTGCCCAGCACGAGTGACAAGAAGCCACCGACAATCGCTGTTACTGCCGCATAAATCTTTGGAACAAAACCCGATCCAAAAAGGGCGATGCAGACGGCAAAAAGGCCGAGCGCCATGAAGATTGAAATCGTTGTCCCTTCAATGAAGGTTGTTGGCAGCGGATCGGTTTGGAACCAGACAAACGCCTGGTTAATGGCGAACGTATAGACCACGAATTTCAAATAGAGGAGCCAAAGTGAATCAGTCCAGTTGAATCGGTACACCGTTCGCGCGGGATAATCAAATGACGTTGTGGGATAATTCGGCGAGTGAACATCATCAGGAGCCGTGGGAGCCGGGTCCTGCATGTTCCGGGGATAGGGTGACGGTTCGTCGTTAAGGAATTTCACGAAGTACTGCCAGCAAGTCGGAAAGAATGGGGACAACTTCCACTGTGACAGCACACGGAAAATTCTGAGCGGGGATTTTCCGTTCGAGTTCTTTTTGTTTCTCTTCGGTGAACGTCACGCAGGCGATTTGAAATCTACCGGACTGCATCAGTGATGCACAGAGCGGTATTTCGAGGCGACATTTGATATCAGCGTCAATTTTCCGCAACACATGATCATTCGTTCCGCCGCCATCGACCCGTACGAATGACAACAGCGAAGGTGCTGTGGATGCGTCCACGACATACTGCGAGGGATCAACTCCCTTTTTCAGAAGCGCCGGATGTTTTTCGAGGAGTGTGGCCACTCGCAGACGCGTCCGTTGAGGCTTTTCGCCAAAACAGTATCCCAGAATTCCCAACTGCGTGTACAGAGTTTGGGTTCCGGGTTCCTTAGCACAGCGTGCCGGAGCGCCGAAAAGTTTTGCCCCGCGTAGGCCCAGCGTAAAATACACCGAGTTCGCAATGAATTCGTACCTGGCCAAATACCCGTTTTCAGTCAGACGCGTTGTGACTTTCGAAACGGCATTCAACTCTGAGTCGGCAAAGAATTGACGATGCAGCACCTCACGCGTGGTGACTCGGTACGTCATCAAGTGTTCAAGGATTTCATAATCCCTGTCGAGCAATCGGGTCGTATTGATTCGCTGTCGTCTGGCCATCGCCTCAAACTACCATAGCTCGTATGCGAGCTGTTCCTTTTCACAAAACCAGTGAAACACCTGAATTCGTTCGCGTGAATATGACCCGGCAAATTCGACCACCAGCCGAGGAGGCCAGATAAAATCCCCGGCAATGATCGCGTCCGGCACTTTTTTCTTACGCCTGAGCGGGGAAATAATACCTTCCCCCTTCCAGAGCGTCGCTTCTGTCGGGCGTGTTTCTCTGAACCGCAGAAAAGTTTCGGCGACACCGAGGTCGTGCGTCAGCTGAAAATACTGTTTGATTTTGCGTGCCGGCTTGCCAGTTCGTAGTTTCGTGGCTCTGCTGGAGGCCACCACGACAAGGCATTTGCGTGGTCCATTTTTCCAGCGGGACTGAACTCGCCATGCAATTTGTCCGAAATCTGCGGGGCGCAGTCCCGGCTGCCAGCACGCAACGGGAGCCACAATTTCCGGCATCGGACGGACCAAAACAGAATATCGTTCGACCCATCCAGCATGGGCAAGGCGTCGGATTCTGTCTTCGGCAAGCCTCGCTTGATCGACCGAATCGCGCCACCATGTCCGGGCAATCTGATCCAGACTGAAGAGCCGAACGGCGGTCGAGAGATGATCAAGGATCTCACAATCACGTGAGGTCAGACGAAGGGACATGGACGGGGTTCTCGTACTAAGTTATGGATGCGATGCCGGACAACACACGGCCAAAGTGTGCTTCAAGGTGTGAGAACATTCTGATGGCTGACACCTGTGTTCAGCCATGCTTGAAGAATGCAGCTTTTCAAAGCAATTGGCGGAGTTTTCCGCGGCACGTTGTCCGGCACGCAGCACTCGAAGGGAGCGTGCCGCTGCGAGTGCCCCGATTTCTTCATTCTCTGGTGGCGGTTTCGCCCCCCGAAACCGCCTCTGGCCGCAGCGTCCAGCGGAGGCCTAGGGGGCACAGCCTGCCCCGGCAGGCTTGCCACCGGATCGGGCGGCCGAGCCCGATCGCGGACGTTCAAGTCCGCAGGTGATTGCCCCGGCAATCACCGTCCTCTTTCGTCCGTTCAGGACGGCGGAGCGTTCAGCGGAGCGGCGATCGGCTGCCAGCGTGCAGCTGACCTGAGCCGTCGCGGAGGCGGTCCTGGTGACGGAAGAAGTCGCCGTGACAGGACTTTATTGACGCCTGAATATCGCTCTGACGAGACCTCGTGCGCAGACACTTTCCGGATTGGATTCGATTCATCGGCACAGCGTGTTCGACAACCGATGCTCAACTGAAACACAAAATCCGGGGATGACAGGAACGGATCAATGAAAATCGTCGTGATGCGATTTAACAGGAGTCAGACAAAGTGTCAGAAATCAGGAGCGGGAACAGTCACGCTGGCACACTGGAATTTGTCGGTTCATTCCGGAAATACAAAGTTTTCAGAGACTGAATTCAGAGCGAAGTACGTGCCATTCATCGGTCCATTTTTTAGGACGTTCGGAGGATCGTCGTTATTTTTCGGTGGGGGAATTATCGCCTGTTGGCACGCAGGTATTACATCAACGAGGAGAATGATTTTGAGCAGACCACTGGAAAATGATCTCTTGGAACGCATGGTGGCGAGCGTGATTGTCGCCGTGGGAACAAGGTATGTTGTGGAAGTCGAACGGGAACTGCTGATGTTGAGGATGCAAATCCTGGAGAAAGGCAGTGAACTCGGAAACATCGAAGTGCTGGACCGTGTCAGTGATCGCCTGACGAGCGTCAGTGACCAGATGCAGGGAATGGCGGGTGAAGTACAGAAGGTGCTGATGGAAATGAAGAAGGAGCTTTCACGATTGAATTTCGGCACCATATTGCGAAGTGATGCAGAGCCGACCGAAAAAGGGCGTCGCGGGCGGCCTCCAAATTCCAGTCACGAGCAGACATTAAAGGCACGAACATCTGGAACTGACAGCCGACCTTCAACCTGAAACTTCAGAAAGAAAAACCCATGACGACTGATCAAAAGCTGATGACTGTCAAAGAGGTCTCCCACTTTCTGAGGCTGTCACTTCCCGAGACTTATCGTCTCGTGAACTCAAAAGCCCTGACTCACTTTCGGGTGGGTCCGGGCCGAGGAGCGATCCGAATCGCGGAACAGGATGTGATGGCGTTCCTTGAAAACAGGCGACAAGGTCGGGATATGCTTCCCCGCGAAGTCTTTTCACCGCGTCGCAATTCGAAGCCGTTGAAACATATTCAGGTCAAGAAATAGCCCGGTGTGTTGGACGCCTTGAATGCAACCGGAGCAGGCCGCATGGCTTGTTCCAGCCCCGCAGGGATGCGGGGCTTTTTCGTTGTATGGTCCGTAGTTTTGAATGACAGTCAGAAAATGACGATGCCGGAAATGACCCGCCACATTCGAAATCTACTGCGGCAGTTTTGCATTTGGCGACTACGAAGCCGCTTTCTTCGCCTGCTCCAACAGATGTTTTGGATTATGACTCAGGTGCTGATAAACCTTTGCCAGCTGACTCGGATCTTTGTGCCCCATCAGAATCGCGACCGTCAAAGCATCAACACCGCGTTGCAGCGCGTTCGTGGCCCACGAATGCCGCAGAGAATACAGAGAATATTTTGGAGCGGATTCCTGAGCCATTTGGTAAGTCAGTTTGCGTTTGGCCTCATGCCGCAATTCTGCTTCGTTCTTGGCAACGACTTTCTTTCCCACACGGTGTGTCTTCGAGAGTGTGGGAATAAGTTCCGCGATCTTCTCCTCGCCAACCGAAATTCCCTGCCGCTTCATTTCCGCCATTCCCATGCGATGTTGAATTCGCTGGAACGCACAATTCACGGCATTAGTTGTCCATGGCTTCCCATTGCTGTTCAGAAAGAGTCGTCCCGCCGTGCGGTCATCGATCAGTCTTCGCGTGATTTCAATCGCTTTGTCACTGAGGTAGACAACACGTGGTGCCTGTTTGCCTTTGGCTTCGGATCTGGGCAGAACCCAGCGTTGATTTGGTAAATCAATGTGACGAATTTCGATACGGAGCGATTCCTGAGGTCTGCATCCGGTTTCGTATGTGACTTCCAGTAAGTCACGGAAGTTGGCGTCGCGGGTTTCCGAAAGCAATTGAGAGAACTCTTCGGGCTTCAGATAGACGTCTTTGGGTGTCGATGCCGGAATGCTGATGTGCTGGATGGGATTGGTGTCAATATACCCCAGCGTCTGCCCCCATTTGATGCACCGTTTGACGGACCGCATATAATTCCGGGTCGTCGTCGGACTGTGATCCGGAAAGCTGTCCACCCATTCCTGCACATGATAGGGGCGCAATTGTCCCATGGTCAGATCCGGAAACCGATCGGCAAATCGCTGCAGCCGATATTGATACCAGACGTACGTATCTGGTGAGCGGTGTTGCTTGACCCAGTCAAGGAAACGATCGAAGAGTTCCGTAAGTTTCAGCCCTTCGCCGGTACCCATTGCATGGGACGGGCGAACTTCGGGCGGCGCAGCCATAATCGCGTGATACCGCTGAAAAGCGATTTCGCGATCTTTCCCCAGATTGATCTGGCGACCGTCGACTTCGACGTACCAAGTATCACGGGATTTGCGGTAGAACGGTTTTGGGACGTGGTAATGCATGAGCGAGTCTCCGGAAAGAGGGTTGCAACCGGAGCAGACCGGATGACTCGCAGACGGCCACCGTGAGGGCCGTCAATCTCTGACATAATCTCTGACAAGCCACTTTTGTCAAATGTGAATTTGACGTAAGTCCTTGTGGCTCTAAGTGCACCCGGTAGGGCTCGAACCTACAACCTTCGGTTCCGAAGACCGACGCTCTATCCAATTGAGCTACGGGTGCTTTTGAGGTGCGGGGTGGCCAAGTGTGGCTTGGGGCCGCGGCTTTCGGAGTGGCAGGAGTCTACAGGATTTGGTTCTTGTCGCAACTGAATGGACACGGGTTATTAGTTTTGGAGGGTGTGGTTTTCTGAATTGGGGGCAGATTTCAGCCGATCGTTGCAATCGCACCGGCCCGGGGTCTCGTGGGAGACACCGGGCCCGGCTGCTGCCTTGCGAAATTGCCAAGGGAACACTGCGGTCGAAAAAGGGAGATCGGCCGATGCGGGTTATGGACGCTCGATGGTGACGGCCATAACGATCGGTGCTGATCGATCCGGGCCTTTGACCAGTTCGATGCTTTCGATGATTGCATTGGTCTTCTTCGGATTCACGGTGACTCGGCGAACTTGCTGGCCGCCGAGCATGAAAGCGAACTCGGACTTCGGCACATCGACTTTGCGAATGTAGTCCGCGATGTGGATGCCGTTGAGAAGCTCAATGTCTTCGGATTCGCCGTCTTTGTAGTGCAGACGAACGATCATCGACACAGTCTTTGCATCATCGTACGGGAAATTCCAGCCGCCGACGCCGCCAAGAATATGAATCGCTTTGGCGTCAGTGTTACACGGCAGAGTCACAGACCTGGGCATTGATGCCGGCAGTGGAGAATTTGGCCCGTACAACAGAATGATGTTGCGAGCTGTCTTGCCGCGAGGATCCGTCAGAATAAACGGCACCTCCTTGAAGATCTTCGGAGTCCAGTCGTTGAACACCATGCGGTCCGGGCCGTCGTCTCCCTCACTGAAGAGACCTTTGGTGCTGATCGCTGTGGCGTAGCGATCCAGCGAAACCGGGATGTACTTGCCTTTGTCCGTGAGAAACGTCAGCAGGTTGGACAGTTCTTCGGTTGTCATCTGCTTCTCGAAGCCTTCAGGCATCAGAGACTTGCGAGATCGAACGAGTTCTTCGATGTCTTCGCGAGCGATCTGGTTCTCCTTGCCTTCCGTATCGATCAACGTGATCGCCGTACGAGATTCGCCAGACATCATTCCGTTCAGAACCAGGCCGTCGGTTTTGACGACTGTGTAAATGCGGAAGTTACCTTCCACACTGCGGCTGGGGTCGATGATGTGAGTCAGCAGTTCGTGCTTGGGATGAACGGCCATGCCGGTTAGGTTTGGTCCGATGGCCTTGCCTTCAGTGCCGTGCATGTGACATTTTGAGCAATGCTTAACGAACATCGCCTTTCCTGCGGCTCCATCGCCCTTCTCTTCGCAGACTGGCAGCAGTGACTTCAGCACTTTATCGCGGTCTGCATCTGGTAAGCCACCACCGGCCGCCATCAGCTTTTCGGCAATCGCGCGGATGTCTTTATCCGGATGGGCTCGCAGCGCCTGCTTTTGATCGAGCGACAGATCGCCGATGTCCAGCCTTCCCGATTCGATTGCTGTCAGCAGAGCCGTGGTGGTTCCAGGACGAGCCAGGAGGACTCGCATGGCCGCCGCCTTCATCTGAGGTGTCATCTGGTCTGCACGTTCGATGATGAGCTCCCCCGCGTTTTCGAGGGTGCTCAGGCCAGCGGCTTCAATCAAACCCACTCCGACTTCAGGAATGGTTTGAAGGTTGATGGTTTCAAGCACGGCCGCGAGGACATCGGCGTTTGACGATTGGAAGCTGACTGCTTCTTTCGCGGCGTTGATTCGTGCGGCCGCATCCGCATCATTGTCTGCGACGACCGTAAGCAGCGAGTCGACAATCTCTTTTGAGTAAGATTCCAGAGCCTCCGAACTGCAGACCCCGGCGACGCGGACGACTTTGCTGCGAGCTGCTCCGGATGTCGCTTCGAGCAGTTTCACAAACGCCTTGTCCATGCCGACTGTAGACTTCACATCAAACTTCGCGGGCAGACCTTCGACCAGTCCCTGCAGAGCTGCGTCGATGACGGCCGGTTCCGCACTGGCCAGATCGGTCAGCATAGCTTCGAGGGCGGTTGCATCCGGACGAGTTCGACCGAGGTGTTCGGCGACACGACTGACAATCAACATCGAAGACGCTGGAGTTTCCCGGCCTGCGACGGCTGAGAATTTACTCAGTCCTTTTGTGCAGTGCACCGAAGCGGCGATCGTCAATGCGTCCACCATGACGGGATCAGCTGGGGCATCGGCGGCGGCTGCAAAGATCAAGCTTGCGGCGTCGTCAGAAGCTGGCATGTCGGACATTGTGATGAACGCCTGCAGTCGGACCTGGGCGTCGGTGTCGGAGAAAACGGCAGGCGTTGAAAGCAGGACCTTCAAGCCTGCCGCATTGTGGGGCAGCACGGCGATTGCATTTCGGCGGACCCCAGGAGACGCGTGCTTGAGGGCTGATGCGACGCCATCGAGCACCTTGGAATCGGCGATGGTTTGTGGCGTCTTGGAAACCAGCACATATTTGTGGCGGATATGTCCCGTTTCATTGTGATCCAGTCCCGGAGGGACGGCGGATGATAGCCCCGGGCGCGAGCCCGGGGCTATCGTACGTTGCTGCACCGCAGCTTGAATGGCAACGTCTGCGTTTATCGACGCGACCACATCATTCGATCGGCGCGTCTGAATCGCAGCACCGGCGGCTTCGTCAGCATTCAGAACACCCAAACCGTTCAGTGTCTGCAATGCATGCATCGCACCGACGTTCAGCCCGATCTCATCAACGGACTCATCAGCGATCAAGGCCAATAATTGCGGCACGGCTTCGGTACTTTTCTTTTCTACCAACAACCGTTGAGCCTGCAATCGCCAGTTCATGGACGGATGTTTCAGCGTCTCGACCAGCTCGGCTACAGAAGCATCGGCGAGGCTCTTCCACGGATGCATCACGTCCTTACCATCCGCCGTCGGGAGGACGCGGTAGATGCGACCGTGCTTCTTGTCTCGCAGATCGCTTTCGTAGGCGTTGCCCTTACCGTTGGTGAAACCCTGCGGAGTTGGATTGTGCTGGATGATAAAGTTGTACCAGTCGAGTACCCAGACAGCTCCATCGGGACCAACTTCAGCCATGATCGGCGAGGCCCATTCATCATCACTGGCCAGCAGGTTCGTTGGGCTGGTTGACTTGTAGGTTGCCCCATCGCGACGCAACAGAAATGTTCCGACGAGGTGCCCTGTGGGTTCACAGACGAAAGCCGTTTTATTCCACCACTGCATTGGGAATGTTCGGGCCGTATACAGAGCATGCCCTGCCCCGGCCGTGTAGCCACCGAACTGGTCGACCTGACGAATGTTTTCTGTGATTGCACTGAACTTCCATGAGTCCGCAATTGTGCCAATATCCGGCGCGGCCCAGCCACGGACTTTTTCATAGTAGCGGTTTGCAATTGGTACGTATGTGCTGGGGTTGTGGTTCGCCGTGGAGCCGAACACGAGGCCGTCTTCGCTTAGCCCAAGTCCCCACGTGTTGTTGTTGGTCGAGCGAATGAATTCCACATCGGTGACCTTTGGCGGATCTGTGTTCGAAAGTTTGAAACGCCAGAAACCCTGACGGAACGAGTCCGCTTTCTGGCCTTCGAATTCCGGCGTGCTGTCGTTGTAACCCTGCATTGCCCAAATCCAGTTATCCAGCCCGTAGCGGAAGTTGCTGATGCCGCCGTGAGTGTCTCCAGCGCTGAACCCCGTCATCAGAACACTGGTCTGATCGGCTTTGTCATCGCCATCGGTATCCTTCAGATAGATCGTTTCGGTTGCGTTGTGAACGACCGCACCGCCGCGATGAATCATGATCGCGGTTGGAATGGAAAGGCCTTCAGCGAAAATTGTGAACTTATCGGCCACATGGTCACCATCTGTGTCTTCACAGATACGAATGCGGTCGCGGTTCTGACCAAGTTCATTAGGATAGTCCAGTGTTTCGCAGATCCAAAGACGACCTCGTTCATCCCAGTTCATTGCGATTGGTTTCGCCAGAAAGCTGCGTTCGTCCGCGTACAATCGCAATGCCATTCCTTCGGGCATTGAGTAATGCTTCATGGATTCTTCAACGCTCAACGGCAGCTGCATTGTCGACTTGGGGGCCCCTTGCACGCCCCAACGATTTCCCGGCGTGTAGTTTGGAATCTTTGGTCCGACTTCAACATATTCGAACGGCTTCACATCCTTCGTCAGATCTGTCATCTTCGGAGGCGTGAAGGATTCTGTATCGTGGAATGCAGGAACAACGGACACGTCCTTGCTACAAGCCCAGCGAATGCCGCGTTCAACGAGATTCGGAAATCCGGGATTCATCCATGTCCGTGAGTCGTGTCCCCAGGCCGTGTAGAAGACTCGTCCCTTACCATGAGTTCGAATCCATGTCCAGGGTTCCTTTGTGTTACCCGGAGCCTGGTCACCTTCGACTCGGTATTCCAGAACTGTGCGATTCTCTTCGTTATGCAGAGTGTGGATGTACGTTTCATCCCAGCTCGTGAATCCTCCGAAGTCCTTCATGATCGGATGAGTGGGTTCGGCGTTGACGACGCCGAAGACCTGGCCACCATGTCGCTGGAACTGCCCGCCCATCAGCTTCACGATCTCTGCATTATTTCGCCAGCAGAATGTTGCACAGTGAAGAGGAACAAAACCCTTGCCGCCGGCGACGTAATCCAGAACCGCTTTGGCCTGAGCGTCTTCGATTTTGTCGATGTTTGCGAAAAGGACAAGTCCATCAAAGTCGGCCAGCGTCTCAGCGTTCAGGTCTTCCATGCGATCCGTGTATTTCAGCTCGATCCCGCGAGCCTCCATCACGGGCGCGAGTTCATGAAACCTCTCCGACGGCCGATGATGCCCGTTGTCGCCCATGAAGAGCAATTTCAGGTCGGTGGCCGTTGCCGTGCTGCTTGCTACGAGAACAAGCAACAAGGCGAGGGAGCGGATTAGCGTGGGAGCGTGGGAGAATATAGTTTTCATGGGGCACCGTGGGATGGATAGGACCATTCAATCAGGTTTCGTAACAAGATCGCGCTTGAACGCGATCGTACGCATCGCCGCTTGTTCTCGAATAGTTGCAGGTCATTTGAGTGATTGCAGATTCGGCCAACGTGTGGCAATAGAGTTCCGTGAGGAGTCGCATGTTCGCAATAGGTCGCGAATCTATTAATGTTGTAGGGTGTGACCAGTGAGCATTCGCGAGCGCAGGCCCACCATTCTCCTGGGTTGACGATGGTGGGCCGGCGCTTCGCTGGTCCCATCCTACAAAAAATCACAATCTCGAAGCGAAAAAGACAGGACGAACGGCAGGCGATCAACTCGGAGGGCTGACGCCCTGCCGCTCGCCGATGGGCAGACGGGATGAATTAACCGAGCGTGAACTCAGGCAACCGCACGATCTCACCGCCTTTTAAAGCGGATTCATGTGCACAGATGCCGACGCAGGTCCAGTTGGCACTGGTGACTGCGTTTGGACGAGGATCGCGATCTTCCACCAGAGCACTCAGCATTTCGTGCACGAGATGCGGATGTGATCCGCCGTGGCCGCCGCCCTGCAGGAACGAGAGGTGGTCTGCGTCGTGAATTGCTGAAGGCATTGTAAACTTGCGAATGGGCTCGGGCAGCAGGTGTGCGAAGTCCGGAATCGTGACCTTCTCTGCAATCTCAGGCTCAGGCTTCTTCGCCGTGTGAATCACATGCGGCTCGTGCTCAATCAGAGTCCATTCGAAGCTCTTCTTCGTGCCATACACGTCGAAGCTTTCGCGATACTGACGAGCCACGTCATACAGACATCGCCAGATATGAGCCGTCAGGTCGGTGTCTTTGATTTTGATGTGGCAGGTTTCCAGAGCGAACTTGTTGCCAGACTTCCTGGCGATGTCTTCACGAACCGTTCCGGAGCCAAAGCAGCTCACGTATTCAGCCAGTCCGTCGACGAGACCAAGGCACGGGCTGACTACGTGAGTCGCATAATGCATCGGGATCATCTTTTCCCAATACGCAGGCCAGCCGTCCATATCCTGAGGATGCGAAGCGGCAAGGTGCTGAATCTTTCCAAGTTCGCCCTTCTTATACATGTCCTTGATGAAAAGATATTCGCGGCTGTAGACGACAGTTTCGGCCATCATGTACTTCAGACCGGTCTTCTTGACCTTCTCGACGATCTGACGGCATTCGTCGATCGTTGTTGCCATCGGCACGGTACACATCACATGCTTGCCAGCGTCCAGGGCTTTCAGGGACATCCATGCATGGTCAGTGATGGGACTGTTGATATGGACAAAGTCGATGTCCTTATCCGCCAGCACTTCGTCGTAGCTGGTGTAACGCTTGTCGATCCCAAACTGATCGCCACACTTCTTCAGCTCGGCCGGATCACGTCGGCAAATCGCCGAAACATGAGCATTCGGATGTGCCTGATAAATCGAAATAAACTCGGAACCAAATCCGAGACCGACCATTGCTACGTTGAACTGCTTTGCCATCGTTTGTTCCTGAAAGTGGGGTGAGAAATCGAAGTTCGCTGTGTCGTGTTTCACTGTCTGTCTGTCGGCTTCTTACTTCAGTTTCGCAGATAGTGCATTGACGGATACTGAATCACCATGAGAAAACGCGCAAAAGACTTGAGTTTTTTTACTGGTGTCTCCATAGTGACCAGGAAAAATATTCCGCTGAAATCCAGAGCATTGAAAGGACAGATCCATGAAAAACCGGTCCGTTGCATTGCTGCTGGAGACTTCCAATGCGTATTCGCGAGGACTGCTCGACGGGATCATCGGCTTTGTGCAGCGTCATGGTCGGTGGTCGGTGTACCTGCCCGAGCAGGAACGAGGTGCGGATCCGCCGGACTGGCTGCGTCGCTGGAAAGGCGACGGCATCATTGCCCGCATTGAGACTCACGAGATTGCTCGTGCAGTGCGAGCCACTCGACTTCCGGTTGTCGACGTCAGCGCCGGGCGGTTCATTGAGGACATCCCGTGGTTTGAAACGGACGATCAGCAGATAGCAAAACTTGCGGCGACGCATTTACTGGAACGCGGTTTTCGAAATCTTGCATTCTGTGGCGACCCAGGCTTTCAGTGGTCCGTGTGGCGTGAAAGTCAGTTCGCGGGCTGCGTTGAAGCGGCCGGGGCGAAGTACTTTCTGCATCAGTCGGTGCCGCGCAACAATCCAGCGTATTCGTGGAATCGCGATCGACGAAGTCTACTGAGCTGGCTGAAAAAGCTGCCGCGTCCCGTGGGCATCATGGCGTGTTATGACATTAAGGCTCAACAGGTTCTGGCCATCTGTCGTGATGAAGAGATTGCAGTACCGGATGAGGTCGCCGTGATTGGCGTGGACAATGACCGTCGACTGTGTGAATTATGCGATCCTCCTTTATCGAGCGTGGTCCCGAATGCATGGAAGACTGGCTTTGAAGCGGCTTCGTTATTGGACCGCATGATGACCGGCGAAGCAGTCAGTGCCGAAGGTCGGTTAATTGCACCGCTCGGAGTGCAGACGCGACAGTCGACGGATGTGCTGGCGATTGATGATCCGGACATCGTGGCCGCCATCCGAGTCATTCGAGCGCGGGCGTGCGCGGGCGTGAATGTGAATCAGATACTTCAGGAGATTCCGATGTCGCGGCGAGTCTTCGAGAGCCGGTTTCGCAAGTTGCTGGGGCGGACTCCGCATGCAGAGATCCTGCGGCTGCGGATTGATCGATGTCGACAGTTGTTGTCGGAGACTGATCTTCCGCTGACTGAGATTGCTCGCGTCTGCGGATTTACGCATGCAGAATATCTGTCCGTCACGTTTAAGCGAGAAACGGGTGAGACGCCTCGGGAGTTTCGGAACGGACACCGAAGCGCGCAGCGGAGCACGTCTCGATAAGAAAGCTTTTGAAGGCGATCTAACAGAGCGGTACTGTTTCAGGCCGTCGGTTTTTCAAGCTCGACCAGAATTCCGCCCATCTTGAACATTTCGTGCAATCGCGTGAACCAATGCACCTGACCCCAGCGAAGTCCGACGGACTCCGCCGCATGCTTCAGTTCTTCTCGATTGAACGTGCGGCACTTCCAGGTGTGGCTGGTCATCAAGCCGGAAAACGAATCTTCGGTGGCCAGCAGCAGGATCGTACCACCGGGTCGTAACACGCGAGCAAACTCGCGCAGGCCGTCTTTTGGATCCGGGAGATACTCGAGCACATAACCGCATGTGACGCAGTCAAACGAAGCATCTCGAAAGGGAAGCGCCCGCATGTCGGCCGCGACAAAAACCGGGCGATCAGAATTCAGGCGTCCGCGAGCTCTTCGAAGCATTTCCCACGAAAGGTCAAAACCGACGATTTCGGTTTCGCGCTGACTGGTTGCCAGCAGGTGACGAATAATCTGACCAGCACCGGAGCCTACATCAAGAATGCGACTAAAACGGCTGGCATTAAAACGACCTGAATGGAACAGCTTCCCCATCAGGGGTTCATGCAATGAAATGATACTGCTGAACTTCAGAACGGCACCACGTGGTCCATCGTACAGGCGACGAACGGACTTTTGATACGTTCCAAAAGGCTGTTTTCGGATGCCTCGAAATTCGCCCAGTTTTCGCAGATGGTGGCGGGCCTTTTTTTGAAGGCTCTGAACTCTGTTTTTCACGGCGAACAGCATCCCTGTACTGAAGACTATGGGCTTATGATCCGACAACTTGGGCGATATAAAATCAAAAGCGGTCGAAAAACGCAATGGTCAGGTGCGACATGCCAGAATCATGGAAACTCATTCGGACGGGGAATATTGAGCAGCCGGCATAAATTGTGACGGACTGTCGAAATGTGGCTGGGTCTGCTCGGTGGACGGCCAATCGTCCGGGATCTATGGGATTCCGTAATTTTGACTGCAAGAATGTGTCCGCTTCTGACAATCCGCAGCAACTGGGCGGGTATCGTGCCTGGAAACTTGAGATTTGCCGAAAATACCGCCATCATCCGAGAATATCATCAGCAGTTACTGCATTGACTGAAGCGGCCTCGAAATTTGTCCTGCTGCTGTTCGAGAGAGTCCATGTGGGCCAATCAGTCGGCCTGTAAAGTTGATCTTAGGTGGGCAGACGGCAGAGATCTCTGCCGTTTTTGCCTGTTGAACGGAAAGAATGCCATGTGTTTTTCTTTTAACAAAGGACTGCTCCTGTGAGTGGCAGCGATCGCGAGACAAATGCTGTCCTGCGTGTGCTGTTTGTCTGCACAGGGAATACGTGCCGCAGTCCCATGGCGGAAATCATTTTTCGCAAATTGGTTGCTGAAAAGCTTTCCTGTCGCGACTGGGAACTGCGGGAACGCCGCATCGACGTGTTTTCCGCCGGGATTGCTGCCGGAGAAAATCACCCTGCGTCCCGTGAAGCGGTACAGATCATGCGGGAATGTGGACTGGATTTGTCTCAACACCTGAGCCAGCAGGTGAACAACCACATGCTTGAAAACTCGACAGTAGTGTTGGCTCTGACAGAGCGTCATCGGCAGGTCTTGTGCGAGGCAAGCCCCGATCTTTCCGATCGAATCAAGCTGCTGACGAAGAACGGTGAAGACATATCAGATCCGATTGGTGGATCTCCGGAAGATTATCGATACTGTGCTGCTCAGATCAGCGACAATCTGAGAATCTGGGTTGACGAACTGTTCAGGAAAGACTCGTAATCGCTATGAAAATTGGCATCGCCAGTGACCATCGGGGTATCCAGTTAAAGACTCGCCTGACGCAGCTTTTGCAGAGTCTGGAGTGTGAAGTGCGCGACTTTGGGCCGCACGAAGTCCAGAGTGTCGACTACCCGGATTATGCCGCTCAGGTGTCTCGCGAAGTTTCCAAAGGTCATTTGGATCGCGGCATTCTGATTTGTGGAACCGGGATCGGAATGTGCATCGCCGCCAATAAATTTACCGGTGTTCGGGCTGCTCCATGCCACGACAGTGTCACGGCTGAATATAGTCGTTTGCACAACGATGCGAACGTGATCTGCCTGTCCGCTGATCAGCTCAGCGATCAACTGGCCGATCAGGTCATCCGTATCTGGCTGAAGACTCCTTTTGAGGAAGGCCGTCACGCTCGTCGATTGCAGAAGATTGCATTACTGGAACGTGAGATTGCAAGTCAGCTATGTCACGATGAGCACTTGAAGCCGCCGGCTGACAATTAAAGTTTGCCGGCATGGTTCGTCAGATGTCAGGCATTCTGAACTGCGCCGTAGATTTCCGAGACTTGGTTTGTGTTGACATCACAGCAATCACAGATCAGTTATTCTGAAAGGTTCCTCATGAAACCCGAGTCATTGCGATTCGCAAAAACACACGAATGGGTGTCTGTCGACGGAGATGTGGCGACGATCGGGATCTCCGACTTTGCCGTCAAGTTGTTGACGGACATCGTGTATCTGGCTCTGCCTGCCATCGGAAAGAAGTTTTCACCTGGTGAGTCCATGGGTGAAATTGAGAGCGTCAAAGCGGTCAGTGATGTCTTTGCGCCTGTGAGTGGCGAAATTGTTGCGGTGAATGAAAAGCTTCCCGACGATTTGTCGCTGCTGAACGAGAGTCCTTTCGAGAAGGCGTGGATTGCAAAGGTTCGTATGACTGATGCGTCGCAAGTAAACCAGCTTCTCAAATACTCGGATTATCAGGCACACTGTGCCAGTGCCGGGCATTGATCAGACCGCGTCATGTTTGACGCATACGTCTGAAGAAGAATGATCAGTACCCCGCCAACGTTTGAAGTTGGTTATTGTTTCCCCGTGTTTCGTGGGAGACTGTGCACAATATCGCGTTGGCTTTGCGAACGTAGAGCAATGGATGTCAGAGGCCCGGCACTTTTAAGATGCCGGGCCTTTGCAATTTGAGTCAAAACTTTGTTCACTCTGTCGCGTGGCGAGAACACTCATGCCCTATCTGTTTGATACTCCCGAACAGCGTCAAAAGATGTTTGAAGCGATTGGCATTCAGTCGATCGATGATCTGTTCAGTCAGATTCCTGCAGAGTTGCAGCTTCAGCGTGAACTTGAACTTCCGGCTCCGGTTTCTGAACTGGCACTGCAACAGGAAATGGAACAGCGTTTGGGTGACGGCGGTACGTCGAACTCAACCTGTTTTATGGGCGGCGGTGTCTACGATCATTTTATTCCGGCTGTCGTGGATGAAATTACGTCCCGCGGTGAATTCTATACGGCCTACACTCCTTATCAGGCTGAAGCCAGTCAGGGAACACTGCAGGCCTTTTATGAATACCAGACACTGATCTCACAGCTGACCGGCATGGATGTTTCCAATGCCAGTTTGTACGAAGGTGGTACAGCGGTCAGTGAAGCGGTGTTTATGGCAATGCGTGTCAATGGTCGGCACGATAAGGTCGTGATCGCCGGAACATTGCATCCCGAATACCGGGCCGTTTTGAATACCTACTTCGCTCGTCTGGGCACTAAGCTGGTCGAACTGCCTCATACTAACGGCGTGATTTCAGCAGACGTCTGTCGTGCGGCGATCGATTCGGAAACAACAGCCATCGTCATCCAGCAGCCAAACTTCTTCGGATGTCTCGAAGATGTGGCCGCAATGACTGCCATTGCTCACGAAGCCGGTGCCCTGTCAATTCTTGCGTTCGATGCAGTCAGTCCGGGTCTATTGAAGAAGCCCGGCGATTATGGAGTCGACATTGCGGTCGCTGAAGGTCAGCCGCTGGGAACGCCGCTGCAGTTTGGAGGTCCCCTGCTTGGAATCTTCACGTGCCGCAATGAGTATGTTCGAAAAATGCCCGGACGCCTGATCGGTAAGACGACCGATCGTAAAGGCAAAGAATGTTTTGCCCTGAACCTGCAGGCTCGCGAACAGCACATTCGGCGTGATAAAGCGACAAGCAACATCTGCACGAATCAGGGACTTCTGGCCCTTCGAACAACGGTTTTCCTCGCCACGGTTGGACCGCGAGGCATGCGTCAGATGGCCCTGCTGAGCCATCAGAAAGCGCGTTACGCCGCGGAGATCCTGACAAAAATTCCGGGCGTGCGACTGAAGTTTCAGCAGCCGTTCTTTCGTGAGTTTCTACTGGAGACGCCTCGTCCTGCCAAGGAAGTACTTGCGTCGCTGGCAGACAAAGGGATCAACGTTGGCCCTGATCTGGCTCGCTTTCAGATGACGCAGGTTCAGGGCTGGCAGAACTGTTTCCTTGTCGCTCTTACAGAGAAGCGGACTCGCAGAGAAATTGATTCGCTGGCCGAAGCTTTAAGGGCTGTGTTGTAGACAAAGGCGGACCTGTCTTCGGTCGACAGTTGTGGGACTTCCACACAGAGTTTGTGTTTGTTCTGATGACCTTCCGCGATGAGAGCGGGAGGATGCTGATCTGGAGACAGTTCGGCCAACAGAGAGATAAAATCATGCGAAATCAAACGGCTACTCAACTGCTTTTCGAAATGTCCCGTGCGGGGCGAGGCACCATTGTTTTTCCGGAAAGCGACGTACCGGAAGCAAGCACCCTGCCCGCTCTGGATTCCAGGTTCCTGGCAGAATCACTTTTGCCGCTGCCGGAGATTGCCGAGCCCGACGTTGTGCGACACTTTGTGAATCTGTCGACTCTGAACATGAGCGTCGATTCACACTTCTATCCACTGGGGAGTTGTACGATGAAGTACAACCCCAAACGGCATGAGCGCCTGGCGCGCCTGCCTCAGGCTGCCACGAGTCATCCCTATCAGCCCGAGAATCAGATTCAAGGTCTGCTGAGTGTGCTGTTTGAGATGCAGAACATGCTGGCAGAGATCTCCGGGCTGCCTGGGATTTCGCTGCATCCTGCCGCTGGTGCTCAGGGCGAATTCACGGCGCTGCTGACGGCCGCTGCGTACTTCAAGGACAAAGGGGAAAATCGAACTCGAGTACTGTTTCCATCCAGTGCCCACGGGACAAATCCCGCCAGCGCTGCGCTCGCTGGCTTTGAATGTGTGCAGCTGGCGGGCGGCCGAAATGGCTTTGTCGATCTGGACGAACTTAAAGCACAGTTGGACGATCGCACGGCTGTGTTTATGGTGACAAATCCGAACACGCTCGGGTTGTTCGAACGTGATATTTCAAAGATCGCCGACATGCTCCACAAGGTGGGCGGGCTTGTCTACATCGACGGTGCAAACATGAATGCGATCCTTGGCAAAACGAGGCCTGGGGATTTCGGTGGCGACATGATGCACTACAACGTGCACAAGACGTTTACTGGTCCGCATGGAGCCGGTGGTCCGGGCGCCGGTCCGATTGCAGTGCGAGATTTTCTGGCCCCATTTCTGCCGGCTCCGATCGTCAAATACGACAAAGCGAAGAACTGGTATTCGCTGTCGACGCCGGAAAAATCGATCGGCCAGGTTCGTACGTTTTTTGGCAACGTGGGGATCCTTCTGCGAGGATACTTCTACATCCGGACTCTGGGCGGCAAGGGACTGCGAGAAGCGTCCGAGAATGCTGTGTTGAACGCCAACTATCTGCTCAGTCAGGTCAAGGATTTTCTGGAAGTGCCGCACGGCGATCGGTGCATGCACGAGTTTGTTGCCAGCGCCAGAAAGATCAAAAGCGAAACGGGTGTTACGACCATGGACATCGCCAAACGACTGCTGGACTATGGCTTTCACGCGCCGACGGTTTATTTTCCGCTGGTTGTCGAGGAAGCTCTGATGATTGAGCCGACGGAAACGGAATCACTCCAGACACTCGACGCCTTTGCTGCGGCATTAAGGGCCATTTGCAGCGAGCCCGCAGAACTGGTCAAGGCCGCGCCGCATACGACAGCCGTATGTCGACCGGATGAAGTCGCGGCCGCCCGCAAGCCGGTCCTGTGCTGGTCTTCCGGCTGTGAAACGGTTCCGACAAGCAGACCCTGATGGAAAACAATTCGCGGATTGCTAAGTTGGTTCTGTCAACGATGCATGGTGCGAGCAGAAGTGCAATTCAGCGTTAAGGCGACTCCACAACGACGTGGCCAGTGTCGGGGGCTTTCACGAGGCGAATGACGCGGTCCCCCAGCATCTCTGCTTCTTCCTGATTGTGAGTGACATGCAGGACTGAGACGCCGGTTAGCTTATTAAGATTTTTCAGAAGTTCCTGAGTCGACTGGCGCGTGTCGGCGTCGAGAGCGCTGAGTGGTTCATCAAGCAAAAGCACAGAAGGTCCAAACGAGAGTGCTCGTCCCAGGGCGACTCGCTGCGCTTCGCCTCCGCTCAGGCCTTTGACATTGCGATTCAACAGGGGCTGGATGTCAAGAAGTCGAGCCAGCTCTTGAACACGGGCTGCGATTTCCGATGCTGGCCGGCGTCTGACCTTCAGGGCGAACTCCAGATGCTGGCGGACAGTCATCGTGGGAAACAGTGCCAGATCCTGCGGTGAATAGCCAACATTTCGATCAGCAGGCGACCAATTTGTAACATCCACCTGGTTGATCAGGATACTTCCCGACTGTACTGAGCGCAGTCCGCAGATGGATTCCAGGATGGTTGTTTTTCCAATGCCTGTTTTTCCCATCACAACGGCATACTGTCCCGTTTCGACACGAAATGAGAGGTTCTCCAGCAGCAGTTGGCCCACACGGATCGTGATGTTTTTCAGTTCAATCATGATGATAATCCTGCTCCGATCCAGCGAAGCAGTAACAAGACGATCACGGCCATGGCGACCATCAGCAACGACACTGCTACAGCAGCGTCCAACTGGCCCACGCTCAGTTCCAGAAATACGGACGTCGAGAGTACCTCCGTTCTGAATCGAGTGGCACCCGCAAAAACGAGAATTGGTCCGAACTCCCCGAGTGCTCGAGCCCAGGCAATCGTGGCAGCCGTGATCATACCTCGCCATGCCTGAGGAAGTGCGACGGTCAGAAATGCCTGAGCTCGCGTGCATCCGAGAGTTCTTGCCACATCTTCGGCGCGTGGATTAATTTGATCAAACGTAACTCGCATTGTGCGGACCGCAAATGCACATGAGACTGCGAATTGCGCAAGAATCACACCTCGCCATCGATACGTTACCGGGAAACCCAGCACCTCCTGCATCCACGTTTCCAGCTTACCGTCTGCGTTCGGAAGAAGGCCGCGAAAAAGTGGAAAAGGCTGATGAAACAGAATGAGAAGACTGAGTCCGAGCACAAGCGGCGGCAGGACGATCGGGATATCAACAATTGTGTCCACGATACTGCGACCCGGGAAGCGAAACCGCGACAGCAGGTAACCCAGGGGAGTCGCCACCCACAGCGAAAGGATGGCGGCTACGGAACAACTTAGCAGAGTCAGTCGAACTGCCGCAATGATTTCAGGCTTCTTGAGAGCACTCAGAAATTCGTCCGGCGATGTGAACAGCAGGTCGGCCGCCAGCAGCAGGACAATCAGCAAAATGAAGCACGCCGATAGACCTCCCATCACAAGGAAGAACACAACATCACTCAGCAGTCGGGTACGGTTAGTTTTCAGAAGTTTGCCTTTTTGACCACAGAGCTTGCGCGAAGAAATCACACGACGACGGGACGGAACATTAGGTGAGAAGCCATTGTGCTACGGAGAAAGTTGCCACTGAAATCCTTCCGCCACAAAGATCTCACGACTTCGCGAAGACGTAAGATGACTGAACAGTCGGCCGGCCAGATTGGGAAACTTCGACTCTTTGGCAATGGCCCAGGGTTGCGTCGCGGTTGTGCATTCTATCCCCTGAATTTGTACCGCGTCGAGGAAGTCAGAGGCCCCTGCAGCGTTGCTCAGATAAGCCACAGCCGCGTCCAGTGACTCGGTCCGTAACTGATTGACCAGCATGTCGCCAGTTGGAGTCTGCACCGTCACATTGGACATCAGTTCCGTCTGGAGCCCGCTTTCCTTGAATGTGTTCTGCGTCACCCAGCCCATCGCGCACTGCTTTTCGTGGCCGATCCCAACTCGAAGCCCTTCTCGGGTAAGATCCTTCAACGATCCAATGCTTTTGGGATTTCCTTTGGGCACAAGAATGACCAGTTCATTCTGTGAAACCGCGACGGGAGAATGGAAAGAGTTCTGAACCTGCTTCATGAACTCAAGGTCACAGGCAAAATAAGCATCCGGATACAGTCCGGTCTTCATCTGCGCCACGAGAATGCCACAACCGTTATAAACTCTTGACACTCGCACGCCCTCGCGTTGCTCGAACGCGACAATGGTTTCTTCAATCGCGGGACGCAGCATTGAGCCGGCATAGATCGACAACTCCGGCACGTCACGCCATTCGTCTCCACCCGTGATACGGAAGCCGTGTTCCTGATAATGAAGCAGTCCGCGATCTTTGGCGGAAAGATATCGAGCGAAGTGCAACGCGGCCGCTGGCTGTTTGGACGCTGAGATTACTCCGGCGGAAACTTGCGATATTGCTGTCGCCAACTCAGGCACTGCAACGAACTCGAGATTTGGATACGTGTGCAACATCGCATCGTACACAATTCCGGCATCCGCGGAGCCTACCAGGACATCGTTGGCCACATCGTTCACCGTTGTACGAAACGCAGCTGTTGCCTGCGACAATGGTTCCCAAAGCCCTTGTTCCGTCGTGATCCGCTTCGTAAGTTTTGCCACGGCCGCAGCATCAGGGTTGGCCTGCACGAGTCGAACCGAATCGCTGAACAGATCAGACAACTGATGAAGAGATTTTGGATTTCCTTTAAGTACGACAACTCCGCACTGCATCGTCGCCACCGGCAGTACTTCCTCCACCAGTTTTTTCTCTCGCGCAATGGTTAAAAAACTGTCGTCGGCGGGCAGGAAAATGTCTCCGCTCCCGGTCACTTCGATCTGGGACAGCAAAGTCTGAGAAGCACCGTATTGAATGACGACTTTTCGCCCGGTCTCTTTTTCGTAGTCCCGGCGAACTTCTTCCATCACAGCCTGATTGCTGGCCGCGCAGAAGACTGTAATTTCAACAGGAGACGACGTGGTCGCAGAAATGCCCTGCTGGATGGACGGCTGCAAACTGTGCGAATCAGTTCGGCTCAATGCGAAGACCATTCCTGCGAGAGCCAGCAGTGAAGCAAGCATCGCTAAAACGGTTTTTGACATTTTCCCCCCTCATGCGATCGGCCGACGCAAATTTATTGTCAATCGGTGGCTGCGGACAAACAAGCCCGGCCACACTCGCGATCTTTTAACGCAGGCGGAACTCAATGGCAACCGGAGCAGAACGCCCACATGTCCGGTCCTGCCTGACGCCATGATCGATCACCTGGCGTTCCGTGCCTCGCATAGTTTCGGCCGGACATCAGCGAATGGGGGCGACGAGTTAGCGATGAATGGAATACAGACAGCGCTGGCTGAGAAGAGAATGCAAAACGGAAAGACGCTCTTTGCGCAGGGCACACGCCTTCATCGCCTTTTGCAGTGGCTATTTGTCAGTCGCATGAATAGCGAGAATTGGGCATGGAGATTCTTGCAGGATCTGCTCTGTAGTCGAACCGCGAATGGCGTCCAGCAGACCATGTCGGCCGGATGTGGCCATTACGATGAGATCGGAGGGCTGTGACTGCGCCTCTTCCAGAATTCCGGGGACAGCATGTCCCGTTCGAGTTACCCATTTGAACTGCAGTTGAGTCTCTGTGGGGATTTTGATTGTCGGCAACTCTTCCGCGGTGCCCAGATGCAGGAGCCGAATTTCACATGCGGGAGAATCAAGGGCCGTCGCCAGCTGTGCTGCAAGACGCACTGCAGGAGTTGGGTCCGGGTCGCGGTCCACGGCCACCAGGATGCGGTTCAGTCGACAAGCACCCGTCTGTTCATCGACAAATCCCCGAGTCTCATAGGAATATAACTGACTTCCGTTCTTCAGCAAGTCCTGTGCCTCGTTGCCGACATGGATGCCCTAAAAACCGCTCGAGGTTGGGCAACCTGGATGTCTCATTTTGTCAGTTAGACAGGACGCCCCTTATCTGGCCGTCCCCAATCCCCAGCCGCTCGCCGCCAAAGGAGGCGAGCGGTTGTGGAATTGGCAGGTCTTTGAAAACAAACGACCTAACTTCAAGACCCATTCAACCACGATGCGAGCTCATGGGGGTCGTGAAAAACATGTGTCGTATATTGAGGTCGCAGTGTCGGAGCGATACGGGGCGTCACGCCATGCACAGATTTGCGTGACGGTATGACACGCCACTGTCGCATCTCAGATAGCTGTCAATGGGCAAAATTTTGGGCGGTGATTCAGCGTAAAGCTGGCTCCGGATGCGGCATGGAACGGCTTCGCTCGAGGCTTCTGGCCCCATCCTCATCCTGAAGAATCGAGTCGACCACAAAGCAATTGCGACCAGAATTCTTTGCACGGTACATGGCAGCGTCGGCCGCTCCAAACAGCAACTCACCAAACCTCTGTTCGGGTCCGGTCACTGTGCCTTCGACAAGTCCGACGCTGACTGTCAGGGGAATGATGCGTCCTTCGAAAGTCACCAGGGTTTTTTCCACTTTGCTTCGCAATCGTTCACCAACAACGGCCAGATCTGCAGCATTGGAGTCTTCAAGAATTGCGACAAATTCTTCCCCGCCGTATCGTCCGATGATATCTGCGTCACGGAGTGCATCACGAAGAGTGTCCGCCACAGCCTTCAGAGCTACGTCTCCAGCCTGATGGCCGAATGTGTCGTTGATCTTTTTGAAGTGATCGATATCAATCACCGCGATCCCGAGAGACAGTCCACGGACTCGGTGCAGAGCCGCCCGTTCGGCCAGTTCCTGCAACAGATGAGCGCGGTTACATAGCCCTGTCAGTGAGTCAATTCGGGAAACATGCAGCAGGTCGGCGACGCGACGTTTAAGGCGGCCGTTCTCCTCGAGCAGTTCGACTGGAATCATTTGAGCAGGATTTGATTCTGAAGCCATGTCGGCCAGACCTGAAAGCTGGTCGAGTGCCTGCTGAAGCAAATCGCTTGCGGATGGAAGTTGATCCAGATTGATATCGAACAACTGGGCTGAGGCCTTCAAATGATCACGAACGCTTTCGACAATCTGCTGAGCAGTCATTTGAGTCGGAAACTTGATCGCAGCCAGCGATTCTTCCAGCTGGACCAGAGCGATACCGGGGGTTACATCGCAAATAAGACTTGCGATGGCATCCGCCAGCCGTGTGACTTCCAAAAGAGGATGGTCTGTGTCTCGGCCCTTCGCCGGCATGATTTGATTGTCATTGATCCCGCGAATTGCAACATGGCAACGATCCGGAAGACCCATCTGTTCCAACAGCATCGATGACAGCTTGGAGTGATTGAAACCAAACACTTCCTGTTCAACTCGCGGCAGCGGTATGCCTGAACTGTCTGATCGAGCGAGACAGTTCAGGTACTTGTCAGGCTCAGCCTTCAGCATCGCAAGCTTACCGAGACCCGACAGAATACTGGTGGTATAGCATTCTGCACGGAATGCCGCAGATCCGAAATGAGCGGCAATCACTTCAGATGCCGTCGCCTGAACAAAAGAGCGTGTCCAGAATTTTTTGTAATGCGCCTGATGCGCGGAGACTTCCATCGACTGCTTGGCAAGCGAGAAGCTGAGAACCAATGGAGCTGCAGCCGATCTTCCCATGATCATTACAGCACGATTGAGGTCGGTAATCTCACCGCGGACTGCATACTTCGCGGAATTGGCTGCCTTCAGCAATTTCATGACCATCGCCGGATCTTTGCGGATCACGGATACCAGCTGCTCGTTGGAACTATTGGAGTCATGAAATAACCTCAGAGCCTCAACCGCAACGGTGGGCAATGAGGGAATTCTTGAGTACTGAGAGAAGTCTGTCGTCATGAATGCTGGTCGCTGCTCAGATGGAAGATACGGGTCAGAGATTTGGGGTAACCTGTTACCCCTGCTTTCAGGGCCTTTGCCTTGTGAGGCAACGAGCGGGCTCTGGATTAAGCATTTGCGTGGCTCCGGGAACAGTCTCAGATTGGGGCGCAGCGTGCCCTAGGTCACACAGATGCGAGTCGGATCATCGCCCTTTGAGTGACCGACTTGCCGCCGGTCCTTCAAGCCGGAGAAAAAGTCGGACATTCCATGTGGTAATTTTCTGATTGCATCAGTTTTGCAGGGTCGGCGAGGAGCAGCGTCCCGCCTAAGGGTGGATTTTGCAATTAACACTGCATGTTACCGTGTGCAGGCAGTAGTCGGGCGGCCATCATTTCCACCAATTGCTGTACAGACCTTTGACGCTGGACTCCCCACCGCTGCAGGTAGGTTGCTGAGTCTTACCTCGCACGGCAGCTCATGTTTTCAGCAACGCCGCATGTTTACCCTCGGAATGCCAGGTTGTCCTTGCATAAATGCAACAGCTGGTAAGCCAGAGAAGCTTTGCCGAATATTCGGATTGAAGGGGCCAACAAGACTTTGCCGATGCCGAGCGTATGCAGTCTCTCAATCCCCAATTTGACCTCCTTGGGCGTCTGATCACCGCGACGGACATGCGTCAGCGCGTGATCAGCAACAACCTGGCCAACGTCAATACGCCCAACTTCAGGCGGCTTGACGTGGATTTTGAGACTCAGCTGGCACAGGAGTTGTCAGGAAACTCGCATACGACCGCGACGCCATCCGTGGTAGAAACCCAAGGACTGACATCGCGAGCGGATGGTAACAATGTGGATGTTGATCGAGAGATCGGGCAGCTCAATAAGAATGCGATGTTGCAGCAGGCTTACATTCAGCTGCTGGGCAGTCATTTGGAACAAATGCGTTTGGCCATCGGGGGCTCGTAAACCGGTTCAATTCTGCAAAAGCTGACTTGGTGAGTTTTAACTGAAAGGAGGCGTCGAATGTCCATGAGTCAAATTCTTTCAGGCATGGAGATCAGTGCATCCGGACTGACCGGTGAGCGACTTCGCATGGAAGTGGCCGCCAATAATATCGCGAATCTTCATTCCACTTCGACGCCGGAAGGTGGGCCTTATCAGCGACAGAGTGTGACGTTCTCGGCGGCAATGTCGCAGATGATGGCTCCCGGAAAAAATGGCGTCGATGATCTGCACGGTGTTAAGGTCATGGGAATATCTTCCGACACCACTCCTGGACCAAAAATTTACGATCCAGGCCATCCTGATGCTGATGAAACCGGACATGTGGCCATGCCCAATGTAAACCTCTCGCGTGAGATGGTGGACCTGGTCACTGCGAGTCGTGCGTATGAAGCAAACTTGAAGGCGATGGAAACGTTTCGCCAGATGGCCGAACAGGCACTGGGACTTCTGCGAGGTCTTCGCTGATGTCACTCCAGGCACTTTACGGACCAAACGGTCTGCCACAGACGCAGTCGATCAGCGGCGGCGACCTTCTCACTCGAGACGTCAAGAGCGGCGCTGGCAGCGATATTGCATTTGCGGACATGGTCAAGGGCCTGGTTCAGCAAACCGATCAGCAACAACAGGCAGCCGAACTGGGTGTGGAACAACTGGTGACGGGCGAAACGGACAGCATCCATGATGTTGTGCTGGCAACGTCCAAAGCCGACCTGGCGTTTCGGTTAATGATGGAAATTCGAAATCGTCTGATCGCTTCCTACCAGGAAGTTATGCGGATGCAAATCTAGGTGAACTGTCGTCAGATTATCACCTTGAGAACAGGGTTGGCTCATTCTGATCCGTGGGTCAATGTTCAGTTGAAAGTCTTATCATGGCATTCTGGTTATCATTCAAAGAACAGGCAATAAAGCTGTGGGAAAGCTGGACGCTGTCTCAGCGTACCGCTTTTTCAGCCGCAGCATTGGCCTGTATCGGAGCCGTACTGGGCACAGTGGTCTGGGCCTCGCAGCCAGACTACGTTGTTATTGCCAGTCAGTTGAAGCCAAGCGAATCCGCCAAGATTGTGGGCCTGCTGGATACAGACAAGATTGGATACAAACTGAATTTCTCGGGTTCGGCCGTTTCGGTGGCCAGCAGTGATGTGGCTACGGCGCGACTTGCTTTGAAGGATGTCATCGATACTGAAGAAGACGACGATCTGGACGGGGCCGGCAGCAGCCCAATTCCGTTCATGTCGGACGCGGGCAGTATCGACGATCGGCGTCGAGCCGCGATGGAGAAGCGAGTCGAGAAGTCGCTCCTGCAGATCAACGGTATTCAGGCAGCCACTGTTTCCATCAGTCGACCGGAGCAAAGTCCTTTTGCCGTAGAGCAATCTCCTGTGACAGCGGCCGTTGTGATTCAGCCGGCGGCACGCACACAGATTTCTCCTCAGACCGCGTACACGATCATTTCTGTCGTCGCTCGTTCTGTCCCCGGACTTGTAAACAGCAACATTATTTTGACGGACACCAGCGGTCGCCAAATCGGCAGTCATGAAGGGATCAGCGGTGATCTTGGAATGCAGCTCGAGTACCGCCAGCGTGTTGAGGCCGACCTTTCCCACAAAGCCGAACGACTTCTGGCGACAGCTCGGGGCGTCCACGCCACCGTCCAGGTCAATGCCGAAATCGATTTTACGAAGCAGACTCGCGTTGGCACAAAGATTGACCCCGAGCAGAAAGCCACTCGGACAGAGTCGATTGTTTCAAGTCAGCAGGATGCGGGCGCTGCACCTCCCGTGGGCGTCCCCGGCGCTGCGGCAAATATCCCGGCAGATGCTAATCAGAAGCAGTCGACCGGGGGCAAGTATAAGAATGAGCAGATCGATGCTGAGTACGATTATTCGTCGACCAGTGAAGAAGTCACCATGATTCCCGGGAAGATTCTTCGACTCACGGTGTCTGCTTTTGTAGACCTTGGGAATGATGTCGCCCCTGCGGATCCTGCTAATACGGCAGCACCCGTACCAACCACGACTCCGCTGAAGCTTGAGGACATTGAAACCATCGTCAAGAATGCCGTCGGATTTGATGAAACGCGTGATGATGCAATTACCGTTGTTGAAGCGAAGCTGAATGCTGAAGTGCTTGACGATCCTGTCGCCACCGGATTCCGCTGGGAGCAGTGGCAGCCGCTTCTGCAGTCGATCTCTCTGGGGCTGGCCGCAACATTGGCGTTTTTGATCGGCCTGATGCTGATGAAACGCATGAAGCCTATTGTCATTACAGAAACGGTTGGTCCAGGAATTCCTCTAGCCGATGCCCGCCGTCTGGCCAGCATCTCCGAACAGGCGAAGGCGAATCCTGAGATTGTTGCCAACATACTTTCCGCGTGGCTGAGTGAGCAGGATCGCGAGCCGGCAACGTTAACCAGCACGCCGGCAGCACCCCTCCCGGATGCAAACGCTTCGGCGAGAGGTACGGTAACTCCTGGGTCCGCCCTGTCTCAAAATAATATGGGTGGGAATCGCAAGGCGGCATAACAGATGGTCGCGAGATGCATTCAGCATTCTCCAGTGAGCTGAGATCGGTCGAAGGTTAAGGTTTTTAAAACAGTTGAAAGTCCACGGACGCAAAATGGATCGGGAACGGCAAACTCTGGAACTTCTACAGCTGCTTGGCGATGACGTCGCTGAAGCCGTGCTGGAGAGACTACAGCCGGAGCGAGCGGATAAACTCCGAGCCAGTCTGAAAAGCGACAAGCCGCATCTGTCGACGATCGGCCGCCAGCGTGAAGTGCTGGATGAGTTCGAATGCTTCTTTCAGTTCGCTCTCAAATCGAGACCTCCGGAGCCGGCAAGTCCAGCTGAGCCCGATCAGTCCGATGAATCAGTTCCATCGTCGGAAGAAGGGTCGCCTTCGACAACGGAAAATTCTGCCAAAAATCCTTCCGAGGCGGGAGGATCTTTGGAATCGTCAAGCCTGGGGCGAAGTTCTTCCGGCGATGCAGCCTCAGCGGGAAATGCAGCGGATGGCTCCGTCCTCAATGCTTCAGCTGCAGACTCTGCACCACAGTCAGAGCTGAATAAGTTGGAGTCCGATCAGGAAGAAACCATGCTGACATCGTCAGTGGAATCCGAGAACCAGATGACAGGAGACCCGCTTCGAGACCTTCAGGCTCTCAGCATCCACCAGGTGGCTCTGGCGCTCGCATCAGAACAGGCGCGAACAACGGCCATCCTTCTTAGCAATTTGCCGGCAAAACTGACCGGCGATGTGTTGAATCTGCTGAAGCCTGATTATCAGAAACTGGTCATGAAAGAGCTCACCAAAGAGCAGCATGCCCCGGCCGTTCTGGTAGAGCGAATTGCACGAGCCACATTTATTCGAGCCCAGCAACTGCCGCCCGATGCGCCTGATACGCGAGATCATGCGGACCGTGTGGCAGAAGTGTTGAGAAGTGTTCCCAAGGCCGGCCGTCGAAACATGCTGGCGGCAATTGAAGAGCAGGATCCGGACCTGGCAAAATCGCTGTTGACGCGTATCTATCGCTTTGATGACATCGCATCGCTCAGTAAAGCAGTTGTGCAGCGCGTCCTGGGTGAAGTCGACAGCACGAATTTGACTACCGCACTGTTCGGTGCTGAAGACGAAGTGAAAAACGCTATCTTCGCGAACCTGTCCAAGCGTGCTCGCCAGACAATCGAAGAAGAGATGCAGTTTATGACTAACGTGGCAGAATCGCGAATCACGCAGGCTCGAAACGCCATCGCGGAAGTCATCGCCAAAATCGATATGGAAAGTGAATCCTGAGTGCACTCATGACTGATCTTCGAATCATGCTGAAACGTTCTCCGCGTGCGTTGATTGTTGGAAACAACACAATCAATCTTGCGGCTGCATGCGATGATCTGGCTGAGTCCCTGTCATCCGCCGCGATGGAAACTGCGACGTCGACGAATCGTGCTTCGAAGAATGGACTCAGGGCCGAAACAGAGCCTGCGGATCGCGATGGGGACACTGCCGCATCAGAATTGGCTCCGCGGATTGCTGCTGCCAGCCTGCCTTCGTCGATCGCTAATGTGATCACCGATGCGTCCACCAAAGTAGTTACGCCTCTGGGGCAGTCGAATGCCGTGCCTGTTCTCTCGGGAGCGACCCATGAAGTCATCACCGCAGGAGAGATCGGCTTTGGAGGCGTCTCGGAAGAAGAAGTGGCCGGACTGAAAACATTGCTGGCCAGCACGGCCGAGATGGTGATGGAGCTGCAGGAGCAGCATCGACAGTCGCTGAGTGAAATGCAGGAAGTCGCGGTGGAACTGGCGTCGGCTGCGGCCTCCTGGCTTGTCGGAGTCGCCATTGATCGAAACGACTTTGCGATTGATGATCTGATTCGCAAAGCACTGCAGCAAATGGAGATCGATCAACCGGTTCGCGTGCGACTCAATCCGGCCGATCATGAATTACTGAAGACGCTGATTAAAGATCCGGAAGGACGTGGCATCCTTGCCAATGTCTCCTGTGCTGACGATCCAGGGATGGTTCGAGGCAGTTGTCGTGTGGAATCAGGGCGACGCATTCTGTTGTCGGATATGAATTCGCGGCTGGAAGATATCCGCCGCTCATGGATGGAGAAATTGGATGACTCTCAGATTGAACGTCGAGGAGATGGCTCAGCTTCCAGGACATTGCGCCGCTTTCCGGACCGTCGGGAAACTGCGTAGCGTTCGTGGATTGCTGCGAGCCGAAATGCCCGCGTTTGTCGGTGAGTCCTGTACCGTGGGACTCTCGTCCGGCGAGCAGGTTATGGCAGAAGTTGTGGGATTTGATAACGCGGAATCTCAGCTGATGTGTTTCGACAGCACTGCGGGTCTGCAACCCGGTCTGGAAATCATCGGCCGGGGACATAGTCGTGCCGTGCCGGTGGGCGCAGGTCTTCTGACTCGCGTGATCGACGGAATCGGACGCCCTGTTGATCGACGTGGACCTTTGCGAGTTCGTCGGTGGCGACCAGAAACAGCAACAGTGCCGGACGCGATGCAGCGATCACGGATTACCGAACCTCTGATCACAGGGCAACGCGTCATTGACGGTTTACTGACGATCGGCCGTGGACAGCGTGTGGGCTTGTTTGCCGGCAGCGGTGTCGGCAAAAGTACCCTGCTCGGCGAGATCGCGAAAAGCGCGGAATCCGATGTCAACGTGATCGCACTGGTGGGCGAGCGTGGTCGTGAAGTGCGACCGTTCATAGAAGACTGTTTGGGTGAGGCCGGACTCGCCCGTTCCGTAGTCGTCGTGGCGACATCGGACCAGACCCCATTGATGCGAATCAAGGCGGTACTTACTGCTGCCACAATCGCGGAAGAGTTTCGCGACCAGGGCGCTCACGTGCTGTTCTTTCTGGACAGTCTGACGCGACTGGCGATTGCCCAGCGTGAACTCGGACTTCTGCTGGGTGAACCACCTGGTTCTCGCGGCTATCCACCGTCTGTTCAGTCATTGCTGGCCAGTGTGCTCGAGCGTTTAGGGTGCGGAGCCAAAGGAGCGATTACGGGACTTATTACCGTGCTTGTCGACGGCGATGATATGGACGAGCCTATCACCGATGCGGCACGCGGGATTCTGGACGGGCACATCATTCTGAATCGAAAAATCGCTGCGACGGGCCATTTTCCCGCTGTGGATGTGTTGCCCAGCGTCAGCCGAGTCTTCCGTGAAGTGACCACCGACGAACATCAGAAGAACGCACAGAAGCTGCGTTCTCTGCTTGCCACACATGCAGAGGTTGCTGACCTGATTCAGATCGGGGCGTACAAAGCCGGCACATCACCGCAGGTGGATCGAGCTGTCCAGATCATGCCGGCTGCGAAACGATTCTTGCAGCAGACCGTCAATCATAAGGCGTCATGGCAGGAGACTCAGGATCAGATGAAAGCACTTGCGAACGCCTGGCCCTGGTAATGCGGAACTGTATCTGCACCCTTCGCGTCCCGTCGATCTCACAGCCAACAAAACTGAATATGAAACGTTTCATCTCACGCTTTGAAAAAGTCCGTCACCTGCGGGCTCAGCAGGAAGACACCTGCCGAGCGGCCGCGGCTGCGCGCAACGCGGAGCGGGCGGTGATCGAAGCGCGGCGCGACGAGGCGATCCGACAGTTGAATGCTGCCGAAGACGAGGCGGGAAAAGGGATGAGTCTGGGGCTGACAGGCGCATTCCTCAATTCCATGGCCAGTGGCATTGATCAGGCCAAGCAGCGGCTTCGGCAGGAGAATGAATCACTTCAGAAAGCAGAAGCACTTCTGCAGGCGGCTCTTGCGGAACACAAGCAGGCTCGAGCCGAATTGAAAATTGTCGAAGAGGTCATTCAGCGTGAGCGAACTGAACATCGCCATGAGCAACGGAAAGCTGAAGATGCTCAGCTTCAGGAACAGGCAGCACAGACATACTACAGGAACCTGGAACTCACTCGGGATACGGAAGCATGAAAAAGATTCTTGGACTGGTGCTTTACGCCGGAGTGATGTTTGGCGTTACTGCCGGGCTCGGTATGTTCATGATGAAGAAATCGGCAACTCCCGCCGCCGCCGATGCTGAAGAAAAAGGCAGCGAGAGCGAGCATGGCGAGGTCACGCATGATGCCACTGACGCGATGGGCACAGAAGCGCACGGTGACGACAGTCACGGGACTCGGACGGCCGAGCTGACGTCTCGCGGAGATGCGTCTCACGGATCAGACCATGGAGGGCACGATGGTGGATCCGCGAGCGGACACGACGAGCAGCTTCCAGTGGCTGTGCGAGCCACTCCTATGAGTGTTGAAGAAATCGTTCGCATGGGACTGAGTCTGAAATCGCGAGACGAAGTTGTGCGAAAGCGGGAAGCCGCTTTGCGTGACATCGAATCTCAGCAGCGGCTGACACTCGCTGATCTCGCTGCCGCTCAGCAGAACGTGGAAAACCTGTTGGCTCAGACGTCCGATCAGCGAGCAGCGAAGGAAGAATTACTGTCACGCATCACTGCGCAGAATCAGGAACTGCAAAGAGAACGCGAAGCGATTGCCGGCGAACGCGACGTGCTTAAAAAGGAACGAGAAGAGTTCGAAACGGTCAAGAATCAACTGGATGCACAGAAGACCGCGCTGGCTCAAAATGAAAGTGACCTCGCCATCAAACGGAACGCGGTGGACACGGATCGAAAGATGTTTGAAGACGAGCGAACTCGAGTCACTCTGGACGGTGAAAAGCTGGTTAAAGAGCGGGAGAAATGGCTGGCCGACAAGGAAAAAATCGCAGAAGAAAAGAAGCAGATTACTCTCGATCGCGATGCGTTACGCGTTGAACGAGACTTGTTTGAACAGGAAAAACGAGGACTGGCGACCACCACTCCAGCACCCGCTGACACACCCAAACCGGCCAGGGGAACGACAGCCGGGACTCTGGAAGATGCCACACGAACCAAGGACTGGAAGAAGGTGGCAGACCTGCTGGAAGTTATGTCTCCGGAAACTGCTGCGGCCAACGTGCGTGCTCTTGCCGAGGGCGGAAATTCCGATCTGGTTGTCGATGTGCTGATGCTGATGGAGCCGCGAAAGTCGGGTCCGATCATGGATGCATTGCAGGACGAAAAACTGGCGAGCGATTTTCTGTTGAAAATGAGCAATCGAAATTCCAACTCGAAGACCACGAAGAAGCCGTGACGCAGTCGGGATTGTTTGGCGGCCGCAAAAAAGTGAAACATCAGCAGCACGGAGTTGAAACATGGAAACATTGAATGTGGTCGAGATTGGTCAGGATCTGTTGATTACAACGCTGATGCTGTCCGGGCCATCTATCATTGTCAGTCTTGTTGTGGGGTTGGCAATCAGCCTGATGCAGACGGTCACCAGTATTCAGGAGCAGACGCTTTCGTTCGCTCCGCGAATTGTTGCCGTGGGACTTATCATGCTGCTGACGCTGCCATGGACTCTTGAGCAGTCGTCAGCGTTCACCATGCGGATGATGGAACGCATGCTGCAGGTGACGCAGTGATAGACGGACTGATCATCGCCAGTCTGCTGATTCTGTTCAGAGTCGCCGCCTTTATTGCCTTCATGCCGCCGCTCAACGGTCAGGGAATGCCGTCGACCGTGAAAATCGGCCTGGCTGCTGGACTGGTCGGCGTTCTTGCTCCACGACATGCGCTCGAAATTTCAGTGACTCTGAATGAAATGCCGTCTGGTGCAGGATCCTGGATGCAGCTGGCATTTTTGGGCATTCGAGAAACCGCACTCGGGGCCGGCCTTGCCTGGTTGTTCAGCCTGTGTCTTGTGCCCGTTCGCATTGGCGGAGCGTGGATTGCTCAGGAAATGGGGCTGACCATGGGCGGACTGACATCGCCGATGGACCAGCAGTCCAGTAACGTGATCTCCCAGATGCTGGAGGCGATTGGTGTCATTGCCTTCTTCCTGCTCGATCTGCACCACGTCATGTTCTTCATGCTGGGACAGTCGTTTGAACTTCGGCCGGCGGCTTCCAACTGGTCTATGCCTTCGTGGAACTCCGTTATCTGGAGTGTCACACAGTCGATAGATCAGGGCTTTATGATCATCGCTCCGATTGGCATCCTGCTGTTCGTGGTTTCACTGACATTGCTGGTCACGATGCGGACCGCACCTCAGTTCAATTTCATGTCGTTTGGAATGACGCTGCGTCTGGCAGCGGGCCTCGGTGGAATGATCATGTTTCTGCCGGAGTTGTGTGGAGCAGTTCAGCACTTGCTGATGCTTGTCGGTCGGGAGGTTGCCAGCTGAAATGTCAGGGTCTGAGAACAACGGAACCGAATCAGCCACACCACGTCGTCGCGAAGCTGCGCGAGACGACGGGGACGTTGTGTTCAGTTCCGACCTCACGGCATCTGTGGCGTTGCTTGCAGGATTACTAATTCTGCTGTGGTCCGGCCCTGAAATTTCCGCTCGATTCATGGACAGCTTTCGTCTGTGGATTTCGGACATACCATCACACGAATGGGGCAGCCGAGACGTGACCGCCAGTGCTCACTGGCTGACATGGGAATTGCTGAGCAGCTGCGGATTGCTGGTTGGCGGACTGATGTCGATCGGACTCGCATTCGGATTCGCGCAGGTGGGATTTCACATTTCATTCGACTTGTTATCGATCAAGTGGGAACGCATCCTGCCGGAAAACGGCTTTTCTAAAATCGTCTCGCTGGATTCCGGAATTCACGGGCTGATGAATGTTGCCAAAGTCACATTTCTACTGACCATCAGCGGAACGTTACTCTGGCTGAAGCGAAGCCAGCTTTCGATACGCAACTTCGAAACTGTCGCGGACGCTGCTGGATTCGCCTGGCAGTTTGGCATGTCTTTATGCCTTGCCATGGCTGGTGTCTGCGTGGGACTGGCACTGGTGGATTATCTGGTCAAATGGTTTCGTCACGAGAAGAAGCTGATGATGACTCGTGAAGAAATCAAACAGGAGCAGAAGGATGATAACGGTGATCCTCATGTACGCGCTGCGATACGTCGTAAACAGCGGGAAGCAAGGAAACAGCGGTCGGTAAAGGACGTTCCAAAAGCGACCGTTATTCTGACAAATCCAACACACCTCGCGATCGCAATTCAATACGAGCCTGGAAAAATGAAGGCGCCGAAGATTGTGGCAAAGGGTGCTGGCGTGTTCGCAAAAAACATCGTCAGGATCGCCAGAGAAAACAAGATTCCGGTGCTGGAACGAAAGCCGCTGGCTCGAGCACTCTACAAAAATGTGCAGGTCGGGCAGGAGATCCCCGTTGACTTCTTCCGTGCGATCGCGGAGATCCTGGCTCAGATCTACAAGGCTCGGCAATCGGCAGCGTGATGAGCCGGACTGCCGACATCCTTTGAAGAACCTGTCGATGTTGTCGATATAACCCATATTCAGTTCATCAGCGAAGCCGAAAAACACTTTCTTTACACCGATGTCGAGTACTCCAAAAACGGTACTCCTGTCCCTTCGAGTAACTTATGGACGCAGCAACAGTCTTTGGCTTTGTAACAGGCATGTCAATGATCATCATGGCGATGATCTATGGCGGTGATGCATTGCCGCTGATGCAGTTGCCTTCCCTGTTGATTACGCTGGGCGGAACTTTTGCCGCTGTCCTGATTCACTTTCCATTGAAGAAAGTGTTCGCCAGCTTTGGAATTGCCAGAAACTGCTTCGTGACGACGCTCCCTGAACCGTCGGAAGTGATCGCCAGATTTCGAAATCTGGCGGCACAGGTGCGTCGGGAGGGAAGTCTTTCTCTGGAGTCTCAGGCGGGCAGCGACACTGATTCCTTTATGCGGGTTGGTCTGGAAATGATCGTCAACGGCGAGAGCAAGGAAATGCTCAAAGCGGCACTCGAACGAGAGTTGGCTGCCATTGAGCAGCGACATACTGCTGGACGTCGTCTGTTTGAAATGATGGGCTCGGCGGCACCGGCATGGGGCATGATCGGGACTCTGATCGGACTTATGCAGATGATGCGAAGTCTTGATGATCCTCGACAGATCGGCAGCGGTCTGGCGATGGCTCTGTCTACAACACTCTATGGAGCCGTGTTCGCGAATCTGTTCTGTATCCCATTGGCTGGGAAACTGGAAGCGCGGCATGCCGAGGAATTCGTTGTTCGTCAGGTGATGACCGAAGGGTTTCTCGCTCTGCTGGAAGAGAATACACCGAACGTTCTTGAAGAACGTCTGCGAGCCTGGATACCTCCGAACGAACGAACAAACTCGGCCGATACTCATACGCGGGCAGCCTGAAAGAAGTCCAGCAATGCGAACGAGTACTCAGCCACTACCAGCACACGCCGCGTTCGCGGGCACTGTCCGTCAGATTATGCCGGGCGTCATGATCGGTTGTATGTTTCTGCTGACATCGGTTGCCTTCTCATCGCTCAACGATCGCGAAGTTCTGCTGATGAAACTTGACGCATCGACAGTTGATGCGGGCGTTGATGCAATCAAGCGACCGACCATCGTACGCTTGATGCCGCAACAAGCCGTGCAGTGGGGCGGCACTCTGCCAGTCTTGTCACGTGAAGCCGCAGTCAAGAACGGCGTGCGAATGATCGGTTCCAAATCGGAAGCATGGCCGGTGGAACGTGTTACGCTTGAAATCAACGCTGGATATTCGGCTGCCGGTCCTGACGTGCGTTTCGAGTCCCGTAAAGAACTGCTGCAGATTTTGTCACGCCGCCGAGACAATCTCGAGTTGCAATTGACGCTGCGAGTGGCTCCTGAAAATCTGTCGGATGCTGTTCGGATGGCGACTGACTTGTCGAAAACCTGTGCGGTCCCTGCAACGCAAGTTGTGATCAGCGCGGATACCAATATTGAAGCCGATAGTCTCTTTGTCGACGTGTTCCGATCGTGCCGTATGCAAAATGTGGAGGTCAAGACGCGATGATTACCGGCCCCGCTGCATCCTTACAGTCGATCAGCGGCCAATCGCTGAAAATGTCGCTCGGCGGAATGCTGTTGTGTATTTTCGCCTGTACCCTCATGCTGCTGAATGTGTCTCGCGACAGGACCGGCGGCGAAACGGCTGAGGTTCGTCGAGCATTCGAAGCTTCGCTGCAGACTTATGGCCACCCGTTCGACAACGCCGGGGCTCAAACTCTATCCCCAAACACGCCCGCTCTCGACACCAGGGCGACAGCTCAGCGGTCGTTGGCGACAAGTGTAACGCCGAAATTCGGGGTTACGGAGAGTGCTGCCGGGCGAGCGAACTCGTTCGACACTCGATCTGACTCTGCGTCGTATGACGTCGGCCGCGCCGGATTTTTATCCTTACTGAACGAGCTTCAGCGATACTGCAAAATGTCACGTGTCGATCGGTACGCGGGCGAACTGGCCTTCGACTTTCTGTCGCTCGACAATGATGCGGAATCTCATTTGGTGCGCGAAGCGTCTCACACAATTCGGTTGATACACGCTGAAAAACCGGCGGCTGCCTGGGATTTCGAAGTGATCATCTGGGCACATTCTCCTGGCGACGAACCACTCGCTGAGGCCGTCCTGAAGTCGTGTCGGATCCAGCAGGCGCTGCTCTCGACAATGACGTCGAGAACAGCGGACTCATCGATTTCCTCCAGCGGCCGAGTTTGGCACCAGTCAGACGATATCCGGCCCGTGCTGACTCTTGTTGCACGAAGACGATTCCGTTCGTACCCCGTCGCCATGGGGCTCTCAACGCCTTGACAGTGTTTCCGTGTGCAGACGCAAAAAATGGGGTTTGCGAATTCGATGAGTGATCCTGTTGAGAATACGCTGAGCCTGATCGGTGGGATGCTTCGAAATGTCCGAAGAGAAGCCCACAACTTCACCAATGCCGAAAATGCCACTGCACCACGTTTCCAGATTGGCCGCGCACCATAACTGACCATGCTCATCCGGTTCGATGCCGATTCCGGGCAGGCCCAGATGTTCGGTGAATCCCACGGACCTTCGGCAGTCCACAATATCCATACCGCCGTTGGTCAGCGTGTTCTCCGAACTCCATCCAAAGTCCGACGCCCGCGGCCGAATGGTTACCCCAGCTGCTTCTGCCAGTTCCAGCATCACGCTCGCATCTTTTTCAGACGTGACCAGCTTGGTCTCGACTCCGAAAAGACTCATGAGCGCGGCCAGGCCGGCACCAAATTCATCGCCGCCCAGAAGACATAATTGGCGGGGCAGATGAGTGCCCGACAGCAGAGACTCGGCATGAGGAAAGGGAACCAGTCCCAGAGGTCGGTGCATAGCCGTGCGACGAGTGCCGCTGCCGATCACAATGTTCTCCGCATGCAGCAATGTGCGACGGCATTCCATGCCGCTGGTGACAAGTATGCTGTTACGCGTCTGCAGTCGAGCTTCACCGACAAGCACGTCGACCCCAAGGCCTTCAAGCAACGTGATGTGGTCCATAACCTCCGCTGTCATCGCAGCGGCCAGCAGTCGATGCAGAAGCCGGGGCGTGCCGCTACGGGAAAAAAGTTTCTGGCGCGTTCGAGAATGATCTACCAGAAGCTGGCTGACCAGGCGGCGCAGCGCGAGGCTGACAATCCATGCCGAATGCCGCTGCTCTGGCAGAATTCCAATGGAACGCTGACCGGCAGCACCGGCTACGCACAGGATTTCGAAAGCGGCTTCATCGTTTCCAACCACTGCGATGTCGTATCGCATGACACTGTTCCTCCCGCAACCGAAAGCAACTCCTGCATCGTGGCTGACAGGACAACAGTCAGTACGCGAAGAGTTCTTCGGTTACATAGTCTGGGAGTTTTGGTCGTCACTTTGAGGATTCGCCCTGAAGCGCCACTAAGCTGGTTCAGGTAAAATGCAAAGGGCGCAGGGGGTTGTGCCGATTAACAGGATTTTGACGGACCGAGCGTATTGGCAGCCAGACTGCACTCTTTGCCCGCCTTGCGGATCTCGTACCCGAGCCCTCGCATTCGCATTGCCATGCCGGCATGGCAGCCTGCCATGGAGTACGCATCGTCCCGTTTTAAATCGCGAAACTGGGCTGCCTTCCATGCTGCTTCCATAATCTGTTTGAGCAAAATGCGACTTCGCTTGCGCGGCTGACCAATTTTGGATGATGCGTAACACGGCGCCATCAGGACGCCACGGAAAATCACCTGTCATCGTGAAGCGTCAATGATCAACCGGTGATACTTCAAGATGACAAGTTGCGCCCGAGTTTCCCTCTACCGACAGCCATTGCTGCGAAGTTGTCAGTACGTCGGCGTTTCGGACAGGAGTAGCGAAGCGAACTCAGCTTCCCCACCTCGGACGTGACCACCGACGCAGTTACGGTAGCAGCTGTCTACCCGAGAGATACCATTTCAATCACCGTTGACGATTGTGCTTCGGTCTTATTGGCAAGTGGCCGAGGCTGGGACCACCAAAGCTGTGCATCTGTGTCCGTCCATGGCTCCGTCGGCGTGCATGAAATGATTCTTCTGCGAAGATCCTCAGCTCCAGACGGACGCTCGTTTGGAGGCTTGGCAAGGCACTGCATGATCACGGCTTCAAGCTCGCTGGATAATGGGCGGTCTCGAAATTGACGAGGGCTGACGGGCGATTCAAGAGTATGCTTCGCGATCATGCCCGCAACGGATGTCGCCTCAAACACAGGACGGCCGGTGAGCAGAAAGTATCCGGTTGCCCCAATAGAATAGAGATCGGAAGATGGTTCGACACTGCTCTTGGAAAAGCGTTCTGGAGCCATATACAACGGCGTCCCGACAATCGTGTTATGCTGAGTCAACTGAACGTTGTCGATGGGTTCAGCCAGTGATTTTGCGAGGCCAAAGTCAAGTACTTTCACCAGGTCAGGTGCACGGGCGTATTTAAAAGCATGACGTTTTCAGGCTTTATGTCTCGATGCAGCAGCCCACTTGAGTGGGCACACGCCAGAGCCGCACAGATTTGAGAAAGAATTTGGATCACTCGACCATCCGGCATTGGACCATTTTCATCCACAATCTCCTGTAGGTTGCGTCCGTTGAGATACTCAAGCACCAGAAAGAACTGTCCGCTTTCATTTTGACCGTAATCGTAAACCGTTACGATGTTTGGGTGGGAAAGCTGGCTTGTGAGCTGAACTTCGCGAGCAAATCTTTCGTCGTCAGCCGCCTGTGAGCCATCGCGTCGCAAGATCTTGATGGCCGTCGGACGACGCAGCAGGGCATGGCGGGCGTGATAGACGGTACCCATGGCTCCTTCGCCGATCTTTCCTTCCAGAGTATATTGGCCAAATTCATCCAACTGCTCGGCGACTTCAACAAAACTCTGACGCAGGCGATCGCTGTAGACGGAAATGGCGATCACCAGAACCGTACTTGTCACTAGCAGAGAAAGCAGAAACCATCCCGTGACCGTAAGACGATGCAATGGCCGAAGAGCTTCATCTGCATCCACCTGCACGACAATTCCGAGGTTCAGATTGGGCAACCATCCCCACGCTCCGACGACTGTCGCGTTGCCATAGTTCTGAAAGCCAGCTGTGCTGAATCCATTGCGGGATTCAAAGTTGGTATGCCTCGAACTCTTGACCGAGGAAACTGGCAATCGAACATGCGACGTCAGCAGAGATGTTGAACTTGGAAGATCCGGTAGTAGCCGGTTTGCTTTCATCTCCTGTTCGTACTGACAGGGAGTGAGGAACAATCCATTGGCATCGTAGGCAATTGCTTCGCCGGTCTCTCCGAGTCGCCCGATGTTAAGCGTCTTTGTGAATTCGAGTAAAGGATCGATGCGGAGTCCCAATGCTCCGAGGACACAACCGGGTTCGTCGACTATGGGCGCAAATGCGAACATGGTGGGGCGTCCGATTTTTTCGACGCCCTGTTCATCTGGCAGGGGACCGACGCTCGGATATGGTTGTGTGACGACTGCCTCGCCGGACAAGACTCGCTTGATGAACTCTTGAGGATGTGTGTCGAATGCTTTGGTACCGACAAGACGAGGCTGACTGGCCGCCAATATTCGCCCATTCGCGTCGGTCAAAACGTAACCGGAAAACCGACCTGCTCGCAGCAGAGGCTTTAGGCTGTGGAGAAATTCTTTGGCTTCTGTGGAATCGAGCAAGGCTTGCTTTGAACTCTCAGGTGACTTGGCGGCGACGGCCTGAAGCTGTTCCAAAGCCGTGCGAGTAAATACTTCCTGCGCTGCGGCTTCGGCAGCGGAAATCTGTTCGCCATACCAAAGGTCAACCCATGACATTTTCGTATTCAGCATCGCTCGCAGATCGTCCCCCAGCAAGATCTGAAGCGCATTTCCGATTTGAACGTGTGCGACCATTCCAGCGATGACAAGCACGGCTGCGCTCAAGATCGACCAAAGCCACAGCTTGCGAAACAACCAGATCGGCTGATTACTTTTGGCATGCTCGCCGTGACCGAAGAGTCGGGGCATGACTGCACGGAGCGATGCCATCGGAGACTGTTTCTGCGCTTTGGCCTGAGGTTGTTCGTTGTTGTTGGTTGGCATAGTAGTAGGATACGAAACCATGTTCTTTCTGTACGACTCGGCAAACCTTGCAAAGCAGGCCCTGCGGTTCGGCTCCACGAGAATACAGCCCAACAGTATTAACCTACTGCCGTTGTGTGAAAGAACTCACGTATCCGAGCCGCGATCTGTGGGTCTGTCATTTTGTCGCATTTTTCGTTTTCTGCGATCCGAGCATGCGTCTTCTTATCGTGGAACTGTTTCTGAAGCTCAATTCTCGCCTCGCCGGGTCCCATCACGAGAATGTGTTCTGCGTCCTTCAAAGTTTCGATTACCTTTTTGTAGTACACCTCCAGATGGTTCGCGAATCTATGCTCGATAACATCCTCAGCACTGGATGATTGAGCACCGTTCGTCGATCTGGACTGCGAACCACCCGACGAGCGAACGTGTTTTTCCACGTCAGAGTTGATCTGGGTGATCCGCTCCCCGGAAGTCGAAAGAATGATGATGATCGCTTTTCGGTGATCAATCCAGACTCCTGCGTTTCCTGACATCTTTGGCCGCCTTCCTGATTTGGGACGAGAAAACTCTTCCGGCAGACGCAAAATTGATGCCATGCAGGGGGCAGTTAGCTCCGGGGATGCACCGACTGGACATTGTGTGCGCAGTTCAGACGGATTGTGCGACGATGTGCCATGGTGGGTAAATGCGTGCCATATGAGCGAAATCGAAAGTCGCTCGGTGATGATCGCATTTGATAAATGACCCCGAGAAACCCCGGATACTGCAGGTCAATGTCCGGCCAGGCGAGTTTGTGTCCGCGTCGGCGGCTCAAATGCTGATCGTGATGGGCAACCTGCATCCGTATCATGTGCGTGTGAGCCTTGACGAAGAAGACATTCGTCGATTGAAGCTGACTGCACCTGTGGTCGCGATGCTTCGAGGCGGCACGGGAAAACACTCGATACCGATAACGTTTGTGCGAATCAAGCCCGAAGTCATCCCCAAATCCTCGCTCATAGGTGCCAACAGCGACCTCGTTGACACTCGCGTCATGCAGATTATTTATTCGATCAATCCCGACAATGTACTCGCGAAAGAACGCAAAGTCCTGGTTGGTCAGCTGCTGGACGTGTTCATTGATGTGAAGTAACCCGCTGCGTTGAATCAGATTGCACGAAGCCGGGCGGCACTGTTGGACGGAAGGGATCATTGAACAAGATAAAGAAAAAAGCAATGGCACATGGATTGCCCTGCACCGTTGTATCGCGGTGGTTTCTACCGTGACGTGCAATGGGATCTTGGTGGAGTTCACCGAGAAGCCAGGGAGTCTCTCAACAACAAAGAATGATCCACATGCGACAGCGATTTTTGTCAAACATTCGTCCTGTCATCGCAGGAATTGTGATCGCACAGGTTCTGGCTTCAAACGCTTGTGCTCTGGCAGCAGGCGAGGTCGCTGTGTCTTCGTTGGAAGCCAAGGTGAAGAATCAGGACAGCGATCACTTGCCGGAACTATCCGACGATGAGATTCGGCTCTCCGTTGAAAATGAGTTATTGGCATCTCAGGCAATCAAGAGTCATCGCATTCGCGTTATCGTCGAAGATGGGATCGTGACGCTGGCCGGACGCCTGCGGAATCTCATGGACGAAGATATTGCTGTTGGACTCACACGACGCGTTCGAGGCGCAGAATCGGTGATTGATCAACTGGAAGTGAATCGAAGCGATCGCAACGATTCGGCCGTACTGAAAGATGTCGAGGCGGCGCTGGCAAACGATCCGGGAATGCGGGATTTGAAGGTGTTCGCTGCTGTGAAAAACGGAACTGCGGAGCTGACGGGCGAGGTGCCTTCCTACGGTGCAAAAGTCCTTGTGGGAAACGTCGTGCGAGGTGTCGGTGGGATTCTCGATCTTGACGACAAACTGACGGTGCTGCACAACCTGAAATTGACCGATGCCGATCTGAAACAGGAGACGACGGAGTTGCTGAAATACACCGTTGAGTTGGACCAAATCCATCTGGAGGTTGCAGTGAAAGACGGCATCGTTGTTCTGAATGGCGCTGTGACGACCGACTTCCAGCGATCCGCCGCTGAACAACTTGCTTATCGAGTGGGCGCGAAAGATGTCGATGTTCGCGGAATCCATGTTGACTGGAAACATGCCAATCCTGAACTCCGAACGACTCGTTACAAGCAGGTGACAGACGAGCAGATTCGCGAGGCTGTTACTCGCGCGTTCAAATATGATCCGCGAGTTCTAAGTTTTCACCAGGACGTTGATGTGAAAAACGGCATTGTGACGCTGAGTGGTGCTGTGGAAGATCTGGCGGCCAGTCGGGCTGCAGAACGGGCGGCTCAGTTCACAGTCGGCGTTCGACAAGTTGTTAACCACATCAACGTGGAATGGACGAAAACAGCACCGACAGATGAGGAGATCGCTGAATACACAAAGGCCGCGATGCATCGCGATCCATACCTGGACGACGAAGAAATCATCGTCGATGTTGAGAACGCTCATGTTGAATTACACGGTCTCGTGGAATCAAATTTCGAAAGGAATCACGCCGAATGGACAGCCTCACGGCAGAAGGCCGTTGTTCATGTTGATAACTATTTGAACGTCCGGGCCAAATGGGTGCCAAAGACCGATGAGGTAATCGCAAAAGCTCTCAAAGATCAAATTGAACTGATGTTTGTGAATGACCAGGAGAATCTCGTCACGTTCAAAGTTGTCGATGGAGTTGCATTGATGGAAGGTTCTGTGGAAACCTGGTACATGTGGCAGAATGTCATGGACGCGGCCATGACCGCTGGGGCGCGTGAACCGCACATGATGATCGAAGTTCGGTATGGGACGCCGGCGTCATTGAGGTACTCGGGGCCACACGACTACGTCCCGGAGTAGGTCACGCGCACGGTCAATGAGCGGAATGGCGCTCTTCAAGACAAAGTACTACGCCGTTTCAGGAATTCGCTAATGCCCCAGCCGACCTCTACGTTATCTTCATTGTCGTCTGCGCAGCCAACTTCCGAAGCGGCTTCCGGAGCGGCTTCCTACGATTGCGACGTATGCCATGCGGCCATGAAACTGGCTGGCGACGTGGGCAACGCGCATCGAATCAGTCCTGCTTGGGAAGCGACGGAAGGAACACCGCGGCCACTGGGAATCAAGTGGGTGGAACATCAAAAAGCATGGAATGCCGCGATCTTCTCACGCCATGCGACTCATGTGACGTTGCTGCTGTTCGATGGGAACATTGACCGTCCGTTGTTCACGCTGGAACTGAATCCACTCAGGAACAAGTCAGGTGGAATGTGGCATTGTCGAATTGTAGATGCGGATTGTCCAACCGCCAAATATTACGCATGGCAAATTGACGGACCACAGTCAGAAACAGGTTTCGACTGGCATACCTTCGATCCGGAAAAGTTGCTGCTCGACCCCTATGCGCGAGCGATCTATTTTCCACCGACGTTCAGCCGGGCCGGCGCATGTGCACCCGGCTCCAACATGGGGCGAGCCGCTTTGGGGATGCTCGACGCCTGTCGCCAGCATGCTCGACCAACGCCAGGCGGACAGATCCGTCACGGGTCAGACCTGATCATCTACGAATTGCACATACGCGGCTTTACACAGCATGCGAAGTCCGGCGTCGCAGCGGGGAATCACGGAACCTTCGCGGGTGTCATTGAGAAGATTCCGTATTTCACAGAACTGGGGATCACGGCCGTTGAACTCATGCCGATCTTCCAGTTCGATTCGAGCGACGGCGACTACTGGGGTTATATGCCGCTTTGTTTTTTCGCTCCACACCACGGGTACTCAACCGCTCCCGAGCATTGCCCACAGCACAGTGAGTTTCGACAGATGGTGAATGCACTTCATGCGGCAGGAATCGAAGTTATTCTGGATGTCGTTTTCAACCACACCTGCGAAGGCAGTCAGCGAGGTCCAACGTACGGAATGAAGGGCATCGACAACAGTACCTACTATGTCGCGACCGGAGATCCCGATCGACCCTATGCAAACTTTAGCGGGACTGGCAACACACTTCATACCGCGAATCCGACGGTTCGGCAGTTGATTGTTGACAGCTTGCGTTACTGGGTCATCGAGATGGGGGTGGATGGATTCCGATTCGATCTGGCGTCTGTATTTACTCGCAACTCCGATGGTTCCATCAATTCCGACGATCCGCCTGTGTTTTCCCAGATCGCCGGCGATCCAGTTCTGCGTCATGTGCGAATGATCGCCGAACCTTGGGATGCTGGCGGCGCGTATCAGCTGGGCCGCAGCTTTCCCGGAACGCTCTGGATGCAGTGGAATGCCTGCTACCGCGACACGCTGCAACGCTTTGTCCGCGGCGACGCAGGAATGGTGGCCGATCTGATGACGCGAATTTACGGCAGCGCCGATCTGTTTCCGGACGATACGAAGGAGGCCATGCGGCCATTGCAGAGCATCAATTATGTGAACTCGCATGACGGATTCACGCTGTACGATCTGCTGTCGTATAACGGACGCCGCAACTGGGCGAATGGCTACAACAACACGGATGGAACGAACGACTACAGCTGGAACTGCGGCTGGGAAGGTGAAGAGAATGTCCCCGATGATGTGCTCAATTTGCGGCGACGGCAGGCAAAAAACCTTCTTTCTCTGTTGATGCTCTCCAACGGTACACCCATGTTTCGCATGGGTGACGAATTCCTGCAGACTCAACACGGCAACAACAATCCGTTCAACCAGGACAACGAAACGACCTGGCTGGATTGGAGTCGAAAAGAGACACACTCAGAGATCTTTCGTTTCGCTAGCCGCCTGATTGCATTTCGCAAAGCACATCCATCGATCAGTCGATCTCGATTCTGGCGGGAAGACATTCGCTGGTATGGCCCGAACCGGCCGGTCGGCATGGATCACGAGTCGCATACCCTGGCGTGGTGTCTTCACGGCGAGTTTGCTGACGATGACGACCTGTACGTGATGATCAATTCCAGTCCGGATAACGTCATATTTGGAATCTTCGAAGGAGTGGCCGGTAACTGGAAACGCGTCATTGATACTTCACATCCATCGCCGGACGACATCTGTGACGATTCACATCGGCCGCCGGTCTCCGAATCGACCTATGCCGTCGCGGCTCGGTCGCTGGTAGTGCTTGTCCGCACGAAAAAATCTCAGACGTCCGGGTAAGTATCGTAATTGCAGAAAAATTCCGGATCGGCATTCGACATCGACAGGAGTGGGAATTGTGCTTAGTAGAGAATCCGACGTTCTGCCCCAGTTCTGGGCCTCAGACGTGCCGACTTTGCAAAGCAGTCTTGGTTCGAGCAGCTATGGATTGACTGAAGCAGAGGCGGTTCAGCGACTTGCGGATTCTCCGCGTCGAAGGAATCGTGCAAAGCATGAATCTCCGATCTGGCTATTTCTTTCGCAGCTCAAAAGTCCCATCACTATCATTTTGATTTTTGCTGCAGTGCTTTCAGCATTCCTGCAAGACGCACCAGATGCCATCATCATACTTGCGATCATTCTCGCCAGCTCGTTACTCGGCTTTTGGCAGGAACACCGCGCGGCAGGGGCAGTGGAAAAACTGTTGGCACTGGTAAGCGTAAAGTCGCAGGTGATGCGAGAGGGAAAAGAGATCGCGGTAGCAGTCAATGACGTGGTTCCTGGAGACGTCATTGTCCTGTCCGCCGGCTCAAGTATTCCTGGTGACTGTCGATTGATTGAGTCGCGAGACCTTTATGTGAACGAAGCTACGTTGACAGGAGAAACGTTCCCGGTTGACAAAGAGATCGGTGTATTGCCCGCAGAGACGGCACTTGCCAGGCGAACCAATGCTCTGTTTATGGGAACCAGTGTCGTCAGCGGTTCCGCAAAGGCACTGGTGGTGCGAGTTGGCAGTGACACGGAATTCGGAAAGATCTCAGACCGACTCCAGTTGCGTCCACCAGAGACGGATTTCGAACGAGGCGTGCGACGCTTTGGCTATTTTTTGATGGAAGTGACACTGGTGCTGGTCGTTTTGATATTTGCAATTAACGTGTTCTTCCAAAAACCTGTGATCGAAGCGTTTTTGTTTTCACTGGCCCTTGCCGTTGGCCTGACGCCGCAATTGCTTCCTGCCATTATAAGTGTCAACTTATCGTACGGTGCTCGCCGCATGGCGGAGCAAAATGTGATCGTGCGTCGATTGTCTTCGATCGAAAACTTCGGCAGCATGAATGTGCTGTGTTCGGACAAGACTGGCACACTGACACAGGGCACAGTAAAGGTCCACACAGCGATCGATGCGGAGGGACAGGCAAGCGATAAAGTGGCTCGCTATGCCTTTCTGAATGCCTCCTTCGAACTGGGTTTCTCGAATCCGATCGATGACGCAATTCGGAAGTACCGAGAGTTTGATTTGACGAACTGTCATAAACTGGACGAATGCCCGTATGACTTTGTTCGCAAACGCTTGAGCATTCTGGCCGAGATCGACAGCACGAGAGTGCTCATTACAAAAGGAGCGTTTGACAATGTACTCGCGGTTTGTAGCTCTGTCGAACTTAATGGATCCATTCATCCCATCACTGAAATGCTTCCAGCGATACGACAGTGCTACATCGAGCTTGGCGACCAGGGTTATCGAACTCTTGGTGTGGCGTGCAGGGACATGAAGGGCTCGAAGACCTTTTCGAAGGACGATGAATCTCAGATGGTCTTTCTGGGAATGGTCGTGCTCATCGATCCACCGAAGGACGACATTCGTCAGACGATCGCGGATCTGGCGACGCTTGGGATTTCGCTAAAAATGATTACTGGCGATAACCGTCGTGTCGCGGCGAGCATTGCCAGTCGGGTCGGACTTTCCACAGAGAATATCCTCACAGGCACCGAGCTGAGATTGCTAAGCGATGAGGCGCTGACATTTCGGGTTAATGAAACGAACGTCTTTGCTGAGGTCGAACCCAATCAGAAAGAGCGCATTATCCTGGCGTGTCAGAAAGCCGGCAACGTTGTGGGGTACATGGGTGACGGTATCAACGATGCAACTGCACTTCGAGCTGCAGATGTGGGGATTTCTGTCGATCAGGCCGTGGACGTGGCGAAAGAGGCGGCTGATATCGTCCTGCTTCAGCAGGATCTTGGAGTACTCGTTCAGGGTATCCGCGATGGACGTCGAACGTTTGCAAACACGATGAAGTACATCTTAATGGCGACGAGCGCGAATTTTGGAAACATGTTTACGATGGCGAGTGCTTCGCTGTTTCTGATTTTTTTGCCGATGTTGCCGAAGCAGATTCTGCTTCTCAATCTGCTCACGGATCTTCCGGAAATGACAATCGCCGGTGACTCCGTAGATGACGAACTTGTTCAGAGACCACAGCGCTGGGACCTGCGCTTCATTCGGCGCTTCATGCTGGTTTTCGGAATCATCAGCTCATTCTTCGACTTGTTGACGTTCGTCATTTTGTTGTGGGTGTTTAAAACAGATCCAGCTCATTTTAGAACTGCGTGGTTTTTGGAATCCGTCGTTTCCGCCACACTCGTTGTGCTCATTGTTCGCACACAACGTCCACTGACCCAAAGCCTGCCAAGCCGGGGGCTTCTGATTGCGACAAGTCTGGCGATTGTCGTTTCCGTTTCATTGCCATGGAGCCCGATGGCAGAAACACTGGGATTTGTTCCGTTACCGTTCAAGTACCTACTGGCGATGGCCACGGTTGTCGCTCTTTATGTAGCCACCGCTGAATTTGCGAAACAATGGTTCTATCGAAGGCTGGCAACAAAATCTTAGTTTACCGTTGTCGGCCATTCAGTGGCGCTTTGAATTCCAAAACTTCTAAACTGCCCGTGGCTGCACTATTCTCTGCCTGTCGCAGCGCGATTTGAGAACATTTCTTTGATGAACTGCCCACTCAGTACCCTATCTCATTCGTTCAGGAAAAATACATGATTCACAAGTCTCAATTGGAACACCTCAGTCACGAATTCCCTCACGATCGAAACGGCAATGTTCCCATGCAAGGCGATCACTGGCGAGAAATGCAGTTTGAGCACGATGACATGGATCCGCAGCAGGACGGGCTTTCCGCTGAAGAAAGAAGCAGACGCACAGAATATCTTAACACCGTGTGGTGGCCGAGCGTCCTGAAGCGTGTCCACGACGAACGAGATCGCCTCGCGGGCTTGCATGGAGAAACCTTCACCGAACACTGGCATCGCACTGTCTACACAAGCCCGGAAAGCGAACACGGCTTTGGAGTGGGGTAGTGGAATCGAAAGACATCATCTTTTGCTGCTGAGCACCCCAATCCGCAGTACTCCGTCAGTCTGCCATGGGTCACCTCCGCCTCGGAACCGATCAGTCCTGCATTCAGTGGATCACCGGGATGTCCGTCGCTCGCTGTTGTGATGCGTGCCTGATCATCGGAAAACGGGTGATACCATAAGGCAGCTCTTCCATGCGTGGGCGCAATCAAATAGGCCACCAGCAAATATGTGTACAGCACAAACAGAAGTCTCTGCGTGTATCGGCGAGTTCGACTGATGCGATTGCTACTCGAGAATAATTGCTCAGAAGAATCTGTTTTCATGATCCAAGAAATTGCATCATTTGATGCCGAATAAAAGGAGAACTCTCAATGCACATCGACCAATCATACCACAACGTCGAACACCCAGCCGATGACCGATGTGACTGCCATTGCGACAATGCCCCAGAATGAGACTCAGAGGCAACCCTGAACGATCGGGGCTCCGCCAAAAGGCGCTGAGAGTCCTCCCAAGAATGCAAGACTTCCCAGCGCAGCTGCGGCAATCGATGGAATCACCAGATTCTGTGGCACAAGTATGGCTATCCTTCCTCATGGAATGATCAGAGTTGGCTGATCATGCACATTCAAGTTTTTAGCTTGTGTATTCCAACGCCGATCATCATCGCCAGAAGTCCGCCCATCATCAGTCGGATACCGACAACTGTTCCAAGGATAAAGGCGGAATCCGAAGGCCAGCCCACCAGAATCATGATCCCGATCACAGTACCAAGTATTCCGTCAAGGACTGCAAAGCCCCTGTTACGCTGCATGGACAGGGACATCACAAATCGCAAACTGCCATCCAGAAGAAACAGCATGCCCATTACCAGAGCGAGAGTGACAACCCCGCTCAATGGCCATGTCAGCAGCGTCAAACCTGTGATTAAAAAACATCCTGCACGAAGAAATCGCCAAAGGCTGCCCTGCAACGACCGCAACTCCCAGGCAAACACCAAGTCAGTGATTCCAACCATCACAATGATCACGCCGAGGAGGATTTCTGTCGCTAGCGCCGCAATGGCTGGCGTCAGGAAGCAAGCGAGTCCCAGCAGCATCTGCAGCCCTCCCGCAATCATAAGTCCGGCAGACAGGAGCTTCTCAGGACTCACTTGTCTTTGTGGTTCGGTGTTCAACAAAATGGATTTTGCAGATCCACGAACAGGTTGAAGAGTCTGATTAGAATTCATGTCTCTCTCATTTCTTAGTTTGACGTGTTGATACAGGGACACAGTTGCTGCCCGTGAAGGAAATGAAATCACAGCGGCGGCAGTTTTAGGTGCATTGGCCGCGCCGTCTGAGAATCGTTCGTTGTCAACGTCCCGGTTCCAAACAGTGTCTGCATCTGAATGCAACAGGACCAGGTTTGTGCTATCTCTGGCGAATGCACATTCAGGACCAACACACAACTTTTGCGAACTCTTGGCTTCAGAAATTCGTGCTGACCGACTTTTCAGTGAGCAAACTCACGAAATGCTGGTGCTCGCGACAACGGAATGTGTGATCTGCCATTCTTTTCAGTGTCCTGTGTGAATGCTCACTTTGAAGCTGTAGATGGCACACGAAATGCCACACTGGACCGTAGAATTTCATACGGCCCCGCAATCTGGCTGAGGAATGATTCTTGCTGGAACCGACAAGGGGTTTCAGCCTTCCAGCAACACATGAAGCACCGATCTTCGCGCATCAGCGACGATTTGACACCAATCAAATGACAAATGACGTGATAAAGAAGTCAGACTCGGCACTGCCGCCGACAAGCTCTCCGGACAAAGACCTGCTTTCGGATCACCGCAGCCAGGTTTGGCAGCATTTGCAAACAGTGATCACGGCGATGGTTCTTGTGGCGGCATTGTGGCTGCTGGATCATGAATTCAGTGCCATGAATCTTCGCGAAGTCTCAGAGAGTTTTCGAATGATTCCGGAATCTTCACTGCTGCTGGCCCTTACGCTGACGATAGCGAACTACGGTGTAATGATTGGATACGATCTCATTGCCGTGCGACTTGTCGGCCATCGCGTGTCCGCCGGACAAGTCGCGACTGCGTCACTTCTCTCATACGCTGTCACAAACTCGCTGGGCACGGTTCTTGGGGGCACACCAGTTCGGTTTCGACTCTACTCCGCATGGGGTTTGTCGACGTCCGAGATTGTTCGATTGCTCTTCTACATCGGCATCGCATTCTGGATCGGTCTCGTGACTCTCGGCGGGATTCTTTTCGTCGCAACTCCATTTGACATTCCTGCTCGGTTCGGCCTGCCGCTGACGACGAGTCGTCCACTTGGATTCCTGATGTTGTCGGTCTCCGCGGCGTTCTTCCTGAGCTGTGCTTTTCGACGAAGTCCAATCCACGTACTTGGCATCAATTTTCAGCCACCGCCGTTGCGTTTTGCACTTGCCCAAACCGCCGTCGCCGCGATCGATTTTCTGCTGGCAGCGGCGACACTCTACGTATTGCTGCCTGCCGATGCGGGAATCCAGTTTCTGCCGTTCGTGGCGATTTTTGTGCTTGCCATCGTCGTCGCATTGCTCAGCCATGTCCCCGGCGGACTTGGTGTGCTCGAACTAGTTCTGGTGACGATGTTGCCGCGATCTACGCACTCATTGGTCGCGTCACTGCTGGCATTTCGAATTATCTATTACTTACTACCACTTCTTACGGCGGTCATCTGTGTCGGTGTGGCAACGCTAAGGCAGCATCGGGAACGAGCGTCCGCAATTGCCGCGGTCGGAATGCGGTGGACTCGCATCATCGCACCTCGAATCATGACCGGTGCGGTATTCGTTTGCGGCCTGGTGCTTCTGATTTCAGGATCCTTGCCGGTTCCTCAGAGTCGGTTGCATTTGATACGCAGCGTCCTGCCACTTCCGGTTGTTGAGGTTTCCCATTTTCTCGGCAGCGTTGCCGGGGCGCTGCTGCTGGTGCTTTCGCGAGGTCTGTATCGTCGCATTGATGCTGCCTGGGGACTAACAGTCGGATTGCTGGGGATCGGTGTAGTTGTCTCACTGGCCAAAGGATTCGACTACGAAGAGGCAGCGGTTCTTGTGGTTGTGCTCCTCGCATTGATTCCCTGTCGGAAGCATTATTTTCGACATGGTCGACTATTGACGGCATCATTCAACTTCAACTGGGTTCTGGCGGTAGCGATGTCGCTGGGATTGCTGATTTGGCTGATCCTGTTTTCTTTTCGACATGTGGAGTACAGCGATCAGCTTTGGTGGAGTTTTGCCTATCACGGCGATGCCCCGCGGGCCCTGCGTGGTCTCGTTGGTGCCGCTGTGGTGCTGACAATTGCTGGTGCCTCTCAATTGTTGCATTCGGCCCCCGCTGCACCGAGTTTGCCAGACGATAAGCAGATTGGTGAAGCGGCAGACATCGTGAAGTCACAAACTTTAACGTATGGCAATCTCGCCTTGCTCCGCGATAAGCGATTCATCTTTAGTGAAGATCGCCGCGCGTTTGTGATGTTCGGTTGCGAAGGTCGAAGCTGGATCGCGATGGGAGATCCGGTTGGTCCTGAAGAATCCGCTGACGACGCTGCGTGGCGGTTTCGCGAAGCGTGCGATGAGGCGGGAGTTTGGCCTGTTTTTTATCAGGTTGATGAAGGTTCGCTCAGCCGCTATATCGACATGGGATTTTCGATGATCAAATTAGGAGAAGAGGCTCGCGTTCGACTGCCGGAATTTTCACTCAGTGACCCTTCGTGTAAAGAGTTTCGTCGCACCATCAAGAAGGCCGTCGACGAAGGACTGAGATTTGAGATCGTACCACAATCAAAAGTCGATGAACTGATGCCACAACTCAAAGTGATTTCTGATGCATGGCTTGGTAAAAAGACGACGGCCGAGAAAGGCTTTTCACTTGGCTCGTTCCGGGAACACTATCTCCGCAGATACGACATCGCTCTGATCTTTCACAACGACAATCCGATCGCCTTCGCAAATCTATGGCAGGGTGCGGATAAGCATGAACTGTCGATCGATCTGATGCGATATCAGCCCGATGCCCCGCGCAGCGTTATGGAATTTTTGTTCGTTCAGCTGATGCTTTGGGGACACGATCAGGGTTTTGTGTGGTTCAACCTCGGGATGGCACCGCTGGCTGGAATTGAGTCACATCGTCTTGCATCACTCTGGAATCGAGTATCGAGTCTGATGTTTCGACATGGCGAGCATTTCTATAATTTTCAAGGACTCCGGAACTACAAGTCCAAGTTCAATCCTGAGTGGTCGCCAAAGTATCTTGCATCGCCGGGTGGCCTGGCTTCAGCTCAGATTCTGGCGAATGTCTCTTTGCTCATTGCCGGCGGTGTTCGACGGCTGTTGCGGCGGTGAGCGATGCCAACAAAAGTCCAAACCCAAACGCAATCAAGTGAGCAACGTCAGCCGAAACAATTGCCGGGTGCTGATAAATGCTGGTCGAAGAAATTGCAAGCCGCCCAGTCAAGATGACGATGAGAAGCAGGATCAGCCATTTCCGCTTCTGCTCCGACATCGATGCCACGACCAGACCAAGGCATCCGTAGTAACCAGCCGAAGGGCCGACATCACGTTCCGAGGCAAGTGCCGTCGCCCATTCAACTCCGCAAAGATGCATCGGGAGAACAACCAACAACGCCATGCCGATTGTCACGGTCAGGTGCGAAGCAAAGAAAACCTTTACCGCTGTGCGACTGCCGAATTGCCATTCGCAGCAGCCCACGCAGATGCAGAGCATCAGGATTGTTTGGACAAACTGTCGCTCACCAGCGGTGAGTACCAAACTTGTAATTGACTGATGCCATCGAAGTTCCGCCAGACTGAGCGCAGAGAATCCGAATCCGTTCCGCCATGGCTCTGAGAGCCGTTTGCTGTGTGAATCGCTCCAGACAGCAAATACTGCAAGTGTTGCTACGAGTGCCACGGTAAAGAAAAGTCGCGGACGTTTGTGCGTTCCTTTCAGGATTGATTCTGAGTTTCTCAGGGTCAACCAAAGGCGTTTCATGCAGGAAGCATGAAAGCCCGAGCTTTGCGGCTCCAGCATGACATTCCTCTTTCCGTTGGTAGTTTCCTTGCCGTTACCTTCGATCCCATGGCTTGCCGCTAAAGAAGCATGGAAGTCCCATACACGTCCCATACGCCGATGCAGCTCGAACACTGCTATTCATGTGCCTGGTTCCCTGCTGGAAAGCCAAGAACCATTTCCAGGATTCGTGCGCCCCATAGTCCCCATGTGGTTCATCAGTCCGTGATGAGAAGCCTGACATTGGAGGCGCAAGCCGGAATGATCTTCAAATTTGCCTCGACATTCTCAGTGAAGATCACGACTTGCACCGTTCCTCGATCGTCATCGATGTGCCTGAGTGGAACGAAATCATCCAGTACATCAGAGCCAGACAAAGCGTTTCACCAGGAATTCTCCGTCTTTATTGATTGGCATACATGTTGCGAATGCTTCGTACCGAGAGTCAGTCGGCATGTCGTCCAATCTGACAATAACAACAGGATCTATTAGAGTTAGGAATAAGACCATGAACAAGAAGACTGTATTTACATTGGCTGCAATCCTTGCCTTACCTGGATTGCCCCTCGTCGCACAGGAAAAGACAAAGAGCAAACCAACCGTGGAAAAGACGGCCGCCACCGACGTAGCTTCGAGCGCTGTAAAGCCGGCCGTCGCTGAAAAACGCGATGCACCACACTGGATCATCGTCGAAGAAGATTTCTGGTTCCCATTACGATTCGAACCGCTTGAGTCCCTTGATACAGCTCGATACCAGTTTCGACGTAACGAAGAAAAGGCTGCCGGTGTTGAAATTCACAAGGCCATCAGTTGGCTGAACCTTGCCGCGAGTCATGCAATGCCAGAAACGAAGAAGGATCTCAATACTGCAGCAGCAGAACTGAAGACTGTCGCTGCCGATCTGGAATCCGGCAATCTCAAAGATGCAGAACGATTTGAAAACGCTCTCCGTCGAGCCAGCCATGCTCTTGCGAATTGGCACTATTACCGTGCGAAGGAGTCGTGGGGAATGACTGAAGAAAAAGACGCCGGTCATGACCTCGTGATGGCGGCCAACTATCTGCAAAACGCTGCCGACTCGGCTCGTTTTGAATACGGGCCAAAGAGTCAGGAAGTCATTACGGATGTCTTTAAGAATGGCAAGCTCATGTCTTCGGAATCCCACACTGAACATAACTGGATTCTTAAGGACCTGGAAGGTGTTGAAGGAGCATTAAAGGAACTCGGGACAACTCTTCATTCTGTGAAATAGTTTCCCGCGTGTAACGATGCAGATTGCCGTTAAAGTGAATTCAAGTATTCCGTAAGGTGCATACAAACGAGATCATGAATCGACATATCGAGCACTGGCACTTTGTCAGTGCTCGATCTCATTTCAGAATCAGGGCGATTGCGTGCTAAGTCATTATCCGAAGAGGACTTTTGCGAGGTAATCGGTGTCCCATGCGGCGAGGAGTCGTTTGTTTTTGATGCCCAGCTTTTGGGACTTTTCGTTTTTCAGCATGCTCAAAGCGAATCGACGG
>CAMTWR010000052.1:0-45205 GCA_947085455.1 uncultured Planctomycetota bacterium | reverse complement strand
CGGGGCGACACAAAATCACGGGCACCGAATTCGTGTCGCCCCGTTGGGGCTTGGGCATGTTGGGGACGCCAACCACGGGCTCACGCCCGTGGCTACAACATGCCGTCCCTTTGGGACTGAATCGCAGGGCCAGTCGCCGCGCCTCGTCGCCGAACTGTACGCCCAGTTCGCCGAGTCCGCAAAGCTGGAGCAGGCCATCAAAGCAAATCTGAAGGGGCTGGGATATGGCGGGTGAAGGTTGGCAGCACACCAAAGTGGAGGAAATGATTCGTCGAGGCCTGCTCGCGATAAACGACGGATACCGCGTCCGCAACATAGAACTTGGCCCGGTTGGAATCCCGTTCGTTCGCGGTGGTGACATCGGCGATGGTGAAATCAACACAGTAGTGGACGACCACATCCGGCCAGAGTTGACTCACCGCGTTCAGTCGAAACTCACACGCCCCTTCGACGTGGCCTTCATCACGAAGGGCACTGTTGGCCGCGTCGGGATGGTTCGCCCAGGCCAGCCTCCGTCAGTCTTCGCACCGCAAGTATGCTACTGGCGCTCGCTCGACCCGGACCAGTTGGAGCCTCGTTTCCTCTTCTACCTTCTCACCTCCGATGAGTTTCAGGCGAACCTCGATGCTGTGAAGACGCATGGCTCAATGGTAGCCGACTACGTTAGCATGACCGATCAGCGAGATTTCCAGCTCACTTTCCCTCCGATTCAGGTGCAAAAAGCCATTGCGGCGGTACTTGGATCGCTGGACGATAAGATCGAGTTGAATCGGCGGATGAACGCGACGCTGGAGGCGATGGCGCGGGCGCTGTTCCAGAGCTGGTTCGTGGATTTCGACCCCGTCCGCGGCAAACTCGACGGCCGAAAACCCGTTGGTCTGGATGATGCCACCGCGGCTCTATTTCCCTCGACATTTGATGAAACTGCCGTGGGACATATCCCGCATGGCTGGCGCGTCGGATCGATTTACGAAATCGCGGATGTCATTTATGGCGCACCATTCGCTTCATCGCTCTTCAACTCAGAGAAAGTCGGCAAGCCACTGGTTCGCATCCGCGACCTCCCGAACGAAAGTCCCGCTGTCTTCACCACTGAAGTTCATCCTAAGGGATACTTGCTCCAGCCCGGCGACATCGCGGTCGGCATGGACGGAGAGTTTCGCGCCTACTTGTGGGCAGGCGTAGAATCGTGGCTCAACCAGCGATGCTGTGTCTTCGCCCCGAAGCCGGGATATTCCGCCGCCTTTGTTCGCAGCAGCATCGTCGCCCCGCTCGCCGAGGTCGAAGCCACCGAGACTGCCACGACGGTGATTCACCTCGGCAAGAACGACATCGACCGCTTCACCGTCATCATGCCGGACGCGCCCGTTGCCGAAGCTTTCAAGCGCCAATGCCAGCCGTGGTATGACCAGATTGTCGCCAACAAACAGCAATCCCGCACCCTCGCCGCCCTGCGCGACACGCTGCTGCCGAAGCTGCTGAGCGGGGAGTTGAGCGTGGCGGGGGCGACTCATGCAATGGAGCACGCATAATGGCTGAGTCTTTCAACATCTATCTCGACGAAAGCTGCCATCTCGAAAACGATGGAATCGCTGTCATGACTCAGGGGGCGGTTTGGTGCCCTGAGGAAAAGGCCCAAGATATCTCCATTCGAGTCCGAGACATCAAAAAGCATCACGGACTCAAGCCAAGCTCAGAAATCAAATGGGGCAAGCTCTCACCTGCGAGCCTCGAGTGCTATCTGGCTGTGGTTGATTATTTTCTTGATGATGATGATCTGCATTTCCGTGGCGTGGTCATACCGGATAAACGCCGACTCGATCGTGGACAATTTGGTCAAGCTCAAGATGACTGGTACTACAGCATGTGTTTTACTCTACTGGAGCCGATCGTCGATCCTACCCAGCACTACTCGATCTATCTGGATATCAAAGACACCCGTAGTGAAAGTAAGCGGCGAACACTGGAACGAGGACTCCGAGATGAGAAGCTCGATGGTTCCGGCAACATCGTCCGGCGAATTCAGCAGATAAGGTCTCATGAATCCGAAATCATGCAAATTGCGGACATCCTGATTGGAGCGGTCGCCTATGCGAACAGAACTCTGGAGACAAGTTCTTCAAAGCTGGCGATCGTGTCGAGGATTCGTGAGCGAACATCATTTTCACTCTTGCGTGCGACATGGCTTCGCGAACCAAAGTTCAATTTGATGTTCTGGCAGCCGGAGAGGTCTGCATGACGGACGCCACATCCTGGTTACCGGAACTCATCACATTGGCAGAAGCGGGTGGCGATTGGAATCTCTATCGCGAAGCCATCTATGCGATTTTCTGTCGTGACTTCCTGGAAACGAAGCCAATCTATCCTGGTAAGCGATTTGCCATGAAGCGACATCCGATGGCACTTGGAAAGGAAGCCACGTTTTGGCATTTGATTCAGGAAGGGCCGGTGGAGGAGGACCGCATCCCGGACTTTCGACGATGCGAACGAATTCGATGGCCGCGTCCCATGATTGAGGGGCTACAATCCGGACAAGTTCGGGTCTGGAAGAACATCCGAGGGCAAAGTCAAAGGATTGTAATCGCAGTCAGCGATTTTTCGTACGTAGTAATTCTGGATGAGCGTGACGACTCTGTGTTACTGTGGACCGCGTACTTTGTGGAGCGTCAACACCAGCGAGACAAACTTGCGAAGGAGTTTGCCGAATCGCAAAAGGCGGGGGCCGGAAACAGCTGAAGCCGCCCCCAAAGGAACGGCTTCGTTACTCCTTCCACACTTGGTGGATGAGCTGAATTAAGTATCGGTAATGTCCGCAGAACAATCAAGCTCGGACATCCCGGAAACTGTGCTTCTCCACTCAATTGGGGTAATTGTGACGGTCCTTACGTTTGGATCGTGTCGTTTTTCGGCGGGAATTGCGGAAGTACTTAATGGATGGAAAAGACACATTTGTCCACAAAACGTTCACAAACTAGACAGTAGTCCATATGTTCTCTCCGCGCGTTCCTTTTGCCGGATATGGCGATCCTGACGCCTTGCGAGTTGTCGAACGAGTCAACTTTATCAGCGAGCCGTTGGCGTTTTCGCGTGCGATAATCTTGAAAGCATGACACAAACATGACAGTGTCGACGTTCATTTTCGAATGCAGCAGCTCCACCTACCTGGACTGCGTGGAACAGAATCTCTTTGGTTCCAACAAGCCATGGCCACTGGAGATCAAAGCTGGTGATTATTGCCTGCTGCATCATTACGAAATTGGCGGTCTACTGGGTCTGTGGCAGGCGACATGCGACGGTGGCAAGAATCTGGTGCCGAAGGTCTGGGGCGGTAAGTTCCCGTATCAGGTCAAAGTGAAGTTGGTGATTCCCAAGGTCACCGATGTTCCCAAAGCAGTGCTGAAAAAACTGGGCGTCGATGCGGCCGTTGGTCGGTTCGACAATTGTTTGGATGAAGACACGGCCGACGATCTGGTGAAGGCGTTGATTGGGAAAGCGGAGTAACTCAACGGGAGCTGCAACATGTCGACATTTACCAATCTTCTGTTCCACATCGTGTATAGCACCAGGTATCGCAGGCCGACGATTGAGAAACGGTGGCAGGATGAATTATATGGATATGTGGGCGGTATCATTCGCGAGCACAAGGGAACTCTGCTTTGTATGGGTGGTGTTCAGGATCATGTGCATCTGCTGGCGAAGCTCAGCCCGACGATTGCCATCTCAGACATGCTCCGGCTGATCAAAGCGAATTCGTCGAAGATGATCAATGAGATGCTGAGACCTCGAATCCCGTTCGAATGGCAATCGGGTTACGCGGCGTTTTCGGTCAGTGGGTCGCAGTTTTCAACGGTCAAGCAGTACATCCTGAATCAAGAGAGCCATCATCGTAGAAAATCGTTTCAGGACGAATTCATTCAATTACTGGAGCGGCACAATATCTCATACGACCTTCGCTACGTATTTGATCAGGAGATCGTTCAGTGATGTTGCTCTGCCAATCACCCGTTGAGGCGCGCCATGACTGCGATTCAGCCACAGAGTGGCGGCATGATGTAGCCATGGGCGCGAGCCCATGGGAATCGGGATCAAAATTGTCCCTGAGCCCCAGCGGGGCGACACAAAATCACAGGCCCCAGATTCATGTCGCCCCGTTGGGGCTTGGGCATGTTGGGGACCACAACCACGGGCTCGCGCCCGTGGCTACAGCATGCCGTCCCGTTGGGACTGAATCGCAGGTGGAGGAATTCCAATGTCATTGAATGAAGCTATCGTCGAAGAAGCCGCTCTGTCGTGGTTCGACGAACTGGGGTACGCCGTCGGAACGGGGCCTGATATCGCTCCGGGCGAACCGGCATCGGAACGAACTTCGTTTGCGGATGTGGTTCTGGTTGGGCGACTGCAGGATGCTATTCAGCGACTCAATCCATTGATTCCTCAGGAAGCTCAGGAGGAAGCTCTGCGAAAAGTTGTCCGACTGGATACGGCTTCGTTCATTGGCAACAACCGTGCGTTTCACACGATGCTGCGGGACGGCGTGGAAGTCGAATACAGTCGAGCGGATGGTTCGATTGCCGGTGATCGAGTTCGACTTGTCGACTTTGCTCGCCCAACTGCTAACGATTGGTTCGCCGTCAACCAGTTCACCGTGATTGAATCACAGCACAATCGCCGGCCGGATGTCGTGGTCTTTGTGAACGGGCTGCCTCTGGCCATTATTGAACTGAAAAATGCGGCCGATGCCGATGCCACGATCTGGGCAGCGTACTCGCAGTTGCAGACTTACAAAGCCGAGATTCCGTCGCTGCTGCAGTACAGCGAATTGCTGATCGTGTCTGATGGCTTGCAGGCTCGCATTGGTTCTCTGACCGCCAATCAGGAATGGTTCAAGGTCTGGCGAACTGTCGACGGCGAAGGAGATGCCCCGAAGTCGGCTCTGGAACTGGAAGTACTGATTCGAGGTGTGTTTGAAAAACGCCGGTTCCTCGACATGCTGCAACATTTTATCGTGTTTGAGCAGGATACCGAGAACGATCGAGTGCATAAGATCATCGCGGGCTACCACCAATTCCATGCGGTGAACGCTGCGATACAGGAAACGGTGCGGGCCAGCGGGATGGCAGACTCTGTGATGATGGCCGCGGAAGACGAAGGCCAGTATTGGGCCGGTCGGATGCACGGCGGTAAAGCCGGGGACCGACGAGCGGGTGTCGTGTGGCATACGCAGGGTTCCGGTAAAAGCTTTTCGATGCTGTTTTATGCCGGTCGCATGATTCGCAATCCGGCGATGCAGAATCCGACTATCGTGGTGCTGACGGACCGCAATGATCTGGATGATCAGTTGTTTGGGCAGTTCCAGCGGTGTTGTGATTTGCTCAATCAAACTCCTGTCCAGGCCAGGGACCGAGATCATCTGCGGGAGTTGCTGAAGGTGGCTAGCGGTGGTGTGATCTTCACGACGATCCAGAAGTTCATGCCGGAGAAGGGCGAAAGAATGCCTTCTCTGTCCGATCGCCGCAACATCGTGGTCATCGCGGACGAAGCCCATCGCAGTCAGTACGATTTGATTGACGGCCTGGCTCGCAATCTGCGGGATGCCCTGCCGAATGCGTCGTTTATTGGTTTCACCGGAACACCGATTGAACAAACCGACGCGAACACGCGAGCGATCTTCGGCGACTACATTTCCATCTATGACATCCAGCGAGCCGTGGCCGACGGTGCCACGGTGCCGATCTACTATGAAAGCCGGATCGCAAAGCTTGCCTTGAACATTGCGGCTCTGCCACGGCTGGATCAGGAATTCGATGAGATAACGGAAGGCGAGGAGCAGACCAGTCGAGAAAAACTGAAATCCAAATGGGCGGCTCTGGAAGCTCTGGTCGGCGATCCGAAACGCATCAAGTTGATCGCCGCCGATCTGGTCGAACATTTTGAGAAGCGGCTGGAGTCCATGGACGGCAAAGCGATCGTGGTCTGCATGAGTCGCCGAATCTGTGTGGATCTGCATAACGCAATCGTTGCGTTGCGACCTGACTGGGCGAGCGCAGAACACGATGATGCGGAGGCCGAGAAGTCGAAGGACACCGTCGTGAAAATCATCATGACGGGCAGTGCCGACGACGGACCGGAATGGCAGCCTCACATCCGCAATAAGGAAAAACGCCGAACGCTGGCGAACCGCTTTAAGGACAGCAAGGATCCGTTTCGCATCGTGATCGTGCGGGACATGTGGCTGACGGGCTTTGATGCTCCGTGTCTGCACACGATGTACGCTGACAAGCCCATGCGGGGCCACGGACTGATGCAGGCGATTGCTCGCGTGAACCGCGTGTTCCGCGAGAAGCCGGGCGGCTTGATTGTGGATTATCTCGGGCTTGCCGATCAGCTGCGTGATGCGGTGGGAACCTACACGTCCAGCGGCGGCACAGGGACGCCCAGCTACGATGTGGCTCAGGCGATTGCGATCCTGCTGGAGAAGTATGAAGTCGCCTGTGACATCCTGCACGGGTTCGACTGGAGCCTCTGGATCACCGGCAGCGGAATGCAGAAGCTGTCTTTGATTCCCGCGGCTCAGGAACATGTGCTGGAGCAGGAAGACGGCAAGAAACGGTTCATTCAGGTTGTGATGGAACTGTCTCGGGCATTTGCCCTGTGTGCCGCCAGCGACGAAGCGACAGCGATTCGGGATGACGTCTCGTTCCTGCAGACCGTGCAGGCCGCGTTGAACAAGCAAACGACAGGCGGCCGAAAGTCGCCGGAGGATCTGGACGCGGCGATTCGCCAGCTGGTGTCGAGAGCGATTGTGGCGGAAGGTCAGATTATCGATGTGTTCACGGCCGCCGGGTTGAAAAAGCCGGATCTCGGCATTCTGTCGGATCAGTTCCTCGCGGAAGTCCGTGGCCTGAAGCATCGGAACGTGGCTGCAGAGTTGCTCGAGAAACTTCTAAATGACGAGATCAAAGTCAGGTCGAAGCGAAACCTTGTTCAGTCGCAGTTGTTCTCTGACAAGCTGAAGCAGACGCTGAATGCCTATCACAACCGAGCCATCGCGACGCATGAAGTGATCGAAGAACTGATCAGACTGGCAAAGGAGATGGAGGCGGCTCAGAAGCGTGGAGAAGAACTCGGCCTGACCGACGATGAGATCGCGTTCTACGATGCTCTGGCCACGAATGAGTCGGCTCTGACTGCAATGGGCGATGACAAGCTGAAGGTCATCGCCGCCGAACTGATCAAGATGGTGCGCAAGAGCGTCACGATCGACTGGACGCTGCGGGAAACGGCTCGGGCGAAGATCAGAGTGATCGTGAAACGCATCCTGAACAAATGGGGTTATCCACCGGATCTGCAGGATGAAGCCGTGAAGACAGTCTTGCAGCAGGCGGAATTACTGTGTGCGGACTGGTCGGGAGACGACAAGGGAACCTTTCAGTAATTCAAATCGGAACTACATGAATCGGTTCAACTGATCCATGGAGACTTTGTCGCGCGTAGCACGCGTTTCCACGGGACTACTGATCTTAGCCAGTGCCAGAACCTGGCAAGCAGCAGGCACCGCAAGGGGGTGCGTCGGATCGGAAGCAATTGTTAGCAACGTCTCAAGGGCTCTCTGAGACCCGGCAGTAATCCTGATGTAGAGACAGTCAAAGTCCAGAACGACAACTACGCCCAAGTGGACGATCACCATTTTGAACAGTTTAACGTGAAGGCGAGGGCACAGCAGGTTCAGGCGGCGGCTGGAGCTGAAACCGCCGTTCAGACCGGAAACGCAAAGAAGTTGGTGGCCATCCAGGTGGCCACGGAGGCACGCGAAATGGGGAAAACAGACAAACCCACCAAAGCAAAGAACCCCACAAAAACCAATGTTTTGCGGGGTTCTGCGTCACACTTAGGGAGCTTGCGCACCCTTCAAGTACCGGAGGCGGGGGTCGAACCCGCACTAGATGTTACTCTAACCGGATTTTGAATCCGGCGCGTCTGCCATTCCGCCACTCCGGCGGTACTTGTCGCGGCTGTTCCGCGGGAGGGGAAAGCTAATCGAACTGCCGGCAGATCGCAAGGCGGCGGATGATTTGGCGATACGTTTTCTGGCGGGTGGGCCGGACCAAGCGAAAAATCGGTAAGGTTGAACAACTTCCCCGCGTGTTTTGGTGCGTGATCGCCAACGCCCGGCTGCCGCTGAGAGCCTGAACCGGCGCTACTGATCTGACAGGGTCACCATGGCGAGGAATTCGTCTTCGGTCAGAACTGTGACGCTGAGTTCCTGAGCTTTGGTTAACTTGCTTCCCGCGGCTTCGCCGGCAACAACGTAGTCCGTTTTCTTCGACACACTGCTGCTCGCTTTGCCACCATGGTCACGGATCAGCTGTTCGATCTCATCACGCCGCATTCGTACCATCGTTCCGGTCACGACCAGCGTCTTGCCGACCATCTTTCCCTGCGCGGCCGCGGCGAGTGCTGCTTCTCGGTCTACTGGCTGACCGAAATTTAAACCGACGCTCCGCAGTTCATTGACGAGATGGATTCCATACTCTGAATGGAAAAACTGAAACACGGAGGCTGCAATCACTGATCCAATTTCATTCACCTGCGCCAGTGTCTCTTCGGATTGTTCGGCGATCATATCCATCGAGCCGAACGCGCGTTCCAGAGTCCTCGCATTTGTCTGACCCACATGACGAATATTGAGTCCTGTCAGCAGTCGCCACAGTGGCTGTTGACGCGACCCTTCGATACCTGAGAGAAGTTTATCGATGGACTTTTCGCCCAGTCGATCCAACTGCAGCAACTCCTCCCGTCGGTGACTCAGTCGATACAAAGACGGGATTCCGTCCACGAGTTTCGCTGCCAGCAACTGTTCAATGAGCTTTTCGCCGAGCCCATCAATGTTCATGGCGGGGCGGGATGCGAAGAAAATCAGAGTCTCCCGCAACTGAGCCGGGCATGTTGGGTTCGGGCAGCGAATGTAAACGCCGCCCTCATCCTGCTGCACCGCGGAGCCGCATTCAGGACATTGTTGAGGGAACAGGTACGGCACTTCGCTTCCGGTTCGAGCGGCTTCGTTCACTCGCATCACATGCGGAATAATCTTGCCAGCTTTTTCGACGACAACCAGATCGCCGATCCGAACGCCGAGTCGATCGAGCTCATCCCGGTTGTGCAGACTGGCTCGGGAAACCGTCGTTCCGGCAATCTCCACAGGTTCCAGTTCCGCAACGGGAGTCATCGCTCCGGTCTTGCCGACTTGAATCACAATCGCACGAACTCGCGTTTCGGCTTCGTACCGTTCCCACTTGTAGGCGCGGACCCAGCGTGGACTTTTCGATGTCGCACCCAGCTGCTCGCGTTGAGCGAGCGTATTGAGTTTGATGACCAACCCATCGACTTCAAACGGCAGTTCGGGGACCCTGGCAATCATCTCGGAGCAGACTTTGAGAAGGCCGTCGAATCCATGGGCCTGCGAGACATCCGGTGTGGTGGGGATTCCCAGGATGCGAATCGAATCCAAAAAATCGATGTACGACTTCCATGCGATTCCTTCCACAAACCCGACACCGTGCGCCAAAAAACGGAGCTTGCGTTCACGAGCCAGTCGTGGGTCCAGAAGTTTCAACGCTCCAGCGGCTGCGTTGCGAGGATTCTTAAAAGGCTCTTCACCGCTGCGGACTTGTTCCGCCTGAAATGCCGAGAAGTCTTCATTCAAAATCACGACTTCGCCGCGCACTTCCAGCAAAGCTGGAGGAGACGCGGTGGTCAGTCGCAACGGAACCCCTGCGATGACTCGTGCGTTCGACGTAACCTCGTCACCCACGTTCCCGTTGCCACGAGTCGCAGCGCGGACGAGCGAACCGTTTTCCCACGTCAGCGAGATGGCGACCCCATCGATCTTGTATTCGATGGAATAATCCAGCGACTCACGCTCGAGCGACTTTCTCAGGCCGGCATCCCAGTCCACAAGTTCCTGTTCTTCGAAAGCATTCTCGATCGACAACATGGGAACTCGATGCGTCACCTGCGTAAAACCGGCGATCGGTGCGCCACCCACTTTGACACTGGGACTGTCGGCAGTCATGAACTCCGGATGCGCTTTCTCCAAAGCAATCAGTTGGGCCATCAGCGTGTCATATTCGCGGTCGGTGATTTCTGGCCGAGCGTCGACGTAATAAAGACGGTTGTGCCGTTCCAGCTGTTGCCGCAGAGACTCAATTTCTGCTTCGTCTTCGTTCCCAAACAGACCAGCCATATCGCACAACTCTTGTGAAAATCAGAGGTAAAAAGAGACCGTTGATTTACCGGCTGACTACGGGATGACATCGTCCAGTAATGCAATGCTAACGATCTTTTCCAAACGCACCTGCACGTTTTTGCGATTGGGCTGAATTCCGTGCATTCGTGCATCGCGAACATAAACTTCGCGAGTGGTCGTGGAGTCGCGCAGATCATGCACGTCCGCCTGTTTCAAAATCAAGGTCTTGTCACGCACTTCATGAAGGCGACCTACGTAGACAAATGGCGATTCGACATCGACCACAACATTTTTTCCGACAAACTCATCCACAACGAATTCCCCACGGAGGAGCAATCAAGTTTGCGAAGACGGCGTTCAGTTCGCGCAGCTCGCTTTCAAATAGCACAACGCAGCGGTCGGAATGAGCCGTGCTCAAGTGCTCTGCGTCACATTGCACGGTCGATCATTCGTCGGCTATTGTGGCGCAGGCGAATCGGCGTTTCCACTGATCCGACTGCCGAACTCTGCCGCAAGCACATGTTTGCAAGGAAGCCAACTCGAATTGCTGACACGCTTGAGTCAAGCGTATTGCCGTTTACGAGCATTCTACAAATCCGTTACCGAGTTCAACTCGACGCTGTCGAAGAGAAGGACTGACTCTGCAAAAGCATTGCCGCGACCGGCCCGGCAAGTTTTCCTGGCACCGCCATTTTTACTAATAAGAAATCGCGAAGAGACATCGTCGAAGCAGCATTTGAACGTTTTGTATCTCCATCGCGTTAAGAACGCCCCTGGGGAGGCGGTTAGAAACGCAGTGCGTGGGATGTCATGAGCACAAAAGAATTGAGAGTGTGGACGATGACAAGCCTTTCCGGACCAACAGATTTACTTTTCGAGCACAACGCGACAGCGACAGTCGCGGAGGTAAATCCCTACGGTGCACCCACTGCGGCGGAGGTTTCGAAGTTTATTGGTCTGCATATGCTGACCAAATCCGATCTTCTTAGGGTCGGAATCATCAGTTACGGAGGAACTCTGCTGGCGGCATGCCTGATGGGTTTCGGCCTCATGGGATTTGCCGGTGCGATCCTCGCTCCCTTGATCGCGATATTCTCCGCCACTCCTGTCACGTTAGTCACGTTTCTGACGGTTTGGGCATTAAGTCCCTGGGAGCTTCGCAAGTGGAAAGTAGTCAGCACTGCGGCGTTCAGTGGTGGCGCGTCGGGTATCCTGGTGTTCGGCTGGATGGCATTTTTCAACGCAGAAATGGTTGTCTTCTCGGCAGTGGCCGGGAGTCTCGGCGCGGTGGGTGCTTCCGCAGCCGTGGCACTTTACTTACGCAGCTTTGAAAATGCGAACGAAGCATTAGTGGCCTCGACGCCAACGTGGGCAGATCTTGATGGACAAACGCCCGTCACCGAGCGGTGGTGACTGATGTCATGGTCGCTGTATGATAGCGAGACCGAGTTTTGACGTCGAAAATGTGGCGGATCGCAGGCCAGATTCAATGCTTGAATCTGTCGATATTATGCGGGACACACTCATGCGGGACACATTCATGCGGGACAGACACACGCATCATCGAACGTGGCGCTGCCCGGATCAGTTGAGAAGGAAACGGTTCGGTTGCGAAGAATTGCCGTCTACCTGGAAGCCTGCAAGAAAACGTCCAGATTGAGTGAATCTGAAATGGGACACTGATATCCTTGCGAAGTCAGCCGCCTGTTTCAAAATCCACGTCAGTCAGGACGTTTATGCAAACCACAGTTTTCCGCCCGGAGCAATTTCGCAGTTCCGTACTCGCCGTTCCTCCGTTGGCTCGAGACGCCAGCGAAAAAATCTGCCGCACCGAGAATGCCAGGATGGTGCAGCATATTGAATCGGGTGGCGTATCGATGCTGCTCTATGGCGGCAATGCGAATCTGTATCATATGCGTCCGAGTGAGTTTGGCTGGCTGCTGGAAATGCTGCAGGATGTTGCCGCCGCTGACACTCTGGTCGTTCCGTCCGTTGGTCCTGCCTATGGCACGATGATGGATCAGGCCGACGTCTTTAAAAAGACAGAATTTCCGACGGTCATGGTTCTGCCCACCAAAGCCGTGATGACAGAAGCCGGGCTGATGACCGGATTTCGTCGGTTTGTCGAAGCGATCAACCGTCCGGCGGTGCTCTATATCAAAGAAGAAGGTTACATCAGCCCGGAAGGCGCTGCGGAACTGGTGAAAGACGGACTTGTGTCGTTCATCAAGTACGCCATCGTGCGACAGGATACGGCTGACGATGACTATCTGACACGGCTCGTCGGCATGGTCGATCCAAAGCTCATTTGCAGCGGTATTGGTGAGCAGCCGGCGTTGATCCATCTGACAAAGTTTCGTCTGAATGGATTCACCTCCGGATGCGTGTGCGTGAATCCCGCATTGTCTCAGCAGATCCTGAAAGCGATCTGCGAAAATGATTTCGACACTGCCGAAGCCATCCGCAAAATCTTTCTCCCGCTGGAATCCCTGCGCAACGAAGTCAACCCGATTCGAGTTCTGCACGAAGCGATCGCGCTCGCAGGAATAGCGAATACCGGTCGTCACTTCCCGTTGTTGTCAGGTCTGACGGAGTCCACTGCCAACCGCGTGGCCGGTGTCGCCAAAGAACTGTTGGCCGCAACTTACAGCAAGTGATGCGTTTGGGAGGACTAATCATGTCACTTATTAAGCCAGTATGGCCGGTCCTGGCCGCTATGGCATTTCTGATTCTGCAGCCGGGTTCCTCACGCGGTCAGGAATGGGGATCGCTGAAGGGCCGAATCATCTACGGGGACGCAGCACCTGCGGCAGTTCCTTTGGATATCGAACGTGACGCCGACGTTTGTGGAAAGAATGGGCTTGTCGATGAATCTCTGGTCGTTCATCCCGACAACCGCGGCCTTCGATATGTGGCGGTCTGGCTGGAATCAAAAACGCCGGTGCCTGTTCATCCGGAACTTGTCAACTTCCCTGCGGACTCGCCGGTTCTGAATAACATCAACTGTCGCTTTGAGCCGCACATGCTGACGCTGCGTACCGGCCAGATTTTGCAGTTGAAAAATTCTGACCCCGTCGCTCACAACGCGGCCGTTTATGTTCGCCGAACAACGCCCTTCAGTGAGGTGATTCCTCAGAACGCTCCGGTGGAGAAGAAGTTTGCCAAGGCAGAAAACCTGCCCACGCGAGTCGACTGTTCCATTCACGCGTGGATGAAAGCCTGGCTGATCATTCTGGATCATCCTTATGTGGCAATCACCGATAAAGACGGCCGTTTCGAGATTAACAATTTGCCACAGGGTGAATGGAACTTTCGCTTCTGGCACGAACGTCCCGGTTATCTGCCCGGTGCATCTCAAGATGGAAAACAGGCGCCGCTGTCCAGGGGAACCTGGGCACTTACGATTGGTGCGTCCAAAACGCTTGATCTGGGTGAATTGACTGTGGCACCAGAGCAGCTCGCGGGAAAAAAACGTTAAGACTTTTATTTCGAAAACAGCACCGTAGCAGGACTCATGAGAGTTCAGAATCCCCTCAGAATTCTCACGCATCCGGCGACATGTGGAAGCCTTGTCAGGCATTTTTACTTCATCCCTTTGTTTCTGGAAACCTGGCCATGCCGGTCGTGCAGCACGAACTGTTGAATGTCGATCAGGGAATTCACGACACGCGTTCTCGAATTTCGAATGCGAACAATGCCGCCAGCGTCTCCATGCGACGACTCGTCGGTGGACTGTCGGACGGTGTGGATGTCGTCACCGTCAACAACGGACGTTTGTCACTTCAGCTGCTGCCAACACGTGGCATGGGCGTCTGGCAGGGAGAGGCGGACGGTTTGCCGCTGCGATGGAATTCTCCGGTGGAGCGGCCTGTGAATCCGGCGTTTGTGGATCAGATGCGGCGAGGCGGCATTGGCTGGCTGGACGGATTTAATGAACTGATTTGTCGCTGCGGACTTGGCTGGCACGGCGCACCGGGTAATGACACCATCGTAGACGAAAGCGGTAACGTGGTTTCGGATCAGTTCCTGCCTCTGCATGGGCGAATCGCCAATATCCCCGCGCATCGCGTGAGTGCGGTTGTCGACGCAGATCGCATCAGCGTGACAGGTATTGTGGACGAAGGCTGTCTGTTCGGCGGTCGCCTGCGACTTGAAGCAACGCTCACCACGGGCATCAATTCCACGCAGTTCGAGATCACGGATGTGGTCACTAATTTGGGCAGCCAGCCGGCGGAAGTAGAGATGTTGTATCACTGCAATATCGGTGAGCCATTTCTTGGCGAAGGTTCGATGTGCCACACAGCGTCTAGTGAAGTGGCACCAAGGAATCAACATGCGGCCGATGGGCTGAGCATGTGGAATCTGTTTCAGGGGCCGACACCCGGATATGCCGAGCAGGTCTATTTCACTAAGCCGGCCCCGGATTCCGCGGGGGAAGGAATCGCCGTGCTGTGTGATGCGAATTCCGAGCGAGCGTTCTCCGTGCGTTTTGATACTTCGACGTTGCCGTGGTTTATCCTCTGGAAGAACACTCAGGCCACTCAGGATGGTTATGTGACCGGTCTCGAACCGGGCAGCAGCATTCCGAATTCGCGCGGAGTGGAGCGTAAAGCCGGTCGAGTAATTTCTCTGGCTGCTGGCGAATCGGTCACGTTCCGACTCCGCTTTGAAGCAGCGACGGAAAAAGCTCGCGTGCGAGAAATTCTGGACGAAGTGACCGCGCTGCAGGTGGCAACCCCAAGGACGGTGCACGAATCTCCAAAAGTCGGCTGGGTGCCATAAGTGGCCGTTGAAAAAGGTTTCCGGAATTGGATTACATAAGGCGGCAATCGATCATGCGGGGACTTCTCTGGTTCTTATTCGCCGCGGCAGTGCAGCAGCCATTGCTGTATGCGGACGACCCGGGAAAAGGCACACTCGCAACCACAATCAGCCAGCTGGATGGCGAGACGCAGTCGCTGTACTACTGGGCTCCCGCAATGGCCGATTCACGGCCCACTCCGGTCCTTGTTTTTCTGCATTCGTGGAGCAGTGATTTCCAGCAGGATAACAGTAAGTGGATGGTCGAATGTGTGCGTCGGAACTGGATCTGGATTCATCCGGATTTTCGCGGGATCAATCAGAGTCCTAAAGCGTGCGGTTCTCGATTCGCTCGGCAGGACGTACTGGATGCCGTCGAGTTCGCTCGTAAAAAATGGAATGTTGATAGCGAGCGGATCTATCTGGCCGGCGTTTCTGGCGGCGGTCATATGTCTTTGTTGATGGCCGCGCATCATCCGAACGAGTTCAGCGCGATATCTTCGTGGGTGGGCCCGAATGATCTGATCGAGTGGCATCGCTTTCACACAAAGAATGGCAAGCCGGAAAAGTATGCGCAGATGATTGAAGCGTCGCTGGGCGGTCCACCTGGAGGCTCCGCGGAGATCGACGCCGATTATCTGGACCGATCGCCCGTGTTTCAGTTGAAGTCCATAAACAAACTGCCCATCAGCATCTGGGCCGGAGTGCAGGATGGTCACACAGGTTCTGTTCCGGTTTCGCATTCGCTGCGAGCTTACAACGCCATTGCGAAATCGCAGAGGGACGAAATTATTTCCGAAAAGGAAATCGATGAACTGACCCGTGATAAAAAACTGAGCGCACCGCGGGAATGCGATAAGGTCACCGATTCAACGCTGGGGCGCGACATCCATCTGCGAAGAACATCGGGCGAAAGCGTCATGACCATTTTTGAGGGTGGTCATGAGAGCATTCCGGAAGCCGCATTTGAGTGGCTGGACCAGCAGCGTCGGATGACGAGTGCTGAATGAGCAATTCGTGAAGATCGGGCAAAACCGAAGACATTGGAGCCAGTACTTTGTATCATTGCCGCAGTGTGGGAACGACGCTGAAAACCAGAATGCCTGATTCGTTCGGGATGTGACAGACCAGAACGCTCGCGAGGAATTTTTCCATGACAACAACTGAAGTGTCTGCGACGACGGAAGTCGGCAGTTATTTTATTTCCAATTACCCGCCGTTCTCACAGTGGAAAACTGAACTCGTACCGTCGGCACTTGAAACGCTTGATGCGGATCCGGACGTCACCGCCAGGACTCCACTGGGCCTGTACATTCACATTCCATTTTGCCGAAAACGCTGCAAATTCTGTTACTTTCGGGTCTATACCAATCAGAACGCCAAAGCGATTGAAGACTATGTGAAGGCCCTGATTCAGGAACTTGAGCTGATCAGCCAGCGTTCGGCCATCGGAAATCGCGAACTGCTGTTTGTGTATTTTGGCGGCGGCACACCCAGCTATCTCAGCTCCAAACAACTGCGTTCTCTGCGCGATCGCATGAGCGAATACATTACGTGGGACAGCGCGAAGGAAGTGACCTTTGAATGCGAACCGGGAACTCTCAGCATGGAAAAGCTGGAGACGCTTCGTGACATCGGGATCACTCGGATTTCCCTGGGCGTGGAAAACTTCGACGACAAGATTCTGGAAGAGAATGGTCGAGCCCACTTGTCACCGGAAGTGATGCGTGCATACGAGTGGATTCGCGAAGTTGGATTTCCTCAGGTGAATATCGATCTGATCGCCGGGATGGTGGGTGAGACCGATGAAAACTGGAGTCGTTGTATCGATCGTGCCATCGAAATGCAGCCGGACAATATCACGATTTATCAGATGGAACTGCCCTTCAATACAGTGTACTCCAAAGAGATGCGTGATCTGGGCGTCCAATCGCCGGTTGCCGACTGGCCGACCAAACGACGCTGGGTCAGTGAAGCGATGGATCGAATGATGTCCGCCGGGTATCACATTTCCAGTGGCAACGAACTGATTAAGAATCCGGCGACCGATCACTTTGTGTACCGCGATAATGTCTGGCGCGGCTGCGATCTGATTGCGACCGGAGTGTCTTCGTTCGGGCATTTTCAGGGCGTGCACTATCAGAATCTGGATCGTATCGAAGACTACATGGAAACGGTGAATCGTGGCGAACTGCCCATCAATCGAGCACTCAAGCCAACAACGCATCAGCTATTGATTCGCGAACTTGTGCTGCTGATGAAGGAAGGCCAGGTATCGCTTGATCGCCTGAATCAAAAGTATGGCGTGAATGTGCAGGAAGAATTTGCAGCTCCGTTTCGCAATCAACAGGCGGCCGGATATCTGACACTGGCTGGCGACACATTGAAGCTGACTCGCAAGGGCCTGCTTCAGGTCGACAGTCTTCTGCCGGAATACTTCGAAACTCAGCATCGGGCCGTGCGATACACCTGATTTATTTTACCCGCAGATGCGGCACCGCCTGTTGTCATCATTTCTACGATCATTTCGAATGAGCCGCATCAGTCTCAGTTGGCTGTTCGAACCCAAGCATGAAAGTTTTTGAACGGTGAATCCACTTAAAGAACTGCAGGAACTTGTCACACTGTTTCCTGAGCCGGGCGGACATGAGTTGTATCTGACGGCCGAGCATGTGGCGAAGGAAGCCACGCCGGAACCTTATCATCGGATGCTGGTTCATGAACATCACATGACGATCAGCATGGAATCCTACCACGACTGCACCGTTGACGTGGAAGTGATGGCTTCGCGGTTTGAAGACGGACTTTATCTGCGTAAGATCCGACTCCACAAAAGCGGAACTCGTAATGCGATTCAGTTTGGATATGTTCGCTTCAACCTCGATTTTGTGACGGAGAAAGTCCGCGCGGAAATCCTGAGCGAAAAAATTCCTTTGGGACGTGTGCTGATTCAGCACAACGTTTTCCGTCACGTCGATCTGGGCGCTATTCTTCGCTTCACCGCAGGACCTGGCATGGCTGAATACCTGCAGATGGATGTCGGTCAGACCACTTACGGCCGACTTGCCACCATCTTCTGCAACGGTTCACCAGCCATTGACCTGCTGGAAGTCTCGTCGCCGCTCGACTAATCGCGACGACCTGTTCGCCGTTGCGAAATTGCAGACAGGCCAGCCACATACGACAGCAATTCTGCGTTCGCAGACGCCGCGCGGACTGACCGTTTTTCTGTTGTCAGGCGGTCGGTTGTCAGGCGGTCGGTTGTCGCAGAGTTGCTCCAGCGTTGGCTGCGAGGTTGCCGCCGTCCATGGGGATCAGGGCGCCTGTAATCCAGTCGGAGGCATCCGAGGCCAGCAGGACGATCAGGCCCTGAATATCGGTCGGCTTTCCAAGACGACCACGTGGGATTCCGCCCAGCCATTGCTGGACGATCGCAGGATCCGAAGCGATGCGTTTTTCCAGACTCGGATTCAAAACCTGCGCGGGCAAAATCGCGTTGCAGCGAATGCCATGAGCCGACCATTCGGTACTGAGTTCTCTGGTCATCTGCACCACGGCGCCCATCGCCATGCTGTACGCAATATGGCCTCGACCAAGGGCCGTTAGGCTGGCCAGCGAGCCAATGTTCACGATACTTCCTCGCCCGGCAGGCAGCATTCGCCGACCCGCTTCCTGGCACATGAGAAATCGTCCGAAGACAAGATTCTGAAAGACCTGCTGCACAGTGGTCAGCGGAATTTCCTCGGGCTTGCCGAGTACACCTTCGCCGGCGATGTTGCCCAGAAAATCGATCCGGCCAAATTCCTGATCCAGCAAGTTGAACAACTGAAGAATATCGTCGGTGCTGGAAACATCTGTCCGACGCGTCACAGCCTTTCGCCCCAGCTCGCGAACTTCACTGGCCGTAATCGCCAAACCTTCCTCATTCAGATCAGCCAACAAAAGATCAGCCCCGTGTGATGCCAGCGCCAGTGCGGATGCTTTTCCGAGGCCGCTTGCAGCGCCCGAAATTACGGCCACTTTTCCGGAAAGGTCAAAGAGTGAATGCGTCAACGAAATGCCCCTGCTGAGAAATTTGCGTCCTGTTGACCTGATCTGTTCAGGTGCATGCCAATCGCGACGCACCATACAACCCGCGATGCTGAACGTCCAGACAGGCGAGGTGCTTGCCAGCGCCGAGCACTTCACCGAGCGAATTGATGCCATCCGCGGCGGCTTTTCCGGCTTTCTTTTCGAAGGAACCGCCCGTTCTCCGTTGAAAACGGCGATCACTGAATCGGCAGATTTTGCCGATTGCAAGCCTGTGGGAAAAACGGGAGCCCCATGCTAAGAGCGTGTTGGGGCGGTTCTGTCTGATGCCAGTTTTTGGGGTCCGGTAAAGTCACAACGTCTGGTATGCAAGAAGTTGCTCGATTTGACCTCATCCCAAATTCACTGGCTCAAAGCGAAATACCACAAGAAAGGGAATTCCGGCAAATGAGTCGCCCTGAGAACTACCAAATCCGCCAGCTCATGGATGAAATCCAGCCACCGGAATCAGGCAAGCAGAACATTGTCCTGCTGGATGACACCAATACAAAAGTTGTACTGTTCGCCTTCGCTGCGGGAAGCGGCCTGACAGAAAACGTTGCACCATTTCCGGCGATCATCCGGATTATCAAGGGCGAAGCTGCCTTGACGGTCGGAAATGAATCGGTGGCCGGAAAAATGGGCACATGGATTCAAATGGCGGCAAAGACTCCACACAGCATTCAGGCCGAATCGCCAGTTGTGATGTTGCTGACTCTGCTGAAGTAAGATGCCTCACAAGAAACCAATTCTTCCAACAAAGATCTGCCCAATCTGCAACCGACCATTCGCATGGCGGAAGAAATGGGCGAAGGTCTGGGAGCAGGTCCAGTATTGTTCGGAAGCGTGCAGAAAGCGCCGAGGCACCGGTCAGTAATTCAAGCGATTTCATCCGGTCGTTTCTAGGATCTTTGAAGAGCATTCCTTAGAGTTAGGTTGTGGCCGACAGTTGGGAATGCCCAACCAACAACACCGTTTTTCCAAAGCAGGATTGCCCAGTCATGAACCTCATTTGCAACAACAGGCTTCGTCGCATTTTGTCCGGCGTGGCGTTCTGTCTGGCTTTGCTGACTTTCAAAGAAACGAGCGTTGCCGACGATGCCTCAGCGTCTCCTGAGAAAGAGCTTGTCAGCAAGGTCATCAAAGCAGCAGGCGGCGACGAGAAACTGCTCAAGCTGTTCCGTATGGAGGAACAGTACAACTCGGGAAAAGAACGAGTTTCGCCAGGTACTTCCCGAGTTTCAGTGGTCGAGCCGCCGAAATCCTGGTGGATCGGAACAAATGAACGAGGGCAAGAGCCAGCAAAGATCACGGCATGGGCATGGACGCTTGGAGCACTGAAAGACCCAGAGTCCAAAATTGAAGTCATCCCTGACGTGACTGACAGCGATAAAGAATTGGCCGGTTTGCGAGTTACCGTGAGTGTGGACCCGGCACTCGATATGTATTTCGACAAGACAACACATGAACTCGTCCGTGTTGACTGGCGAAATGACATTTATCGCTTCAGTGACTGGAAGGAATACGATGGAACGAAGTACCCATCAGAGTGTGCGATGTTTCGCAGAAACTCAGGAGAGCCCTGGTTCTTCCATGAGATCATTGCCATCGAGCGATTGAAGGGACTTCCAGAGGGGCTGAAGCGGTAAGCATCAGTGAATTCTGATCTCAATGCTGAGTGCCTGTAGATCAATCCTGAGCCTGCAATTCGACGAAAGCCAAGAGAAGCGAGTTCTGGGTCTGTAAGGCCGGTAGTGGTGTGCTTCATCGCAACAACCGTTGCTTCGCTGAACAGGGAACCGATGGTTGCAATCACGCCCAGAAGTTTCAAACTGGCAGAAGACGTAGAACATTGATGGTCCGCCAGGTACTGCATCAGTTTTCTCTACAGTTTCTTCATCAGAAATTTAGCTTCTGTCGCTGCCTTTGATCCGCTGTACTCGGCCACGATCTCTTTTAGTCGCCGTAAGGCGATGTCGGGCTTTTCATTTTCCAGAAACAGCTTTGCCAACTCAAGTTGATTTTCAGCCCCTTGTTCTCGAATCTGATTGGCTCTTTCTAAGATTTCCTGCTTTTCCTCTTCGGTCAATTCAGGTTTTGACTTCTTTTTCGAACCACTGGTCTTTTGGGATTTTATTGAAGTCATCAGCCTCGGTCTCGGTAAGTGAATCACTGTCGAAAGCGATGAACGTGAGCCTTCTATTCGTCCAGTGCCGAAGGAAACATGAGCGGTGTTCCATATGGCGACTTTTGACGGACTCATCGACTCGGCTAAAGTCTGAGAACTCGTGTCGCCCGAAGCGCCTCGTCGGTTTGTTCAACATTCCTTCAGAACTATCGAGACCAGCAATTCACGTGAAGCCGCTGCTGCGTTCAGATTTGGTCGGGAAGGTCTGCTGCCTGACATGTTTCAACGCATCGTGGCTTTGTAGTCTGTGTCACCACCGGGATATTTAAGCTGGCAAGAGACGTAAACAGCCGATGTCGTTTGCTGCACAAAACTGAAGTGACGCCAGCAAGGCGTCAGCGTTCTCCATGCAGAGACGGCTCAGTTTTGCCAAAGCGTCAAGCCGCTTCATCTTGCTGATCGCTGTGGCCGTCGTGGTGACAAACTTGATGGGTTGGTCCCGGAACATGCAGCAGAGGCCAAGACGAATCGCAGCTTTGCTCATGACTCTTCCAGTTTCTCTTCGCAATAGATGAGGATCTTTTCAGCCTGCTGTTCGTCCAGCAGGTCGAGGGCCAGATGTGTGGCAACATAGCAGAGCACGAAAGCCAGGAGAGGCCGTTGCTTCAGATTGTGATCAATTCCTTCTGGGTCGGAATTTGCCACGTAGTTGGCAAGAGCCGTTTTAACCACACGGTCTGCTTCCTTTCCTGTCGGTTTCTGTCCTCGAAACTTCAGGCACACATGAGGAGCCAAATGGAACAGGTTGGCAAGGGTGATTGGTTCATCAATGGCTTGTCCAAAAGGCACAGCCTCGGCTGCATCGGCAATTGCCAACTTGATTTCTTTGAGCCATGCGGTTGGTGTGCGTGGTAGCGGACGTTTCATTTTTCCGGCCATGTATGCAGTGTAAACGGATCTACGGCGAGCGACTTATCGTGCTGCTCAACTCTTCTTCTTTCCAATGAACTGAACAACCGAAGCCACGCCAGTGTGGAACTCGCCTTCGACAACTTCACGCTCGATTTCTCGGCAAAGAAGGACTTCACAATTCGGAAACTCCTTCTGGATATCCTCAGCGGTCATCAGCATGTCCACGTCTTTGGGGCCTCCAGTGTTCCGTGACAACTGCGACTTCGAATACGCTTCGAAAAGAAGGATGCCTCCTCGCTTCAAGCATTGCTCGACAAGCGGATAAAGCCGCCGTCGAACATCACTTGGCAGGTGTGCGGAAATCGAAACGACGGAACCGTAGAAATTCGCAGTCGGCACATAACTGGCGAGGTCGGCAACTTCAGTTCTGATTGACACGCCTTTTGATTCGGCAAGCTTGTGTGCTTTTGCAAGTCCGACTGCTGATCCATCGACACCAAGCACATCGAATCCGAGAGAAGCCAGAAAGACAGCATTACGTCCTTCACCTTCTGCCAGGCTCAGCACTGGGCCTGTGAGCAGATGGGCATTCTCGGCAAGGAATGAATTGGGTTCGGTTCCGTATGCGAAGTCATCGCTGCCATAGCGTTCGTTCCACATGATCTCTGTCTTCCTTGAGGGCGACGGATTGTCACCGTGAGCGTTGTGCCGAATTGGTTCTACATTACTCAGGCAGTGTTAGCCTGCTGACCCCGACTTGCATCGCTGCCGCAGAGTCATGGGCAAACTTTTTCTGGATTCTGCGTACTATCGGATAACCCAGTCGAGTCAGCACATGATTTGGTCGTGAAAAAGCGAGTATGTCATACCACACGGTATCATCACTTCGATTCCATTCAACCTGAAATCGCTCTTCACCGGATGCGACATGGCCTGGCAAGGTGCCGTAAACGAAGCCGAAGCGACTCACCTCCCCAGCCTCGTCAATCACGGAGACAATTCGGCAAGCGTTAAGGACCCAAACTCCGAAAGCCCGAGCCATCACTCCGACAATTTGTCCTCTCTCAATCGGAATGTCCGTGGAACTTGTTTCCACCCAACCAAGCTGAAAATGCTCCCATCGCTGAATGGCCGTTTTCGCTGTATCAAATACTGACTGTCCGTTGCCAAGCTGGATGCGTGTATGATCTACCACGAAACCGGCTGGCGGCGTCCCAGATGTTCCACCGACAGCCGAGTACGTGTAGTCTTGATTGCTCTGATCCGACAGGAATCGGCGGATCGATTCGCTGGATGGCTTTCGTAACGAAAACATGTTGAAGCTCAATCAAAAGGCAGGTTAAACCCATGCAACTCATCACTGTGACAATCGAGAAGTCCGAGGATACGAACTTCAACCGAATTCTAAGTTCTGCTGGACGCTGGGACCGCGTCTGCCGCTACGTTCACCCGCTTCGCATAACTCGCTGTGATTTCAACGAGTTTCTTTCGGTCGACCGGTTTGGTGAGGAAATCATCGCATCCCGCATCGAGGCATTTCTGACGATCAGATGCCATCGCATGAGCGGTCAAAGCCAAGATTGGACGGGAATAGCCGTCGTTTCGCAGTTGCCTTGTCGCTTCATAGCCGTCCAGAACGGGCATCTGCATGTCCATCAGAATTGCGTCGAATGGACGACCTTCCCAGCTTGCTGCGGTCGCCAAGTCGAATGCGATCTGTCCATTCTCGGCCAGCGTGACTTCGGCTCCCGCCTTCCTCACAAAAAAGGCAATGAGCCGTTGATTGTCTGGACCATCTTCGGCCAGCAAGATGCGGCAGTTACGGAGCGGAATGTCCGTGTGATCCGCCGGCTTCGCATCCATTGATTCGATAGCCGCTTTGACAGCATTATGAACAAGTTGCGGGTTGTCCAAGCGGCCCGTGGAAACTCTGACAGAAAACGTGCTTCCCCTTCCAACGGTGCTGGACACGGAAATTTCGCCGCCGAGGAGTGTTGCCAGCCGCTTGGTAATCGTGAGTCCCAGACCTGTTCCACCGAACTTCCGAGTCGTCGAACCATCGGCCTGTGTGAACGGCTGGAAGATCTTCTCGATACAATCCTTGGGAATCCCGATGCCCGTGTCGATCACGTCGAACTGAAGGTCCAGCTTTTCGCCCGATCCATTCAGCAGCCGAGTGACAATCTGCACCTTCCCAGTTTCCGTGAACTTGATGGCGTTGCCAACGAGATTGATGAGAATCTGACGCAACCGAGTGGGATCACTCTGGATCGAATCGGGGATAGGGCCGTCGTACCGGACTTCCAAAGACACGTTCTTCGACCTTGCCCGCATCCCCATCAATGAGGCAACTTCGGCAATGATCGCTTGAGGGGAGCAGTCCATGCGTTCGATATCGAGCTTCCCTGACTCGATCTTGGACAAATCAAGGATGTCGTTGATGAGCTTAATGAGGTACTCGCCGTTCTCTTTGACCGTCCGTGCGGCGTCGATGTCCTCCGGTTCGGTGAGACTATCCAACAGGATGTCATTGAAGCCAAGAATGGCTGTCATCGGCGTGCGAATCTCGTGGCTCATGTTGGCAAGAAACTCAGATTTCGAGCGGTCGGCGGCAATTGCACGTTCTCTCGAATCCCGAAGTTCCAGTTCAGTTTTCTGACGCTCAGTGATGTCGAGAATGACGGCAACGAACACCTCCTTGCTGCCCAGAGACGAAGTTTCGAGATGAATAGAGACTGGATACTCTGACCCATCCTTACGGCGATGTGTCGTCGCAAACTCGATGCAGCCTTGCGTTCCTGCGAGCAGCGGTGCAACCAATTTAGAAAAGGACGCCAGTGTGTGTGATGGCTTGATGTCAAGCGGCGTCAGACAACGAAGCTCGTCCATCGTGTAACCGATGTTTTGCTTGGCTCCGTGATTCGCATGGACAAAGTGGAATGTCTCGGCGTCGAAGATGAAGATTTCGTTGAGGGAATGGTCCAGTATGTCTCCAAAAGCACTTAGCCTTTCTGCCTGCTGTTTTGACAACATTAACTCTTCGGTTTGATTTTTTAGAGCAAGAGTACGGGATGCGACTTCTGCATCCATGCTCTCGTTTGCTATGACAAGCTGAGCCCGCTGCCGGGCCGTCTCTTTCATTTCCCTTATGCTTTGAGAAATCGAAATGCACAAGAACATGTTTTCGAACACGACCCATAAGGCATGTTCAGCCACTCGCCACGGGCTTGCCGTGAGAACTCCAAGGACAGAATATGGATAGAAAACACCACGAACAAAATGGTCTGTCGCCACAACGAGTGTGGCCGTAATGAGAACACGCCAGTCTCGATAACTTGCGAGGAACGCTAATGACCCAAAGATGTGAAAATGCGTCTCGATGCGTCCACCGCTTAGATGGATGAGCAGAGCGGATGTCAACATTTGGCTGGCAGCGATCACATGGCGGGTTAACGTCGAGCCGGGACGTGTCAGGGCGAGGTAAACCGGAAAGATCGCAATCAGGCCGCCCAGTACAACCGCTGACCAAACATGAAGGTGAGTCTCGCTGTACGCACCCGCCCAAGTGCGAGGAGAAATCCAGACCGCTGCGACGATCCCGGCTATCCATTGGATGACCATCAACCCGAAAAACAACCGGTCGGTTCGCCGGTAGATCTCCGATTGATTCTCTAGGAATAAGGTATTCGTCATGGACGAAGCACGAGCGTCGAGTGCCGCTGATGATGCAATCGTTGAAATCATTCTTGAGCCTCCGTAACGCAAGCATTGTTTCGTCCCAGCAATGGACAGCCGAAGACGAAGGTTTGTGGCTTCTGATCGGCCACGCCGTTCAGCAGTAGCGACTCAATGGTGCTTCTTCCAGTATTGTCACCGGAATGACCTCGTGAACCCGTAATACCGCCGTCAAACAGCAATCGGCCCTTTGAGTTGTAGAGCAACGAATATCCAGAAGTGGCGGCACGAAATCGCTTTGCTTCGGAGCCGTCCTCGTCACAAATAACCTTGACGCCGGGGATCGCCTCGGCAGAAAACCAGAGGTCCGATTTTTCCCATTCAGTCGGGAATCCCGATGGCTTAAAGAACAACACATGAACATCAACATGTCCGGGGCAATGGGCCATGATCAGAGCCAATTCGCTAATCGTGGCACGAGTGCAAGGACAGCGAGGGTGTGCGAACACGATGAGGGTCGGGCGGTGGGCATTGCGTATCATTCGGCTGTCAGAGGGCCAATGCATCAGAGACGTGGTGAATTCTCCGGGTGTCGCCTCATACTCCCACATCCATGACAATCCAACGCCGACCATGCCAAGCCAGACCACCATCACAGTTGGTAACACGAGCCACCAAGCCTTCCGGCGATGTTGACTTTCGTTTCTTTCAGAGGCGATGGATGCAGTCATGGTGAGTGCGTTCATCAGGCTGTGTCCTTTCCCGTTGTCGTGTGACGAAGAACAGCGTTGATGAGTTCACGCCTATTCAACGGCTTTTCGAGGAATTCATCGAAACCTGCTTGAAACCATGACTGCTTTAACTCTTCAGAGGCAAACGCTGTCATAGCGATGATTACCCCGCTGTAGCCAAGCCCACGCAGTTGTCTGGTGGATTCAAGTCCATTGATTTCTGGCATTTGAAAGTCCATCACCACGGCATCGAAGAGCGTTGGTGATTTTCTTACGGAATCGACCGCAGACTGCCCGTTACACCCAGCGTGACCTCCGCTCCTGCCACTTGGAGGTATTTGAGATAGAGACGCCCTTGATCCATACAGTCTTCAGCAAGCAACACTTGCTTTCCTTGAAGAGCCGGGGCAGCTTGAGAAGAACCAGATTGGCCGTCGATTGTCTGGGGGGGGCAATTCGCCCACGCTCAATCCGCTCATTTCTTGTTCCTAAAGAGGTACATCAAAACTGGCCAATGGAGTTTCTAAACATAACCACGAAAGCATAGGTTGCGTTTTGGAAACGTGCGTGGAAGAAAATCGCTGAAATCAACGAAGAATCGGTGCCGGAAACGAGAACTCAGGGGTGAGAATCGCTACGACCGGCACGGTCGGCTTATGAGGAATGGGAGTGATGTCCTGCGGCTGCGGGAAATTGACGAAGTGTTAGACGTGGGTCTCGTCTTCAATAATGCGTCGAGGCTCAAGTGAGTTGACCCGCTTAGACGGCAATCACTTCAAGTTCTGCTTGGCAACGCAGCGACCTCATCCATGTCTGGCCCAAGTATGACCATGACAACCCCACGCCGGTTGTCCTGATCTTCCACGGAGCGGGAACCAACGCCGACATCACCGTGCCGTTTACCGATCTGAACAAGAAGTCCGACGAGGCAGGCTTCATCGCTGTTTATCCCAATCGCACAGGGACTGGAATTTTTCTGACATGGAATGCTGGAGGAAGGCTCGGCAAACTGGCAAACAACAGTGCCGACGATGTGAAGTATATCGCCACATTGCTCGATGATCTCGCCACGGTGGTCAATACGGACTCCAAGCGGGTTTACGCCACGGGGATCTTGACGAACTTCCCGAACTTTTTGAAGCGGCGTATGATCTCGTCGCCATCGGGCAAATCGCCCACCGAATACCCGCACATTGGATGCGTCTTGATCGGGAGAATCTGGCTGTTAACCCGGAAGCAGCCGATGCCGTTGTCGGAGCAGAATTGAATCGCAGCAAAAAGGGCGTCGGCATTCTTCAAGCAGAGACGGCTCAATTTTGCCAATGCGTCGGGCCGCTTCATCTTGCTAATGGATGTGGCCGTCGTCGTGGCAAACTTGATTGGCTCATCACGGAACATGCAGCAGAGGCCAAGTCGAATCACGGCCTCCCCCAATTCATCGCCGTGATCGACAGTTGCAGCACGGTCGCTAATGACACCCAGACGAAATACGGCACGTGGGCCACCCAGCGGTAATGCCGCCAGACGGCAACCATCATCCAGATGATTGTCGCCCAGACGATCAGAATATCCACCGCTGCCAGCGGCAGGTTTCGCATCCCGAATTGAATCGGTGTGAAGATTAGGTTCGCCACGAGGTTGATGGCGAAGGGCAGTGCCACGAGCCACGGAAGTTTCTTCCTGATCGCCTGGACGAACACGAACCCAAAGCTGATGAGGATGATCGGGTAGAGAATCTGCCAGATCAGGCCGATAGTCGCCGGGGCAGGCGTCCAGCTTGGTTTCGCCAGCGAGTTGTACCATTCGATCCAGGGCATTTCGGAATCTTCTTTCGTTCAGACTGGTACTTGATCTGCGGCCTTGATGAGTGCGTGGCTACAATGTCCGTTACCTGAACATCATATCGGGATGCCGAACTTTTCCGTGGCGAGGAGTACCGGAAGAAATGGAGTAAACTCAGAACACAGGACCACCCATGACTACCTATACCCACTTCCTCGATCTCGCCAAAGAAGTCGAACCACCTACGGACGGCATCTTGAGCCGCACGATCTTCCAGAACGACAAGATCAAGGCCGTTGCCTTCGGCTTCGCAAAGGATCAGGAACTCTCAGAACACACGGCGGCGAAACCGGCCATGCTGTTCTTCGTGAAGGGCGAGGCGACCGTGGGCCTGGGCGATGACATGCAGGAGGGTCAAGCTGGAACGTGGGTCCACATGCCAGCGAATCTGAAGCACTCGATCAAGGCGAAGACGCCGGTGGTGATGTTGCTGATATTGTTGAAGTAATGCCCCCAACAGTGGCGAGGAACAAGAACATGAGCGACGACAATCCCCGCAAGGCCCGCCGCATCGTAATCAAGGTCGCTCTCTTCTTCGTCGTATTCGCCGCTCTGTACCTGACTGGATTCGTGGTGGCTGTCAAACTTGGTCCCGGCCTGAGTCCGCCGATCTCGACCGTACTTTCGGTCGTCTATTGGCCGCTCATCAAGGCCGACGAAAACAACATCGAGCCGTTCAATTCTGCCATCGAGTGGCTGAGGCACGGACCTAAGCCACCGTCCGGCAGTGGCAAAACAATGACGACACCATCTGCCCCTCCACTTCCGTCACGATGAAGATGCGGTTTGGATGACGAGGTTCGGCCTGACGCCGAAATGGTTTGGGGGAAGAGTGTGAAGTTTGAATCGCAACCAAGGACAACTGATCTATGAACGATGAGCCGACGAAAGCCGTTATCGCCAGCCGACGACGCTGGAAATTACCCTTGATGATCGTGGGCCTGCTGCTCCTTGGAGTTAGTGGCTACGTCTACGTCGCACAGCCTTGGTATCCGCTCTACAGGGCGAACCGAACTCCAGGCCGAGCGTGGTCGGCTTGGGACGCTGCCGACCATAACGTAGACGGCAAGTTGACTCGTAAAGAAATGGAACTCTTTGGGAAGCAACAGCCGCATCGAGATGTCGAGCAACTTTTGCGGAACTTTGACACTGCTGACACAAGTCACGATGGTGTCGTGTCGCAGGAGGAAATCGACGCTTACGGAACCGAAATCGGCAGCAAAGACCCAAAAAACCGTCCGAACTAAGGTTGGTTGGGGAAGCGGTTCAATGAAGTGACTGAAGGGCATCCTCAACTCGACTTCAGGAACGATCACGAGTTGAACGCCGCCGAGTGGATCGTGTACGACGCTCTTTACGCTTACTGTCAGGAGATGGTGCGGCGAGGGAAGCCGGATGGAGCCTTTTGGTGAACATTGCCGCCAAATTGACACGAGATGGCTGGTTGCTGTTTGCGACTCGAATTTTGAGGATGTTCGCCTACGGCCTGCTTTCGGTCGTACTGGTGCTTTATCTGGTCGAAGTCGGTTTGAAGGAATGGGAAGTCGGCCTCCTCTTGAGTCTCACTCTGGCTGGCGACACGGCGATATCCCTTTGGCTCACGACGACTGCTGACCGACTGGGTCGTCGTCGCACGTTAATCCTTGGTGCAATCCTGATGGTCTTGGCCGGGGTTGCCTTTGTCTCGACCAGCAGTTTTGTGTTGCTCGTCATCGCCGCCACGATTGGCGTGATCAGCCCGAGCGGAAACGAAATCGGCCCATTCCTGTCTGTGGAGCAGGCAGCGCTTTCGCACATCGTCAGCGATGAGCGGCGAACGGATGTGTTCGCCTGGTACAACCTTGTTGGTTCATTTTCCACTGCCTTAGGCGCATTGGCGGGCGGGTTGATTGCCGAAGCATCATCACACTTCGGTTTAACCGGAGCCGCTGCTTTTCGTCCGGTCTTGTTGGCTTACTCAGGCATCGGCGTGGCCTTGATCGGCGGGTTTTCGTTTCTGTCTTCTGAGATTGAAGCAACGAGAGATGAGTCTGTCCCGCCGCCCAAGGCGGTGCTGGGACTCCACGAGTCCAAAAACACCATCTTCAAACTATCGCTCCTATTCGCCCTTGATGCGTTTGGCGGGGGCTTCGTCATCCAAAGCATAATCGCTTACTGGTTCCACATCCGATTCCAACTCGACCCAGCGATGATTGGCACGATCTTCCTGTTCGCCAACCTTTTGGCCGGTGTCTCGGCTCTGGCCGCTGGTTGGCTCGCTCGACGCATCGGGCTGATCAATACGATGATCTTTACACATCTCCCGTCGAACGTGCTGCTGATTCTGGTCCCACTGATGCCGGATGTGTATTGGGCCATTGGCGTGCTGCTATTGCGGTTCAGCATTTCGCAGATGGACGTGCCGACTCGCCAAGCCTACACGATGGCCGTCGTGCGACCCGATGAACGATCTGCAGCGGCAGGCGTTACCGCAGTCGCACGGTCGGTCGGTGCGTCAATCTCGCCCATGCTGGCGACTCTCCTCGTCGGCAGCACAGGAATGATGAGCGTGCCGTTCTTCCTGGCCGGTGGCCTCAAGATCGTTTACGACTTGCTGCTGTATCGAGCGTTTGCCAGCAGTAACGCTGAAAAAAAGGTTTGAATTTTTCGGGTCTGTAAGGGACGCAAAGGATCATTTGGAATCCGGTTTGTTGCCTTCGTTCTTGCCGCCTGCAATTGCCGCCCGCTCCACCTTGATCGACTCAACTTCCAGCTTGAACGGCCCCGCCTTTTTGTCTCCCAACAGAAACCCCACAGAACTGATTTCTTCCGGTTTTACTGCACCGGCCTCCCTGACAAGCCGACCAAAGGAAGTCGCCTCGAATTCATCGAGTCGAACTTTGACTTCGATCCATTCATCCTTCGTCGTTGGCACCGTGGCTCGGTACGAGAAGGCGGTTCTTGATCTGTTCGGGTAGAGGTTCAGCGTGTATTCCCGCCCATCACCACGAACCTTCACGACTAGTGTATCGCCCTTCTCAAGATCGAGTTTCTTCGCCTTCGACCGCACCGAAGCAAAGCCACCATTGTTTGCTAAAGACAAGGTGCCAAAGAATTCCATCGTCTTCGCTTCGGTAACTTTGAACTTGCCTTCGGAGACGCCGCCCATCACACCATCATTGACCGCCTGCCACTGTTTGGCAGCGTCGGCTTCAGTGAAGTCGAACAAGGGTATCAGTGCGTCTTCAGCCATCGCCGTTGTCACCATAAACAGGGCCAGACAGCCCGACAGATACGCAAGTTTCATTCGACACACTCCTGAAGATTCCGTCGACTCCAAGTCACTTTCGTATCCTACGACTACCGATCGCTGATTCAAACAGAGCGTCACATTCTTTCTCCATCACGCCGCCGATCAGCACACAAGTCCATGCAGGACTGCGACGCACAACTTCTTCCGCCAGAATGTCCATCTGTCGCCAACCCAGTCTTTGCAGGGAACGAATTGACGTGCCGAAGACGACTGTTTCAATTCCAGTCAAGAGGATCGCTGCCTGGCACATCGGACACGGCTCAGCCGTCGTATACAAGACGAGGCTCTTCCCTTTGACAATGACCTCAGACGAAACCAGTGTGTTGATAGCGTCGATTTCGCCGTGCCAAGTTGGGTTGACTGGAGTCTTATTCCAGCCCTCGGAGAGTATCTTGCCGGTATCCCGATCCACAATGACGGCACCAAAGGGCAGGTCTGGGACTTTGCCTGCCAATTCAATGGCCCTTCGCATATAGCGTTCGTGATCGAGTTCGTTCATTAAGCCCTGCTTTTTTCCGTCTGATGCGGAGTTGAAATGTCCAAATCCACGCCACCAACCAACATCGACGAATACATCCAGCAAGTCTCGCCCACTGTTCAGAAGATCCTGTCGAATAAACGAGCGTATTTTTGTTCAGAAGGTGAGTACCTTGTCGCATTCGTTGACCAACTGATATAGGTCATTCATTGTTAAGAGCGGACACATCTCTGTTCCCTCAGATTGACGGAGTTTGAGGCATGTACCGCAGGCAAGCAGCTTGCCTCCAGCATCCAACAACATTTGCATCTGCTCGGTAATCTTAAATTTCTCGGTGTCGAGCGACTCTGCCTCGACGCCCTTACCCAGCAGGAAGACTTACACTTCGTCCTGAGGCTGCTGGATGGCGTGGTTGCCAAATCGGAATGCATTCCACACAGATTCAGGATCGTTTGAATAGATGACCAGACCAAGCTTCATGATTGTTCTCCGACTCAGGTTGCGAAACAAGTTGTCAGTGGTGTCATGGCGAGGCGACATCGGCCTCCTCGTTTGGATTCAGGGAAGTGTTTTGCGGCTTCATTTGTTTGACCGCAATGAATGGCGTCTTCCACATACCGAACCATGTTTGCCATGACGAGTCTGTGAATTCTTGCAACCCGAATACGATGGTCTTCGGGTCAGGCCGCATACGAAATGTCATCGCCATTCGATCCCAGATCGAAAGCACGGTAGAAAAATTCGAGTCCGTCTCTGGTTGCCAATCGGAGTGGTGGACTTTGTGCATATCGGGAGTGACGATCAGGCATCGAAGCCAACGATCCCAGCGAGACAACGAAATGTCAGCGTGATGAAACATGATGACACACAGGACAACGGTGTCATATACGACAAGATTCCAGACTTGGATTCCGAGAAGAGGAATCAGGCCCAGTCTCAGCAATGACGACAACACTTGTTCTCCAAAGTGAAACCGAGTGGCTGTTGTGACATCCATGTTCCGGTCGCTGTGGTGCATCCGGTGGAATCGCCATAACAGCGGCACCGAATGATTGGCTCGATGCCAGACGTACATCCATCCATCAAGCAGAATCAGGGCCAACCCGAAGCGAATGAAATTGGATGACACCACCAAATTCAACAAGCCGACTTGATGTACGTCAGCCCAATACGCCACGTAAGCCGTCAATGAGCCGAACATCAATGCCACGACGACAGTGTTGAAAACGGCAATCGCAAGATTTCGGCCTGCGTGCCTTAACCGTCCTGATCGTTGACCAAAAAATGGATGCCATGTCTCCCAGCACCAGAGCATTGCCAGCACAACTGCTGGCAACGCTCTCTTGGCGATGTTTAGATGATCCAGTGCGGGGGTGCCAATCTCCATCCGTCGTGCCTCCCAGCCTCTTTGTCATTGCTGCGACTGAGGACGAAACGGAGGACGGCAAATGTCAAGCGGTTTGTCGTATGCCTTCGTTGGAACCGGGGGCATAGGAGGGGCAGAAATGATCGCACTTCCAGCTAGGAACAAACCCAGAAATACGGCCCCAACCGAAGTCGGTTTGCAGCAACCATTGCTCCGAGCAACTCCGACGAAAACGAAAATTAACAAGACCGCCTGCACAGCGAGACTTTGCTGGGGAGCCGTTCCGATGGACATCAGACCGTTGGGACATTCCAGCTTTCCAGTCAGTTCAAGGAAAACATGGAATAGGGCTACTCCGAAACCGGCTACGGCGAGCGGCAAGGCCAAGAGGTTAAGCACGCCTCGATGGCTTGGGCCGGTCATGACACCAATCCCCAAGACGGCGACGACGCCCATGACGAAGGTTCGCTGGTACAAGCAAAGCGGACATGCCTTGAGTCCCATGCCAACACTCAACCACAGGCTTCCGATCAGTGCGAGAACGGCGATCACAAGCGAAGGAAGTACGGGTCGCAGTGTGCTGGCATTTGATGAAATATGCCACAGGTCAGGTGCGGGAGTGAGAGAAACGGACATGTTAAAGCTCTTGTGTTTTCTGTTGCCGAACAGAGTCAAACTTATGGGCAGTTCTGAGTCCCGACAGTTGCGATTTCACTGTCGCTACCGAAAACAACCCGGTCGAATTATAGCCGTTGCGGCAGATGTCTGCCATTCAACTCCGAGCGGACGAACTACGGAAGACACTCGCTGGTGATTGCAGATGTCAATTTGACCTCTAACTCACCACAACAAAGTTTGAAAAGAGCAGCCATGGCAGTCCCGGAATACCTTCCCGGCAGCCCAAAGAAACGACTGGTCAAACTTGTGAGGATGATCCTCCGGAAATACGGGATCAAACCGAGGGGCCAACAGTGGCAAACCACCTGGCTCTGGGCACACGCCATCTCAGATTCTTACTTCTACCCGCATAGGCCGACTGCCCTCGAAATCAGCACTCAATACGTTCTGTTGCTTCTCTCAGAAATTAAAGAATCAGACGGTCTGAAACTGCCGTATCGGGCTGGATCAGTCATTCCAGCTGAAGTGAGAGCGTTGTTACCCAGCAATCCGGTTCCACTGCTGATCCATGAGCCGGTTGTTAGCAGTTCTGAGTGACACAACGCTTTGATTCAAATGCACGGAAACGCACATGCGGACATGAGCATCCGTGAAATGTATTTCATGCACTCGAAACAAGGCTGCGACTTGGCCGTATGTAAATCAAGATCCTGTAATCTTACAGATGCCTACCTCAGACCTGCGTGCGTTCATCCAGTCTTCCATCATCCTGTGACGACTCTGCCATTTCACCTCGGGCAGTTTTCATTTCGTTGCATCCATCCGGGTTTAGCCAGATTGATCGCACCTTTCGCAAGATGCCGAAGGCAGGCAGCACAGAAAACACAGCCACCAACGCCACGACAGGAACCTGTACAAGGCTGAATGGCACTTTCGGATGTTGCCAAACAAAGGGCGGCCAAAAAATTCCTGCCGCCCATTCAAATCCACAAAAGCGACATCTGTGTTGAACCGAGTATCCAGTGCGTTCCCACCACGAATTGTCACCGTGCCACCAACCGGTGGTCTTGAATCCTTCAAGCCCACGTTTCGTTTCTGGCGTATATATGCCGAATCGGAGTGGTGTCTCAAACTCATACTGGTGCAACTGCGAAACGATCACTGACCCATGTTCACAAACCGCATCGTAGCGACGATTACCAGCCGACCAGAACATCTGAAGCCCGAGGTGATACGAGTAACCTCCAACCGCTATGGCAGCCAATGCTCCGGCATACGAAAGCAGCATCAGCAATCTGATCCACGGAAATTGCATTCTGGCTTGTCCAGAAAACGGACGTGATGAGGAGTGTCAGGTATCTTGTGAGTTCATGCCCCAACCAGTAGTTCGAAACAGTGCAACCCCTCCTCGGCACTCGATCGGTCGCTGGAAACACTGAACTCTTATCGCAATTGAGGATCTTCGCCGTCCAAATTGTCTATCAAAAGTGTCGCCTGCTGAAGGAACTGTTTAATGGCTTCGGAAGCGGCCAGACGCACCGCCATTTCTGTGGATCGCTTATCGCAATAATCAACGCTGGTCACCGAGAGGCAACACGATGTCAATAGAAAACCAAATTTCCCGCCACCCTTAACTTCGAGTTCGAGGGACTTCATCAGAACTTCAGAGAGTCGGGGCGGGAAAACGCCAGAATGTAAAACTGGTGATATCGAAATCCGACAGTCCGCATCGGTCGAAACGGTTCCGCTCAGAGTCATGCCAAAGTAAAGCATTTGGCCTGAGTGATCGGTTGTTTCAATCAGCACTTGCACGGTCGTATCCGAAGTCAGTCGTTCACAATGCATTGAGTCGAGCCTCATCGTTATTTCAGATTCGCACTTTCTGCCACATGTCAACCAGCGTCTGTTTCCACTCCCCAGCCATTTGACACAAATGTTCCATTGGGTCTTCCGAATCGAATAGCTCACGGCAAAAAAAACTTCAAGAATCCGTCACGAAATTTTTCCGCAGCCACACTACTTAAAGAAAGGAGCTTTTTGCAGGAGAGAACATGAACATCACAGCAAATCAACGGAGAACAGTTTTGAAGCTGTTCAACATTTCAGAGACCGCTCGACTATTGGGTTGGCCGGAACAAGAAACATACCACCGTATCAGGGCTGGCCAATTGCCGTCACCTCAGGTTCAGCTGGGAAAGAGGTTTTATTTCTCTGCTTCTGATCTTCAAGTTCTCAGCAAACAAAAGCTCTCATGAAAAAAGCCATCGGTGAAATGTCTTCGCCGATGGCCTCAGTTCAATTTCACCTTCAACAATTCACTCGACGGACCACAGCGTACTCTACATCCCCATCCGTCAGAAAACGTGGATCAACGGTGAGCAATACAACATCAATGTTCGAGCAGTGGCGGCTACATCATGTGTCCCGATTCAATCCATCCTGACACCGGAAAATGGTATGAAGAAGTTGAGCCATGGACACTTGACCTGCTTTTGCAGTGTCCTGTCTACGATCCGCAGTGGGTTCCGTGCGAGAGAGCTGGAAAGACGCCAAAGAAATCAGCGGTATCAGTTCCGGTTGCCGTTATTTCTGAGGACCACGCTGAACGGATCAATGGGATTGAACTCCCAATTGCAGAGCGAAAGAAGATGGCGGTGAGATATTTGGAGTCAGTCCCTGGGACAAAACAGGCGGGCTGGTGCCGACCGGCGCTGCATGGCGTTAAACCCGGTTGGGGCGATTGTTTAAGAGTTAGTTCTGACCGAAATCCATCTCGTTTAAACCGTGTGAAGACACGGCGATCAAAGCCACCACGATTCACGCCGCAGTCTCACAAATCTTCGTTCCACAAGTCATCGTACTTTCAGGAACTGTTGGCAGTTTCGTGGCGATCCAGGCTTTGATGCCACCAACCATGTCGGACACATTTGTGCGACGCGCTTGAGTCAGCAAACTGCAGGCAATCGCCGAGCGGTATCCGCCTTCGCAATGAACAACAACCGACCGATCCGCTGGTACTTCGGCAATGCGTTCCCGCAGATGCGTCAGAGGAATGTTGTAACTATCGGCCAGATGCACAATGCCGTGTTCCTTCTCCGAGCGAACGTCCAGCACGAACGGTTTTTCTTTCGACGAAACCTGTTCGGCCAAAGCCGCTGCTGTGATCCGCGACACGGTTCGAATCAGTTCCGGATGAGCCTCCAACGCTTCCATGCCGTCCTTCAGATATCCGACAGCGTTGTCGAATCCGATACGTCCCAGTCTCATCACAGCTTCTTCTTCGTCACCATCACCGATCACAACAATCGGCGCGTCGTGGCTCAGAATCGAACCGGCCCACGTGGCATACTTGCCCTTCAATCCGATATTGATCGAACCAGCCAGGTACGCACCTTCAAAATCGGCCGCTTCACGCACATCGACTAGTTGAGCTCCAGAGTCACGCAGCTTGATCACTTCTTCAAGGCTGAGCCCCTTCAGAGACGTCTGCATTGTGCTTTCCAGACCCGGGCGTTCCTGACGATTCTTAATGGCGTCATAGACGAAGTACCCCGGAGCTTCGGGTTGTTCGCTGGTCACAAGATCGCGAAACTGCTCAAACGGCATCGGCTGTAACGCGTAGTTGAATTTCTTCTGCTCGCCGATCGTCGACACTGTTTCTTTGCTCAGCGACTTGCCGCAAAGCGATCCCGCTCCGTGAGCCGGATAAACCAGTGTGGCGTCCGGCAGTCGTCGCAACTTGTCGAGCGAATGATAAAGCATCTCGGCCAGTTCATCGGCGGTGACTCCGATCGAAGCCATCAGGTCGGGTCGCCCCACGTCACCAATAAACAGCGTGTCGCCGGTCAGTACAGCATTGGGAACAACGGCACTGGTTGCGAGATCAAACACCAGCAGTGAAATGCCTTCCGGAGTGTGCCCGGGAGTTTCCATCGTCTGAATTCGTACATCGCCAAACTCAATGACGTTGCCATCTTTCAAGGCTGTATGATCAAACTCCGCCCCGGCTCGTTCGCCCATGCATATCCGAGCCCCGACCTGATTTCGCAGTTCGATGTGTCCGGCCAGAAAGTCCGCATGAAAGTGTGTCAGGAACACATACTTGATCGTGTACCCGCCGGCCCTGGCGTCGGCAAGGTACTGTTCAATGTCCCGCTGCGGATCCACGACGGCCGCCGTTTTCGTTGCTTCATCTGCGATCAGATAAGACGCGTGGGCCAGACAAGCCAGATAGTATTGCTTGAGGAACATGTTGAAACTCCTGAATGACTTCAAAGGCGAGCGGCAGGGCGTCAGCCCTCCGAGTGAGATTTATGCGATTGCGACGGAACTCAAAAGACCGCGCTACGCCGCAGCTCCGGTCATCTGATTCAACGCTTTGCGAAGCGCCACTTCCGATGCCGCCCCGGCCGACTGAGCGACGACCTTCCCATCGGCAACAAACACCAGCGCGGGAATCGAGCTGACCTGATATCGAGTAGCGAGCTCGGGCTCCTTGTCGACGTTCACTTTCACGATGCGGGCCTTCCCGGAGAACTCAACCGCCAGCTTGTCCAGAGTCGGAGCCAGCATGCGACAAGGTCCGCACCAGTCCGCATAAAAGTCGACCAGCACTGGGACAGGTGAGCTCAAAACGTCTCGCGAAAAGTTCTGCGCTGAGGTGTGATAAACGACACTCATGATGACTCTCCTCTGTTTGCTTTTCTCGTTCATGATTTCAAATTTGAAATCTTAAATTTCAAATGGAAACTTATCCACAACACGACGGCCCCGACGTGGTTGAGCAATTCTTCACTGGCGGCAAAGTTGGTGACTTACCAACCTGATTCCACGGCATACGAGCCAGAATCATCGCCATCCCGCAAGAGTCGGTGATCCCGGCAAACATCAGACCCGCTCCGACAAAAGCGGACAGACCAGCCCAATACGGATGAACCGCAATGGCCAGCACTCCGCCGGTCAGAGACATGAAACCCGCACAGATGCGAACCTGACGTTCGAGCGACATTGCTTTCTGACCGCGAACGACAGGATAGCCCGCCTGATCCCAGGCGGTCGTGCCGCCTTCCACATTCACCACATTCGTGCATCCCGCAGCAGCGAACTTCTCGCAGGCCTGCTTGCCGCGACTGCCCGATCGACAGATCACATATAACGGTCGGTTTGTCGGATGTCCGGCCAGCACGGTTCCGGCGTCCAGGGTTTCCAGCGGCACGTTGCGAGCAATCGCGGCATGAACCTCACGAAACTCAACCGGAGTTCGCACATCGATAAGATCCAGAGTCTCACCCGCCTGAACTCGATCATGAAGCTGTTTTGGGGAAATAGCAGAAATGCTCATCAGCATGCTCCTTTGTGTAAGTCTGAAATATCGAGATATCGTAAACTGTCGATCTATTGCTTCAAAAAAGGGGGAGGCCACTAATGACCTCCGGAATTCTCTGTGTCGTTGCGTTTCAGGATTACTTGGCCGCAGTTCCCACCCCGAAGCGGTCTTCGATGCAGGCAAGGATCCGCTGCAGATGCGGCTCGACGACTTGGTAGTACACCATCCGTCCGTCCTTTGCGCTCGAAAGAAAACCGCACCGCTGCATGAGCCGCAGGTGTTCTGAGGCCATGGGGCTGGGGATTTCACACGCTTCTGCCAGTTCACCCACGGTGTAATCGCCCTGCAATAACATCTGAACCATTCGCAGGCGATGCGGGTGAGCCAGCGTCCGCAAACATTCGGCCGCCTGCCCGAGGGCTTCAAGATCGGTGAATTTCAATTTACTGGTTGCCATGTCGTGTCTCCATACACACATATATATCGACACCTTCCGACATGTCAATCCATTCTTTTTCGTTTTTTCGCGCGGGAATGGAAAAAACGCAAAGGAGGATGTGACCAAAAACCGTGGCCGCTCAGAGAGCCTGCCGTTGGCCTCGTGCCGGCGGGGGCGTAACTGAAGGCTACCAGTCGGATGAAGGATTTCTCGAGGTCTCCGTCTGGCTCGTCCAGGCGGGGCCGGCGTTTGCAAGGCGGGGTCGCAGGAGCCTCTCAATCGCGGCTTCCGCCCGGATGAACCGGACGGAGAGCAGCAGTGACCGAGTTGTTTCTGTAGCGGCCAGTTGTTCCTCCGCCGGCACGAGGCCGACGGAAGGTGATTGGCCAAGCAGGGTAGCGATCGCAATCAGGGGACAATCGAGATAACTCAGCGTTGCTGGGATGCGACGGCCTTTGTTGCGATGGGAGCAGAGGGTTGAAGATCGAAGCGATCAAGATTCATCACCCTGACCCAGGCGGCGACAAAGTCGCTGACAAATTTCTGCTCGGCATCCTGGCTCGCATAAACCTCCGCGATGGCTCGCAGTTGTGAATTCGATCCGAACACCAGGTCGACTCGACTGCCAAGCCATCGAACTTCGCCCGTCGCGGGGTCTCGACCTTCGAAGAAGTGGTCGCAGACGGCAGACTTCTGCCACTCGGTGTTCATGTCCAGCAGATTCACAAAGAAGTCATTGGTCAGCGTCTGAGGTCGTTTCGTGAAAACTCCCAGCTGGGGAAAACCGACATTCGTATCGAGCACGCGCAGGCCACCGACAAGCACTGTCATCTCCGGGGCAGAAAGCGTCAGTCGGTGAGCTCGATCAATCAGCTGCTCTTCCGCCGGGCGATCCTGAGCGTGGCCAAAGTAGTTGCGGAAACCGTCAGTGTCTGGTTCCAGCACAGCAAAGGATTCCACATCGGTTTGTTCCTGAGACGCATCGGTCCGTCCGGGTGAAAACGGAACCTGAAGATCGTGACCGCCGTTCTTTGCGGCCTGTTCAACAGCAGCACATCCGCCCAGCACGATAAGATCTGCCAGCGAAACTTTCTTTCCGCCGGTCTGCGAACTGTTGAAATCCTGCTGGATCTTTTCGAGTTTCGGCAACACCTTTGCAAGTTTTTCCGGAGCATTGACTTCCCAGTCCTTCTGCGGAGCAAGACGGATACGAGCCCCGTTGGCTCCACCGCGTTTGTCGGTGCCGCGGAATGTGGAAGCTGAGGCCCATGCCGTTGAAACCAGTTCGGAAACAGACAGCCCTGATGACAGGATTGTGGCTTTCAGTGCTGAAATGTCCTGGTCATTTATTAACTCGTGATCCACGACTGGAACAGGGTCCTGCCACAGCTGAGGTTCAGCGACTTCCGGACCAAGACAGCGAGTCACGGGCCCCATGTCGCGATGAGTCAGTTTGTACCAGGCTTTGGCAAAGGCATCGGCGAACTGATCAGGATGCTCATGAAAGCGTTTCGAGATCTTCGCATACTCGGGGTCCATCCTGAGCGACATGTCGGTTGTGAACATCATAGGTGCATGCTTTTTCGAAGCATCATGAGCATCCGGGACGGTTCCCTGAGCAGACGCTTCTTTCGGAGTCCACTGCCAGGCTCCGGCCGGACTTTTCACCAGTTTCCATTCGTAACCCAACAGGTTATCAAAGTAGCTGTTGGACCACTTCGTTGGAGTTGTGCTCCATGCGCCTTCCAGACCGCTGGTGATGGTGTCACCGGCATTGCCTTTGCCGAATTTATTCTTCCAGCCTAATCCCTGTTGTTCGATACCGGCCGCTTCGGGCTCGGCACCAACGTTGTCTGCGCTGGCCGCTCCGTGCGCTTTGCCGAACGTATGACCACCGGCAATCAGGGCCACGGTTTCTTCGTCGTTCATGGCCATCCGGGCAAACGTTGCACGAATGTCGCGTGCGGCAGCGATGGGGTCCGGCTTCCCATTCGGGCCTTCCGGATTCACATAGATCAAACCCATCTGAACGGCCGCGAGCGGATTTTCCAGATCGCGATCTCCACTGTAACGCTTGTCGCCGAGCCACTCACTTTCCGGTCCCCAATAAATATCTTCCTGCGGCTCCCACACATCGGCTCGACCTCCGGCAAATCCAAAGGTCTGGAATCCCATCGACTCCAGAGCGCAGTTTCCGGTCAGCACCATCAGGTCGGCCCATGAAATTTTAGAGCCGTATTTTTGCTTGATCGGCCACAGCAGACGGCGCGCCTTGTCGAGGTTGGCATTGTCAGGCCAGCTGTTCAACGGAGCAAAACGCTGCGTGCCATAGCTCGCACCACCTCGACCATCAGCGATGCGGTACGTACCCGCGCTGTGCCACGCCATGCGAATAAACAGCGGACCATAGTGGCCGTAGTCGGCAGGCCACCAGTCCTGGGAAGTCGTCATCAGTTCCCTGATGTCCTTCTTCAGAGCTTCGAGGTCCAGGCTGTTGAACTCGGCGGCGTAGTCGAAACCCTGCCCCATCGGATTACCGCGAGGGGAGTTCTGATGCAGGATGTTCAGATTCAGCTGATTCGGCCACCAGTCTCGATTCGACCTGCCGCCCGCTGCTGTCTGCCGGTCCGAGGCATCCTTGAGAGTCCCGCCCATGACCGGGCATTTGCTCGGGGTTTCTCTGTCCTGCTGTTCAGCCGGCGGGCCGCCCGGTTTAACGGGGCTGGGCGGGGCCTGAGCCGACGCGGTCGCAGCGAGGCACAACACGGTGCAACCCGTGATGACACGGGCAATCTGTGTGGTTTTGTTCATGTTCTCTCCTGAAATCGGGGGTGAAACTCGACGTCTGGAATGCAGACTGACTGAGTGATACTTACACCATAGGCGGGGCACAAGTATTATCCCAATGCATTCTTCAAATAGTATTCATGCATTTTATGCATAGTTCGTTAAGCTTCATGATGCTAAAACTTCGCTGCCATTTTTGGAGAAGGGATGATTTCATGGAATTTGATCAGCTGCGATATTTTCTGCAGGTTGCCGAACGAGGCAATTTCACGCGGGCTGCTGAGGATCTGATGGTTTCGCAGCCGGCGCTCAGTCGTTCGATTCAGAAGCTTGAGGAAGAGCTGGGGCAGCCGCTGTTTGAACGTCAGACGCGCAGTCTGGCCCTGACGGACTCGGGCAAGTTGCTTCAGGTGCGAGCGCGACAGATTCTGGCGCTGATCGAAGACACAAAAGCGGAGATCACCGACGACGGGCAAACGGGACGACTGCGCGTGGCAGCCATTCCAACGATTGCGCCTTATTTTCTTCCCAAAGTGCTGCAGGCGTTTGGCAGGACATGTCCGAAGGCGACAGTGATCGTTCAGGAGGACACCACGGAAAATCTGATTCGCGCTCTGACGGACGGTGAAGTCGACGTCGCCATTCTCGCCCTTCCGGTTGAAGCCCGATATCTGGAGATCGAAGGACTGTTTGAGGAAGAGCTGTTGCTGCTGATGTCGGCCGATCATCCGCTCACGGAAAAGAAACAGATTCGTTTGAGTGACATTGAATCTCTGCCGTTCGTGCTGCTTGGGGAGGCCCACTGTCTGTCCGACAATATCATTTCCTTCTGCCGTCAGAAGTCATTTCATCCGGTCTCGGTTGAACGCACAAGTCAGCTGGCGATGGTCCAGGAACTGGTGTCTCTGAATCATGGGATCAGTCTGGTTCCCGCCATGGCACAAAAACTGGACACCTGCAGCCGCCGAGTCTATCGCTCACTCTCCGGCACCCGCCCTTCGCGAAAAATTGCAATGGCTTCAAATCCCTATCGATTTCAGAGCCTGCTGCTGAAGAGCTTCATGGAGCAGCTCAGATCTGCACACAAATTGGCTACCGCCGATTTCCGAGAAGTGAATTGAAACGCCGGGATGTGAGGTAGCTGTGAGCATGTTCAGAATTCACCTGCCACCTTTTCTTGTCTCATGGATAACTACAACGCGTGACTCTCCGGGCTGCTGCCACGCGGAGCGAACTGAAAAGGTGAAACTAGAAAAGCTTTCGGATGTTGGGCGGCTTTCTCGTATTCAGAGTCGTCCTCAATCGCAGGTGTTTTGCCGAACCTGGCATTCAGTCCTGCACGAGCCGCGATTGTCGTCGCCCGTCGCATTGTTCCAGATTTCAAGCCTGATGATAAAGCGAATCTGAATGAAAGTCCGATTCAAAAATCACCGAAATTCACCGCCTGTTGAATACCTTGCATCTAAAGACGAACGGAGCGAAACTCAGGATAAAGGCATCGCAAAATGTCGCGGTTAGCCTGCAACGTGCCCCTTTTTCAACGAACCCGCGTTGCTCAAACACTGGTCTCACTGCTGTGAACGCACGCCGTTGCAGCTGAAACTCTTGGCACCCTCGCAGGCTTGGCCAGCCGATCAGGTTCGTGCTTTCGCCCAGCTTTGTTTTCATTCGACGGACTGTGCGGACGACTTGCGACTGTGATTTTTTGTAGCTTGCGACAAGCGAATCGTCGGTCAAGGCCAGCGCACACTTAAGTCCCTTTGATACCAAGGACTTCCATCAGGAAGTCGTCGCTCCAGCCGCAGATTCTGCGTTTCATGGCGAGGCTGTCTTTACCAGGATGTTGCTTCAATAGAGATAATGTGAAGCGTCGGAGCCATGCTAAATTCTCTGCGATTGTACGCTGGCGAGTTCTTAAGCCATCCTCGCCATAAGTGACATCCAGACTCCAGTGACATGTCGTTTCAATTCCCCAGTGCCGTCGAACAGCCTTGGAAAACTGCTCGATGCCAAGAGGCAGACTGCTGATGAAATATCGGATGTCAATTCGCTCTTCGCCCTTGATGAGACTCTTATACACAACCACACCGATCGTCTTCAGGCCCTTCCAGCGAGACGTTCCGGTGAACGCATTGGGCACTTCAAACTGCAAATACGTGCGTGAGTCGATGCGACCATGAGACTTCTTCGAAGACTCTTCAAGGCGTTCCGAAGGAAGACGCGCAAAGTCATCGCTGATGTTCTCCTCAACACAATTCATAACCTGCTGAAAGAGTCCGTCCTGATTGGCTTTCAACGCCAGAATGTAATGCCCCTTGCCGTCAACGATCTGATCGGCGATCGCAACCTGAGTCCCCATTGCATCAATGGTAATGATCGATCCATCAAGGTCGATAAGTTTCAAAAGCTCGGGAATTGCTGTGATTTCATGGAATTTTACGTCCGTCGCAACCTGAGCCAGCGTGAGTCCGAACTCTGATAACCAGGCACTGACCAT
>CAMTWR010000051.1:0-33023 GCA_947085455.1 uncultured Planctomycetota bacterium | reverse complement strand
GTGTCAAACTGACAGAAATCGAATTCCGACCGTTCGCCGAACGACTCCTCAGGTCAGAGAAACTCCCCAAGTGGAGCCTCACAATCAAATCTAAAACTGGGTACAACTTCTCTTACTGCCTGCCTAAGGTCGTTGGGGTTGTCGATGACGGCCCCGTCGGCGAGCTTGAGCGACACTTCCACCGGCTGCTGCTCGTCTCCGACCTGCACCGAGTCTCGCCAGCCTCCGACGGCGTCGAAGTTTTCGAACGCCAGCCCGAATGGATCGATCCGGCGATGGCAGTTCACACAGGAGGAACTCGTCTCGGCGTGTTCAGCAATTCGTTCCCGCAGCGTCTTCGCCTTGATCAAGCTCTGGTCTTTCAAGGGCGTCATCTTTGGCGGCGGCGGCGGATCGAAGAGGATCCGATCCAGCACCCAAGTGCCTCGCCGTATCGGGTGCGAGTCGGTCCCGTCGGAGTTCATCTTCATGAGCAAGGCCTGCGTGAGAACGCCGCCGAGTGGACTGCCTTCCGGCAGCTTCACTTTTACAAACTCGCCATGACCAGTGTAGCCGCTTACACCATAGAGCTTCGCCAGTCGCGGATTCAGCCAGAGATGATCATCGTCGATCAGAGTTAAAACGCTGGCGGGGCCGTCGAGTCCAAACGCGCCATGCACGGTCTTGTGAAACTGCTCCTTGATGTCGGCCTCAAGCTCCGAGTCGTAGAAGTCATACCGCTTTGCGTCCACCATAATTCTGTCGAAGCCGTCGAGGTGCCAGGCCTCGGTCATAAAGTGATCGACAAACCGCCGGGCTCGCGGATCACCGAGCATCCGCTCAACCTCGACCCGCAGTACGGCATTGTCGAGCAGACTTCCGCCTCCGCATGCTGCGAGGAGGTGCTCGTCCGGAGGCTCGCCCCAGAGCCAAAACGCGAGCTTCGCAGCGAGTAGCAGGGCTCGCGAGTGTCTATCGGGCGGCGATGCGAAGTCAGTTAAGAAAAGATGCTTTGGCGAGATCAGTATGGAGGCCAGCACCTCGTGGATTACCGGCTCGAAATCCAGACCTTTCTCGCGGAGCGTCCGGTAGAGTCGCACGAACGTCTGAACATCCTCAGGCGTCGCGAACCCTCGGTAAGCCTCGTTGACAAAACGTTCGATGACCTGTCCAGCATACGCGTCGTTTGGCCCGCGCTGAGGTGTATCGAAGAACACCGTATTGCGCATCGGCGAGTCGTCGAGCGTAAGTTCGGCCCAATCGATCTCAATGGAAGGGGCCTTACCTGCGAGCTCCTGTTGCGTTTTGGTGAACACGTCGACGAGTTCGTAATCCTGCATGTAATAGTTGGCAAGCGTCTTATCGCGGGCACGCTGCAATATCTCGGAGTATGATCCGACGTGGATGTTGCCCAGACTGATCCGGTGGTGGCCAGACGCGAGGGAGAGCCCCTCGTCGTGGTGACTCGCGTTCTCGACGAGGATGACAAAGAAGGCTCCCATACAATTTACCCAGTCGTTCGTAGCGAACGACGTGAGCCTGGGGATGTTGCCGTCCCGATAGGTGTGCTCCGCAGGGATGCTGTCGAGGAAGGGAAAATCTCGCACGTTTCCGGTGAACTCGTAAACCTGCTCGTCGGCCGAGATCAGCACATTGTCGATCGTGTGGAAGTGGTTCGCGAAAACATCAAAGTATCCTGCCTTGATCCGCATCAGCGGCAGCGTACCGTCGGCACCAGGCTTGCCGCGGACGCGGACGCGAAATGTGAACCGGCCGCGCGAATACATTTGGCTTGCGGGGAATGCAGCGGCATTGGCCAAAAGCAGGTCGTTCTCGAATGCCTGCAGGGGCCCCGGTTTGAACGGGAAGAGCGCGGGACCGAACACGGCCTTGTTCATGGGGCGGCCCAAAAACGAGTCGCCTTTGAGTTCCATAATTTCCCGGCGGTTTTGAAACTCCACATCCGTCATCGGATGAGCCACGTTCTTGACGAAGTCGAAGATGTGGTCTTGCGTGGCACGTGACGTGTAGCAGAACTCGCCGTCATAAAAGTAGTGGAGCGGGCTCCGCGGCTTTTCGACGAACGGTGCGAAGTCCCGCAGCGCAGCCAGCGAGGCCAGCTTGAGGCCCTCGATATGGCTCTTCGTGAGTGGATTTGTATGAGCGTCGTTGGAGAAACCCGACTTTTCGACCGCGTCCTCCGGGACTTTCTCGTCGCGCGGGAAATCGCGGACCGACGACTCGGCTCCCACGAGCCGCAGAAGCGACTGGTTGAATTCGCGGCTGGTCAGACGACGGGACACGTGACGGGCCGTTGTGGCCCGTAATCGCTCGCGCTCCAGTCGCTGTCCCTCGTCGATCCAGGATAAGATTGCGGCGACGTTGTCGTCAGACAACGGATCCGCATCCTTCGGCGGCATGGCCCTGGAGTCAACCACCTTGCGGATCTTCTTCCACACTTCTGCCTCGCCGGATTCGTCCATCGAACCGTCGAGTGCCGTCACGGCAAGCCCGGCTTCCGGGGCTTCTGCGCCATGGCACTGGTTACAGTGCTCCACCAGCATGGGCTGGATCTTGTTCTTGAAGAATTCCGCGCTGTCGTCGGCCCGCACCGACGATGGCACAGCACCCGCGCAACACAACAGCCCGGTCATGACCGCGACGACGATCGCTCGGGTCCAATTCCGGGAGGAAAAGTGCGTCGCCATCAAATACTGGTCGCTGAATGTCGTCATGTCAAAATCTCCTGCACAACATTTCCATGTACATCGGTCAGCCGATGGTCGCGGCCGCCGTAGCGGAAGGTCAGACGTTCATGGTCAAGGCCCATTTGGTGCAGGATCGTGGCGTGCAGGTCATGCACGGTCACGGGATTGGAAATCGCATTGGTTCCGAACTCGTCGGTCTCGCCGTAGGTGATGCCGCCTTTGAAGCCGCCGCCTGCCATGAAGACGGTGTAGCCACTGACATGATGGTCGCGGCCAGTCGCGTCGTTGATCGCTCCGACGGCCGGCGTGCGGCCCATTTCGCCCGCCCACAACACGATGGTCTCATCCAGCAGGCCACGTTGGTGAAGGTCTGCGATCAAGGCCGCAACGGACTGCTCCGTGACGCGAGCGTTCTTTTCGTGGTTGAGTTTGAGATGCGTGTGCTGGTCCCACGGTGAGTTGTTGCCGTCGAAACTGGGACAGGTGATCTCGACGAATCGCACTCCCGCTTCGACCAGTCGCCGGGCGCGAAGGGCCTGTGTGGCATAGAACCGCTGATGCTCGTCCGGGGAATCGACTCCATACAGCTTCTGAATATGCTCCGGCTCGTGGCTGATGTCGGCGAGGTCGGGGACGCTGCTCTGCATCCGGAATGCGGTCTCGTAGTTGGCGATGGCCGCTTCGATGGCTTGCGGGTTCGAGGTCTGCGATCCGAAAGTCGCATCGGATTCCGCCAGCAACGCCAGCTTCTGACGCTGCAGCGTGGGGATGTCCTGAGGAACGATGTTGTCGACCGCCGTGCCTTTCGCGCGCATCGTCGTCGCCTGATGACTGGCGGGCAGAAACGAACTACCGAAGTTCTCCAGGCCGCCATTCGGCACCCAGTCATTATTCAGCAGAACATAGGCCGGAAGATTCTCGTTCTCGGTCCCCAGACCATAAGAAACCCATGCCCCGAGACTGGGCGCTTGTCCCGTGACGCGGCCCGTATGCAGCAACAGGTTCGACTGCCCATGCAGCGGCAGTTCCCCCACCATCGACCGGACCACACACAACTGATCGGCGACGGTGGCCAGATGCGGAAACAAGTCACTGACCCACAGCCCACTCTCGCCCCGTTGCTTGAACTCCCACGGACAACCCAGCCAAACGCGACCGGCCCCGTTATCGGATTTCTTGTTGATCCAGTTGGCCCCGATCGGCTGTCCCTGATGCTTCTTAAGCATCGGCTTGTAGTCGAACGTATCGACGTGACTCGGCCCGCCGTCCATGAAGCAGAAGATGATGTTCTTCGCCTTTGCAACATGCGGCGTGACAGCGAGGGAGGAGCGTGACAACAGGCCCTGCAACGCCAACCAGCCGAAGCCAGCGGAGGCCTGCTGCAGGAATCCTCGCCGTGTAGCCAATGGGGCAATGCGACCGGGACAGCGGGAGGTTGGATGAGGCATGATATCGATCCATGTTAGCGGTAGTAGATGAATTCCTGGGAGTTAAAGAACGTATGGGCCATCTGCGCCCAAGCGGTCTCATCATTCAGGACATCTGACGATGTGGCCACCTGTTGCAGCAATTCCATCCAGCGACCGCGTTCCGCTTTGTGCGGTGTGCGTCCGAAAGCGGTGACGAACATGCTGTCGATGCGTTCCTCGGGATTGGAGTGCGGAACCTTGACGAGTGCGGTCGCCCACTGCCGAGCTAACTGACTGACGAGCGGATCGTTCAACAACGTCAGGGCCTGCGTCGGCACGCTGGTGACACTGCGTTTGCCGCTGGGCAGCCGCAGGTCCGGCAGGTCGAAGGTCATCAGGAATTTGGGTGGCGCCATGATCGACATCGTCAGATACAGCGATCGTCGTCCATTTCCGTCAAGTGGCCCTGAGAAGAGTCGCTTGGCTGCGTCCTCGACCGGTCGGGACGGGTTGATGGGACGACCATAGAGCTGGGGGTCAAGACGTCCCGAGACCGCCAGCAAGGCATCGCGAATCTCCTCGGCCTCTAGCCGTCGTGTTGGATAGTGATGCCGCAATCGGTTGTCCGGGTCGACTTGCCGAGCCGCTTCGCTGACGGTCCCGGACTGTTGGAACGTTTCAGTGAGCACCAATTCCCGCACGAGTTGTTTCGTGGACCAACCTTGTTTCATGAAATCGCGGGCCAGCCAGTCGAGCAACTCGGGATGCGAGGGCTTGTCGCCCAATCGACCGAAGTCATCCGGCGTGGTGACCAGTCCCGTCCCAAAGACCCACTGCCAGACGCGGTTGACATACACCCGCGAGGTGAGGGGATGCTCGGGGTGAAGTAACGATTCAGCGAGTTCCAACCGTCCGCTGCCGGGGCTTTGCGCCACAGCATTTCTCCCGGCGAACATCTGCAACGAATCGGGCAGCACAAGATCACCCAGCGCGTCGTAGTTCCCGCGAATGTTGAGGTGCAGTCCAGACTTCGCCAGCTCGCGTTCATCCATGCTGTTGACCGAGCGCGGGAAGGCGATTCCCTGCTCGACGCGGCGATACTCCGCCAGCAGCGCGGCGAGCGAACCCTCGGGAGCCGCTTGATTGGGCAACAGCTTCTGCTCGATCAGCCAGTTCATGATCTGACGGTCGCCAGGCCGCACATGACCTTCGCACCACCGCCGAACAGCCCCCGACAACCACACTGTCACTCGTGACACGGCTTCGTCACGAGACTGGGGAGCAGGACCTGCATAGAGCGATTCAAACGCATCGAGTGTCGCCTGCGGAGCACCGCCCGCGTCGTGCGTCACGATCCCGGTCACGCTGAGCCAACTCCGCTTATCGTAGCCATGATCCGTGTTGGGAAGACCGGGAACAATGCCGACGCGGGCCGGAAAATTCGGATTGAGCGACGAAGTGACGAAGTCGAGGGTGACTTTCGTCACGCCCCCCTTCATCGCCGTGTCGCCAAATGCGCGCCACGTCGGTTCGGTCTGATTGACGATCCCCACCCCTTCGTGCAGGAGCGAGTTCTCATCCATCTGCAGCCAGCCGCCAAATTCGCCGCCCGCCAGGTTGAGGCTCACAAACTGACCGGGCACGAGATGTTCGGGGGGCATCCGCAATGCACCAGGCAATTTGGACGACAGAGCGTGCGTGTGGTAGCCGCGCGGCAGGAATCGCGATACGACCTGATCTCCCTCCAACGCAATCAGCGGCGTCGCGTCCGCAGCCCAGCCGTGCGCAAACCCGTCGCCATCAGTCACCCAACCGGCGGGCACCCCCGGTTGCGAGAAATCTGCTAACGGCTGAAAGGCTGCATTGGCTGTCACTCGAGCCGTTCGCGTGGCGGTCCACTCGGCAGCAAGTGCCGTCCAGGTCTCCTCGACATTTCCATCCGCTTTGAGCAACCGGGAGAGTGGATAGGCAACGTCATCGACCGTCGGCTGCGGTGCGTTGGGGACGTCGAGCGGAGTCCGCCACATCGCGACAGTGAGTTCGATCGCCGCCCACTGTTTGGCGAGGTCATCACGAATCAGGCCGCGCAGTTCTTTCAACCGTACAATCGCAGCGTCATTCTTTCCCGGCGCATCGGCCGGTCGGCTGACCCAGCGAGGCGTCATGAACATTGCCCCAATCGCGTAGAAATCGCGTTGCGAAACCGCCTCTAATTTGTGGTTGTGGCATTTGGCACAGGCCACCGTCGTGGCGAGAAAGACCTTTGAGAACGCATCGATCTTGTTGCTGACCATCTCCTGATGCACGCCGTTGTAGGCCAGGCTTGACCCGTGGCGATGCTCGCCCAGGTGATAAAACATGGGACCGATGATGCTCTCGTTCGTCCCGAGTTCGGTGTTCACGCGGGGTGGGTTCACGAGATCGCCTGCGATCTGCTCGCGTAAAAACGTGTCGAAACCGACATCGCCATTGAACGCCCGAATGAGGTAGTCGCGATACTCGAACGCGCCCTTCGCGGGCACGTCCCACTCGTAGCCGTAGGTATCTGTGTACCGCGCGGCGTCCATCCAATGCCGAGCAAAGCGTTCCCCGAAGTGCGGCGAGTCGAGCAGTTCATCCACGAGTGCTTCATACGCACTGGCCTCATCGTTTTCAAACTGCCGAAGATACCTGTCACGCAACTCGGGCGCGGGCGGCAGTCCCGTCAACACGAACGAGAGACGCCGCAACAGCACTTCGGGATCGGCAGCTGGAGCGGGCTGCAAGTTCGCCACCGTTAAGCCGTCGCTAATGAATCGATCAACGGAATGTCGCGACCAACGCTCGTCGGTCACCACCGGCGGCTGGGGGTTCGCGAGCGGCTTCAGACTCCACCAGTCGAGACGTTTCTGAAACTCGGCTGCCCAGTCATCGGTCTCCGGCTGAGTGGCCGCCCCCGCATTCAGACGGGGGTCAATCGCCCCTTGCCGCACCCACTCAAACAGCAGCGAGATCTCATCAGCGGGCAGTGACTTCTCAGGAGGCATTTGCAAATCTTTGTCGGTATACTGCACCGCCTTGATCAACAAGCTGGTCTCTGGCTTGCCCGGCGCGAGAGCCGTCCCCGACTCGCCCCCTTGTTCCCAACCGTGCCGCGAGTCGAGCCGCAGCCCTCCTTCCTGAGCGTCAGCTCCATGACATTCCACACACCGCGCATGAAGCAGCGGGCGAATCTTCAATTCAAAGAACGCCAGCTTCTCGGCGGTGGCCAGTTGGGAATCCACCGGCGCAACGTACACGTACTCCTGGTCCGCCAATGCCCCTTTCGTGAACTCAAAGCTGATCGGCGTCTTGACCTCCGACCCAGCGATTTCGCGAAGCGGCGGACCGACTTGCGGTACTTGCGTGTTCCAGATCGTGACTGTGCCATGCAAATTCGCAGCATAGAGCAGCCCATCCGGTCCCAGCCCCAGACCAACTGGTGTGTTCAGTCCTCCCGCCGCGCCCGCCCACTCGACGGTCTCAGTGCCATCCGAACGCAGGATGCGATTCCCCGACGTGCTCCAAAACGCATGGCCTTTGTCGTCAAACACCAGACCCCATGGTGACTGCCCGGCATGCTGCGCCCAGACTTCGCTCATCGAGCCATCGAGCTGCTCTGAACCTCGCCTTACCGCCTGAGCCACAAAGTCCGTGATGAACAGCCGCCCGTCGTTCATGGCGACCTGTGTCATGCCGCCCGGTGAAGCCAACGCGATATCCGCCTGCCACTCACCAGCGGGATAGGAATATCGTTTCACTTTGCCGTCGCCCTGACTGGCCACCAGCAAATCGTTGCCCTGCCATGCCATCCCGGTCGCGCGAAACAGGCGTCCACCGTAACCTTCCGGGATGTCGATGAGCGTCTCCATGCGCCCACCGTCGCGCGGATCAAAACGCAACACCGTCCCCGCGCCTCCTGGCAAGCCGGTGGAAATCAACAGCCGACCTTCCCGATCCAGCAGCAACACGTTCGCTGGCGGAAGCCCACTGAGCAACGTGCCCTGATACGCACCACTCGCCAAATCATACCGCTCGACGCGCCCCGGCTCGTGCATCAGCACCAGCACTTCCGGTGACTCACCTGCGGCTCGCCCGCCAAGCACAACCAGAAGGGTGCAAATCGTTGCCAGTCGTTTCAACGGCTCGAACATGTGGAGCATGGCGCATGTGGTTCCTTGAGTCTTCGATCAACTTTCTTCAGAAACCATTGTGATCTTTTCAGAGCCGCCCAGCTATGACGATCCTGACCGAATATAGTAATATCCTATCATCCAGTTTCAGTTGAAGCACGCAGAGCCAGCTTACCTATGCCAAAGCCTGACATTTCCGCTGAATTCCTGTCTCGAGTGGGAGATTTCCGACAGATTCTGGATGCGCTGCAGCGACTTCCCGGAGCGCTGTTTGCAATCAAGAACCTGGAATCCCGCTACATCTACATGAGCTCCGCATTGCGACGTGTGATTCAGGTCCACACATTGAATGATGTCATCGGCAAGACAGACTTCGACTTGTTTCCCAAGATCATCGCCGAGTCCTTTCGCCAGAATGATCAATTGGTGTTCCTGCACGGAAAACCACTGCTCGATGAGGTGCATCTCACCTGCTTCTATAACCGTACTCCCGGGTGGTCATTCTCGAGCAAGTTCCCCATAGTCGACGCAAGCGGTCGGGTCATCGGCCTCGTGATCATCAATGAACTCTACGAAAAAGTGATGGGCGAACAGGCGGAACTGGTCAAACTGCTCCCGGCAATCGATCACGTCTCAAAGCACTTCGCGCAGAGGATCACGATCGAGGAACTCTCCGCCCTCTGCGGAGTTTCCGCCAGCCACTTCATGCGGATCTTCAAGCAGCGACTGAAGATGACGGCCTACGGCTTCGTGGAACAGGTCCGCATGTATCACGCGATGGAAGCGCTCAAGAAAGAGACGACGGGCATTACGCTGATTGCGATCGACTGCGGCTTCTACGACCACAGCGCGTTCGTGAAGCGGTTCAAAAAGTTTACCGGCACGACGCCACTCAACTACCGCCGCCAGCACCAGGCCGCCTTCGTCACGGCCCCTCCGATTCTCCTGCCGACTCCGACAAATTGATCAGTTTCCAGAGTATATTCCGAATCAGGCGATCATGCGCGCCGGCTCGGCGACAACGGCGAACTTGCACGTTTGGACGCAGAACAGTTCTGTCTGCAAGGCACGTACATGTTTTAAGTCGATGAGTTAACCACTGGCGACTTGCTATCTTCTCTCCCGTGTTGAAAGCCGTTTGCAGCTTAGCCTGCAGGCTGCTTTCTGCGTTAGATGATCTCCCCTGTCCATTTCATCGGCTGTTTTGTCCAGTGGCCCTGCAAATGCATCAGACTTCCTCGCTTCTCCGAAAAGCATCACCATTCGAATAGCGTTGCGAAACTTCGAACTGAGACTGGTATTCCAGCAATCCTGTGGGCATGACCAAGTGTGAGACAGTGCATTACTTGAACGCCCCGAACCGACACGCCAGTGCCCGCGATGTAACGTGCTAAACAGCGTCGGTGAGACCGACCTGCGCGACGTTGTGCCGGGACGCAAACTGCTCCGGTTACATCGACCGGGGCCTCGAACGGCTGTTTTCCAGAAGTTCCATTTTCCGGACAGAACTTGAAGACCATGTCTCCGGGAGATCCTCATTTAACATATCGGATCCATCTATTTCGACTCCGGAATCCGAGCGTATTGCGATGGTCCAGACGGGGTTCAAGATGACCGGCACGTGGAGGATTCTCTGATGGGCATGAATCAGTTGAGATTCATTCAGCGATTTCCAATGTACTTCCGATCGCCGTCAGGTTTCACAAGCCAGCCAATGACTCTGGTCATCAACTTTTCAATCGGCGTAAATTCTGGGGCAATGTGGAACAACGCGGAAAGTTCTTTCCAATGCTTCAGCCATGCGTTGTGATCCGGATAACGACTATTTTGATCGAGGGCTAGACTGGGCGGAAGTAAAGTTGGAGTTGACGACGTGAAGTGTGCGGAGTGAAGGTTAGTTTTGTGGGAGTGATTTATTGCGCGAGAACTGACAGGGAGGTCGGAGATGGAAGGTGGATTGGGCGAAAAGGTTTATCAGTTATTGGAGACACGTCCTCGCGTGCTGGTGAATTCCCTGCTGGTAAGTCATGACAAGTGGAAGGAAAAATGTGGCGTGGCAAAAAATGAGTTGCACTTATTGCAGACGCCGCAAGACGTTGCTGCCTGATCAACTGTTTGCGTCAACTCCGGTGCCACAACGCGCATGGACGCGCACTGGCAAAGCACCAAAAACACGAAAAAATTACCGACAGCATTCTCGTTGCCGTTAGCGTGTAAACAGCGCTTCGACGAAGCTGTCCGGATCGAAGAGTTCCAGATCGTCGATCTGCTCGCCCACTCCGATGTATTTCACCGGGAATCCCATTTCCTGCCGAATCGCGACCACCACACCACCTCGCGCTGTTCCGTCCAGCTTCGACAGGATCAGGCCCGTGCAGCCGATGGCCTGCGAGAAACTCTTGGCCTGACTTAAACCGTTCTGGCCAGTGGTCGCATCCAGCACCAGCAGACTTTCATGCGGTGCATCGGGAATAATTTTTCGCATCACGCGTCGGATTTTCTCGAGTTCGTCCATCAGATTCTTCTGAGTCTGCAGGCGACCGGCGGTGTCCACAATCAAATAATCGGCCCCAATCTCTACCGCCTTCTGCACGCCATCAAAAGCCACGGCGGCCGGGTCAGAATTACTTTCCTTGCGCACGATCAGACATCCGAGCCGCTCGCTCCACATGGTCAATTGCTCGACTGCCGCCGCACGAAAGGTATCGCCTGCGGCCAGGACAACTTTCTGACCATTCTTCATCAGCAGATTTGTGAGCTTCGCGATCGAAGTCGTTTTGCCCGCCCCATTGACGCCGGCAACCAGAATCACCGTGGGGCCCGATGCCGCCTTAAAAATTGGCGACAGCGGATTGCTGAGGTCCCAGCGGATGTCGTCTTTGCCCTTCAACAGCTGAACCAGTTCATCGTGCACGGTCTTCCAGATGGCGTCGACGTCAACCGTTCGACCGCCATGTTCCGTTTTCAGTCGAGTGATAATGCGTCCTGCGGCGGTCACGCCCATGTCTGTGCGGATGAGTCTCGCTTCAAAGTCCTGCAGGAGCTGATCGTCCAGAATCTGGCCCGAACGAAACAGGTCGCGGACGTCGGTCCGCAGGATCTGCTTTGTCTTTTCGAGGCTGCGTTTGAGTTTGTCGAAGAGTCCCATAGTTTCGCTGCGAGTTCTTAAAGTGAAGCGTAGAGCCGTGTGTGGTCCGTCACGTGCGTTGGTTCCGGTGACACGCGTGTTCGATCAGACCTCACATAGTTTTCGAAAACGTTCCCAGGCATCCGACCAGCCATCGCTGTTCTTCGGATGAAATTCGGTGATCGATTCGGATCGACGCACCACTTCGCGAATCTCATGCAATGAAGAAATGTCACCGGCTGACATCGCCTGCACCAGCACATTGCCTAAAGCAGTGGCTTCCACAGGTCCGGCGATGACAGGCACGCCGCATGCATCGGCCGCAAACTGATTCAGCAATGCGTTCTGAGCACCGCCGCCCACCACATGGACCACCTTGACTTTGACGCCAGTCAATTCTTCCAGCCATCCCAGCACCATACGATACTTCAACGCGAGGCTTTCGAGCGCACATCGCACGAATTCACCTTCGTTCTCGGGCACAGGCTGACCGGTTCGCCGACATTCGGTGGCGATCGCTTCTGTCATGTCCGTCGGTCGCAGAAATTCGGGCCGATCCGGATCCACCAGCGAACGGAACGGAGTCGCACCGGCCGCTTTGCGAGTCAGCTCGGCATAGTCGACCTTCAGGCCTCGTTCTTCAAACGCGACTTTGCATCGCTGCACGAGCCACAGGCCCATGATGTTTTTCAGCAGGCGATAGGTCCCATCGATTCCGCCTTCGTTGGTCACATTTCGCTGCAGAGCTTTCTCGGACAGCACTGCGTTCTGCACTTCGACACCCATCAGCGACCAGGTGCCGCTGCTGATGTATGCCCAGTCCGGATTGCCGGTGTGTGATGTCGGAACGGCGGCCACCGCGGAGCCTGTATCGTGAGTGGCCGGGGCGACAACCTTCACGTTGCTCAGTCCTGTGTATTCGCTGACGTCGCGGCGAAGTCCGCCCAGCTGAGTGCCGGGGGTGACAATCTCCGGAAACATCTCCGTCGGAATTTCCAGCTTTCGCAGAAGATCGTCGGCCCAGTTGCGAGTCGTTGCGTTCAGCATCTGCGTGGTCGTGGCATTTGTGAATTCCACAACGCGACTGCCGCATAGACACCAATTGAAGAAGTCGGGAATCATCAAAAATCGACTGGCCTGCGAAACCAGTTCCGGATCGCGTTCGCACATGGCCAGCAGCTGATACAGCGAGTTGATCTGCATGAACTGCAAACCCGTCTGGCTGAAGATTTCAGATCGTGGCACTCGCTGCAGCGCTTTCGCGAGCATGCCGTCGGTGCGTGAGTCGCGATAGTTCCAGGCCTGACCAAGCATCTCGTCGTTGCGATTCATCAGCACGAAGTCAACGCCCCAGGTGTCGACTCCGATGGACGTGATCGACGATCCATAACGCGATGCGGCTTCACGCAGCCCATTCTGGATTTCAGTCCACAGGCCTACGAGATTCCACCGCAGAGTTCCTCCAAGGCGGACGGGGCCGTTGCTGAACCGATGAATTTCGTGCAGGGACACGTGCTTGCCGTCAAATCGTCCCGCCATGACTCGGCCGCTTTCTGCACCGAGGTCGACTGCCAGATAAGTGTTTTCTGCCATGGAATCTGTTTGCCTGATCGAAGTTCTGGTCGGCTGATTGGCCCGTCCGGCGGCGTATGGATTTTCCGCAACATCGGTTCCGCCACTTTGTTTGAGGGCGGATGATAACCGACAGCCGCCAATGGCAAAGCGACAAGGAATCCCGGGAACTGACCGCGCGAGAACTCCGCCGGAAACACTGTTTCAATCGATTTAGTCGGCAGCCTGAGAGCCGTCTGGCGCTCCACATCGCGACCAAATTTTAGACGCCATGCAGCAGAAACGCGTAATTCGACAGTTTCCCCGAGCCGTCTCAAATCCTGAAGGCTACAGTTTTTTCCGGATCCCAACCTGTTTTTGGCAGCGCGCAGCAACTGATTCTGGAGAAACAGTCCAGCGTTCAGGCACGCAACGCGATCCGACGGGCCTTGTGGTTCAATGGACTTTCGCTGCTGCCCTGGCCGAATGGCGTGGACTTAGCGTAGCGGAACTCGCCAAGAGTTCCGACTTTCTTGGCAAATCACCGGAAGTCTACGCGACTTCCGCTACAAATTTCCCTTAAGTCCACGCCATTCGCCCTGGCCCGTGTTGGCCTTCTTACGAGAACTGAACGTTACATCGCAATCTTGTAGAGCTTCTCATCGGTTCGCAGATACATCGCGCCATTCGAAAAAGCGGGCGTCGCAAACGTCCGGCCGGAGACTTCGTTTTTTCCGGCAACAGAAAACTGCGTGCCCGGTTTCACCCACGTGGCATGTCCGGTTTCATCAAGAAACAAAATCAGGCCATTCGCGAACACAGGCGATGCGGAAAAATTGCCGCCCAGCCGTTCCATCCAATGTTTCTCGCCCGTCTTCGCATCCAGACACGAAGCGATACCGTTGTCGGCCACGATGTAAAGTTCATCGCCAATCAGCAACGGAGAAGGAGTGCTCGGCGCACCTCGATTCATTCTCCAGACGACATGCGTATCGGTCACATCGCCAGATCCGCCAAGCTTCACGGCCATCAGTTCCGGATTGTCGTAGTCGTGATTGTAGAACACCATTCCATGGCCGACGGCCGGCTGAGGAACGACCGACCAGCCCGGCGCACGGACTCGGCAAACTTCCACGCCGCTTTCCAGATCATAAATCGCCAGGTGATCAGAACCGGGCGAAAGCACCTGAGCCTTGCCATTCACCATCGCGACGGTCGACGTCACAAATGAATGGCTGATCCGAGCCTGCACAGAGCGAGCCGTCTTCCATGCAACCTTGCCATTGCCTGCATCCACAGCTGCCACGAAAGGATCGGACGTTCCGTCGCATGCAATGAAGAGCTTGCCATCGTGCAGCACCGGTGAGCCGCCGTTTCCATGCAGCGGCGAATACTGAAGATCTCGACTGGTCCACTCAATCGTTCCGTCGTCCGCGGAAAGCTTCGCCATCCCCATCGTGCCGAAATGCACAAACACCGCACCATCGTGAACGATCGGAGTCGGGCTGGCATGGCTGTTCTTGGAATGGATCGCGGGCGCTTTGTCGACCGCCAGAACCTCTTTGTCCCACACGACACTGCCATCGCTCGTGTTCAGCGAGAGTGCTCGCAGGGACAATCCTTCCCCGTTCGCGACGGCCGTCGTGACATAAATTCGATCACCGACGATCGATGGTGAAGACCAGCCCAGACCGGGGATTGAAGTCTTCCACGCCACGTTCTTCGCGTCTGACCATTCCGTGGGCGACGCATCGGCGTCAGCATGCCCGTCCGCATTCGGTCCGCGAAACTGAGGCCAGTCACCAAAGAAAAATGTGCACAGAACAACAAAGGCGAGTTTCATCGTGGGCAATCTTTGGGGGGCAAAAACAAAAACGTAGCTGGACTGGTGAGAGCTCAGAAACCTCGTCCGAATTCTCACGAATCCGGCTACTCACAAAAATCCTAGAACAGTCTTTGAGGCGTGACTCGTGCGAATGAGATTCCGTCTGTTTCCTGGACTGCACCGGGTGGCTGAAAGATCCACTTGTCAACACCCTTCGAGACAACAGAGCCGCCCAGAGAACCCTGACTGGTCGTATCGAGCGTCAGAGTGTCGGCGGTGCTGATCAGGTCGCCAGCCAGTTCAGTGACAGAACCGTCTTCCGCTTTGGCTTTCCATGTGAATTTGGAATCTTCCGTAACGACAAGCTCGATGGACGACTTACCGTTCACGGCCAGCCAGGAACCCACCAGATCTGTTTCCGGCTTTGGTTCCGCCGTCGTTGCTTCGGTGCCTGCCGGTTGCTCAGCAGTGTCAGGCGTCGATTCAGCTGGGGGCGCAATAGCGGTCGGTGCAGGAGCGTCCGGAACCTTGCTCGGTTCCAGTGCATCCAGCATCTTTTTAGCGGTGATATCCTTCGACTGATTGGCCACGACGACTTTCAGAGCAGCGATGGCACTGTCCTTCGCTCCAATCACCAGATAGTGGTAGGCCAACACAAAATGACCAGCGGCATCCGAAGAATTCTGTGTGCAGAATTCTTCCAGCTTGCGCAGTTGAGGCGTGTAAAATTCCGGGTTGTCATACAAACTGCTGAGAGTTGTCCAGTCCATACCGGGGGCTGCTGCCAGCAACGAATTTAACGCGACCGCTGCTTCACTGTAGTTGCCCGATGCGAACAACGTGAGTGCTCGCACTTCATGAACAACCGCATCACCCGCATTGATGGCCAGCGCCTGATTAAAACTGTCCAGCGCCTTGACATAGTCCTGTGCTCGAAAAGCGGCCAGTCCCTCATCGAACTTTGCGGTGGCCGCGTTGCCTGTCGCATCCGATGCAGCAGCAGACGGAGGCGACGTGGTGGATGACGCGACAGCAGGTTCTGAGGATGACTGGCTGTCAACGTAATTGTTGATCACAACAGGCTGAGAATAGTTGTAGGGAACGCTGGTCGACACGGCCACGACCGGCGTCGTGTAGTACGGGTTCACATACACATATTGATGGGAAAGACTCGTCGTGTAAGCGCCAAGTCCCCAGCCAACAGCTCCCCAGGCCACTGGCGCGTACCACGAGCTATTCCAGTATCCGCCCCAACATCCGTTGTACCAATTGTGATAGTGTGGATTTACGCAGTGGTCGTGCCAGTTCTGATGCCAGTGGTCACTGTGGTTCCATGATCCATTGTTCCACGAGTTATTGCCGGGGCGATCCCAGGCAGGACGATTCAGATTGTTGTTGTTCCACTGATTGTTGTTCACGATCAGATTGTTAAGTAACAAATCGCCGGGCAGTGTTGTGGGACGAGAGTTTGGTCTGTTGACCTGCCCCGGAAGTGTGACAGGGCGCTGCGCGTTTCCAAAGCTCGGCCGATTGTTGGCCAGCCCCAGATCGCCGGCTCCTGATCCAACGCCGTTGTTCGGAAACGAGGGTCGCGTGATCGGCTTCACTGCCGCGGGTGGCTTCAACTGCGGTTTCGTTGTGTTAGGAAATGCGGGACGAGTTGACACTCCGGAGTTCGCGAGTCCGCCAGTGGAGGGTCTCTGATTTCCTGCGTCAGGCAGTTTATTCGTCGGTTTCCCGACACCACCGAGCGAAGGGCGATTGCTTCCCAGATTTCCGCTTCCGCCGGCCGGGCGCGTTGTTCCGATGGCCGGCATGGCCGGCTTGGCCAGACCTGAGGAACTGCCTGGACGATGGATCGCCCCGCCACTGAGTCCGCTTCCAGCGTTTGAATTTGGACGAGACACTGAGCCCAGGGACGGACGAGAACCACCGGACTGCCCGATGTTTCCAGAACCTGGCCGACTGCCGCCCATCGGTCTGGCACCGCTGCCTCCAACGTTGCCAAGCGATGGTCGTGAACCGCCGCCGCCGCCACCACCGAACCCGCCACCGCCACCGCCACGCCCGCCACGCCCGCCACGCCCGCCTCGCTGAGCCATCGCGGCCGGGGCCAACGTCTGTGCAAGGATCAAGCAGACCGCAAGTGTGACCACTGCGAATTTTCTCTGCGAACGGTGAATCATGTATTTCATCCTGTAATCAGGTGTCGTGCGATTGGAGACGGCGGCTCACAAAACCTGCGAACGGCGCGGATTGGAGCCAAACGTTTCAGCAGTTTACAAACCCAAACTTGCGAGAACCCAAACTTGTCGGAACCCAAATTTTTCGGAACGATGCCGAACGCAAATGAATGCTCCGCGGCCTGCATGTTGACAACTTATTTCGCTTTGCTGGCCGCAGGAGGCTTTCGTACCACTTTATAATCAAAGTCTGGCTCTTCCTGGCCGTCGGTTCTGCGATCGCTGACTCGAATCTGCATGCGATCTTTATCTATCAGCGAGATGGACATGGTGGCACTTCCCTGAGTTCCGTCGGGAGACGTCGCCACGGACTGCAGTACCCAGGATTCCTCAGACGACTTCCAAAGACTTTCACCGAACCCGCCGTCTGAATCAAACGTCCATGATCGCAACGATTCCTGACTGGCGTCCCAGGCAATTCGCTGAGAACTTTTTGCAACCACTTCAGAACCATTCATCATCAGAATGTCGGCCAGAATAAAGTTCTTGTCTTCCGACCAGCGAAAGCTCATTTCTACTCGAGCATCCGAACCTTCATTCACCCATTCTCCAATCATCCAGCTGATCGATTCCAGCGCTTCCTGAGGCGTCGGGGGCACGTTTTCACTGAAGTCCCGGAACGAGGCCAGTCGGAAGCCTTTGTCAGTTTTCTTCCAGACAGCGATGAAACGCATCGCAGCAAATCCACTTCCGTCCGTGGTGGTAATGGTGCGACTGCCATCGGCCAAAACCAGGTCACCCACCTGGCGGACGGATTCCAGTTCAGCGGTCGTCTTCGCGCCGGGATACTTTTCAAAAAAGGCCGTGGCCAGCGTTTTCAGTTCGGCATGACCAGAATGCACCGTGCCTTGTTCGTCAATCAACTCTCCATCGGGCAGAAAGTTTTCCAGCAACGCGTCGACCTTGCCGCTATTGAACGCGTTCACAAGGCTTTCTGTTGACTTCAAAATCTCCTTTTCCAAAGCGGAAGGTTCGCGTATCGCAGACTGTTCCGTCGCTTGAGGTGCTGCTGCTGGAGCGGCAGCTTTCGCCGTCGTCTTTTGCTGAGCCACAGCCTGAAGCGAGTTGCCCGGCAAAACCATTCCGGAGCCTATCAAGCCGGCAAATGAACATACGATCAACGATCGCATCGTACTAAGGCAAGAACTCATATTACGCTCTCTTCAAATGGCTTAAATGGCCGTTAACAAAATCTTGTAGCTGAACTCGTGAGAGGTCAGAAAATAAACTCGCAGCTGAACTCGTGAGAGTTCAGAAAACGCCTCTGAATTCTCAGGAATCCCGCGACACGCGGAAACTCTGTCAGGCATTCTGAATCTGAATCAGCGACATCGCCCCATCCGGCCAAAACGCTTTGCGTTCTACCGGCTGCCTGCGATGTGATCGATGAAGCCGGCTCACAAATCCGGACAATTGGCGATTTCCCGCCAAGGTGTGCCCGGGCCGTCCGATCCATGGGGGTTCCAACTTCGATCTGCAGAGACCTGCATCCCCGAAGACAGGCTTGTGAACTGGGAAACAGCTCATGGCCCTCAGGCACAGGATATTCACGAAGGCTCAGAAAACCATCGCTCGGGCTTCTTTCCCGGAAGATTTTTGCGCACCAGGTTTCACGGCCGCCGGGCACGTAATGAGCGTGCCGTCTGGGAAAGCGTCGCTTGAGTTGAGAATTCTCTTCAGGCTATTGATTGGATGGTCGCCATCAGGAACAACAATCAGACCAGTTCGTGGATCGGCTTGCTGCCTGGGTCCACCAGATACTGGGGCACGCCGGAGAGGTCGAACACGCGAGTGTTCTGAGCGTCGATGCCTGCGCAGTGATACAGCGTTGCAAAGACTTCCTGGAATGTAACGGGGCGCAGTTGAGGCTGTTCGCCATAGCGATTTGTCGATCCAATCGCCTGACCAGTTCGCATGCCACCGCCCGCCATGACCGCCGTGTTGGCCTGCGGCCAGTGATCTCGACTGTTGTTCGTGTTGATCTTCGGCGTGCGTCCGAATTCGCCCCAGACGACGATCGACACATCGCGGTCCAGTCCGCGTTCGTGAAGGTCCGTGACGAGTGCCGCGAGTCCCTGATCGAGTCGCGGACATTCTTCGCGGCACTTGGGATAGTTCATCCCGTCCGGCCCGTGCCAGTCCCAGCGACTGAAGTTCAAAGAAACAAATCGTGCGCCGGCTTCCACCAGTCGCCGTGCGAGACACAAATTTTCAACCATCGGTGGAGCACCGTCACGTTGAAACGCTTCGCTGCTTTGACCATAGCGAGCGACAACGCGAGGATCTTCTTTCGACAGATCCAAAGCATCGATCAGACGTGATGTTGTGAGAATTCCCATGGCCTGTTGAGTGTATACATCCAGACTTTCCATCTGGCCACGCTGGTCGGCGTCACGTCGGAAGCGGTCCAGCGACTGCATGAGACTGGTGCGGTCTCGCAGTTTCTCCAGCGTGATGCCATTCAGTGTCATGTTGTCCGGACGGCTGCGGGCTTCACGTCCGATGAGATTAAACGGTGAATGTGCGACGCCCAGAAATCCTCCGTCGCCCGGTTCGCCCCAGGTTCTGTTGCCTGTCTGATACATCAGTGCGACGTTCGCTGGAATCGCGGGAGTGACCTGGCCCTGCATCTTTGAAACCCAGGCGCCTCCTGATGGCCATCCGCCTGGTGGCTGACGAACTCCCTTTTTCCGCCCGGTCATACACTGATAAGCGTCATGCGCTCCGTCCGAATCGGACAGCGATCGAACCAGCACAAACTTATCCATCAACTCGGCCATTCGCGGAAACATCTCGCTCACGAAGATGCCGGGAACTTTCGTCGCGATGGCAGAAAATTCGCCGCGAATCTCTGATGGAGCATCCGGCTTCGGATCCCACATATCCAGATGCGGCGGCCCGCCGGGCAGATAGATATTGATGATGGCTTTGTGAGATCGCCCGGTGGTCGTTTCGGATTCGGCTCGCAACGCCTGTTTGAGACTAATACCTCCCAGAGCCATACCACCCACTGTCAGAAAGTCGCGACGGGAATACCCGTCACAAAACCCGCGGCGTGTGGTGCTTGATCGACCGAGAATCGTCAGCATGCGGACACCTTGACTGATGAAGATTGAGGCTGGCAGCGCAGGGAGGTGGGGCGGTTCTTCGGTTTGTCGCGCTCAGACAAACGTCACTAGCTTAGTCAAATCGTCCTGTCATGGTCAACAATTGCATAAAATAAGCATCGCCCGACAAAAGATTATGCCGGTTCAGAGGCATTATCCTCGGCACCTGTACAGCAATGCTATTGGGTTGACGTGTTGCGTTGGCTGGCGGGTCAACCGATCCTGTCAGTTAAGGCGTGTCCTCAATCAAAAGGCAGCGGAAGCCGACGGCATCGTCACGACCTGTCGTTTTAGGAAACTTAACACGGGATGCTGATGTCAGCGCCGTGCACTTGTCTTTCCACGAGCCGCCTCGCATGACGGCCATCGCTGCAACTGTGTCGATGTTCCGATAGGGCGTATGAGGATCCGCGGCAACGTCCTTCACGGAATCCGACCAGTCGCCTTCGCACAGTTCCCAAAGGTAACCGTGGACATCATAAAGTCCCCACGGATTTGGTTTCAAAACTCCGACTTCGGGATCATTTCCCGCTGCATTTCCAGTATGCCATGCGAAGGGATCCAGAAGCGTCGCGAGGTTCTCCACGTCGCCTTTATTCTGCGCCTCATCGCCAAAGCTGTATCGAGTCGTCGTGCCAGCGCGAGCACAATATTCCCATTCAACTTCCGTCGGCAGTCGCACCGACTGATTAGCTTCGATCAGTTTGGCTGCGCGCAGCAGGATGGTGACCTTCTTACAGAACTCCGCAGCGTCGGCATAAGAAACTTGCTCCACGGAATTTCGAGAACCCTTCCAGCGACTGGGGTTGTTGCCCATCACCGCCTCATAAAGGCTCTGGTACATCTCATACTTTGAGATCTCAAAGGGCTTCAACAGTTTGACATCCACCGCCAGTTTGTCGTCCGCTGCCCCGAATCGAAAGCTTTCAGGAAAAGATTTCGTGCCCGGTTTGATCGCCACGAATTCATCGCGAAACGTCTGCAGCAATTTGGAAACTTCGCTGTCGACCTTTGCTGATTCATCCACGGCCTGCAACGACAAAGGGCGAAGCAGACAGGTGGCAAGGCACACGGCAATGATCGCGAATGAGCAACAGACAGAACGCACAGGCATCGCAGGATCCTTTGATAGTGTTTGAAAAACCACAGCTGAACTCGTGAGAGTTCAGAATAACCGAATTCTCACGATTCCGGCGACGCTCGTGTTCAGTCTTGTCCCCAGAGAGCGTCGGCGATCCAGTCGAGATCTTCGATCTGCACCTGAGCGGCTTCTTTACCACGTCCGGCTCCGGCGGAGTTGAGTGCGTTCAGTACCAGCAGCCGCAGTACGCTCGCCAGTGGGCTGCGTGGCCCCTGCTTGATCGCGCGTTGTACAAGCCGATGCTCACGATTCAGAATTACTTCGTTCTGGCCTGTCGGTGCCTGACGAAAATGCGCATCGATCATTCGCTGGAAGCCCTTCGGAATGTCTCCGTCTTTCCGCAGTTCTTCAAAGGTCTGAGCCAGTTCGTAGCGTTCATTCAGAAAAGCAACGACCGGCAGGCCAGGCTGAAACGAGGCTATCATGACCCGTGCCTGCGTCGAACGCAAAAAATCGCTCCACACCGCAGGTGCTTCTTCGAGGCTGGCCATGCCCATCACAGAACTGGCGAAATTCGCAGACGACGGTGTTGCCGGACGAAGATCCACATGATCTGTGGCATGGTCGGCAATCATCGACGCCAGCAGGCTCTCTTCAAAACTGCGGAAGACATGCACACACGGCGTTCGATTGGCCGCGAAGACGTCATCCAGATACCGTTCCTGCCTGCGATCGGCGTTGTACCAAATCACAAAATCCGCCTCTGCCTCGTGCAGAGCATCGGCCGCACTGTAATCCAGAATTTCGCTGAACAGCAGGGCACCGCGGGACGTCTTGAAGCGATACACGCGAGCCAGCAAAGTTCTCAGACGATGCTCGGCCAGCGCGGCACCGGCCAGCACGTATCGATGCCAGTTGACGATCGCTTCCAGGCGACCGGGCTCATCGTCCGCCATCTTCTCCAGATGGGAAAACAGGAAGTCATCGAGTGACGTTCGCACCATCTGAAAGCGGTCGTCACGAACGAGATCTTCTCGACTGGCAGTCGGCGAACAATCTTCCAGTTCGAGCACACCGCGGAGAAAACTGGCCCATGGAGGAATGAGATCACGAACACGTCGCGAAATCACCATCCGCCGTACCGTGACAGCCACCGTTGGCTCATCTGCAAAACCAGGAGTCCGCTGCGGCGAAATGTAAAGCGCGCCGGCAATCGAAACAGGTTTCTCCAGACGAATCGGAATCACGTCCAGAGGCGATTCATTAAAATAGCTGGCCAGCTCGAGCTCAATGGCTTCCTGATCCGGAGTCGGCTCAAACCACGCCACGTTGATCACATTGACCCGCACCGAACTGCCGTTCAAATGGATCGGGATGTTGAGAAAATCGGCATACTGGCGGATCGCCGATTCCAGTTGTTCGGGCGCTTCAGCCATTACTCGAAACTGTGGCTTCAGATGCAGACACACGGAAGACCCGGTCGTTGTCCGTTCGCTGGACGACAACTGAATACTGGTTCCCGGCCCTGCTTCCCAGCGGATTGCTTCGGGCTGGTCTTCGCGGCGGCTTTCGACGACCAGTTGATCGGCCAGCATAAACGCACTGAACAGGCCGATCCCGAATTGACCAATCAGGTGATCGCTGTCGCCGGTGACATTCTCTCTTTGTTCGTCGCTGCCGCGACCTTTCAGCAGACCGGTGATGCCGATGCCCAGCGTGCCGAGAAACTGCTCTGCATCTTCAGCACTCAAGCCGATCCCATCATCGACGAACGTCAATGTTCCGGCCGCCGCATCCTGCACAATATCTATGCGTCCGCGAAACGTCAGATCTCGACTGCGCCGGCGCATAATCGCATCGTGTGCGTTTTGTATCAGTTCACGAATCGGGGTATCGAGGCGGCTGTAGAGCGAAGATCCCATGATCTCAATGACGCCGGCAATGTCCACTCGAAACGGGATCTGGCGAGTCCACACGCTGCACACCTCACGAAGTCGCAAATAAGTGATTTTTCAGAAAAGCATCCGCGTGTGCGAGACGCGCGGACCCGCAAATGTATCCGCACAGGACGTTAGTCGCAAATTGGTCCGCAAAACGGCAGATCCTCCCGGTGGAAACGCCGCCTGAGGGGAATCAGTCTCCCGCTTAGACTGCCTGATCTCACCAACCAACAGCGTGCGGAAGATTTCTTTCAGTGCCTATTTGATGCACAGTCACATGCACATGGAAGGCCAGACGAATTCAGTGACACAGGTTTTTCCACCTGCGGCGTTTCCTTGATGGAGAGCAAGGATGTTGACGAGAAGTCTAACTGTGTTGGTGACGCCGATTCTGGCCGAGCGGTCAGCAGAAGCCAGCTTCAAGTTATTGGTGCAGTTGTATGCGATGCAGCTGCGAGCTGCGATCCATGAAGCTGCGATCCATGAATATGTGTCGATCATTGCCACCTTTGAATCTGGCAGGTTTTTTTTGTTGTCGCTCGATCCGTTCAGGTGGAGAGTGTTCCTGGTTCCTTACAGGCGGCAACTTTTGTACATTCATTTGACAATTGAGCCGGAACGCTGTTTATTTCATGTCGCTGACTTGATTCGAGCGGCGTTCGACGATTCCGGTGAACGCCTTTGATTGCAATTTCGAGCCTCCTGTGTTGATTAGATGAACGACTCGCCTAACTCCCTGTCAACCGTCTCCATGATCTCGAATGGACTGGTTCGCCGTACGTCGCAGCTTCAACGCGAACCTGTGACACATGCAGAGCGCGTCCTTCGAAAATGGCACACGATGGTTTGGATGCTGGTCGTGAGTTTGTTTACGACGGCGATAAATCAGGTACAAGCGAGTGATCAGGGGGCCGCTCCAGCTGCCGACGCTCCTCAGCCTGCATTAGCAAAAGTGGAAGAAGCGGAGGACTTGCTGGCCGGTGAGTTCATGGCGAACTGGAAGTTGTTCAGCTCCGATCCTCAGACGGATGCCGCGACCGTCTGGATGATCATGCAGGACCCGCCCGATGCCGACCGAATTCTGATCTGCACCGGAGCGCCGAAAGGCTTTGCGTTCACGACTGCTGAGTACAGTGATTTTGAACTGTCGCTGGAATGGAGATATCCCGAAGATCCCAGCGGGAACAGCGGAGTCCTCATCTACACTCAGAACGAACCCAGGATCTGGCCGACCGCTATTCAGATCCAGCTGCATCAGCCTGAAGCGGGAAGCATCTTTCCCAGCGGTGATGCTGTTTCCGACAACACTCTGGATTCCGCACCCGATCTGGCGGGCCCCGTGAAGACGTGGAATGCGTGCCGAATTCTAAGTCGCGAAGGTCGCATCACGGTGGAGATTAACGGCAAGCGAGCTGGTGAAGTGACGGGCGCAAAACCAGCGGTTGGACGCATTGCATTGCAGAGCGAAGGTTCTGTCGTGCACTTCCGCAAGATTCGTCTGAAGAAACTGACCGACGTCCCGAAGGCCGAATCGCCAGAAGTAAAAACTCCGGACCCAGCCGGCGGTGCTCCCAATCCGGATGTTTGCCCAAAGCCATAACCCGCAAAGTCGGTACGTCCGCTGTGACACCTCGAAGAACTGCAGCCTGCTTTTGATGGATTCCGACATCCTGTCGTCGGGCACGAACTACTCTTTCGCCAGCATGATTGCGGTGGGTGTACTTCTGAGGCGATGAGCAAAGCATCTTGCTCACGAGGCTTCGTGGCGCGAGATCCCTGGTTGGGCGTTTCTTCACTCAGGATGACAAAACTCACTCATTCCAAACCGCGCGGAGTACCTTGTCGCTCGGCAGCTTCATTTGCGTGGACACCGACCGTGGAGACTGAAGCCGAACGCTGGCAGTCGGTGAGTAGTCCTTCGGACAAGGAACAGGCACGAGTATCGCCGATCGAGAAATTGGCCGACCTGCTGTTCATGTAATCCAGACGTTCGCCTGACGCTAAAACGGACGCCGTTCCTGGAGTTTCTGCGCCTGAAGATCCGGTGGGACAAAGTCCGGATTCTCGCTATCATCCCGGCCTGTCATCTGCGGTCGCTGGAGGATCATGGACTTCCGGCGTTTCGCGGAGAACCCCTGTTTCTCAGGCTAAATGGTTTCTCAGGCACAACGGAATGGTTCGCGATTTCACAACGGAAAGCCTGTCTCACGACCCGATTCATGGCTACATCCCTTTCATTTCCCGCACGGGATTGCCTTCGGGTGAAGCGGCCGAGCAGGATCTGATCGATCATCCGTGGGTTCAACGGATGCGTCAGATTCACCAGCTGCAAACCGCCTGGTGGGTGTTTCCTTCGGCCGAACACATGCGTTTTCAGCACGTTCTCGGCGTGATGCATCTCGGTTCGGTGACAGTTCATGCGTGGTATGAATCCCTGGTGGATTCCTGCCGTAACGTTCCGTCGCGAGCCTGCGTCGAGAGTATGGTTCGCATCGCCGGGCTGCTGCATGATGTCGGTCATGGTCCGTTCGGGCATTTCTTCGACGATCATTATCTGGATCAATATGGGCTGACGCATGAAGATATCGGCGGCCACATCATTGAACACGAACTGGGCGATATCATTCGCCGCATTCGTCGAAACCCCAATGGCAAGCTGCAGCCTCTGGAAGAGATTGACCCCAAGCAGATCGGCTGGCTGATTCGCCGCCCAGCCGGCAATCCGGATGATCTTGAAGGGCAGCCCGACTGGCTCAAAAAACTGAGAGCCCTCTTCAGCGGCATCTACACGGTCGACAACATGGACTTCGTGCTTCGCGATGCGTACATGTCGGGCTACAATACCAAGGCGTTTGATATCTCCCGCTTAATTCATTACAGCTTCTTCACAGAAAACGGTCTGACGATTCATTCGCGTGGTTTACCGACGCTGATCAACTTCATTGAAACGCGAGCCAATCTGTTCCGGACGATCTACTTTCATCGTACGGTGCGAGGCATCGACATCGCGTTAGAGAACTATTTTGCGGAAACGATGAAGCGACTGTTCCCGGGCAACCCGCTGGAACATTTGAAGGCTTATCAGGGTCTGACGGAAACGTCATTCCTGGTGGACGTGGCTCGCTGGGCAGACAGTGCTGACCCCACGCTGCAAAACCTGGGCACTCATTGGAAGGCGATCATCAATCGCGAAGAAATGTGGCGCATGGCGTGTGAACGCACTATGCATTTTCACAGCGGTCAGGCGGAAAGTACAACTATTTTCTCTGAACCCGATCTGGTCGAACGGCGTGTGCGTGAGTCCTTGCCGAAAGCGATTCGCGACATCCCGCTTCGAATCGATGTTGCTCGCCACTATCATCGGCCGAACTCACGCAAGCCGGCTGGCAAGCAGAACTACTGGTACGATCCGGCCAGCGGTCTTTCGCATGAATTGGATGACGACGAACTGTTTCGCAGCCTGCCGACCAGCTTCATCATCTTCCGCATCTACAGCCAGGACCACGCTCACGATCGCGAACTGAACGCTGCTCTGCAAAAAGTCGCTGGCGGAAGCGGTGGCGACACGAAGACCAATATGTAGGGGTTTGCCAGTGGTCGAGCATCTTCAATTTGGCGGCAGTTCCATGTCAGGCGGTTTGACAATCACCTGACATGGAGCATTCTTCCACTGCATCTGAATCGGGAAATGCCTCGACTGTTGCTTGCTCCCGCGGTCAACCTCCACGCTTAGGCTGGTGAGCAAACGGGCTCGATCGTTGCTATTTCGGAGGGAACCGCCAGCCGTCCGGAACTCGAGCGTTCTTGCGAACGACCACGATACCGTCACGCACAACGACTTCGCCGCAGTCGCAATCTTCGGACGGTGCTTCGCTGGCGACGATGCGCGCGTTGCGGCCGATGCACACGTTTTTATCCAGCATCGCGCCGTCAATATAAGCCCCATCGCCGATACCCCACACAGGAGTGGCATCGCCCATCGAATAGAGCTGATCGTCGGTCGTAGGATAAAAGTCGGCTCCCATCAGAACCGCGTTTTTCATGGTCACATTTTTGCCGATGTGCGTCCGCATACCGACAACGCATTTTTCAATCGTCGTCGATGTCCCGATCAGACAGCCGTCTGCAATCAGACTGTCACGAACGGTGCACGATCCCATTCGTGTGGAAGGCAAAAATCGAGGCCGTGTAAAGATTGGCGCGCGTCGGTCGGCAAACTGAAACGGAGGATTTGTGTCGGTCAAAGCAAGGTTGGCGTCGTAGAACGCCTTGATGGTTCCGATGTCTTCCCAGTAACCATCAAACAGGTGCGTCTGCACGTGATGGTTCTTGATGGCCAGCGGGAAAATGTCCTTGCCGAAGTCTTCGTGGCTGGTGGATTCCAGCAGATCGACGAGCAGATCCCGGTTCCACAAATAGATGCCCATGCTGGCGAGGTATTCGCGTCCGTTGGCTTCGATGCCCATTTTGTCAATCCAGTCCGCAGGCGTGCGAACTTTGGCCAGCGACGCATCGTCCGCTGGCTTTTCAACGAAGCCGGTCACTTTGCCGGTGCCGTCCAACTGCATAATTCCGAATCCCCGAGCTGCCTCGGCATGGACTGGCACAGTAGAGATGGTCACGTCGGCGTTTGCATTGACGTGCGTCGCCAGCATCTCCTTGAAGTTCATGCGGTAAAGCTGGTCACCCGAAAGAATCAGAACATGCTTGATGCCGTATTCTTTGAGAAATCGGACCTGCTTGCGAACGGCGTCCGCAGTTCCCTGGTACCAGTTGTTGCCATCCAGCGTCTGCTGTGCAGCCAGAATTTCCACGAACCCGTTATGGAACAGGTCAAAGTTGTAAGTCTGTCGAATGTGACGATGCAAACTGACGGAGTTAAACTGCGTCAGAACATACATGCGATTGATGTCGCTGTTGATGCAGTTGGAAATCGGTACGTCGATCAGTCGGTACTTGCCACCCAGTGGAACGGCTGGCTTGGATCGATACTCCGTCAGCGGCAGTAATCGAGTTCCCTTGCCTCCCCCGAGAATCAGGCAGACGACATGACGCATAAACTCTTCCCTGTTTGCAGTTGGTGGTTTGCAAAAGCATGATTGACAGAAGCCGAAGTTTACAAAGTTGGTCCGTTTCCGGAAACCAGATGAACACCATCTCCCGTGCCTGAGACGTTCTTTTTAAAGGTGTTCGACAGTTCGTAAGTGTGCTCTGCAATATGGTTCTCGCTTAGAACTGTTGCAACAGAATGAATCAGTTGTGCCCACAGAAATGGCACCAGCTTTTCACGTGCGGCCGCCTTTGGCGGTTTGCCAGCTGGAGCCCCCGAGTCGCACCTTTTGAAGTTGCGACTTTGCGCCTTGCGGTTGATTGAGCGTGCTAAAACACAGGCCTTTATCATAACCCGAAGCGTCAGCGAGGGATTTACGCAAACCCTGACGAAACGCAAAAACGCAATCCCCCGCGGAGGCTGTGAATCCATGAGTATCGCAGGGCGGGAAAAATGAGCATCTCCAGCGCCGGCCCACCGTTTTGCAGCATTCACTTGGTGGGCCAGCGTTCCGCGGGTCCCGCCCAAAAAAAATTCCAGTCCTCGGCGGAACGAGTAAATTACGACTTTGACTCATGTAACAGGTCGGGTTTCCCGGAACCGCGGCTCAACTCCCCGGAAGACTGGATACAATTTGCGCGGCGATGCTGCGGGTTCAGGATTTCGTGGTGTCGGTTCAGAATCAGTCCCAAACGCTGGCATCTCGCGCAAATCAGACCGTGTCCGCCGTTGACGGTGGCGTTCATTCTGCGGAGATGGGACAGATCGCAATGGACAGCCTCAGAGACTCCGTGGAAGAGATCGCTATTGTCGTTGCGGAAATCAATTCCGTTGCCGAACAGACCCGTCTGCTGTCGCTGAATGCGACGATCGAAGCCGCAAGGGCTTCTCAGTCCGGCAATGGATTCGGGGTGGTTGCCAGAAACGTCAAAGAACTGGCCGTGAAATCCGGGACAGCGGCTTCAAGAATCAGCAAGCTGACTCAACGCTGCGTGACGAAAGTTGGCGAGTCGTCAGAGTGCACGTCTGATATTCGAAATCAGCTGACGGAAATTCGCGACATCGTGCGATCGACAGACGGAGTGATCTCGGAGATTCATACTTCTGTTACAACCTCCGCGTCAGAGGCCGAGCAACTGGCGACTGCATTTGGAGGACGCAGAAATTCGCGTCGTCTCGAAAGTGTCTCCAGACGTTTCGGAACCTGGTGATGCGACGCCATGTCTGTCTCCTATGAGACGGACCTTCACCTCGCATTAATAGGATCGACATCGATCGCGAATTCCACGTCGTCGGGCAGTGACAACGACTTCTCGACCGACTGCCACAATTCGCGGACCAGTTCGTGAGTCTTGCCGGTGATTTGTAGATGAAAACGCCAAAGGCCACGTAGCCGAGTGATCGGCGCGGGCGCGGCCCCAAGTACTCGTACCGGTTCGGTGGGTCCCTTCCTCGCGGCACGCAGACGATCGGCGACGGCCTGCGCCGTCTGGCGGGTGCGAGTTTCATCCGAGCCCCTAAAAATCACTCGCGCCACACTGGCGAAGGGCGGCGCCTGCACGTCGTAGCGTTCGGCCAGCTCATGCTGCGCGAAACCGATGAAGTCGTGCTTCGCCGCAAACTTCACAGCCGGGTCATTCGGACAAGTGGTCTGCACCAGCACTCGCCCACCCCGTTCGCCTCGACCGGTTCGCCCGGCCACCTGAGCGATCAACTGAAAAGTTCGTTCCGCAGCGCGCATGTCCGGCTGTCGCAACATTGTGTCAGCATCGATAACGCCAACCATCGTAACATTTGGAAAATCCAGTCCCTTGGCGATCATCTGCGTGCCGAGCAAAATCTGGACTTCGCCGCTGCGAAATTTCTCGAGGGCTTCGTCATGACTGCCCGGCTTCTGCATAGAATCGCTGTCCATGCGGATGGCGGTAGCGTTGGGGAATGTGTTGCGGACTTCCTCGTCCAGCTTTTGAGTTCCCGTTCCGAGATAGCGAACCGCCGGACTCTGACAGGTCGGACAGACTTTCGGCGGCGCGATTTCATAGTCGCAGCTGTGACAGACGACAACCTGCTTGTCACGGTGCCAGGTCAGCGTGATATCACAATTCGGACACTTAATTCCCGCGCCGCAACTGCGACACCAGACGGTCGGTGAGTATCCTCGCAGATTCAGGAACAGGATGACCTGTCCTTTCTCCTTCAACGCACGATCGATGGCCTGAAACATCGCTCGGCCGAGTGACGACCCTTTGGAAATTCGCGGATCATTACGAGTATCCACGATGACTACCGGAGGCAGCGGCCGGTCGGCGACTCGACTGGGCATCGAGACCAAAGTGTCGAGTTTTCGCGTTGCACGAATCCACGATTCCAGAGTCGGCGTCGCAGAGCCGAGAATAAGCGGAACACGCTCGTCCTGACAACGCCTGCGAGCCACCTCGCGGGCGTGATACCTTGGAGTGCTGTCCTGCTTGAACGAAGGCTCGTGCTCTTCGTCAATCACAATCAGTCCCAGATTGGGAGTCGGCGCGAAGACTGCGCTGCGTGCTCCCACGATCACTTCGATATCGCCACTGGCAATCTGCTGCCACTGCCAGTGGCGTTCTGAATCTGTCATATGACTGTGCAACACCGCCACGGTTTTGAAGCGGCTGCGAAACCTCCGAATCGTCTGCGGTGTCAGACTGATTTCAGGGACAAGCACGATCGCCTGTCGGCCGTAACTGACGACTTCTCGAATCGCCCGAATGTACACTTCGGTCTTTCCGCTGCCCGTGGCGCCGTGCAGCAGAAGTGTCTCATGCGTCCCCGCGCGAAGGGGCTTCAGGATCATATCGAGCGCTGCCTGCTGCTGTTCATTCAGGATCAGATCAGACTGTTGCACGGCAGGCAGCAAATCATCGCCGGAAATCTCGGAGCGAATTCGCAGTGCTGTGATCAGTCCTTTCTTTCGCAGCGTGTTCAACGGACCGGGGCCACATCCAGCTCGTTCACAGAGATCCGTTGCGGCAATCGGACCGGCCGCTTTTTGCAACAGCTCGATGACGGTTTTCTGCTGACGACTTAAACGCGACTCTGCCACCTTGTCGTTCGAATCCGGAGTCAGGATAAAGCTCTGCACTTCTCGCGTGCCGCTCTTCTTGCGAACGCCGGCCGGGATCACACTGTCCAGCACCTGGCCCCAGCCGCAAAGGTAGCGTTCGCCAATCCACCGCGTCAGCTCAAGCATCTGACCGCTAAGAAGAGGTTCTGCGTCCAGCAACTCTTCGATCGGCTTGAGTGTCCTTTGGCCGGACTCCGCCTGTCGCACAGCCACGCAGTAACCCACCACACTGCGATTGCCTCGCCCCAGCGGCGCACGAACTCGCTGTCCCGCGCGCACACGATCCCGCAGCTCTTCCGGAATCGAGTAGGTGTATGGTCGCTCCAGCGGCAGATTAAAAACCACTTCCGCAACCAGCACATCTTCCATGGCCGCCTGCTGCCACTCGGGCATTTCCGCAAATCCGAATTGTCCCTGTTGCGAGCTCAACGTCGTCACTTCATCCTGAAAACTCATTCATACGGACCCAATCACCGCATCATAATCACTGCCGTCGTCTTCTGCGATTCTCTCGTGTCATCCGCGGTGAAACGCGCAATTCAGCATCGCTGTGATGAAGAGCAGAGACCGGTAGCAGCAGTTTTGAATCAGGGAGAACACAAAAAAGGCATCGTGATAAGCAGTAAGAGAAATACCCCCTAGGTGGTTTATGGGGCATTCTACTTTGAGAGGCTTCGGTGGATTAGAGTTCGTCGATGCGGCTGACTGGTTTTTGTCTGATGACAAACCATTTCCACCTGCTGTTGTGGCCGCACGAAGACGGAGACCTCAGTCGCTGGATGCAGTGGCTCATGACGTCTCACGTTCGCCGTTACCATCGGCACTTCAAAGGCAGCGACCATGTCTGGCAGGGACGATTCCAAGCGTTTCCCGTTCAGTCTGATGAACACTATCTGACGGTGCTGCGTGATGTGGAGCGGAATCCGCTGCGAGCAAACATGGTCCAGCGCAGTCAGGACTGAGAGTGGTCAAGCCTGAAGCCGATAGCTCGCAACGGGCCCGACGGACTTCTTTGCGACGGCCCGACCCTGAAGCCCGGTCAGTGGACTCGCCATGTTAACGGTGTGGAAACAGAAGCCGAACTCAGAGCCCTGAGACACAGCCTTGCTCGCGGCACACCATTCGGTGATACGCATTGGCAGACAAAAACCGCTGCAATGCTCGGCCTTGAATCCTCCCTTCGAACTCGAGGCAGGCCAAAGCAACAAGAAAAGTAGAATGTTCCCGTTTGTGATTCCTCATATTGGGCGAGATGGGTTAATTCGCAGTTGCAAGAGAGGCATACCCGCTGGAAACCTCCGTCCCGCTGGCATCAGCACAAACCCTGTTGCGGAATCTACCGATAAAACAAGAGACGCAGCTTGCGCCCATAACGCATGTCGGGGCCGTCAGCAGCGTCTCGATGACGCGCGGGCGGAACGAAGCGAGAGGCACGTCCTGCGGCGTTTCTGAAAGCGAAATCTCGCGGAGAACCAATTCTCCACGTGAACGCAAACTCAAGGGAAATAATGTTCTTTCGAGGCAGCAACTTGTTGCTCCCTCCGTTTTAAAATCCCGCCTTACATGCCGGAAAGGGTCGAAGATGAGCCGGAATCGAAAACTCGTCACGAACGCACTCCTTTCGGCGTTCGTTTTCAGCGGCTGTGCCACAGCGCCATCTCGCGACATTTCACGCATACAGCTTGGAACCTCTGATACGCCGCGGGTAGTTGAGAAAACGACAAACTCGCACGATTCTGCCCACGAGTCCGT
>CAMTWR010000050.1:0-26101 GCA_947085455.1 uncultured Planctomycetota bacterium | reverse complement strand
TATCTGTCAGACAGACTAAAAACTTCCGGAGGTCTCAAGAAGGTGAAAAGTTTGATCATGAACGCTCTACCAACCGAATTCCGCTCCAACTCATGAATCCATGATAAAACGCGCAACTTCAAAAAGCGTTAGCGAGGGATTTTTGGACACACTAACGAAACGCAGAAACGCAATCCCTCGCTGACGCTTCGGGTTGGGATAGTCACAAACGCGAAACTTCAAAAAGCTTGACCGCCCGACCGTTTCTTCGACGAACGGTGGAAACTGCGGCCCGCTACTTTGTCTCAGCCGGAGTTCGTTTCTGAGTCAGCAGCCACTCGTAGATCTCCGGGTTGTTGTAAGTTTCTGTCCACGAATCGTGTCCGGCTTCAGGATAGATGGTCAGTTTAGGAGTACCGCCGCTCTTGATCATGGCATCGATCATTTCCTGAGTCCGCTCGACTGGCACTCCTTCATCCTTCGCGCCATGAAACGCCCAGGTCGGCAGGTGAGTGTAGCGGCGAGTCCAGTACGGCTCGCCACCTCCGCAGATTGGTGCGATGGCAGCCAACCGCGTCGGAGAAAATGCAGCCAGCTCCCAAGTCGCAAAACCGCCCATACTCAAGCCCGTCACATAAATGCGATCAGGGTCAACCTTGTGAGTCTTCTCGAGTTCGTCCAGCAGCGCCGACAATTCAAGCGGCTCCCAGCCGCGTCCCTTTGCACATTGCGGCGACACAACGATGAAAGGGAACTTCTTTCCGCCCGCAATCAACTTCGGTGGACCGTGCATTTTCACAAGGTCCAGATCCGCACCGCGTTCTCCTGAGCCGTGCAGAAACAGCAGCAGCGGCCATTTTTCCTGCGTTTTATAGCCTTCAGGAAGCGACAGCAAATAACCCATCTCCACCTTCACCGTGGTGCTTAACTGCTCAGCTGTCTGCGCAGAGTCCTCTGCAGTCGCCGCGTCTACACACATGCTGAGACACATCACCGCAGTCAGAAGCATAGAGGCAACGTGCGCCTGGGAAAAAAATTGCATAGGAAGATTGGCCCTTCGTGAAGAGTTCTTTTTTTAGCCCGACCGTGGGGAAAACATCGCATGCCTGCAACACAATCGCAGGACCTCGATGACAGAATACCAGACACCGACGGAATTACCTCTGCAGCGTTCGCGATTACTCAGCAGCCCCCCCACTCACACGTTTGGAAGCTGCAAGCTTGCGGCCATCCCTCGCTAACGCGTTTTGAAGTTGTGTGTTTCAGCATTGCGGTTGATCAGGCGTGGCAAACAGCGGGATTTATCCTAAGCCGAAGCGTCAGCGAGGGATCTCGTGGAACACTGCCCTCGACGCAGAAACGCAATCCCTCGCTGACGCAGCGGGTTGGGATAGTCACAAACGCGGAACTTCAAAGCGAGCGCGTTACCGGCAATGCTCAACCCGGTGCGCAGAACGCGCTGTAGACAATGAAACTGCGTTCGAAGAATTGCGACAGTTCTGCGGGAGGTGTTCGTTTGCCGTTGATCCAAATCAGAAGCGAGCCGTGAGTGGCTTCAATGCTGAAACCTTTCAGCTCGGTCAATGTCTGCAGGCGTTCACTCGTCATGAACTCGCGAATTGCCGGCGCATCGTGACCGGACAGCGTGAACATGCGAGAGAACTCTGGCGCTTCTTCGAAGTCAATGTCGACCCGACCGAACATTTCACCAACTTTGGAAAGCCAGCCTTCCGGTTTCAAATGCAACTCGGGCGATTTCAACAACGGCGAACGAAACATCGCAATCGTTTGGACGGATGTCTGCTGCGACTTGCCCTTGCCGACGGTCCACCGAAAATCGTACAGAAAAACGTCCAGCGGCTCGACGCTGCGACGAAAGACGTTGTTGGAAACGCGTTGCCGACCGGTGTTCATCAGTTCCGAACTTCCGAGGATTCCATCGACTTCGCCCGGCAACGCCGCCAACGATTCAAAGCCCAGCGACGCCGCAGCCTCGCCCATTTCCCGCGCTCGCTTCTTATCCAACGCCATCGAGATCCAGATGATGAGTCCCAGAACCATCATGATCCCGGCAATGATCCGTCCCATAAGAAGCTCAGCGTTCTCTTGCATTGATGAAGACTCGCCGGAATGGAGTAAAAGGTGACTGGTTCAGAGCTTCGCGGATGAGAACTCAAGAGATCCGAATTTGCAACCAAGGGACTTTGCGAATGCATGACGCGTTGCTTTGCTCGGGATGATCCCCATGTGTCAGATCGAGCCGCACTCCACGGATCCCAGTTCAGGAATTCACGACAGGTTCCAGCATCCAGCACGAATCGTGCGGAAGAAGTCCGATATGGGGATAGTAAGAACGGGCTTTGGGTGCCGCAATGAGAATCAGTCGCGTCTGACGACCTGCGGCCTGGTGAGTCCGTTCGATGAGCTCCCGGCCGATCCCCAGCTTCTGATAAGACTCATCCACGGCCAGGTCCGACAGATAAGTGCAGAACGAAAAATCCGTCAGTGCTCGACTGACACCGACCAGAGCCCCGTCAGCCCGCGCCGTCAAAATCACGTCGGCATTTCGCACCATCTTTTCCATCGTAAGCCGGTCATCCACCGGCCGCCGTTCCCCGAGTGTAGATCGGTTCAGCACACGAATGAATTCATCCACCGCAAGATCGGGTTCCAACTGGTAGAGAATATTCATGCCGTCCTGCTGTCCTGCTGTTTCGCCGTTGTCTCGCAGCGCCGCTCAACCCATACAACCTGCACATTCGTCGTGCACGGACTCAGCATCGTGGCAAGTCATTTTTCACAATCCCAAGGCAGAATTCGGGAGCCTTTCCGTGCTGATTCGAAGAACCGAGCAGACTGTCCTCAGATTCCGAAACACCGCATCCCTTCCAAATAAAAGCCCCATTTTGCCGGCTGTTTCAACCGATTGGCTCGAAACAGCCGGCACTGGCATCGCGGACAACGCGACGGCAGCAAGCTGGAATTCAGAGTTGGTCTGCTTCCGAGTAACGCGAGGGCAGAGTCGTAAAGTCCGTGTCGCCAACAGAATCTGTCACAAAGAACCTGAGCGAGACGGAACTTATGACGAACCGGGGACTTGTGTTGCGTTTCAGAAGTGAACACAATCCAGTCATTGAGAAATTTGCACTTCTGCGGTTGATGCGAACCGTTCTGGTGGCCACACCAGTCGAGCCGTTTCACTGTCAATTGCCCTGTTTTCTCAGTCAACCTATCCTTACTCCCGTCTGACGATGTCTGATCTGGGTTTGTTTCTACCCGTCTTTCTCCGCGTTTCCGCCGGAAAAACCGGTACAGGGGGTCCTCCGCCCCTGCGAAATAGCTCATCAAACCATCGCATGCACGGCACGTTCGGGTAAGTTGACGAACGCTTATCGAGACTTGTCATATTGCGCAGGTTAAGAAGGCAGAGCTGAAACTGTTTCGTGGCCTGTAGTTGTGGATCCGGAGCTGAAGAATGCGTGACTGGCTGGAACGCTTTGTCGACGATGGCACAATTGGCGAATCTCAGCTGGAGGAAGCTCGCAATATGGCGGCTAACCTCGGGATTCCCTGCGAGGACGCTCTGATTCGCCTCGGCTACATCTCCGCTGGCGATCTGATGCGGGCTCAGTCCGAGGAATTCGGATACGACTACATCGAGCTCGAAGGCCGTCAAATTCCCAACTCGGTGATCGAGCTGGTGACGGAGTCGATGGCTCGCGAAAACATTGTGATTCCGATCGAATCCGATGGCGATTCGGTTCTGATCGCGATGCACAACCCGAACAACATCGAGATCATCGATAAGTTGCGGTTCGTGCTAAACCGCGAAATTCGCCCGGTCATGGCTCCCCTGGAATCCATCCAGGCGGCCATCAATCGCCACTACGGGCAGTCAGAAACCGAATCCGTGGACTCGATGATTTCCGAGTTCACTGAAACCCAGATCGACTTTACCGACGTCGAAGCCGCGGCCGCCATGGGCATGGACGAAGACGACAGCGCACCCATCATTCGCCTGGCGAACCTGATCATTTCTGAAGCGGTCAAGGAACGTGCCAGCGATATTCATATCGAGCCGTTCGAAGATCGAGTCCGTATTCGCTACCGAATCGACGGAGCCCTGATCGAACGCGACAGCCCACCCAAGCGTCTTCTGGGTGCTCTGGTTTCGCGTTTCAAGATTATGGCCAAGATGGACATCTCGGAAAAGCGTCGACCTCAGGACGGTCGTATTAAGACTCGAGCCGGCACGAAGGAATTCGACCTTCGTGTTTCCATTCTGCCCACGAACCACGGTCAGGCCGTGGTCATGCGTATTCTGGACCGTGATAATATTAAGGTGGGTATTCGTAATCTGGGATTCGGCGAAGATAACTATCGCACCTTCCAGAATATCATTCGACGCCCGAACGGCATTTTTCTTGTAACGGGGCCCACAGGTTCCGGCAAGACAACTACGCTTTACTCGGCGCTGGGTGAACTGAACCGACCGGACCGCAAAATTATTACGGCCGAAGACCCGGTAGAATATTATCTGCCCGGAATTAATCAGGTAGAAGTCCGCCATAATATCGGACTCGACTTCGCCAGGATTATTAAGGCCATGCTGCGACAGGCCCCGAACTGTATTCTGGTGGGCGAGATTCGAGACACCGAAACCGGCGAAATGGCGATCCAGGCGTCACTGACCGGGCACCTTGTGTTCAGCACGCTGCATACCAACGACGCACCAGGTGCGATCACTCGTCTGATCGATATGGGCGTTCAGCCGTTCCTGGTGGCCTGTTCGCTGATGGCGGTGCTGGCTCAGCGACTCGTGCGAGTTGTCTGCCCCAAATGCCGCGAACCTTATCAGCCCAGCCCGGAAGAAGTTGATATCTTCAACATCACTCCCGAAGAAATGTCAGAAGGCGAGTGGGTGCGTGGTAAGGGCTGCAGTCACTGTAAACACACTGGTTACAAAGGCCGCCGTGCGGTGTTTGAGCTGATGACGATGAACAGCACGCTGCGGGAGATGGCGTTCAACAGTGAGCCGGCTCAGAACATCCGTCGACAGGCTCGTCTGCTGGGAATGAAAACCCTGGTGGAAGACGCGAAAGATAAAGCGTTCCAGGGACTGACGACTCTGGCAGAAGTTTATAAGTTGTCGAAAGGCGGCCATTAAATCTTTAGTGGACGCGTTGTTCTGCACGCATCGTTTAACCCGTGGCCGAAAGGCCAGGAAGTCCTGTCAGCCTGGCCTCTCGGCCACGGGTTAAACAGGTCAGAAACTGAATCACTGAGTTTTTTCGAATCGGAATAAGGAATATCTCTATGTCAGGTGGAGGCGGTGGAGGAGGCGGAAGTGGCTCTGGCGGCAACACACGCAGTTTTCAGATCGACAAGCTGCTCGAAACAGTTGTAAAAGAACGAGTCAGCGACCTGCACATTACCGTCGGGCAGCCGCCGGTAATTCGCTCGGGCGGACGCATGATTCGGCTGGAAACCAGAACGCTGACTGCCGAAGATACGACCAACCTGATGAAAAGTATTACGCCCGAGCGTAACCAGCAGGAGCTGCAGGAACGAGGCGGTACGGACTTCGGGTTTGCGTTCGGCGATAAGGCCCGTTTCCGAGTCGCCGTGTTTAAGCAGCGCGGCATGATTGGGATGGTGCTGCGGCGAGTCCCCAATGAATTCCTGACATTCGAGCAGCTTGGCTTGCCTGCGATTTGCAAAGATTTGATCCAGCGGCCTCGCGGATTGTTCCTCGTGACAGGGCCAACGGGTTCCGGAAAGACGACCAGTCTTGCGTCCATGATCAACTGGATGAACCATAATATGGATCATCATATCATCACGCTGGAAGACCCGATCGAGTACTATCACGAGCACCATCATTCAACGATCAATCAGCGCGAGATCGGTGTGGATGTGCCTTCGTTCCCCGAGGCCCTGCGACGTGCTCTGCGAATGGACCCGGACGTGATTCTCGTGGGCGAAATGCGAGACCTTGAAACGATTTCCGCGGCGATCACCGCTGCGGAAACCGGGCACGTGGTCTTCGGAACTCTGCATACGACGGGTGCGCAGGGTACGGTCGACCGCATCATCGACGTGTTCCCGACGAACCAGCAGGAGCAGATCCGCACTCAGCTGGCGAATGCGATCATCGGCATTCTCAGTCAGGCACTCTGCCCGCGAAAGCCCAAGGGTCTGGTCGCCGCCTACGAAATGCTCGTGGTGACGCCGGCCATTGCCAACCTGATCCGCGAAGGCAAGACTTTTCGAATCAACAGCTCGATCCAAACCGGTCGCAAGTTCGGCATGATTCTGCTGGACGATTCGCTCTTCAATCTATGGAAGAGCGGCCTCTGCGACGAGAAAGACGTGCTCTACAAATCCAACAACCCGGGAGAACTCCGCTCCCGCATCGAACGCGCCAAACGAGGCGTCTTCGACGAAAACAACAACGACGATGATGACGACGACGAATAACGGCCACAAAATCACAACCCCCTCACCCTGGCCCTCTCCCCCAAGGGGGTGAGGGGACAGTCGCAGGGCTTCAACCTCAATCCAGCACGGAATAATAAAGCTCCCTCAACCGCCCTTCTCCCCCTCGGGGGAGAAGGTGGCCGGAGGCCGGATGAGGGGGCTTAACGCGGCAGACAACAAACAAGAACACAAACTTCTGTCCGATCCCCCAAAGGGACGAGCGGACAGGGGCCGAAAACTGAACACCGAAAACTGAAAACTCCTCCCCATGGCTCAACGCAAACTCGGGCAAATTCTGGTCGACCTCGGTCACATCAACGATGACCAGCTCTGGGACATTCTGGAAGAACAGAAGCAGAGCCCCGGTACGGTCATCGGACAGGTCGCTGTCCGTATGGGTCTCGCCACTCAGGCACAGGTCACCGAGGCACTGGCCGAACAGTGGGGCATGCCGATCATCAATCTGGAGGAAACCAATATTCAGCCGAACGTGCTGGAAATTGTGCCTCAGACGATGGCCGAAATGTACCACGTCATGCCGATCTCGCTGAAGAACGGCGTGCTCACCGTGGCCATGGCCGACCCGCAAAATATCGGGGCGCTGGACGACCTGAAAAACTTCCTCGGCCATGAAATTCGAGGCGCCGTTTCGTCAGGACCTGATGTCGAAGCGGCCATCGCTCGGTATTACGCTGACCGTGAAGAAAGCATCGAAGACGTTATCGAATCGATGTCCACGGACGAAGACAATGAAAAGAAGATTCGCGGCTACGATCTCGCATCTGACCAGGAAATGTCCGACGCGCAGCCCATCAAGAAGCTGCTGAATATGGTGATGCTGCTCGCCATTCGTGACCAGGCGAGCGACATTCACTTCGAACCGTTTGAAGACGAATTCAAGATCCGCGTTAAAGCGGACGGTGTCCTTTACGAAATGGTCCCGCCGCCGCGCCACCTTGCGAACGCCATTGTGAGCCGTATCAAGGTCATGGCAAACCTCGACATTGCCGAACGCCGCATGCCGCAGGACGGTCGTATTGAACTGAACGTCGGTGGAAACAACATCGACCTGCGAGTCAGCGTGCTGCCGACTCTGTTCGGCGAAGCGGTGGTTATGCGAGTACTCGACAGAACCGTCGTGGCACTCGACCTGAACAAGATCGGGATGGATGCCGCACTGCTCAGCAAATTCCGTGTGATTCTACGACGTCCGAACGGAATCATGCTGGTCACCGGTCCGACGGGTTCCGGAAAAACGACCACGCTTTATTCGGCGCTCAACGAGCTGAACGATACCGAGACGAAAATTATCACCAGCGAAGACCCGATCGAATACGACATCGAAGGGATCATTCAGGTGCCGGTCAATCCGGACGTGGGCGTTACGTTTGCAAACGTACTGCGAGCCATCCTGCGGCACGATCCGGACAAGATCCTGGTCGGCGAGATTCGAGACTACGAGACGGCGGAAATCGCCGTCCAGAGTTCTCTGACCGGGCACATGGTGTTCAGCACACTGCACACAAACGACGCGCCGTCGGCGATCACTCGTCTGCGCGACATGGGAGTCCCGGCGTTCCTGATCACGGCGACCGTCGAAGCCATTCTGGCCCAGCGACTGGTGCGACGCATCTGCAGCGAATGCCGGACGGAGTTCGCTCCGTCGGATGAACTGCTGATGGAATTGCAGCTGCCCCTGAAGACGGCTCGTAAGTACAAGTTTTACTACGGCAAGGGTTGTGCGAGATGCAATAACTCGGGCTACAAAGGGCGAATCGGGATCTATGAAATGCTCGTTATGTCGGACGAAATCCGCGATGCGATCGCAGCCGAAGCATCGGCCGACGACATTCGCGATATCGCCCGCCAGCAGGGCATGACAACTCTGCGAGAAGCCGGACTGAAACTCATCTTCGACGGCCACACGACGATCGACGAAATCGTCCGCGAAACCGTGATGGAGGATGTTTCGTAGGTATGGAATCAGACGAACAGCAGGTTCAGTCGCAAGGCTTCCAACCTCAATCCAGCATCCAATAAGCAAACCTCTTTCAACCGTCCTTCTCCCCCTCGGGGGAGAAGGTGGCCGGAGGCCGGATGAGGGGGCTTGCGACTTTGTGCTTCCTCTGAAAACTGAAAACTGAAAACACAACCCCCTCACCCTAGCCCTCTCCCCCAAGGGGGCGAGGGGACAGTCGCAAGGCTTCCAACTCAATCCCAGCATCAAATAAGCAAACCTCTTTCAACCGCCCTTCTCCCCCTCGCGGGAGAAGGTGGCCGGAGGCCGGATGAGGGGGCTCTGCTTCAGCCAAGAAGAAAGCATGAAAATGACAGACGGTTCTCCCTCGCGTCGGGACGGAGAACCTGTTTACTCATTGGAGTACCGGCGAAAACTTCGCGCTGCCCAGACAAAGGCAGAAAGCCTGGTCTGGGCGATGGTGCGAGATCGACGACTTGGCGGTTTTAAGTTTCGGCGACAATTTGCCATTGAGACAATGATCGTAGACTTTGTATGCCTGGAGAAATTCCTGATCGTGGAACTGGATGGCGGATATCACGAAATGACGATCGACAATGACATCGAACGAGACAGGATTTTGAATGACAAAGGTTTTCGAGTCTTTCGGATCCCCAATGAAGAAGTCTTTCAGGACGCCGACGCCGTGGCTCGCGGCATCTTGAAAATGTTAAACACAACCCCCTCACCCTAACCCTCTCCCCCAAGGGGGCGAGGGAACAGTCGCAAGACTTCAACCTCAAACCACCTTGAACAAAGTGCACTCTCTCAACCGTCCTTCTCCCCCCGGGGGGAGAAGGTGGCCGGAGGCCGGATGAGGGGGCTTAACTTCTGCGATTCACTTCTTGATCTGCGGCCTGTAGCGTTTTGCTCGGGCAAAAAGCTACAGGCCAGGATGAACTGATCGTGACGAACCTGAAATTCGCTGTAAACTGACCATAGAACGTTGCCGCTGACTGTGTTATGAACAACGGCACAAGCTTTGCCTCGGAAATCCTGATGATTCGCCTTCCTTCTGAAAATGGAAAGACGCAGTCAGGTTTCGGGGAGTTACTTTTTCAATGATTTCACTGAAACTTGGGTTTCAGTAACCACCGGAACACTCTGGAGAATTACGGCATGCCAACCTTTGCATACGAAGCAATGGACAGCTCGGGACTCGAGGTGAAAGACACCATCGAGGCTCCGTCGGAGGCCGAAGCTCAGACGATGATTCGTGAGAAGGGGTTTTACGTCACCAAGATCCGTGAAAAGGATCGCAAAAAGAAGGACCCGAAAAAGGGTGCCGCCAAGGGCGCTGCGGCCAAGGGCGGCGGAGGCAGAAAGAAAACCTTCACCATTGGTGGTGTGAAACCAAAGTTGTTGTGCCAGTTTACTCGCCAGCTTTCCACGCTGCAGGACGCCGGACTTCCGGTGCTTCGAAGCCTGCGAATTCTGGAAGGACAGAATAAACCAGGAGCGCTCAAAAACGCTCTGATGGATGTGATTGAAGACATTGAAGGCGGTAACACGCTTTCAGAGGCGATGGGCAAGCAGCCCAAAGCGTTTGATAATCTTTACGTGAACATGGTCAAAGCCGGGGAAGCTGGCGGTGCATTGGAAGTCATTCTTCAGCGTCTGGCGGAATTCAAAGAGAAGGCTCAGTCGCTGAAGCGAAAGATCACGGGAGCCATGATCTATCCGGGCGCGGTGATTACTGTCGCCGTGGTCATTGTGTCGTTCATCATGCTGTTCATCATTCCGAAGTTCAAAGAAATTTTCATTGGCTTCGGTGTGGAGCTGCCAGCTCCGACCATGCTGTTGATTGGCTGTTCGGACTGGATGATGAGCTACTGGTACATGCTGTTTATAGGGCCCATCGGGTTTGTGATCTTTGTCAAAATTGTGAAAAAGAACAAGACGGGAGCCTATGTGATGGACTGGCTCTCCTTACGAATACCGCTGATAGGCAAGATTTTGCATATCGGCACCATTGCGCGCGTCACCAGAACCCTGGGCACCTTGATTTCCTCCGGCGTGCCGATTCTGGAAGCTCTGCTGATCTCGCGAGACACCGCGGGGAACGCCGTGTTTGTACGAGCCTTTGACAATATTTATTCGGCCATTCGCGAAGGGGAAACGATCGCGGTGCCATTGAAGGAATCAAGAATCGTCGACGACCTTGTGGTCAACATGGTCGACGTCGGTGAAGAGACTGGAGCATTGGACGACATGCTCTACAAGGTCGCCGACGTGTACGACGAAGAAGTGGAAGTGCGAGTCGAAAGTCTGGTGAGTTTGCTTGAACCAATCATGGTCGTGGTGCTCGGACTGATCGTCGGCTTCATCGTAATCGCCCTGTTCATGCCCCTGATCAAACTACTCAACGACCTGTCATAAACAAATAAGTGAACCCTCTCCACCGCCCTTCTCCCCCTCGGGGGAGAAGGTGGCCGGAGGCCGGATGAGGGGGCTCTGCGACTTTGCGATTCACCGAACACTGAAAACCCAAAACCGAAAACACAACCCCCTCACCCCAGCCCTCTCCCCTAAGGGGGCGAGGAGACAGTCGCAAAGCCAACAAACCCAAAAATCATTGAACAAGTAAACCCTCTCAACCGTCCTTCTCCCCCTCGGGGGAGAAGGTGGCCGAAGGCCGGATGAGGGGGCTCTGCGACTCTGCGACTCTGCGACTCTGCGATTCACCGAAAACCGAAACACAAAATCAAAACCCCCTCACCCGAGCCCTCTCCCCCAAGGGGGCGAGGGGACAGTCGCAAAGCCAACAACCCCAAAAATCATTGAACAAGTAAACCTCTCTCAACCGTCCTTCTCCCCCGCGGGGGAGTAGGTGGCCGGAGGCCGGATGAGGGGGCCTGCGACTTTTGCGATTCACTGAAAACTGACGACTGCCAACTGACGACTAAACAACCCCGCTCACAGGTACACCTATGAAACGCCATCCATCACAACAGAATCGCAGAACGCGACGCTCGGGCTTCACGCTCGTCGAGCTGCTCGTGGTGATCGTGATCATCGGCATCCTGATGTCCCTGATCCTGCCAGCGATCAGTCGCGTTCGCTATCGAGCACAAGTTCAGCAGATCTCTGCAGAGATGACACAGTTGAGCAACGCAATTGCGAAGTTCGAAAGCGATTTCGGCGTCTCGCCGTACAGCGAATTGGTCGTCTCAGAAGATGCTGGAGTTAACGGCTGGGACTCGACTCCTGCATTGCAGCAAACGAAGACAAAACTAAGAAGAATTTGGCCGCAGTTATCATTCAATGGACAGATTGACTTCAACGCCGACGGAGTGTTTACCGGCGACAGTGGGTCCGATACGACTTTGACGCTGACTGGCAGTGAGGCACTCGTGTTTTTCCTAGCCGGCGTAATGAGTCGGGATCAGAATGGGAATGCTGTCGTCGATCCTGCGGAGGTAAGCATCGCTCCGACTTGGATAGGCTTCTCTAAAAATCCAGTCGCGCCTTTTATCACGAGCGGTGCGAATCGGCATGTGTCTCTGTTTACCTTTGATCCGGCACGACTGGTCGATACCGATGGTGACGGAATGAGAGAGTATCTCGATTCCTTCCCTGGTCAAAAGACTCCTCTCCATTTCGTTTCGTCAAACAACGGCCAGGGTTATTCCCCGCTAATGTCGCGTTACGTTCAGGCAGATCAGAAGACAGCATGGAATAAGGATTCGCACCAGTTGATCTCTCCGGGTATCGATGGTGACCTTGGATTCAATCCAACGGCCGGTTCAAAGGGAGTTTACATCGACGGTACAGAACTTATCGGGACGCGAGTCGCAGAGGCAGACAACGTGGCGAACTTTAAGCCCGGCAATACGCTCGGGGATCGATGATCGTTTTGTTGACTGAGCATCGTGCAGAATTCTCTGGGGTAGTCACCATGGTCGTTCCAAAATTGCAAACTAAACCGCATCGCAGTGGTTTCACATTGCTGGAACTGCTGATGGTGATCGCCATTATCTCAGTGATGATGAGCCTCGTCTTCTTTGTCATGAATGGGATGACGGAGAACGCAGAAGCGGAAGCCACAAAGACAACGGTTAACAAGATTAACCGATTGCTTGAGCAGCGAATTGAAGCGTTTGAACGAGCATTTAAAGGCAGCCGGCGGAATACGTATGTTACGGCAACAGTCAATCTGCTAACCAATATCGATGGTCGATTCGATCACTTCAGCCGCTTTCCCGAACAGGCTCCTCCTGCGGTTGTGCTGCTGGCTCACAAGGCGGCGTTTCGCTATGAGTTTCCACAGCGAATGGCCGAACTGATTCTGGTTTCGAACGATGATAAAAATGGCAATGGTTTGCCCAATATCGTCGAGGAAAAAATCGCCGTTCCGAATGCCCGGACTGCTCTGGTGATGGACAATATCAAGAATGGCGTAGTGCCCGTAGAGCCGACGGTGCTTCAGATTCAGGCGCTTGTGGATTCTCGCTGGAATCTTCACAAAGCGAATGCAACCGCTGGGCGCGATAAAACCGAAAGCAGTGAACTCCTTTACTATATGCTCACTGCGGCAGGAACCTTTGGGTCGTCACCCGTGGATGCCGATCAGTTTTCTCCGCTGGAAGTGGTCGATACGGACGCAGACGGACTGCCGGAATTTGTAGATGCCTGGGGCGAGCCATTGCGATTTTATCGATGGCCAACACGCTTGATTGATCCAACGGCTCCGAGCCCATTTGTACCGGACTTTGATAATCCCAACGACCTGACGGAAACGAGAAGTATTTCGCCGCAGGAGAGGGAATACGCCGGACTATTAATTCGAGGACTTCCGCCGGCACCTGTTCCACTACCTGGACCGTCCGGTGGCCTGACAACTCAGCGTGACATGTTGTTTGTCGATCCGGATGATCCGGTGGGGCTGTTGTATTCCTTTATTGAAGATCCTCAATACAAAGGGATGGGGATCGACCTTACACAAGAGTTCAACGAAGCAAAGTATCACACGCCCGACACATACCACGCGCCGCTCATCATTTCGGCTGGGCTCGATGGAAAGCTGGGGCTTCGTGAGCCTAATGATACAAATGCGGCCTTGGGGATCTATGGCAATCTTGCACAGTATGCTAACACCTTCGCTCCAACTTTTAGTACGGGGCCCGCTCCGTCACCTGCAGTTCTTGATCAGATTGTGGACAACATTACCAGCCGCAACCGCCGCGCAGGGAGCAAGAAATAATGCGTAAACTATTGTTGTCCCGGCACGATCGAACAAGCAAACGTGGTGGTTTCACGCTGGTTGAACTGCTTGTGGTCATCACGATCATCGTGATCTTGCTCACGATGACTTTGCTGACGGTCAACTTCAGCAACGAAGGCGATCGCGTGAAGGGCGCGGCCGGGCAGGTACAATCATTTCTGGCCGGTGCCAGAGATAGAGCGATCTATGCAAAAGAACCGCGTGGTGTGCGATTCTTTGTGAATCCGGAGAACCCTCGCGCTGTCAACACGATGGCCTATATTGCTCCCGGTGGTTCATGGAGTTCACCTGAGAATTCCTCCGGCATTAGGTTTGAGCGTGTTGATATCAATGGTGATGGTGACTTCTTAGATACGAATTTGGAGTTTCCAACGGGCTCTGGAGTGTTCCGCAATGAGCCGGATATCTTTGTCGTGCGGGGAAACAGCAATCCGGGCTGGTGGAACCTAAAACGGCGTGGGTGGCTAGTGGATGGGCTTCGCATTCGAATCCCCAAAGGACCGTCAGGGAATTGGTACCCTATTGATACTCGAATGATTGATGTAACGGCTGCGCCAACTTCTGAGCAAGTTCTCCTGCTGCAGATACCATTTGCTGATAAAACAGCTATCACATCTGACCGGGAGTTTACTTATGAGATAGAACTTCCATCTAAGTTGCTGGCCCAAGACCCCGCGATTCTTCCCGAATCCGTCGTCATCGATCTGGATGCATCCAAGATCCCGGACGGCTGGAGACCTCAATTTGGAATCAACAGCGGCAACTACTCGGGTTATATGGATGTGCTTTTCTCTCCTCGAGGCAACATTCTGGGCGACGCGGCTGGTGCGGGTGTCATGCATTTGTATGTGGGGGATGCAGAAGATTCGCTCTTTCTGAAAGAGCAATTCGAGGCGGCGTATAAACATTACCATGGGGTCGGCACTCGTCCAAAGTATGCATCTGACTCGTCTTTTGTGCCAATGGATGAAATTTCTGAGGGATTTTGGCGGCCTGCGAGCGCAACTTCCCCACCAAGTCCACTCCCGCCGAGTAACTATATGCTTAAAGACCGGCGGATTGTTTCCATATTTACGCAAACTGGTGCGGTTTCGGTGCATGAGGTGAATGGCTATTTTAGTGAGGGTGCCGCTGCCACTGGTGACTCCGAGGATCCGCTTGATTGGAATAAGAATACCTCTTCAAGTGAGCCCGACGGGCTGGCGGATGATCCTTACTTCTTCGCCGAAACCGGAAAGGCAGCAAAACCATGAGACTCGCCACTAAAAGTTTCCCGGCGTTTCGTAGCTTCCATCCTATCTCTCCGTGTCAGAGGAGCAGGGTGGGTAAGTGCGGTAGAGGGCGCGGCTCCTCACAATCCCGGACTGGTGTGACGCTGACTGAAGTTCTGATGTCGCTGATGATCATGAGCATCGGTGTTTCGTCGGTGGCAGTGTTGTTCCCTGTGTCCACTTTGCGAGCTATCCAGGCCAACCAGCTGACGCACGGTGCGATTGTCAAATACAACGTCGAGGCGATGCTGCAGACGGATCCAAAATGGATTATTGACCCGGACCGGGACGGAAATCTGTTAGAGCATTATCAGACACCGCTGTCTCGTAACTACATTGTCGATCCGCTCGGATTCTATAATCACTATTCCGACGGAAATCAAAAAGCGGCGATGATTTTCGGTAATGATGGAACCTCGCCTGCCGGAATACTGCGGCGTTGGAGTGGCGGATTGCGAACACTGGATGCTGTCGTGGTGAATGAAGGATTGGATCCTTTCAACGCGGCGACTGTTTTCCCGGCCATCCTGCCTGGCGGATATCCATCGGCACTCAGACTCCAAGCTCTAACGATTGCGACTCAGGGTGACGGCTGGACGACCGACATTGATGCGACGCCTCTGAATCTCATTTCTTCATCTCCGAATGTTTATGTTGGCGTCCAGTTGCCAGCCCCACCAGATCTTGATCTCACACAGGTTGCGACATCGAATCTGCTGCTTCCGGGTACTGCACCAAGCAGCTATCTCATTCCCGACCCTGAGTTGTACAGAATCGTGCTGTACTCAGGCGATGGTAAGCTTACCCAGGCATATCCACTAACGCACATCACTCCGACGAACGCTGTGATGTGGTCTGAAGATATAGACGCGGATGGAACGGGCGACAATGACTTCAATATGAGTGGAACAATGTCATCGATCGAAGACATTCGCCCGTTGCCTGTGGAGTTCAATGGAAATGTGTCACGCGTGCTTTTGCAATCACGACGATTGAATGACTTCAGCTGGTTGCTCTCAGTTCGTCGACGCAGTGACGGTGCCGTTCAGAATGTGGATATCGTCGTTCGATTCACCAACGGCGTGGACCTGTCCGACGAGCGTTTGTTTGAAGCGACGTTCGTGAAGGGTACGAACTTTGTTGGAATTCGGTATCCGTATCGGGCGAATGCCAGTGATACGACAACACCAAAATTCAAACGCGGAAAATATATTCTTGATGCACAAAATGCTCGCTGGTACCGAGTTCAGGATTATGTAGAACGTCCGCTCGGTAACTTGGGCTGGGCATATCAGCAATATGACGCAGTCGTTTCTACTGAAACGGAAATCGCTGCGGCCGGCGGTGAAGATCAATTCTCAAAGTTTGATTCGTCAGGAGCCGTCAGTCTGTTGTTGAACGGATCGCTCGACGCAGGACAGTATGACAATCTTGCACGAGTGCAGGATCCTCGCACTGCGGACAACTCGACGCCACCTGTCTATTCACCGATTCCTGAAAGCCATGCGTTCCCTGGCAATGGTGATACCGTATTGAACTTCGGACTTGCCATGTTTCCTTCGGGCGTAGTTGACGTGTATCCAACAGGGTCCATGAAGTTGCCTTCCAGCCTGTGATCCTGTTTGCTTTGAAGACATACCCATGAAGCGATCAATTCAAAACAAGTTCGGGAATGGCAGCCAGCGAGGCTTCACGCTCGTTGAAATGCTGGTGTCCGTTACGCTCGTTCTGCTGATGATGACAATGTTTACATCCATCTTTCAGATGGCGACGACCAGTGTCAGCAAGCAGCGAGTCATCGCGGAGACTGACCAACGCGCTCGGTCGCTTACCACAATTCTGCGCGCGGATTTTGCTAAAAGGTCCATGCGGTATGCCTTTCCGTTTTTGCCCTTTGAAGACACCGCTCGCACAGCAGTCCCGTTCGGAAATCGCCAGGGCTACATCTACATCTCGTGCAATAATCCGGCCAGCGGTCAGGACGATATCATTCAGTTCACTGTCGATGCTCGCCAGATTCAGACAAATCCAGACCAATCGCTTTACTACGGTGCAGCTCAGGTCCTGTGGGATAAAATTGCACAGAACAACGGGGCAACGATCAATCCCTCGTTTTCGTCGCTGCAGTTTAATCCTAACCAGCCGGAAGCCGACGAGGGCGATATGTTTCCAAACGGTGCGGCAGGCTCAAACGGAGCGGAGATTTCCATCTTCCTTCGAGGTGGAAATCTGATTCGACGCGTGATGCTGCTTCGAGAGCCACTTCCGGTGTCCGGTGGAGATCTTGAAGTTCAGCCGTCGAGTGGATTTGAAAATCCATTCATTCTGGGCACGTCAAATTCTCAATCAGGGTCCGGGTTACCAGAGTTCTATCTAGCCGGTGCGCCAACTGTAGCGCAATCCGACTTTTGGAGGTTTTTCGATTTCTCCGCTGTACCTGAATTCACTGGTGCTGTGCACTCGGGAATGTCATTGATCGGGTTGAACGAACTGGCAAATGATGGAGGAGCCATTCCCTCCGCATTAGGTCGTCCGCATTTTCGATTTGGCTTCAACCGAGTCACCGGGCTTTCCAGAGAGCACGAATCGGCAACAGCGACTGCTCAGTATATGGGCCGTTATCTGCAGTCAGAAACCTCGGCCGATTTTCCTGGTGAAGATTTCAATTGGCCTCTGCAGGCATCATCCATTGGCAACCCGATGGATGTGACAAATGTGGTAACTCTGAATCCAACGACGGGTCTGGTCAATGAATTTGATGGCCCGTTCGGTCGTGGCGGAATGCGACGTGTTGAAGATGTGCTACTGGCCAACGTGCGAGAGTTTCGCGTTGAACTGTGGGATTCACGGCTGGAACGATGGGTTGTGCCTGGGCACCAGATCGTGAAGAACGCAGGCACTCCCCAGGAGATCGCAGGTGACTACCATATTTCCAGAAACTCTCAACGAGTTGGCATCACTCCAAACATCGCATACGGACCGTTGCAAGTTCCCGGTGTTTACAATGGAACGCCACATGTTTTTGACACGTGGCACCCAAACACTTCAATCAATTTTAACGGCGATGCCGTGAGTGATATTTTCGAACATCAGGCGCCGTTTTATCCTCTGAAGTACTATCCTCCCTTGCAGACATCCAGTCCGCCCGGGCCCACTTCGCCTGCATCGCCGAATCCCGCATCGGAGTTTGATCCCGTGGCAGGGCGTGCGAATGCAAATCGGGGCTATTGGCAGAGCAATCAAACCTACAGCGTTGGTGATGTTGTGTTTGCATCCGCTGGATCCGCTTCAGGCTGGGATCTTAATACGAACGGTGTATTTGACTGGATTTCGGATGGGGCGGCAGTTTCACGACAGAGTGTTCACATTGCTTATCGGTGCGTTGGCGTTATCGATAATTCTTTACCGGTTGTTTCTGGTGCCACACCACCAGGATGGCAGTCGCCAGGTCTACGTTTCGTTGACGGGAATCTGATTTGGGAAGGCTTCAGTAACATTAGCCCGCTGAGGTCCGTGCGGTTGACGATTCGCTTCACGGAACCGACTTCAGAAACTCCGAAACAGCTGACACTGATTATGCCATTGACGGATGAAGAGCGTTAACGCAACCCCCTCACCCTAGCCCTCTCCCCCAAGGGGGCGAGGGGACAGGACAGGCGGACAAGAAAGTAAATCCCGGTCAATCCTTATTGCTCCGTATCGGGCGGGCCAGGTCCGGTTATTGGGAGCTTAAAAGCTATGAACATCAATCCACAACGATCAACTCAGCCTACAACGCGTCGCGGGTCCACTCTGATCATCGTGATCGCACTGCTGGGTCTGCTTGCTTTCACCGGCATGGTGTTCTTCACGTTTGCAGCGCAGGAGCGAGCGGCGGCGGAGTACTTCAGCGAAAGCGCCAAGTCGTCATCTGAGGAAGTGGAAGATCCATTTCCCTGGGCCATGCAGCAAATTGTTGTCGGAGCCACCAATCTGCCGGAACAGAAAGCCAGCATCCTTTGGAGTCCTACTCAGCGCCATTCAATCGTGCGAAATATGGTCGGCAACGACATTGCGCCACATACGGGGACTGGCCTTCATGTTGTGCTGGATTCAACCACAGGGTTTCCAGTGATTGATAATGATTACAGCGGTACTCAGGATTTCCTTGGAACAAATCCAACGACGACAGCACTCGCGAACAAGCTGAACTTCGTTGACGCACAGGCTGGCTGGGGTCGGAGCCTTGGCAGAAACGTCGAAGGCCTGTTGGCGCAGTTTCGTCCCATTCAGGAATTTGACGTAAACGGTAATGGTCAGCTGGATGCCGGAGAAGACGTGAACCGCAACGGAGCTTTGGACCCCGGGGAGGACACGAACCTCAACGGCATTCTTGATCGCGGTGAAGACCTGAATAACAACGGAGTGTTGGATGTTAACGAAGACCTGAATAACAACGGCATTCTTGATGGCGGTGAGGATCGAAATGGTAACGGGTTTCTGGATGTCGTCGGAGTGCCGGCACCCGATGTTGATTATACGTACCCGGACATCAACCACTTATTCCTGGGCTACAAAGGCTGGTCGATCCGCGACAACGGTACTGAAGAAGACCTCAACTTGAATGGAATTCTCGATCCGGGTGAAGATGTCAATACCAACGGACGCCTGGACCGACGTTATGAACAAGTGCGAACACTGATCCCTTCGTTCTTCAGGCCTCAGTATCTAAAGAGCTCCGCGAATCAGGGCAAGCTCGGACTTGACGTACCTACGGATCCCAACTGGTATGACGAAACTTTCAGTGCGACTCACCAACAATATGCTGTGCGATCATTTCGGCCGCATGCCTTTCACATCACAGGGTTTGATAGTTCCGGAAATCCTGTTCTGAGATTCCTTGACCGAAACAACCCCACACATGCGGCGGCGATCGCCGCACTTCCCGGAAGCAGTGGCCATTTCCCTTTGCGAAGGAACGAAGGGAACGCGGCAACACAATTTAACGGACCCAACTTCGGAAAGCTCGGAGTGTGGACGGGCGATGGCGCGGCGACATCAACTACGTTTGAACTGGATTCAGACAATGATGGAGACGGAATTAAGGAAGGCATCTGGCTTGACCTGCGTTACCCGCTTCAGGAAACCGCGGACGGTCGCAAGTATACCGTTTTGCACTCCTTCACCATTTACGACCTTGATGGCCTGATTGATCTGAATACGCATGGCAATCTTGCGGGGCTTCCTCGAAATGCCGTGATCAACGCCGCTTTGGCGGGGCCGGGGGGATTGCTGGAATCGACGTTCTTGTCGCAGTCAAACCTCGGAGTTGGCCCTCATGAAGTCAATCCGACATATGCGTTAGCGCCGACTGGGTTTATTCCGGATGCGAGCCCTGCATTCACGACTTGGTACACGTCAAATCCGACAAACCGACTGGCTCAGGCCAATATGGAACTGGGCTGGCTGTTGACCGGTCGAATCGATGTTACAGATCCTGCATCACCCACGGTCTACGACGGTCGATGGGGCGACGCCAGTGCGTTGTGGTATCACCGCTTTGCTGGCGGCGGACGAAGCGTGAATTCCTTGCCGCGACCTGGTCGAGCAGGCAATTTGTCGCAGACTTCCACGGACGTCGTGAACAACTTCGGTGGTGCCGCAGGTTTTGATGATAACCAAGACGCCCTCGAAGGAATCGCTAGTGCAGTAACTGGCCGAAAACGAGGTATTGTTCATCCGGTCGACTACGCTGGACGTGGTCGTCGGACGAATTCAGCCAATCCACTGTCCCCAATTCTCGTGCAGCCAGTCAATACGCTTCCAGAGCAGTGGACGGGCTATCTTGACTATCCTCTTGTCGGCAACGCCACTGGTATCGCCGACAACGCTACCTACATTGGAGGCAAAGACGGCGATGCAACCACAGGCGTGGACAATCTCGTGGCGTATTCCAATGCCACGAATCCCTCAAACTTCAATCAGAATTTTGAAGACCCTTATGAAACGATTGTCGACATCGATCGAGCGGTTCGACCGGACGACCAGATTTTCACGCCGCTTGATTTGATCAGTGCCCATTTAACAAAGACCGATGAAGATAACGCCACAGGGCTGAGCGATCGACTGGAGAATCTGGCACCGTTTACGTTCGCCGACAATTCCAGCCGGGCAGAGTTTTTCACCACGTTGTCGAACTCATTTCGCCACTTCTCATTCGGTCAGGATCTCGCGTCGCGACCATGGGAATGGACGGCAAATTCTGATAACGACGCCTTCCTCGAATTTCCTCCGATGTTCGGATACGGGGAGGCACCAGCGAACGCAGTTCTGCCGTACAGTACGTTCGATCCATTTCGTCCACAGACGCGTCGCCTCTTGCTGACCGAAGCAATGGAAGGTCGAGGAGTCCCTGGGCAACTGCCATTGAGTTTGAATCAAGTTCTTGATGTTGTTCGAACGGCTCAGACTCCTCGTGAAGGCACGCCGGAGTTCCAGCGATTTATGCAACGGTCCGGGCTGCGGTTCCGACCGCTCACTGAACATCCAATCGCCACAGAAGTGGATGGAGCAGGCGGAACGGCTCGCGACACTGTGACGACGATTCCGACAGTTCCTTCGAACCTTACAACCCCGCTGCCAACGTTTCCTCCACAGACGTTTGAAGATCGCGAATTCTGGGCTCGTCGCGATCGCCAGCAGATGGCTCGGGACCTGTTTGTTCTGTTGTACACAATCGGTGGTGCGGAGGTTGATACGACTGTCACTCCGAACCGTGTTCGCGACTACACCGGCGATAATGCCGGCCGACTGATTTACTCAGAAGATCGCGTCCGCTTGATGGCACAGTTCGCAGTGAACGTGGTTGATGCTATGGACGCAGACAACGTCATTACAAAATTTGAATATGACAAGAACCTGCATGACGGCTGGGGCCTTGATGACGACGCCTATACTTTTTCCACGACAAGCGATCCATCGTCAATCGCTACGACGACGGCGATAGATGTCACAAAGAGCGGCATGTATCCTGACGATACTGCTGACCGCGGTGTTGTGTACGGCGTGGAATCGCAGCAGCTGGCTTTCAGCGAGGTGCTCGGAATCAGGTCGGCCAACACTGGCAACAACGACGGTACGCCGTACGATGACTCCCGAGGCGGCACGGCAAATCCGACGTACTTTCTGTTTACTGAACTGCAGAACATGCTGCCATCCAAAGCAGTTTTAGGTTCGGGACTGACATCCGGAGAGACCGCAGCGAAATCTATCTGGAGACTGGTTCGCAGGAACCGATCCACAAAGACTGATCCTTCGCAGATGACAAAAGAAACTGCGCCTGCTGTCCCACCAGCGTATCTGGCATTTGCAACGAATGTACGCAACGAGATTGATGGTGGTGGACGTTTCACAATCTCTGCAACAACAGCAACCGGGGGGACGGTACCAAGCAGCGACTTCTTCGTGGACGTTGGTGCCTATGACACGATGACCACTGCGTATACCGGCATGTTTGACAGCACCTATGAACTGATAGCTCCGAACACTTCGACTGGCACATTGCCAACCACAACTACTCCTGCGGCGGATCCAGCGTGGGCACCTCGGTGCGACCTTGACCTCATCGTTCACACGAGCGCTTACTACCAGTCCGCAGTTGCCGCAGAATTGCTTCTGCCGGAGGTACTGACATTTCCCTACAACGGGCATCATGGAATTCTCGAAGCCGATGCCAATCGGGACGGAGACAACAATCCTGCGACTCCAACTCTGACCCCAGTGTTTCTGGAATCGGGGTTTGGCGGGACTAACGAAGGCTTCGATCTTGTCCTGGAACGCCGCCTGAATCCGGACCTTCCGTCAGTCAGCGAGATTCAGAATCCGTGGATTGAAGTGGATCGCGTTCGCGTGCCGCTCAGAAACTTTGATATCAACGCAATGGATACCGCTGACGACCTTCGCAACAACGGGACTCGTCTCCAGGCGGTAGTTAGTACCGAGCGCACCGAGCCTTTGCAAAATGCCTTGTCGTCTCACCCTCCGGTGACGACGGGGGTAAATTCCTTCCGCTCGAATTCGCTGAAAGGCGACATCAACACGACGACGGACGACACATTTGGTGGCAACAGCAGCAGCTCCAGTTTCAAAGTCTGGCAGCCGCATTTTGATCGTGAGTTTGTTTCTCCAGGCGAGTTGCTCAATGTACCGGTTTATCCGCCGAACATGCTGACTCAGAGGCTGGCTTCGGCCCGTCGTCCGCCGTTTCAGCAGCTGGCCGGTATTTCCGCTCCTCCTGTGGCAGAAATCCTTAACGCCGCAGGCGCGGCAGCTTTGTTTCTGCGGCCTGACTGGACCCCGGACGGTCCGCCAGATCCAGCGACCGCGAACGATAACCGGTGGTATCGCCTGTTGCAGTTTGTGGAAGTGCCGTCGCGAGTTAATCGCACGCTGGGCAACTACGTAAACCTGAAGCGCCTGCCAGGCAAACTCAATCCCAACACGATTCGTGATCGCGAGATCTATGCTGGCCTGCTGGATGATCCGCAGTTCATGGATACGAATCCGCTGAGTGACTTGAATGGAAATCTGGACCTGGATGGTCCATTCACCCTGGGAAATGGCAGCGCGTTTGACGGACGCGACGGACTGGATGCATTTCCTACAGCTGCTGATAGTATTGGAAAGCGAGACCGTTGGCTGGAACTCATTAACGAACGTGATGGGAACGTCCAATCGATCAAGGATCCAACCCCTGACTCACCGGGGCCGAATCTTCCAAATGATGAAGTGCAGGCGACCTATTGGATCCCAGGTGCAGCGAACAGTCGACCGTTCCGCTCGCTGAACAGTCGAACGACGAAGCAGACTGACGACAACGCTTTTGAACAGACTATGTTGAGACGACTGGGGCTTGATAAGCCGTCGGTCGTTGGAAGCTCAAGAGCGAACGTGGCTGGTGAAGGAAACGCCAGCTATGTGGGTAATCCTGTCGATCCAGAATCGAATCGTCACTGGCTGGAAGTCGGTGACAGGGATTATCACAAGACGAACCTGGGAATTGCTCCGGCTGCAGCCGCTACCACGGTTGAGCATCATCAGTTGTTGTCCAAGATCATGAACAACACGACGACAGTCAGCAATACATTCATCATGTACGGCACGGCCGCCTATTTTGAAGTTTATGAAGATCCGGTGACCGGGTTGGTTCAGGTTGGTGGCCGCATGGGACTTGACCTTGACGCTGACAGCGATCCAAGGAACGACGCCGGCTGGGAACAGCGTGCGGTGTTTATTCTGGACCGAACGGAACTCTTCAATGCCTATGATCCAGGGTCCGGTAGCGTCGATTGGAAGCGTTTGGTGAAACATCGCGTCAACCTGACATCCGATGGCAAATAGGCTGCGCAACTCTAATCAAACAATTGTTGCGGGCTGCGTCACTGTTGCAGAACGCTGCAAGTCTTTTGCGGATGGGCGTTTTGAGACAGTCTGCGGTTGCGTGGGTCATGGGGGCGGTGTATTGTTCAGTGTCGAGAAAACTGTCGAACGACGCGATTTTGGCTGGGTTTTGAAGTATTGCAGAAAAATTTGCCGAACTGCTCCGAAATTTGCGTTACTTATAATCAGTGTTGGTTACTTCACAAGAAGTTCGAAAAGTCTAAGGACACTGTTCCCAATGTCTTTTGGCTTCTGAATGACCCCTCCAAAAGGCCAACTGCCGTGCGGATGGGGTGGTAAATCTCTTAGTATTTTCAGGCCGTGTCCTTTCAAAACCCTGCTTTTCGGGAGTCAAACTCATGCAGACGCGTCGTTCACTCATCCTGTCGAAACCATCTCGACGCGGATTCACCCTGATCGAGTTGCTCGTGGTGATCTCAATCATCGCCACTCTGATGGCTCTGATTCTCCCCGCGATCCAGTCCGCCCGCGAAGCCGGCCGAAGAACTCAGTGCCTGAATAACCTGAAGAACGTCTCTCTGGCCGCTATCAGCTTTGCCGAAAGCCGCCGCGGCCTGCTGCCTCCAAGCGGAACTTACATTGCGTCTAACTCTGGAGCGACGTCTGTGGCTCCATCACATAGCTGGGTCGTGGACCTGCTGCCACAGTTGGACGCTCAGGCAATTTACGAACGCTGGTCTTTTGGTACAGCTTTCACCGCAGGCGGAAACCCTGCCATGGGATCAAAAAGCATTCCTGTTCTGACCTGTCCTAATGACGACACCTCGGTGGGAATTGATGGCGGCTTGTCTTACGTCGCAAATTGCGGAGTGGGCGACGGCAACGTTGACCTGACTGCGACGCCTACAAATCCTGCGACCTACGGACACAACTATGCTGCAGAGCCTTTCGTTTGGAACGGAAACGTCACTGACCTTGTCGCCAACGCAGAACTCACAAAAGAACTGGGTGTGTTTGGCTCTAAGATCGATTGTGTAACACCTCCCGCTACTGGTGGCCCGATTCCTCGGGATTTCACGAAGAGCCCGAGTGCCAACATTGGTCGTATTTATGACGGTGCCGCGAATACCATTCTGTTCACAGAGAATGTGAATGCTGGTGCCGACACAACCACTGGCCAGAAAACATGGTCAAATCCTTCACTTCGCAGCTGTGGTTTCTTTTTTGGAGTGAACGCCGCTGCTGCAGCGCCGGGTACTTACGGAGATCTGGCGAATCAGCCTTTTGCGGCGGCCGGTGGCATTTCTTCAAACCGCTTCCTGAATCAGGAAAAGAACGGTATCGACGGAGCGGCTCCAACTCCTAACAGCCGTCATATCGGCATCGTTGTGGCTGCGTTCTGCGACGGCACTGCCAAGACGATTTCTGACAACATCGATCGAGGTGTTTACACACGTCTGATTACTCCAGGCGGTGCTCGTCCTCGCACAATCAGTGGATGGAATCCAGAAGCTCCAATGGGCGGCAACGAGTTCTAAGCTTTGTTGCGACCTAAAAACTCTGCATGACTCGCCGCCTGGTTTTGGCCTGAAACCAGGCGGTTTTTTCGTTTCGGGTTTCAGTGAATCGCAGAAGCACAAAGCCCCCTCATCCGGCCTCCGGCCACCTTCTCCCCCGTTGGGGAGAAGGACGGTGGAGAGTGTTTTATCTGTGGGAGCTGCTTTGTTCTTATTGCCTTCTTGTCCTGTCCCC
>CAMTWR010000049.1:0-4401 GCA_947085455.1 uncultured Planctomycetota bacterium | reverse complement strand
CTTCGGTGCGGTGGTGATCGTCACACGTTTACCAACAAAAGCGAACCCGAGAAATTCGCAGCCTCGGGCCGGTCTCACGCTGCTCTTCTGCTCGTTCACCACGAGCTTCAGATGCTGCGTCAGATACCGCTGGACCGACGCAAACACGCGATCAGCACTGCGTTCGCTGCGAACGAAGATGACAAAGTCATCCGCATAACGCACAAACTTCAGTCGGCGGCGTTCGAGTTCTTTATCGAAATCATCCAACAGGATGTTACTCAACAAAGGGGACAAAGGACCGCCTTGCGGCGCGCCTTCATGCGTCGGTTGCAATACACCCTCGACCATCACGCCCGCTCGCAGGTAGAGGCCGATCAAGCGCAGCAGACGCACATCGTGAACCTTGCGGCTCACGCGATTCATGAGGACGTCGTGTTGGACTCTGTCGAAAAATTTCGAGAGGTCAACATCGACGCAAAACTCACGGCGTTGCCGGATGATCTGCTGAACCCGCTTCGCGGCTCCATGGGCGGATCGACCGGGGCGAAAACCGAAGCTCGATTCAGAAAATTCCGGATCGAAAATCGGCGTCAGGACTTGGCAGATGGCTTGCTGGATGAGCCGGTCGAGCACGTTTGGAATGCCGAGCAACCGCTCACCGCCCCCATCTTTCGGAATGGTTTTGCGTCGCACCGGTGACGGGCGATACGTGCCATCCATAAGCTGTTGTTGCACCGCAGGCCAGTGTTCGGGACACCAGCTCTCGAACGCTTTGATCGTCATGCCATCCGGACCGGGGGCTCCCCGGTTCGATTTAACCTGACGCCATGCACGATCGAGATTTCGCGGGTCAACAACTTGCTCCATCAAATCTGTCTCTGATGAGACGCTCAGGGACGGCGTGTCGACGGACGCCGGATCGGTCAACTCCTGGCGGAGTAAATTCGCGGGCAGCATCAAATCGACTTCGTCGCCGAAGTCAAACGTCTGCTGCGAGGCACCTCGATCCGAGGCCGTCGGTCGCTCCTCCCTGTTCTTCATGGTTCGGCCCTTCCTGTCGTCGCTGGAGGGCGACGAGACAGTACAACGGCCTCTGCTGACTTCCGTCGCACACCAGCATCGTTGACCGATGTCGGCTCTGTTTGCAGGCAAGCCTGCATCACAGATACGTGCGGCGGATCTCCCTGGATAAGACGTATGGCTTTCTCTGCGCAAGCTCCTGATTTACCAATGCGGATGAACACGGTGTTATAGATTTGGGGCGTGCTTCGTGATGTTTGGCTCACTCGCCTGTCCACACCGGCCTTGTATCGGGTTTCTGTCCGTAACCTCGCAGATTTGACGGGAATGCGGCTGACGACGATTCTTTGTCAGCTTACCGACGCATTCGCAGGCTTCCTCTCCACGGTTCGTTACCTCCCCGCAGTTGCCCTCGTCTCGTACTTGTTCGATCGGAGTCACAGTTGGTACGCTGCCTTCCTTAAGATCTTCGTTCTCGTACAGGGGACTTACACCCCATTAGTCATACGCCATGACAGGCGTACCAATAAGATGGACACGGAGCGGCGGATCGGGCGGCTTTGAAATGGAACCTTTACTTGCCGCGGCCCGGTCAACGTTCGCATTTCAGTCGTTCCTGTTCCTTCAGTATTCCTGGTTCAGGAGTTGCAGAAAATGGTTCGCCACAAGGTTGTTCGTTCCTTGGTCGTTGCGGCCTCGCTCGTTGCGATCGTGATCACTTCAATGCCGCGTGCATTTCTCCTGGCCGACGAGTTCCCACCTCCTCCGAATTGCGGTGCTGCGCCGAGCCCGCAATGGGATCTCAACACTCTGACGATCTATGAATCCGGTGATGCTTCAATCACAGTCGCCGTCGATAGCAGTGGGAATCCGGTCATATCCGCTGCTGTTGATCAAAATGCCAGTTCAGGAACGTTTGCCTTTTCCGTTGTATCTGGTGACGGCTTTGAGTCTATGCTCGTTTCCGGCGAAGTGTTGGGCGACGGCTCAATCTCGTACCAGACGGTGAAAGCCAATCTTGCTGGCGCTACATCTTCTACAGCGGGTGCCGCAGCTTGGGCAGCAGCTGATTCGGAACCGGGCTTCTGGGACGATTACTGGCGTTATTTTTGGAACCCATCCGATATGGATCCTGAGCTTGAAATTGGATTCAAGGCTTCCGTGGCCACTGCCGGTGTTGCATTGACTGCAGCTGGTGGACTCGCCGTTGTGGGAGTGAACCCGGTCATCATCGGAGGCGGCGGCGCAGCGGCGACCGGCGGAGGACTTGCAGGTGCTGGCGGTGGCGCTGCTGGCACTGGAGGTGGTGCAGCAACTGCTGGCACTGGAGTCGCGGCGGGCACCGGAGCCGCTGGGGGTGGAGCGTTGCTTGGAATCGAAGCCGAGATCGCCGCCGCACATGCACAGATCGCAGCGATGAAAGCTCAGATTGCGGTGTTGGAATCAGGCATCTCAGCCGGCGTTGGATCTCTTGAACAAATTGAGACTGCACACGCCGCAATCGCAATTTTGCGTAGTCGAATCGCTGACCTGTGGGCATTCATCGACTTCATGCTGAGTTCACTCTGATTTTGTAGACCAACATCAACCCAAGGGGTTAACCATGACTATTTACCGATATTTGGCTGACAGCGTCTTGCCGGCCATCAACCTTGCCAGACTAGACAGTACTTGTCGTTCGCCAGCTGACGCAGCGAATGCGGTCGACCTCCTGGGAGCTATTGAATCCGAAACGAGCCAGGCAAAGGTCGGTCATCTGTGGCTAGCTATCCTTGAATCATGGAAGGTACCCGCTAAACAACTTGCTGTGGCTTCGGCCGTAGCAAGGCACTTGAGCAGTTGCTGTGGCATTAGTGTTTCTGCGGCAGAAACCTACTCACGACAGTGGTTTGATGAGCTCGCCAAAGCTGCCGCAAACCACAAAAGCACATTTGCAGTGTCCAAATCCATCTCGAAACGTCCCGAACCACTCTTTCGAAGCGACGATCAGTTGATTGATTCGCTGCAAGATGAGACGGCAGTGAATCGATACCTGGCATATAGCAAATTCGCTGTCGACGCAGCTCTCACGCGAAGACATTTGGCGGCGTTAGACACTGCACTGGCCAATGAAACGGATGCGTTTCTCATCTTTTTGGGGACAAAGGCGAAGAATGCGGCAACACAGAACACCTGACCGATAGGATGAGTCTGAAAGTGCGTGATTTCCGAAACACTCACGTCATTTGGAGTCGTTTGTTGAAATGGGGCATTTCGATAGAATCACTTTGAACGGGGATAATCGCAAAGCAAAATGCGAAATCGGGTAAGGACCGCCATTGCTGACGGCCCTCCCCACACCACCTGACGTGCGGGTCCGCATCAGGCGGTTCCTCGAAGCGGAGCGAGGTCGCACCAGAGTTGCTTGAGCGAAAGAAGTCCCAGTTGCTCCAGCCACTTGTTGGGCATCGCGTAGCGCATGGCGGGTGTCCGTGACAGACGCCAATAGCTCTTGCGACTGATCGCGTGTTTGATCGCCGAGCACCTCACGGCCGAATACCGTGTCCAGACATCAGGCCGCGGCCGCACGGTGGACGAATGGAAGATGCGGCCGGAGCAATCGGACAATCACTGGCTGGATGGATTGGTCGGATGCGCCGTCGGGGCGTCGATTCAGGGGACGAGTCTGCTGGGTGAGAAGGCGAGTGGCGGGCGGGCGCTGCGGACGTTTGTGTTGCCGGGCGGTGCGCGGGGGAGACGGTGATCGAGATCTTGCGACGCCGAAGGCTGAAATCCGGACGGCTGACGCCGGGGCACTGGAAAGCGAACCTGGCGGGAGCAGGCAGATCATCCGTCACGCAGCCACAGATCAAAGCGTCGGCCGGATTCGAAATACCGCAAGGCTTCGTCTCTGGGCAGGCACCTTCGGCCACCACTGATCGCCACTCCTCTCCAAACCACTGCCATTTGACAATCCTTCCGCTTCGCTCCAAGACACCCGTCACCGCAAGGCCCAATTCCCAATTACTTCAAATTGACTCCCTGCCGGCGCGTTGATACCGTGATCTCCGTGGCGCGCCCAATATTGGTATTGGGTATTGAACGCGACTTGCGATATCGAAACGATACTTCAGGTCGTCCGTGTTTTTCGCCCCTACCGGCCAATATCACACGGCGCGTGTAATTCAGAGTTCGCCCCTTCCTTTCCACGTGAGAGTTTCTATGAAAAAATCCTTCAATGTTTCCGCCATCGTGTTACTCGGTCTATTCGCTGTTCTCTTGCCACGAGTCGATGCCGTAGCACAAGACGAGAAAGACAAGTATTCCGACGACAAATACGACTTCACCGTCGAAGTCTCACAGCCTTGGACGAATGCACCCTTGCAGGGCTATACCGTCCCGGGAGTCGCTCGTGCTGCG
>CAMTWR010000048.1:0-62052 GCA_947085455.1 uncultured Planctomycetota bacterium | reverse complement strand
GAAAGGACTTTCGCCGCAGGCGAACCTTGTGCGACGTGCCAATGAGACGGCAAGCCGATACTGACGGTTCACATGCAAAGAGGTCGCGGCAAGCCGCGAAGTCCTGCCCGGCAGGCAGGACCTACCGAAATCCGCGACTACACCCCCATCAATGAAACGTTGGGGCGTTCACTTTATTCTCAACGGGTTGAAGGTCACAATGCTGGGTTCTGCACCCCACCGCACTTCTCGTCTCCTAAAAGAAGAACTCGCCCAATGGACCGCGTGATTGTACGACCAGAACGCCTTGATCTCGATTCCCCCGGCCGCCGTGACTACTGGGTTGCGCTCGAGCACGACAGCATTTGGGGTGACCACCTGATGCCGCTGACTGTGTTTGTGGGCCCGGAAGCCAAAGACGGCGAGGGGCTGGTCTCGTTTGGTTCCAATCATGGAAACGAATACGAAGGCCCGGTCGTCCTGAAGCATCTGATCCGCGATGTTCGAATGGAAGACGTGCGAGGCCGCGTGATCTTTATCCCTGTGCTGAATCCAGCCGCATTTCTGGCGGGGACTCGGGAAAGCAAACTGGATGACGGCGTCAATCTGAATCGAGCGTTTGTCGACAACGCAGGTGTCACGCCTGCATTGTCCGGGATCACTCACCGCATCGCGGCGTTCGTAAGAAAGTACATCTGGCCTCGAGTCCATATTGTGCTCGACCTGCACTCCGGTGGCGACGTCGCTCGATTCGCCATTTGTGCCAACTTTCATCCGGTCGACGATCCTCAGCTCGCCGCAAAAATCGAAACCACGGCACGCTGGTTTGGAACACCCGCGCTGATGGTCTATCAGAATGTGACTCCGGGTCTGTTGCCATCGGAAGCGGAACGGCTCGGCAAGATCACCGTCGGCACGGAACTCGGATGGGGCCGTTCGGTCAATCCGGAAGGTGTGCGATACGGACGACAGGGCGTGCTGGCCGCATTGATCAACAACGGTCTGATGCACGGTAAGATTGAACCCATCGCGTATCACAAAGCGGGGACTCAACGCAAGCTGGAGATGGTGGACCGCGATTGTTTTATCCCGGCTCCGTTCGCCGGACATTACGAGCCGCTTGTCGAATGTGGGACGCCGGTAAAAAAGGGCCAGACTGTTGGTTTGCTGCACGATTTTGACCGCATCGACATTGAACCGTGGCCGTGTGTCGCAGCTTTGGACGGCGTTGTGCTGGCTCAGGCGTGGGTTGCACCGGTTCCGAAGGGGCAGCACATTGTGGTGGTAGCGAAGGAAATTCCGTAGCCTTTTTTCGCTTCCCGAGTGTTCTCAGTGTCGGGATGCAAAGTTGGCCTCTGGAAATAGTTTCCGTTCCTGACTAGCATCTTGAGTTCTGTCCAGCCCATGTCCCTGCGACGTCGAATTACGAGAGCCCGCTGCCATGCCAAAGGTGAAGTTTGTCAACGAAAAGATTACTGTTGACGCCAATGTGGGTGAGGACCTGCGAACCGTTGCTCGCAAGCACGGAGTGCAGCTGTACTCCGGGCCTCATAAGATCGTGAACTGCATGGGATTTGGAACCTGCTGCAGCTGCAACGTGGCCATCGCCAAAGGCAAAGAAAACCTGTCAAAGAAAGGTTTTCTGGAAGGCGCATGGAAGTGGCTGAATCCGCTTCTGACCCTGAAAATCTTCAGCAATCCTGAAAAGGAAGTGCGACTGGCCTGTCAGACAAAGGTGCAGGGTGATGTCGATGTGGAAACTCATCCACCGATCAACTGGCACGGCGAAAAGTTCTGGAACTAAAGAGGCCGGGTGGAAGCAAGACTCAAGAAGGACGAGCAATCACGCTCGTCCTTTTTCGTGCGCGAGTGGTTTCCGGAAGCAACGCGGGTTGCCTGCGCTGGTCGGACAGGCTGATGATTTGCTGGATTTTCATAACCCGACACGTCAGTGAGGGATCAATGCGCCCGCGTTGTTAACAACTATCCCTCGCTGACGCAGCGGGTCAGGATGAAATCAATTGCCTGCGAAGGTACTCCACCTGCTTCTGTCATCTCGCGGCGGCAAATCTATCCACGGCCGCCGTAAAGCTGACGGGGATTTCTTTTAAGATCCGTTTCCACTCCGCGCCGCCATCTAGAAAGAATTTCTGACAGACCTCCAGTTCGATGCCGAGGTACTCGTCTACCGAGAACAGTTTGCGAAGTGAGGTTGTGAAGCCGTCCGAACTGCCTTTGTACGGATCGTTCCTTCGCACAAGCCATGCGGGTTGAAGCTGCTTCAGCTCGTCACGCCACAACGAGCAGAACGTTCGTTCCGTTTTTCGGCGAGGATCATACAGCAGTCCGATATCGGTCTTGCGCACTTCGTCGCCAAAGTGTTGAGTGAACGTGTGCACGGACAGATGAATGACCGTCCGTCCGCTGCCGATCGTTTTCGCAATCAGCTCTTCAACAGCATTTCGATGCGGCGTCCAGTATCGGTCAATCAGTTCCTGGCGAGCTGTCGGGCTTAACGTCGCCATGAATTCGGAAAACAGTCGCTTGTGACCCAACGACCGATTCGGCTCAACCACCAGCCGAGAAACCGTGGTGCTGGCCAGCGGCACGCCACAGTGCGCGGCAAATCGGCGAGCCAGCGGCAGAGCGCCCGGGTCCCAGCCACGATGGCTGTTCAAAACATCGCCGGCCTTTATAAAGAGCGGTCGCAATGGCGCGGGCACCTGATTGCCAGCATGCTCGCAGGTCAGCACGATGGAAACCGGCGATCGTTTAGGCACGAAATTCTCCAGGGCAGTTCTGTGGCGGAAATCTACTTGGCGACTTCAACACGCATGAAACAAAGTCGGCTGCGATCTCCGGTCTGGTAGAGTTCATCGAGAAGGTGGCTGATCTGCGGATGATAGTCTACGTTCGACGTCTTACGGCCGTTATGAATCCGAATGGGCTGGTTCACATCCAGTCCGGGCATCTCGGGCGACAACAAAAGAGTCAGATCGGAAGGAGATGACTTCACTCGAAAGAGATTCCTGTCATCACGTCGCACGTTCAGCTCGGCCGGCCGATAGGCGCCGTCGAAAGACGCGTCCGGGTTGTCCATCTGTGCAAATTGCGGAGGCAGAGACTTGAGTCGCACCCACGACCAGTTGACGTCCGTACTTCGCAGCACTCGTGCGTAGACTTTTTCGGGATGTCGACTGCGAGTCTGGCGAGACATCCAGCTGAAGATATCGTCGGCTTCCTCGGCGTATCGTTCCAGCCCGCGAAACGGATATTTGACAAAGACCATGTCGTAATCAATATCCATTTCGTCGTCACGTTTGAAAAAGCGAGCGGCCACCATGCTCATCCGTTCGAACCAATCACCCTGCGCATCTCCAATGACGACATACCACGGCACTTGTATCGCGTTGGGCGCCGTCCATTGCAGATGACGCTGGGCAACGCCGCAGACGGAAACGATGCCGGCAAACATGTCGGGATGCGACGTGCCTATATCCAGTGCTGCATCGCCGCCCAGATCATGTCCGGCAATGAAGATGCGGTCGTCATCGATCCGAAGACTGTTTCGAATTCTCCGTATCGTGGCTAAGAACTTCTGATGCGATTCCACCGATGGATCGTAGTTCTGTTCGGCCGGCGAAACGCCTTCTTCTGGCAGCCACTGCGGTGCGACCACAATATATCCGTGCTTTTCCGCATGCGATCGCCACCAGCCGAGACTCTTTTCGGCTGTGTCGAAGCGGCCGTGAAACACGATGACAACCGGATACTTTCGCGTTTCATGGTACTCGGGCGGCGCGATGCCCACCATGGGCCATGAGTCGGTTCCGGCATCGATGACAAATTCTCCGCCTGAATCTTCACCGGATGACTCGATCTGCGGCGGCTGAATCGCGGGCAGATGTCTGACGATCGCCGCGACGCGTTCAATGCCGACACCTTCCATTTTGGAAATCCGATCGGCCAGACTTTGTCGAACAGAGTCTTCCACCGGATCGGTGTTCAGATAATCCAGGATATGCTCGCGCGCGTCGTACAGCGAGATTACGTCGCGAAGATTTTTTACAGTGCCATCGGTACCCATCAGCCAGCCGGAGAATGCCAGTGCCAGCTGTTCTTCGGCGGAAGCAGGATCGTCCTCATTCGCAGCAGCATCAGCAGGGTCCGCGTTTGCGGCGCTGTCGGCGATCAGTTCAAACGCCGCAAAACGATCGATTGTATCGGCGTCAATCTGACCGGCGATAAGCCGATGGATCAGTACGGAAGGTTCTCTGAGTTTTGCATCATCAATCTCCGCAACCAGTGCTGGCAAGGCCGCCTGAACTCTTTCGATGCGGCGGTTGGTATCGGTGTAAAATCGAATCAGCTGGTTGACTCGAACGATGGTCTCGGGCGTCAAATCATGCTTCGGATGGATGCGTGCGAAATTGGCGGCCAGCTGATGTTGGCCCACGTCACGCCGTTCTTCCAGTACTGAAGTGATCTGGCCGGCAATCTGCTCTCGGATTTGTTGCTCGTATTCGTGGCGGCCGGCGAATTCGGGAAAATCGGCTTTCACCGTTTCGAAAAGTGTCGACGCTTCAGGCAGCCGATTGGCTTTGATCAGCATGCGCACGAGGTTGAGTCGCACGTCCGCTTGAGTGTCGAAGTTTGTCACCTTCTTCAGGATCCCAGTCAAGCTTTCGCGCGGAATCGCATCAAACGCAATCGCGTAGCTCCAGTCATGAGTGAGGCAGAGAACTTCCGCATACAGTTCGTTGATCGAAATGATACCTGCCTGAAGATCTTCGACCTTACCGTTGACTCGGTAAAGCTTGCCTTCTGCGATACCTTCGCTGTTGAAAGGCGACAAGGTTGGCACCCCGGCCGGCATGGTTTTTCGGCTCTGACGTTTCTGTCGAATCTCAAACGTCAGACTCGGCCAGACGAGGTTATCCGGAACCGGCCGTTCGCTGCGTCGGATCGGCAGATAAAGCTCGCGAGCCTTCTGATCGACCATCCGCATATCAAGATGCTGATTGAAACGTTCGGTCGATACCACGTTGCTGCGCAGCGGGGCCAGAGTCGTCGCTTTCGAACACATGCCGCTGTAGATCAGACCGTTCTTCATCAGAATGGAACCGGCCTGAGGCTTCTCGCGAGAAGTCGGCACGATCTGCACAATCGCCGCCTGTGGCTCTTTGGCTGGCGGCTTTTTTTCATCCACGAAAGTCGCAGCAACGACAGTGGAGGCAACAAATATCAACGCCGCGACTGAGCCCACACTCGCCAGCGTCAGGAGAGCGAACACGCGTTGTCGACAAAGAAACTTGAGATGGAACATTGCTGTCCGATATCTACGGCTCTTTCGGATTCATCAGTGACACGGCAAACTGAGATACGGCAAACTGAGAACTGACGTCGCTTGAGAAGCCGAACAATCAGCGAGCACAACGTCGACGAAAGATTAGCCGACGGGCAGGGCGCCGGATAGCTCACGAAATGCAAACAGGCCAGCTCGATGAAACGAGCGGCCTGTCACGATTCTATGCAGAACGGTTGCCGAAAGCGTCATGCCCCGCGATCCATAGCAGGGCACAGACCGATTACTTCATGAAGAAGTCGGTTGGTCCGCGATGCGTGTAGTAAGGATACTGGTACGTGGCCGGAGCAGCGTTCTGCGGCGGGTACATCAAATTCTGAGGTGTCGAATAGGTGTGGAAGTTCCGATGCACCGGATGGAACGGCAGATTGCATCGTCCATCTTTGCATCGACCGTCTGTGCCACGTGATCGAGGTCCCTGGTCGCAGTTGGACGCGTGGACCATCTGTCCGCCGGGTCCGGTGGTGGAGTTGCACATCGGACATCCGTCCGTCATCACAGCTCCTGATGCCCAGGTTTCTGGAGGACTTTGGCCTCGCATGACCGGTGTTGTGGATGAACATCCGGTGGCCAACATTCCAATCGCCCCCGAAAGCAGTACTGCCAGTGTGCAACGATCCATCGAACTCACTCCGTGGTTTTCCCCCGAAACCGCTCTTCTCCGTTCCATGCAGAAGAGCCAAAGAGTTCCCAATGGGTCACGATCAACGGCTCTGCAGCCGATGCTCTCCGCAATGAGAATCTCCCTGATAACCGTTATCGGCAGATCAAACAGCGAATCGTGCAAAATCCCTACAAATCCTCGGCGGAACGAGCAGGAAGAATGGATGGTCTTGCGGAAAAGGGTGGTCCGGAATACAGTCCAGAGATTGTTTTCGACTTCGGCGTCTTCGACTGGCGTTCGCCGCAAGTGCCTTAGGATTCAGAGTTTGTGACGATAGAGGAGTGTTCAAGTGCATATTGCCGCATCAACGCGAAGCCTGTGGGATTTAGCGTTCCCGGCAGCCTGCCTGCAGATTCAGGAACTGGGTTTTGACAAAGTCGAAGTGTGGCTGAACGAATCCTTCGATCAGCTGAAACCTTCGCAGGTGGCGGCAGATCCGGAATCCGCTGCTGGCCTTTTGAAAGAAGCCAGTCGACTCAGCCCGGCCGCCATTTTCCTCGAAAGCGAAGTGGAGATCGAAACCTTTAAGGGGGTCGTGAAGTTTGCCAAGCTGCTGAAGGTCGCTCAGCTGACGATTCTTGCATCTCCCAAGGGAACGCCCTTCAATACGGAAATTGATCGCCTGCGTGAACGCAACGGGATCTGCCAGCATGCAGGCATTCGATTGTCCGTGCTGACGAAGTCCGGCACGTTGACTGAGGATCCTCATACGGCTGTGGAGCTGTGTCAGTCCGTCAAAGGAATGGGCATCACGCTCGATCCAAGTTACTACATCTGCCGGCCCGGCGGTTACCTCGAACACGACATCGTGTACCCGTACGTCCTGCACCTTCATCTGCGTGATACTTCACCAACAGAACTGCAGGTCCTGGGCGGCCTGGGTGACGTCGACTACAACCGCATCGTGGCGATGCTTCGTCAGCACAACTATGTGCGAAACCTGAGCGTCGACCTGCTGCCGAAGACGATGGAAGGTGAAGAACGACTTCGCGAGATGCGAAAGCTTCGTCTCCTGCTGACAAGCCTGATGTAAGCGTCGAGCTGCAAGTGATAGTCACCTTTAGCTCCGCGAAAGTTGCGAATGCGCTGCTTTTGCGGAGCAACAGGCGACTCTGAAAAGTCGGATGATGCTAACCATCAAGTGTGACATTTAGGACCGGGTCGGCGAATCGTCATCCCGGTTTTGCACCGCGCGAGCGATCGCGTCAGGAAGGCCCCATAATGCCTAAGCCGTTTCGAGTGACTCTGACCGCCGACTTTTATGACGCCAGTGGGCAGCCGCGTTTTGCGGACCTTGGTTTCAGCGTGCTCGAAGGCCATTCGCACGTCAGCGTTTCGAAATTTGATCAGCACTGGCCTGAGATTTCTCCGCAGCAACTGCAGGGTTCTCAGGGTGCGATTGTGCTGACTCCTCGAGTCACCGAAGCCACTCTGGCCAACAGCGACGATTTTCTCGCGATCGGACGATTTGGCGTTGGCTATGACACCGTTGACGTTGCAGCCTGCACGCGAAACGGTGTGCTGGCCATGATTACCGCAGGTGCCGTCGATCGACCTGTTGCGGAAGCCACCATTGCCTGGATGCTGGCATTAACGCATCAACTGCTCCCGAAAGATCGACTGGTGCGAACGGGTCAGTGGGATCATCGCACCAACTTCATGGGCTCCGAACTGCGAGACCGAACTCTGGGCGTGGTTGGGCTGGGCGGGATCGGTCAGTGTCTCGTGAAACTGCTCGACGGTTTCGGGATGAAGCCACCCATCGCGTTTGATCCGATGTTGCCTGCGTCTGCATTCGACGCGATCGGCGTACGGTCTGTGAGTCTCGACGAATTGATGCGAACATCGGACTTCGTTTCGATCCATTGTCCGCTGAATGAAAAGACTCGCGGGCTGATCGGCCCCGAACAATTGAACTTGATGAAGCCGGATGCCTACCTGCTCAATACGGCACGGGGCGGCATCGTCGATGAGGACGCTCTGTATGATCTGCTGAAGGCCGGCGGTATCGCGGGTGCGGCTTTGGATTGCTTCGCTGTCGAACCGGTCGTGACGCCATCGCGATTTGGTGATCTGGACAACGTGGTGCTGGCACCACACTCGATCGCATGGACTCACGAAATGTTTCGTGACATCGGCCGCACTGCGTGCCAGAGCATGCTCGATCTGTCACTTGGCCGCTGGCCTCACGGAGTTCTGAATTCAGAACTTAAAAGCAATCCGCAGTTCCTGGCCAAATGGAAACGCGTGACCGGCGTCGAACCACTGCAGTCGTGACCGCTTAACATCCTGAGCATCAGGATCGTGCGGCTTTTAAAGTCGCCTTTCGCTCTGCGAAAGAAGCGCTCTCGCAACTTTTGCGGAGCAAAAGGCGACGCTTGTTTTTTTGCTGGACGCTTTGCTCTCAACTGAGCAGCTCCGCACTCAGGAACTCAGCGCATCCGCCACGTTTGTGCGGTAGGCCGTCATTGCTGGCAGGAAGCCTACCAGAGCCGCCAGTCCCACAAGGACCGGGAACAGAATCGCTTCCCATGAATTCAATGCCCACGGATTGATCAACAGTCCCGTCTGGCGAATCACCCATGGCGACGCGCCGATTGCAAGGCCGTGACCGACCAGCCATCCAACGACTCCGCCACCCACGCACAGCAGAGTGGATTCGGCGAGCACGATCCCGAACACATGCATCCGCCCTGCGCCCAGCGCTCGCATAATCGCGATTTCACGGCGGCGGTCTGACATCGAGTTGTAGATACTGACAAAGATCCCAACGCCGGACACCAGAATGATTATGCCGGTCAGCACCACTAACGCCTTCTGAATGTTGCCGAGCAATCCCGTGACGAGTCTTTGAATCGGACGCACGGGATTGACCGCCATCGCCTGAAATCCCTTTTGCAGTTCGGCCGAAAGACTGATCGCATCGAACGGCGTTTCAGGACGAGTCCTCACAAGGATTGCGGTGACTTCTTTCATTGCATCCGGGCTGGCATGAGTGTGATCGTGAACCTCGCCAGCCGCTTTTTCGCTCTGCTTATAACCTTCGAGTTGCTGCATGGCATCAGCAAGTCGTTCAGGATCTGCGGCATAGAAATCCTTCAGGCGCTTTTCGATTTCATCCACCGGTTTTTCATGTCCCGCGATGGCGTAGAATCCTTCGAGGTTTAAAAACACAGTGCGATCGTTTGCCGTTCCTGTCGCTGCCAGTACTGCAACGACGGTGAATTTTTCATCATGCACATCGCCGCTTTCCGCGCCGCCATGCACGATGGAAAATGTGGAGCCTACGTCCCAGCCGTTCTGCCGGGCGACTTCGGCACCGATGATTCCGTCGAAGAGAGCGCTAATCCGTTCCCCGCGAATCTTAAATCGCTGGCCCGGCATGTATTCATTTTCGAAATACTCGGTGGTCGTGCCGACGATCGGGAAAGAGCCGGCTTCGGTCACATCACCAAAAGCCAGTGGCACAGCGGAGATGATACGGCGATCTTTCTTCAGCTGTTCCAGATACATGTACGGCAGATTCTCGATCGGTGGCTGAATGCGATAAACCGCACTCAGCACCAGCTGCAAATCACTGCCCTTGGGGCCAACGATCAGATCATATCCGACGCTGCGCTGCGTGAACGCGCTGTTAACCGCTCCAAAAATAACCAGCACAAGGACCATCAGCATCACGCCGAGCCCGATGCTGAGAGCCGTCAGAAACGAAGCCAGAGTTCGCTGGCGAATACTTTTCCACGCAATGGTCAGCAGGTTCATACAGTTTGCTCCTGCAGACACAGTTCGGGACGATTGAATTCCTGCAACTTTTCGACTCGCTGGTAGGCAGAGGCGACTTCCATGGAATGAGTCACCATGAGCAGGGAAACGTTATGGTCGCGGCAGGTGTCGCGAATAAGATCGAGTATCAGCTGTTGATTAGCCGGGTCGACATTCGCGGTCGGCTCATCGGCCAGCAGCAGGACTGGCTTATTCGCCAGAGACCGTGCCACCGCCACTCGCTGCTGCTCACCCACGGAAAGCTTTTGCGGCGAATGATTCAGACGATGTCCCAGACCGACTCTTTCCAGCAACTGCTTCGCAAACGCTTTGTCGACGCCTTTGCCCGAAAATGACATTCCCAGCAGCACATTTTCAAGAGCGGAGAATGCCGGCAGCAGATTGAACGTCTGAAACACGATGCCGATTTTTGTCGCGCGAAATCGATCGCGGACGACTTCCTGCATGGCGGCAATGTCGCGACCATCGACAATAACTCGCCCGGAATCCGGTGTGAGAATGCCAGAGATAATATTCAGAAGCGTGGTCTTGCCGCCACCGCTGGATCCAAGCAGTGCCACCTGTTCGCCCTGAGCCATCTCAAAGCGTTCAATCCCGAGCACCGGCAGCTTACGACCGCCCGGCTCTCGATAAGATTTGCGGATTCGTTCCAGCAATAATGACATTCGACCTTCCAGACTTAAAATTCAGGGCACCGTCGTTGGACCCGCAACGTCCCGAGATTCTGATTCCCGCCCGCCGCCTACAGTCGCCTTTCGCACTGCGAAAGAAGCGTTTATGTTCGCTTCGAGCTTGTATAAATTCACAGTCTCAGAGTGAAAGGCGACACTGATTTGCCGTTCGATGCTAACTCTACGGGAAACGTCCGTGGTGGACGATGTTCGCGTGTTTCGTCAGCTTAACAGCAAATCCCTCACTAACTTCGGAGTGTACGCCATTTCGATTGGGAATCGGAAACCGATTTTGACGTTTTCCCCGGCCCAACTCTGAGAGCACGCGATGGATAGCAGCGTGTACCGTTGACGACTGGTGGGCAATTTATGAAGCTAACCAACCGGAGTTGCACGGCTGACGTTGGCCGGAACCAACGTTTTTCGACCGCTGCCGGTGGACTTGAGACTCGTCCCCCGCACAATAGACGCGAATCCATTAGACGCACACCGCCCATCGGAATATTAACAGCTGCGTTGCTTCGATCAAAGAATTCCGGAACCTGAAGCCATGGACCGTCCCCGAATGGCAGGCCGCAGCCGAATGGTTTTTCCCACTTTCCTGTAAGGCACCGAACATGACGAATCACTTTTTTCGTCAATTGAATCTAACAACCTTTTTTGCTCCGACACTGCTGGGGCTGCTGTGCTTTTCTGTCGGCTCGACTTGTTTCGCTGCCGATGACGCCGTTGTGGTAAAGCCAGAACCGCTGAAGGTTCCCAATGCCATTGCCGCAACGCCGCAGGAAATGAAGCCATACACGGAACCGCTGGAGCACACGACCTTCAAACTGGAAATGCTGCCAATCCCCGGCGGAAAATTCATGATGGGCAGTCCGGAAACGGAGCCTGATCGTCGTGGAGACGAAGGTCCTCAACACGAAGTCGAAGTGTCGCCGTTCTGGATGAGCAAGTACGAGATCACATGGAACCAGTATGAAGTCTGGAGCGATCGCGTGGATTCGCTGCGTCGCGCCGCCTACGGAAAGCCATCGAGCTCTCGAGACAAGGTGGCCGATTCCATCACGCGTCCCACACCACCATACACCGACATGAGTTTCGGGATGGGTCGAGAAAACAACCCAGCCATCTGTATGACTCAACATTCTGCTCGCATGTACTGCACGTGGCTCAGTGCCAAAACCGGCCGTTACTATCGCCTGCCGACCGAAGCCGAGTGGGAATACGCCTGCCGCGCGGGAACGTCGTCAGTCTATGCCTTTGGTGACGATGTGTCGCAGGTCGGTGACTATGCGTGGTACGCTGACAACAGCGATGGAAATTACCATCCTGTCGGCAAGAAAAAACCCAATCCGTGGGGCCTGTATGACATGCACGGCAACGTCGCCGAGTGGGTGCTGGATCAGTACGTTCCTGAAGCGTACTCTTTGCGTGCCGGCAAGCCGACGGTTGATCCGCTGACGATTCCGCTCACGGAGTATCCTCGCATCGTTCGCGGCGGCGGCTGGGATGATGCCGCGAATATGCTTCGCAGTGCCGTCCGAGAAGGTTCCAGCGAAGAATGGAAACAGCAGGATCCTCAGATTCCTCAGAGCATCTGGTACTTCACCGACGCACTGGGCGTGGGTGTGCGAGTTGTTCGACCGTTCCTTGAGCCGGCTGAAGAAGCGCGTGCTGCGAAGTGGGACAAGACTGAACCACTTCAGATGGATGCTGAAGAGGTTCTAAGTAACGATTGAACGGCCGTGCGTTTCTGCGGACGTCGCGGGTTTGAGTGACTCTTTTTGATTCGAACGCCCACCATGCATGAACGCACAATTCACGTTCCGACTCATCGACGGTACCTGGTTCCGTTTGATCCCAAACGCGTGCCGCATCTTTTCACCGATGTGATGGTGATTGGCGGCGGTATCGCCGGCATTCGTGCGGCTTTGGCCGTGGATCCGTCACTGCGAACTGTTGTTGTCACAAAGGATGCTTTGCAACATTCCAACAGTGCCTATGCACAGGGCGGCATTGCAGGAGTCCTCGATCCGCTCGACAACTTTGCCAATCACGTGGCAGACACCATCGCCGCGGGCAAGGGATTGTGCCACAACGAAGTTGTCGAACTGGTTATTCGCGAGGCTCCTCAGCGAATTCGCGAATTGATTTCGTACGGTGCCGAATTTGATAAAGTGGACGGCGAGCTGGCCCTGACTCTGGAAGGCGGTCACAGTCATCCGCGAGTCGCGCATGCACTGGGTGACGCAACCGGTCAGGAAGTCATGCGTGCCATGAATCGCCGCGCGTCCGAGGCCGCTCATATTGATATCTGGCCGCGTACGTTTACGCTGGACTTGCTCACGCACGAAGGCATCTGTCGCGGCGCACTGGTCTGGAATGCGAATCACGGACGCACGTTCGTCTGGGCCAAGCAGACCATTCTTTGCACCGGCGGTGCAGGAGCTCTGTATCGAGAAACGACCAATCCTCAAATCGCGACGGCCGATGGTCATGCGGTGGCGTTACGAGCCGGCTGTGTGCTGCGTGATATGGAGTTCATGCAGTTCCATCCAACCGTTCTTTACATCGCCGGAAGTTCGCGTTATCTGATTACCGAAGCTGTCCGAGGCGAAGGCGCTCATCTGGTCGACTGCTTCGGCCATCGATTCATGCACGACTACAACCCGGCCGGCGAGCTGGCACCGCGCGATGTCGTCAGCCAGGCGATCACTCTACAGATGGCAAAGACGGCGCACCCGTGCGTTTATCTGGATCTGTCGCCGATCGAACCGGATCGCATCCGCCTGCGTTTTCCTCACATCGGAAAAGTGTGTGCGGAGTTTGGTCTGGATCTGACTCGAGACAGAGTCCCCGTTCGTCCGGGCGCTCACTATATGGTCGGTGGCGTCACAACAGATATCGACGGCCGCACTTCCCTGCCCGGCCTGTGGGCCGCCGGCGAAGTCACTTCCAGCGGTTTGCATGGAGCCAATCGGCTGGCCAGCAACAGTCTGCTGGAAGGAGTCGTGTTTGGTCTTCGCTGCGGTCGGAATGCGTCGCAGGTTGCGATGAGTCAGCCAGATACGTTCTCCGTGCCGCCGATTGAATCCCATTCGCCGAAGGCCGTACATCGCAGCGACGAACAGCTGGATCTGACGGACATTCGCAACGCGCTCCGCAGTCTGATGTGGCGTAGTGTGGGCATCAGCCGCAACGAAACGGACCTTGCTGCCGCTCGCCAGCAACTGGACTTCTGGGCGAACTATGTCTGTCGCCGAGACCTTAGCGAGCCCGCGGGTTGGGAACTCCAGAACATGATGCTCGTTGGCCGCGCCATGGCCGCAAGTGCTCTGGAACGTCGCGAAAGCCGTGGCGTCCATGCTCGCAGTGACTTTCCCGAAATGCTGGAAAGCCAACGCAGCCAGATTCGCGTGCTGCCTGAATAGCAGCACGCCCCCCGGGTTCGAATTTATGACTGCGTGCCAAAGTCGCCTTTTGCAGAGCAAAAGGCGACTTTGGCACCGTTGCAGCTTGATGCCGTTGTGGTGACGGGTGCAACGAAAATCAGGCTTCCCGAAACTCGGCGTGTTGCTGCATGGTGCCTGTCCAGCCCTGATGCATCGAGCCGTGGAAGGCGGTAAAGAAGTTGCGTTGGGGCTTGGGTGCCGTTGAACCCCGCCGGTCCGCGCCACCGAGCAGGCCGTCGGAGCGTTTAGCGCGGTCCGGAAACGAATGAAGGCAGCCGTTATTGCGGCTGCCTTCAAACATTCATAAAGCGGAGAGACAGGGATTCGAACCCTGGGTACCCTTGCGGGTACTCCGGTTTTCAAGACCGGTGCGATAGGCCACTCTGCCATCTCTCCGGGGCGGATGCTAGGAAGAAGTTCGCAGAGTGTCAACGACTCTACACCGCATCGAAACAAAAGATTGGCGACTGGTCCTGCGACGCCCGAAGAATCAGGCGGCGCGACGAACTGGCCGTGGAATCGATTTTGGGAATGAGAGGTTTGCGGACCGGCCCATGGCGTGGCAGATCCCTTCGACGACTCGTTCCAAATGAGCCGCAGGCAGTTCTGTGTAAATCGGAAGTGACATCACTTCCACACAGGCTCGCTCTGCTTCGGGCAGGTCGCCTGGCTGGTAACCCAGATAGGCGAAACACGTCTGAAGATGCAGCGGAATCGGATAGTAGACCGCACAACCAATCTGCTGTTCCTTCAGAGACTTCATGATGGTCGTGCGATGGTTGCCAACAACTCGCGTCGTGAACTGATTGAACACGTGGCGACGATCGGGCAGCACGGCCGGAACCTTGACCACGTCCGAAAGTCCATTGGCTTCAATCAGCTGACAATAGCGTTCAGCGTTTCGTGCACGGCCTTCTGTCCACGAGTCCAGATGTCGCAATTTGACTCGCAATACAGCGGCCTGAAGAGCATCCAGACGGCTGTTGAATCCCACTTCCACATGATTGTAACCGCCCGAGTCGCCGTGAACTCGCAGTCGCTTCAGACGAGCGGCGATTTCCGGATCGTCCGTCGTCATGATGCCGCCGTCACCTGCACCGCCCAGATTCTTTGTTGGAAAGAAACTGAAGCAGCCGATGGTTCCGAGGACGCCGGTGCGACGACCACGGTACTCGGCACCGATCGCCTGAGCAGAGTCTTCGATCAGCGGGATGTCATAAGCGGATGACAATCGCCACAGCGGTTCCATCTCGGCGCACTGTCCAAAGATATGGACGGGCATGATGGCGGCTGTGCGAGACGTGATAGCCTGCTCGACCTTCACGGGATCAATGTTGTAGCTTTCTGGTTCGATGTCGACCAGAACCGGAATGGCTCCAATACGGTGAATGGCACCGGCTGAAGCAAAGAAGGTGAACGGGCTTGTGATGACTTCGTCGCCGGGCTGAACGCCAGCGGCCAGTAAAGCCAAAATCAAAGCGTCTGTTCCGGACGCACAGCCAATCGCAAACTGAGAATCGCAATATTTCGCGATTTCTTTTTCCAGTTCCGCGACTTCGTCACCCAGAATAAAAGTCTGAGATTCAAAGCAGCGATCCACAGCGCTGCGGACTTCGTCCCGGATCGTCTGGTATTGCGCGACCAGATCGATAAACGGGACAGGCTCGCTGCCTTGGTTTGACGTTGCCGTAGGGTGACTATGAGACATGAGCGACTCCATTCGCTTCTAAGTACCGACACTTCGGGAGGCGGCCCGAATTGAGGCCGAAAGTTAGGACCTGACAAGGGCTCTGTCAAGATGAAGGGACCGGCAAAGAATGCCGGTAAATGCTTGTCGAAACCGAACTTATGGCATTCTGCAGGCCCCATCAGTCTGATCGTTATCGGTTTTGACTCGGGTGGAGTTGTATCGATTATGCGGAAAGTTTCAGTGGTGAGAAAAACAAGCCGCGTGCCAGAGTTTGAAAATTCATGGGGAGCCTTCATTTGCGACCCATGCCGCTTGGAAGTCGTCGAAACTTCAGGCGTTACGGTGTCGGCAGGACTTGCATTTTCGCCGGCCGAGCCAATCATTCGCGATATGGTCCGACAAGAGGGTCGGACAAGATTAGACAAGGGACAGCCCATCTCTGAGGGTCGGCGGCACACGCAGCACGTTCAGAAGGCTGCATAGCCGCTGATTAAAAGGCAGGTTCGTTTGGCGAGCGAATCCCTGTGATTTTTGGCATCGCAATCTCATTTCAAGAACTCCGTGATTCAATTCCGTGATTCAATAAGGCATACAGATGGCTCTGGTAACTCCTGTAACTCCGGATCAGGCCACTGACAAAGTGGCTCAGGTTTATGATCGAATTCGCGAAGTGATGCTGGTCACCGAAATTCCGGAGGTGTACCAATGGCTGGCTTCAGTTCCTTCGTTTTTGCACGACTTCTTCATGAACTTCCGCAAGTTCGTCCTCAGCGAGGGCAAGCTGGATATCAAAAGCAAGCTGCTGATTGCGATCGCCGTGTCGGGGCAGGCCGGCAGCGGTCTCTGGCTCGCGTATCTCCGGACATTTGCAGAAAAGACGGGCGTTTCTGAGGAAGATATCCGGGAAACTCTGGCGGTTGGCGCTACGAATTCGATGTACAACGTGCTGTTCAAGTTTCGCGATATCAGCGGTTCCGATGTGTTCAACGGTATGAGTGTCGGGTTGCGAGCCAGCACCTTTCAGTCCACTTCGCTGGGCGACAAACTGATTGAACTTATTAATATTTCGTTGAGCGATATCAACGGTTGCAAACCATGCACGGCAGCTCACGTGGAAAAGGCTCGCCAGCTGGGAATTTCTGACGAAGCGATCTACGAAGCCATCCAGTGCGCGGCCACGATGATCGCTGGGACGCAGTTTTTGCGGTCCATTGGAGTGAATTAATCGTCGGAAATGCGGAATTCATTCTCGAATCACAGCGGAACCGTGTTCTGCAGGCTTGATTCAGCGCAGGAAACTTGTCATCCTTCCCCGCTTGGTTTTCCCACGTGCAGAGCTTACGGAGTGTATGTTCCGCGTCGGTCAGTGTTCGCAAAGGACGCGTTCTTGCGAATTGTGTGATGCGAGTCGGCGTTATTGTCGATTGCTGGGAATTGAAATTTGCCGTTTTCGGCCCAGGATTGAGTGTTTTCGGAGTTGATGAAGATGCACATTCGCAAAGGTGACACCGTTGAAGTCGTAGCTGGAGACGACTCTGGCAGTCGGGGCACCGTGTTGTCGGTCAATCGTAAGAGCGGCAAAGTCGTCGTCGAAGGTATTAACAAGGTTTATAAGCACGTACGGCGTGGTCATCCGAAGAGCCCTCAGGGCGGTCGGTTGCACATCGAACTGGCTTTGGATGCATCCAATGTGATGCTGATCTGCCCAGAGACCAACAAGCCGACTCGCGTTGGCGTGAAGGTTAACGAAGACGGAAGCAAAGAACTGATTGCGAAGAAGAGCGGTGCTCGTCTGCGTCAGCTGTCGCCAGCGAAGAAGGCCTAATCGGTCAATTGCTGCAGAACAAATTGAACATTTGAAACGGATCGCAGGGGCCATCTTTGCGATCCGTTTTTCTATGCGCCGATTTCCGCTGGGCAGCTCAGAACTTGCTCCAATGACTATCCACTGTTGATCCTATCGTCGCGCGGCCTGAGAAAGGCTACTGCCGTGGGCGAACGAGGTTTCGCATCGAGTTTGAACCGACCGAGCGGCTTGCCGGGATAGATTTGCCGGCTTGTGTTGGTTGAGTTTTTCAGCTGCCGAGTTGATTCACCAGCACCACGTCCGGAAGGTGCAACAACATCGGCGTCGGCGTTGACTACTGGGCCTTAAGTTCCTTCAGAGCTTCGATGACCTGTTCATCATGGCCGTCGACGGAGACCTTCTTCCAGACTTTTGCCACGTTCCCATTGCCGTCGATTAGAAACGTGGAACGCTGAACGCCCATCGACACTTTGCCGTACATGTTCTTTTCTCGCCACGCGCCGTACTGGTCGGCGATCTTGTGTTCGAGATCGGCGAGCAGCGGAAAGTTGAGCGAGAACTTGTCAGAAAACTTCTTGTGGCTGGCAACATCGTCGGGGCTGATACCCAGCACAACGGCGCCAAGTTCCACGAGATCATTCTGTCGGTCTCGAAACGCGCAAGCTTCTTTTGTGCAGCCCGGAGTGTCGTCCTTGGGATAGAAATACAGAACTACCGGCTTGCCCTTCAGGTCGGCCAGTTTGACTGTCGAGCCGTCAGTGGATTTCAGAGAGAATGCGGGCGCTTTGGCGGGAGGTTCAATCCAGTCGGGCATATCAGAACGTATCCTTCAGGTCTTGCGGTGAAATTTTAGGCTTTGGAAATCAGTATGGGACGAGACAGGTGGAAGGCACAATCTCGACCGTGTTGTAGGTGAGCCTTCCCGTGGTTGTAACGTGATTTGTCATGATTCAGTCGGTTTTCGGAAGACATCGCTGTTTCGGCGGACGTTGACTGCGGGGCAATCCGCCATGAGGTCACAACAACTATCGCAGGATGTCGGTACGCATTGAATTACAGGACTGGTTTCTGGGAGTCGTCCGCGGAGCTTTTCCCGGGAAGTGGCTGCTTCGCTGTGGGAGACGTGGGTCCGGAAAGCGACTCCTTCAGGCTGATGAAATCGGACAGCAGAAAGATTACTGTAACAAACGCCAGCAGCACCTCAGTCATTGTCACAAACTTGGCCGGTACATTTTGAGGCGTCACATCGCCGTAGCCAAAGAATGTAAAGTTCAGGGTGCTGAAGTAGATGAATTCGAACACGGTTTCGCCCGGTGTGGCATTGGCGAGTTCTACGCTGAAGCTGGCTTTGTCGACCAGATACATGCAGTGATAGTCGAACCCAAACGACAGAATGATCTGCGCCATATTCACCAGCATCAGCAACATAAAACGATGGTAGGGCTGATTGCTGCGAGTCGCCTCGAATAGTTGGCGAATATTTTCCACGCCAAAGAATGCCGTTTTTGAAAGGCTAATCACGATGATCACAGCCATCGCGATGCCCGGTAACGGGCTGCGTTGAATCAGCATCTGCGTTACGCCCCAGGTCAGCATGATAAACGCAAATTCGATAGTATTGCGGACAATCATGGACTCTCGCTTGTGTGCCTGCTTCCCGTCACGCGAGAAAAGAGTTTCGCGCTATGGGCTCGAAAACGCGAATAATTGATCGCAGTCGCCGATTCAGCAAGCGGGCTGGCGAAAAGTCTCAACGAAAAAAGCCCGAAACGTCAGTCAAGGGGTTCATCGCGACTCGCTGGCTCTTCACTGGCGATTAGGGCTTTTATCGTGCTTTAGAACAGACGGAACAACTAAACTGCGATAAGCGATCACTGGTTAAGTTTGGGTGGAGTCCAGCTGTGCCTTAACTGCGACATCAGCAGACTCTATCAGCTCCTTCCGCAGAACTCGCATCTCCGGAGGCGCTTCAATCGACAAACGCACGCGACCCCCACGTACTTTTGTCACGGTAACACGAATGCCACCATCGATCTGAATTGATTCACCAATTTTACGGCTGAGAACTAGCATCTTGCACGCTCCCTCTTATTGAAGTGCAAACATCTCCGAACGCGAGTTGAACCGATCATCCTTGCTTCCGGCAGAATTTTAAATTTCGACAAACCATCCGTTGCCGCGGTTCGATATGACCTTGCAAATCTCATGCAGAAATCGGCAATTTCTGCGACTTTGTGTTATACGACTGCTTAATGGCCATTTTCAGCCTGTTGTTCCGTGAAAACCGATCGCTTTTCTGGAAATCGCTGAAATAGAAAGAGGGCAAACCTGCAATCTATTAGCCGGCGTCGTGGCCACTTTACAACCTTTGTGGATCAGAATAGCCCATTGGTGATCCAGATTGCGCAGGCGGGAAAGCGTCACCACCCCGGTCTGCCAAAAAGACGGCTCGTCCGAATGTCAGCCGAGACACGCACTTCTGCACTTCTTGTAAATCTAATAATAGTAAGAGTTTGCAGCGATTGATTCATTGTCGGCACGCGTTTTGCAATCTGGGCGAGCCATTCTGAAATCTCTGCCACTCTTGTTGCCGAAGCCTGATTGCTCGCAAAAGAGTGAGTTTTGAATTGAAGAGCTTTGAACCGTAATTGATTGCGTTGACAAATTTGAGGAGAAGCCGTGGCTAAGTTACTGACGTTCGACGAAGAGGCTCGCAAAAGCCTGCTTTCCGGCGTTTCGAAACTGTCGAAGGCAGTTGCCAGCACCTTGGGACCTCGCGGACGGAATGCCGTGCTGGACAAGGGTTGGGGCGCGCCAAAGGTGACAAAGGACGGGGTGACCGTCGCCGAAGACATCGAACTGGAAGATCCCTACGAAAATGTGGCTGTTCAGTTGGTGAAGGAAGCTGCTTCCAAGACCAACGATGTGGCTGGAGACGGGACAACAACGGCAACCGTGCTGGCAGAAGCGTTGTATCGAAACTCGCTGAAGTTCATCGCAGCGGGTGCAGATGCGATGGCTGTAAGTCGCGGTGCTCAAAAGGCTGTCACAGCAGTCGTTGAAGCTTTGCACAAGATGTCCAAGCCGGTCAAGGCAACTGATCGCGAGTCCATCGCGAAAGTGGCATCGATCGCTGGTAACAATAATTCAGAGATCGGCGAGATTCTGGCCGACGCTCTGATGAAGGTTGGCAAGGACGGTGTGATCACCGTTGAAGAAGGCCGACACGTCAACACCGAAGTAGAACTCGTCGAAGGTATGCAGTTCGACCGCGGCTACCTGTCTCCACACTTCATCACTGATGAAGACGAGCAGGAAGTGGCTTTGGACAACTGCCGTATTCTTCTGCACGAAGAAAAGATCAGCAGTGCACGCCAGTTGGTGCCGTTGTTGGAAGCGATTTCCAAGGGCAATGTGCCTTTGCTGATCATCGCCGAAGACATCGAAGGCGAAGCGTTATCGACACTGGTGGTTAACAAAATGCGTGGCATCGTGAAGGTTGTTGCTGTGAAGGCTCCTGGCTACGGCGATCGCCGCAAGGCCATGATGGAAGACCTGGCAGTCCTGACTGGCGGCAAGGCTTTCTTCAAAGATCTGGGCATCAAGCTGGAAAACATTCAGCTTTCTGATCTGGGCAAGGCCAAGCGAGTTCGCATCGACGCCAACAAGACGGTGATTGTCGAAGGTGGCGGCAAGAAGTCTGATATTCAGGGTCGTGCTGAGCAGATCCGTCGCGAAATCGAAGGCACAGAAAGCGAATACGATCGCGAAAAGCTGCAGGAACGTCTGGCCAAGTTGGCAGGCGGCGTGGCTCAGATCAATGTAGGAGCGGCCACCGAGACTGAGATGAAGGAACGCAAGGACCTCATCGATGACGCTCTGGCGGCCACTCGTGCTGCGATCGAAGAAGGCATCGTACCTGGCGGCGGCGTGGCTTTGCTGCGTTGTGCTTCGGCATTGGATGAGTTGAACGTTAAGGGTGACGAAGAGTTCGGTGTGGAACTGGTTCGCAGCATCCTCGAAATGCCACTGCGAACGATTGCAGAGAACGCTGGTCTTGATGGTGCGGTCGTTGCTAATCGCGTCAAGAAAGAAAAGAAGGTCAGCTACGGTTACGACGCCCTGAACGACAAGTATGGTGACATGCTTGCCTTCGGTGTGATTGACCCGACCAAGGTCGTTCGAACATCTCTGCAGAACGCGTTCAGCGTGGCTTCACTGCTGATGACGACCGACTGCATTGTGGTCAACGAACCGAAGAAGGCTGAAGACGGCCACCACGACGATCATCACCATGACGGTGGAATGGGTGGCATGGGCGGCGGAATGCCGGGCATGGGCGGTATGGGCATGCCTGGGATGATGTAATCGCCGCTGGCGAGTGATGCTCGGTTGAAATCAACCGGGCGTTTTCTGGGCTCAGTCTTTGAGCCAACCGGATCTGATTCAACTTCACTTAATTCAATAACACTCTGAGCCGGGCTCAGACTTTACGGAGTTCACACTTATGAAGATCAATCCTCTTGATGATCGCGTTGTAGTTCGTCCAAACGAAGCAGAAGAAACCACCGCTGGCGGGATCGTTCTGCCAGATGCTGCTAAAGAAAAGCAGCAGCGTGGTACTGTGCTTGCTGTTGGTCCAGGCCGACTGCTTGACAGTGGCGAACGTTCACCGATCAGCGTCAAGGTTGGTGACCAGGTTCTGTTCGGCAAGTACGGCGGGACAGAAATTGAAGTCGACGGCGAAGAAGTCAAGATTCTGCGAGAGAGCGATATTCTGGCGAAGCTGGTCTAGTGATCTGTCGCATGCGGCCCTAAGCCCGACCTTCTAAAGTTGGGCCACAGTAGGCGGGTCTGTTTCAGATCCGCTTTGCTTCCCTGAATTCATTTTAATTATTGCAGCGTGTGATCGCTGAAGGAGCCTTTGAAGTGGCAAAGCAACTGTTATTTGACGATCGAGCCCGCATCAAGCTGCAGCGTGGCGTGGAGACACTGGCCAAAGCTGTTGCAGTCACGATGGGACCTACCGGTCGTAACGTGATTATCGACAAGAGCTTCGGAAATCCAGTGGTCACCAAAGACGGTGTCACTGTGAGCAAGGAAGTGGAACTGGAAGATCCATACGAGAACATGGGCGCGAAGCTGGTGAACGAAGTCGCCAGCAAGACCAGCGACACCGCTGGTGACGGCACGACGACCGCCACTGTTCTGACCCGAGCGATCTACAACGAAGGCCTTCGCAGCATCACTTTGGGTGCGAATCCTACGATCGTTCGCAAGGGCATCGAACTGGCTGTCGAAGCGGCTCTGAAGAGCCTCGAGAAGCTGGCTCGCCCGGTTGAATCCAAGCAGCAGATCGCTCAGGTCGGCGCAATTTCTGCCAACAACGACAAGGCTATCGGCGATATGATCGCCAACGCCATGGAACGCGTTGGCCGCGATGGCGTGATCACTGTCGAAGAAGGCAAGGGCAACAGCACGACTTTGGAGTTCTCCGAAGGCATGCAGTTCGATAAGGGTTACATCAGCCCTTACTTCGTGACTCAGGCTGAAGACATGAAGTGCGTTCTGGAAGACTGTCTGATTCTTCTGTTCGAAAAGAAGGTCTCCAGTCTTCGCGATTTCGTACCATTGCTCGAAAAGGTCGCTCGCTCCGGCAAGCAGTTGCTTGTTGTTGCGGAAGACGTAGACGGCGAAGCCCTGACAGCTCTGGTTGTCAACAAGCTGCGTGGCGTTCTGAAGATCTGTGCTGTAAAGGCACCAGGCTTCGGCGACCGTCGCAAGGCAATGCTGGGCGACATGGCCGTTCTGACCGGCGGTACGATGATCTCCGAAGATCTGGGTATCAAGCTGGACGCCGTGGAACTGTCTCACCTCGGCAGTGCTCGTCGAGTCGAAGTGTCCAAGGACAACTGCACGATTATTGAAGGCGGTGGCAAGTCTGCCGTCATCAAGACTCGCGTGCAGCAGATCCGCGATCACATCGAAAAGACGGACAGCGATTACGATCGCGAAAAGTTCCAGGAACGTCTTGCCAAGCTGACCGGTGGTGTGGCTGTTATTTCTGTCGGTGCATCCACCGAAGCAGAAATGAAGCAGACCAAGGCTCGCATGGAAGACGCTCTGCACGCGACTCGTGCGGCTGTTGAAGAAGGCATTCTTCCTGGTGGCGGCGTAGCGTTGTTGCGAGCCATCGAGGCGGTCAACAAGGTCAAAGCGTCCGGCGATGAAGCGATCGGCGTCGGCATCATTGCACGAGCTCTGGAAGCTCCTGCACGCACTATTGCCAACAACTGTGGCAAAGACGGTGCTGTGATCGTGGACGAAGTTCGCCAGCTTGCTGGCAGCATGGGTTACGATGCTGCCAAGGACTGTTACGTGGACATGCTGTCCGCTGGGATTCTTGATCCGGCCAAGGTGGTTCGAAGTGCGTTGTCAAACGCCGCTTCGATCGCCGGTCTGATGCTGACGACCCAGGTGCTGGTGACAAAGATTGAAGACGCAGAAGGCGGAAAGAAGCCAGCGTCTGAAGGTGTCATCCGCTAACAGGCGCAGTGCTCGTGGTGAGGGACAGGTCCATCATCATGGGCCACGACAGCCTGATTTCATAAACGCGGGGCACCAGCAATGGTGTCCCGTGTGCATTTTGAGCACCGAGGTTTAGGTCTGACGAACTCGAGTCAACTTGCCTGTTCGCGGCTTTGCTCGCAACATTGGTACAGAAATCGCGATCTATTCATGGCCTCGAACGACGGATCAGTCCAGGCCCGAAATTTGAAACTTCGAAAACTGTGAGTAAGGGATTGAGTGATGGTTTAGTCAACACTCGGTTCATGTTGAATTTTCAGGTCATAGCGAGCATCCCGCAGGTCGGTGGTTTCTGTAAAGAGATCTTCCGCGGCGGGCAACAAGTAACATTATCCGGAGCGGTTTCCTGTCGAATCCGGATTTCAGAATACAGCTAAATCCTTCTGCGGCGCAACATGATGGCGGCTCAGCGTGACTACTACGAAGTGCTTGGTGTGGCGAAAAATGCGTCACCCGAAGAGCTGAAGAAAGCCTACAAGAAGCTGGCACTGAAGTATCATCCGGATCGTAATCCGGGTGATGAAGAAGCTCTCGGTAAATTCAAGGAAGCGTCAGAAGCCTTTGAAGTGCTGAACGATACCGACAAGCGGGCTCGCTACGATCGCATGGGGCATGCGGGCGTCAAAGGTGCGGGCGGCGGCGGTGGCTTTCACGACGTCAACGATATCTTTAGCGCCTTCGGCGATCTGTTTGAAGGATTTGGATTTCAGTTCGGCGGAAGCAGTGGTGGTGGCGGCGGGGCCCGGCGAGGTGGTCGTGCGGGCGCGACTCGCGGTGAATCTCTGCAGGCCACGGTTCGCATTGATCTGCCAGAAGCCTTTAACGGCTGCAAACGAGAACTGCGGATTACGCGTCACGAAAGTTGCGACAATTGCCAGGGGTCGGGCTGCAAGGCCGGCTCGGCTCCGTCAAAGTGTGCTACCTGCGGCGGGCAGGGGCAGGTCATTCAGTCACAAGGCTTCTTCCGATTCCAAACAGCGTGTCCGGCATGTCGTGGCCGTGGTACCGTTGTGAAAGATTCATGCGGATCCTGCAATGGTCAGGGACGTATCGTGAAGGAAGTCTCGCGGGAGGTATCCATTCCTGCCGGCGTTGATAGTGGCATGCAGCTGTGTCTTCGCGGGGAAGGCGAAGCCGGATTGAACGGCGGCCCTCGAGGCGATCTGTATGTGGATATCGAAGTCAAAAAGCATCCGCTGTTTAAACGCGAAGGGCAAGATCTGACCTACCAGTTGCCTTTGACGTTTGCTCAGGCGGCTTTGGGAGCGGAGATTGAAATCCCGACTCTGAAGGGTCGCGAGACGATGAAGATTAAACCGGGGACTCAGCCTGGGGAGATCAACCGGCTGCGAGGATTCGGCATGCCTGATCCCCGCGGTGCCAACGGTCGAACGGGCGACCTGCTTGTGGAGGTTCAGGTCGAAATTCCTCGAAAGCTGTCTTCAGAGCAGGTAGAGCTGCTGCGGAAGCTGGCTGAACTGGATCAGAAGAATGTAATGCCGCAGCGAAAGTCGTTCTTCGAACAGGTGAAGACGTTCTTTTCCGGACAGGGTGAGAGCGAAGAAGAATAGATCGATGACAACGGTGACGGAGTTCTTCCTTTAGGAATCTACTTTAAAATCCGGCTAGCGGTAAGATTTTGTGAACAGGTTGCAGAGGCTTTCGCTTCTGCTTTGTGAATGTCGAACGAATCCCAGCGCCCATGGATTGAGGAACTGTGCCACGCACGGTCCGAGGTCCGGGTTGACGAGGCTTATTATGAATCAACCAAATTCAGGTTCCACCGAAAACGCAAATGATCAGGTCGCCACCGATGCGGTGGCAGCAGCGATGGCTGAAGATACGGAGGCTCCTTTGGTAAACGCGACCGAACTTCAGGCAAAGATTGATGACCTTCAGAATCGTCTGCTGCGAACTCAGGCGGAGATGGAAAATTTCCGACGACGCAGCTACCGCGAACAGGAAGACGCTCGCAAGTTTGAATCGCTGCGAATGGTTCGCGATATTCTGCCGGGCATGGACGGTCTGAACCGTGCCATCGCTTCAGCCGAGCAAACTGGCGACCTGCAGAATCTTATGAATGGCATTCGTATGGTTGCCAATCAGTTTAAAGATATCCTGAAGGCTCACGCTGCGGAGCCCATCGATGCGCTGGGTAAACCATTCGATCCCAATTTGCACGAAGCGCTGACACAGATTCCGTCGGCCGATCACGAACCGATGACGGTTCTGCAGGTTGTCGAAATGGGTTACCGTTTGCATGATCGAGTCGTTCGGCCGGCGCGAGTGATTGTGTCATCGGCTCCCCCGGAAGCTTGAGTGATCTGCACTGCATGTCGAGCTGTTCTGTGATCTGCTGGTTTTGATGTTTGACCTGAGACATATTTTTTCTTGACGAAACGCATCGTTATGCCAACTTACGAATATCGCTGCCACGCTTGTGACAATCTTTGGGAAGAGTTCCAGTCGATCAAAGCGGAGCCGACGAATAAGTGCCCGAAGTGCAAGAAGAACAAGGCCGAGCGCATCATCAGCGCGGGCGGCGGCATCATCTTCAAGGGCACAGGCTTTTATCAGACAGACTACCGCAGCGAGTCGTACAAGAAAGGCGCCGACGCCGCGAAGAAAGCCAGCGAAGGCAGTTCTTCCGATACTAAAGGCAGCTCCGAATCCAAAGGCAACTCAGACTCCGGCAAGTCCGCAAAGAGCGAATAACCTCACGCCGCCGCCTCGCGATTCCTCGGCTTCACGGATCGATTTACAACCGGTCTGGTGACACGATTAGGGTACGCGTCGGTAAGGCGTAATTCGTCCCGTACAAAACAACACAGGGGGCTTCAGATCAATCTGAAGCCCCCTGTTCGTGTCAATTCATGTCAAATGGGGCCGCTCGGACTTGAACCGAGAACCAACGAATTATGAGTTCGCTGCTCTAACCGATTGAGCTACGGCCCCTGATTGGTAGAATCGATTTCGTGTTATGTGACGACTACCGCCACGACTACCGAAAAGATTGTTTCCGACATGAAAAAGACACGCCAGAAACCCAACAAACCGCGTGAAAACTTCCCGCTTTCAGCAGCAAATAACGGCCAATGGTGCAAAAAGATCAGAGGCACGATTCACTACTTCGGCGTTTGGGGCAGTCCAGACGCGGCTGAGGCGGAATATCTCAGAGTTCGGGAATATCTGCAAGCCGGACGACTACCGCCGAAAGCAGACGACGACAGTTTGCGAGTATCGGAAATGGCGGACGAATTCCTGAACGCCAAAAGGGTGCTCAGGGAATCGGGAGAACTCAGCCCGCGTTCCTTCCGCGACTACCATGCGGGGTGCGCTCAAATCGTCGAGCACTTCGGCCGGGAGCGCCTTGTGAGCGATTGCAGGCCTGAGGACTTCACCGCGTACCGTCAGAAGATCAGCAAGACCCGGGGCCTTCATTCCATCGGCTGGGGAGTAACTCTCACCAGAATGCTGTTCCGATTCGCTTATGACAGCGAGCTGATTGAGAAGCCGATTCGGTTCGGGCAACAGTTCAACAAGCCGACAAAAAAGAGTATGCGGCTGGATCGTGCGAAGAAGCAGGAAAAGCACGGGTTGAAGATGTTTCAGGCCGAAGAGATTCGCCAGTTGGCTGACGGCGCTTCCGTCCAGGTAAAGGCGATGATTCTTCTGGCAGTCAACGGAGGGCTGGGAAACTCGGATCTTGCGAACCTTCCGCAGTCTGCCATCCATGGGAGCTGGCTTGTATTCCCTCGGGTCAAAACCGGGGTTGAACGCCGCATTCCATTGTGGCCGGAAACGGTTGAGGCGCTTCAGGCGGCCATTGCAAAGCGACCAACGCCAAAGGATGAGGAAGACGCGGGTTTGTGTTTCGTCACGAAGTACGGCCATCGGTGGGTGCGGACTGGGCCGAACGGAACCAGCAACATCGACAAGATTGCGGACGAGTTCAAGAAACTCCTGGACGACCTGAAAATGAAGCGGGAGCGGATCGGCTTCTATGCCCTCCGCCATACCTTTGAGACTATCGGCGGCGGTTGTGGGGACCAGGTGGCAGTGTCTGCAATTATGGGGCACATTGATGACAGCATGAGCAGCCTATACCGAGAGCGGCTCGAGGACTCCAGGCTTCTGGCTGCCGTCAATCATGTGCGGAGCTGGCTGTTCCCGCCAAAGACGAAAAAGAAGCCAGCAAAGAAAGCTGCGAAGCGAGCGGTAAAGAAAGCAGCCGGCCAGTAACATCGATACCCTGCAGGCATAGGGCCGGGAGTAGGTACCCGCCTGAATCGTACTTCCTGAAGGTACTTTGCCTGTCCGTTCTTTTCTTCAGTAATCGACTTTTCAGGCGTCGGCACAATGGCAAATTCTTCGCAGGGAATCGTTGCATGGGTGGAGTCAATCGCCTCATCACTTGAGCAAGGCAACCAATGGAGATTGTTGGCAGAATTTCACAAGGCGCCAGCTACATTCCCGCTGATGATCCTCCAGTTTGTTGACGAGGTGGAAGAATGCTTTTCCCTTTGTGTTCAAGACGATACCGATTCGTTCAGGCTGCTTTATGATCGTGTGCCAGAACTCCAAAATTTGATGGTGGTTGCAGACTGCCTTTATAGAGTTTGGGACCTCGCGAAACACAATGGTCTATTTACCAAATTCGATGGCAAGTTGCTGCCTTCACTCTACTTTTCCGTGCGTGAATGCTCTGGCTTTTTGTACACAGATGACGGGTGTTTCAGGGTTCGCATAGCTTCAGAGGCAACGGAATCCGACCCCGGAGACGAGGTATGGCTGTGTCTTGGAATGCTTCGGGATGCTGCGCACGCTCACTCTAAATTCGAGTCACCGGCCCCAAGACCCGTGTACGTTTCTTTCAAAAAAAAATTCTTACAGTGGTTCGTGGAGCGGTCGGACAAGGCATACCTTTCACGGCTGGACGAAATGGGGCTGAAGATCCACCCGGACGACAGAAAAACGGCTGGCCATTCCCTGCGGCTGGAACTCACGTCTTTGGCTGGAACTGAATTGCATGACGAAGCGGAACGACAGAAGAAGCTGAAAGAATTTCAAGAACGCAAAAAATAAACCTCGGAGGAATCTCGGAGAAATCTCGCAACCTCGGAAAGCCCGCAGAGCACCTCTGGCGGGCTATTTTTACGCGATTACCATCGCCCGTGTACCGCAATCAAACGCGGCTTACCAACGCGAAATACGCGGGAGCGATGATGAAAAAGCTAAAACCAAAAGACGTCGCAAAGCACTACGACGTGCATGAAGACACGGTCCGCGACTGGATCCGCTCGCAACTACTTCCAGCGACAGATTGCCGACGGTCCACTGCCCAACGTCCGCGCTATCGAATGGATGAAGACGATCTCGAGATTTTCGAGCAGCGACGGGCAGCAAGTCAAAAAACAAGAGAGGCTCGCCAACTAATCAAGGGCGAAGAAAGCGGGTACGTCCATGCCTGACCTCACCATCAGCGCCGTGGCCAAAGAGCTGAAGAAGCGGCGAGAATCGGTGGTTGCTCTTCTGAAGTCGGGAGCCTTGCAAGGCTACGACGTCACTGCGCCGGGCGATAAACGCAAATCGTACCGAGTCACTCGCCAAGCACTTGACGCATTCAAAGCCGGGCGAACTGCCGTGGAAGCAAAGCCAGCAAAACGGCGCGCCCGAACTGTTCGGGATGCAAATTTTGTCAAATATTTTCAGTAAAGGAAACGCAGTGTCTTACCTCATTCAGACACCCTCAACCAATATCGCAAAGCCATTCGGTAGGGTGCAAACACTACAGACCTCGCCAAGCAACTTGGTCTGCCATCACTCCAGCCAATTCCCGAGGACGACGCCGACGAGCCTTTCGATCTGTTCGCAGTTGATCGACGGGACGCGGTGGTATGAGCCCTTCCGACGTCGCAACGATTCGGAAAATCCGCGGCTTCAATTATCGCACCGGTGACGCTCGCGAAGCGCAGGGAGAGACCTTGGCAGAATGCCGAGATCCATCAGGTGCCAGTCACGACGCACACGCACTCATCGTCCAGTTGGGGGCATCCCTGCAAAGAACAACTTTCGAGACGCGGCGATTAATCCTGTTGAAGCATGGATCGACTCACAGCGGTAACGGAAAACAAACAACCCGATACCAGTGATCGCAGAGCCCTGGCGATGAAATGAAAACACGGCGTGGCCGGTCTGCCGGTCACTGCAGGAATGAAGAAACATCGCCGGTAGGAGGTAACGGCCCGACCGGCAATGTCTTCGAGATTCTCTCGACGCTCGGACAACCACGAACGAGCGACTACCAACTTCCACAACTCCTAACGACCGGAGACGTTCAGTGTGCAGCAATAACACTTCGAAAAGCAACATCGGTCCAGCCAGGCTCGACGAAAATCTTTTGTATCTGTTGGCCGATCTGGCTTCACACATTGAAGTCGATGAAGCGGCTACCAAACGAGTAAACAGATATTTAACCACTTCGTTGCGCACGAATGAGCGCACTAGCGGAATCAAAGTTGGTCGGCATGTCCTCTTACACTTGAACGTCTGGTTGCAGGTCCACGGTCTTGCGGTTCAATCAATTGAGCGATCCTCGGGAGGCCAGCAGTCATGAAAGGCCCACAATACTCCCTCGATGTTGTAAGACGGGCCGCGGTCAGCCGGTGGACTCAGATCAATTCTCACCTCACAGGGGTGCCTGAGAAGTTCTTCAGTCAGACGAAGGAGGGCCCCTGTTTTGCGTGCCATGGAAACACCCGGTTCCGGCCTTACGACGACTTTTCAGAGACTGGCGGTTGTCGATGCAACCACTGCGGAAATTGGGGGACTGGATTTGAGTTTATTGCGGCAGTACGGAAATTCTCAGTAGGCGAAGCCGTCAATATGGTGGGTGAATATCTCAACTGTGAGCCAAAGGCCAAAAGATCGAAAGAGAGAAAACGAAAGGCATCGACGGCAGTGAAGACTGAAACGTCGAACGATAACGTTCCCGACCAGGACGAAACACCAGCGAAGATGAAGCAGGAGAATCCCGAGCAGAAAACTGAACGAAAGCAGCTTGAGAACCCCGAGCGAACGAAACTACGAAAGCAGCTGGCGGAAGTCGAAGCGATCCGTCGGCAGCTTCTTCGCGAGGGGAGCGAAGACTGGACATCCAGAATCGATGAGATTCGGGAACTTAAAAATGCGATTGATTCACTTCAGTGGCTGGCTGAAGAATTGTCGGTCAGCGTCGAGTCTCTGGAATCACTCGGCGTCAGGTATGTCAGCGGCGACTGCTACTGGCTGTTTCCTGAGCATGATTCAAAGCGGAAGACGATCGGTGTCAACAGGCGCTTCGGAAATGGGTCTAAGAAATCTTTCGGAAAACGAGGCTTGTATTTTGCAGCTGACTGGCTTGACCGTCCCGGACCTGTGCTGATTGTGGAAGGGGGATCAGATACCGCGGCCGGTATCATGCTCGGGCTCAGCATTATCGGACGCCCGATGGCTAAGGTGCCGAAGGATCTGAAACCAGAGCTTACAAAGCTACTCAAAGCGGTAGGACCCGATCGCAGAATCATCGTAGTTGGAGAGAACGACAAGAAGTCTGACGACTGGGAAAAGGACCCCCAAAAGTGGCCGGGGCGAGCCGGCGCAATCGACACCGCAAACTTCCTTGCGGCCGATCTGGGCCGGATGGTGGAGTGGGGACTGCCAGAAGAGAGCGTGAAGGATCTCCGGCAGTGGCTGATAATGAACCCGGGGAAGAATGGCGCCGACTTTGTTGAGTTGTTAGATGTAGATGACGCAGAGGTCGAAGACTCACGTGAACCAGCCAGCGAGATTGACGCGAAAGAGGACGCAGAATTCTATCTCATGGAAAAATGCACCCACAGAGACGGATTGACGCTCAGATTCTACAGGGACTCCTTCTCGCGATGGCGAGAATCTCGATGGGTGGAAGTCGCTACTGCTGACGTGAGAGCTGACGTCGCACTGTACCTCGGTGACCGTTATCTCAAGGTCACGACAGGAGCGATCAATAACGTCATTGAGTTTGTGAAGGCACTGACGATTATCTCGTCCAATATTGATATGCCAATGTGGATTGATGGAAGAACAGGCTATTCCCTCGCCTTCCAGAACGGTGTGGCGGCATTGGAAGACTTGATTCTCGGAAAGCCTGATTGCTTGCGCCCATCCTCACCAATGTGGTTCAGTCAGGTGATTCTTCCGTTCGCCTACCAGCCAGAGGCAGAGTGTCCGCTGTGGCTGGATGTTCTGTTTACGAACCTTGAAGGGGACATTTCAAGAATCGAACTTCTTCAGGAGTTTGTCGGATACTGCCTAACAAAAAGCACTGAACACCATTCGGCGCTCACATTGATCGGCGAAGGCCAGAACGGAAAGTCTGTCACCCTGGCCGGCATCACAGCCATCCTCGGGAAGCAAAACGTCAGCAGCCTGTCGCTCGACGAGCTGAGCGAGAAGTTTAAGTCTTATCGGCTTGTTGGAAAGCTGGCAAATGTTTGTGCGGACCTGTCGGAGACATCCAAGGTTTGCGAGGGGACACTTAAAAAGCTGATCTCTGGCGACGCACTTGAGTTTGAGAGGAAGAACCGGGATCCATTCTCAGCCATCCCGACGGCGAAGCTGATCTTTTCAACGAATACGCTTCCTCAGTTCTATGACCGGTCGAACGGACTTTGGCGCCGGCTCATCATCATGCCATTTAATCGGAAGGTGACAGAAACGGAAAAAGTCACAGGAATGGATCAGGCGGAATGGTGGTTACAGAAAGGAGAGCTTCCCGGAATGTTCATTTGGGCCCTGCGCGGTCTGCAGCAACTGAAGCACAATGGAGCTTTCACCCAGTCCCGCAGATGCACAGAGGCGTTGAGCCAACATCGCCTCGAATGCAATCACGCGTTGTCCTGGTTGCGGCAGGAGTTCGAACCAACGGACGACGGAAGCGGGTACTCTAAGCCTTTGATGTACACCCAGTACGTCGATCACTGCAAGGCGTCTGGTTATAAGCAATTGGGCATGGCAGCATTCGGAAAGGAGGTTGTGAAGGCATTCGGGCCACTCGAAACAATTCGTTCTTTTGACCCATTCAGTGACAGCGGTGGTCGATCGAGGTTTTACTGTGGGCTGCGACGCATTCCCGAGGACTCAGAGAAGCGGGACGAGCAGCCATACTGAGATTGATCAGGTGATTCGTAACCGTTCACGGGCTGGTATTGGTCTGTACAAGGAATTGAGAATTTGAGACATCACGTGCATGACACGGATGTCTGAGATACCGCCGGAACTGTTAGCCGAGATGACTCCCGCAGTGCGGGCGTTTGTGGAATCGTGGATGCTTCAGATGGCCGAGATGCAGGCACGCATGCAGGCCGAGATTGACGATTTGAAGGCTCAGGTCAAAAAACTCACCCCGAAGAATTCCTCCGTCCCGCCTTCGACTCAGCATCCGCATGCAAGGATAGCGGAAAAGACCAAACCGAAATCGAAGAAGAAACGCGGTGGTCAGACGGGACACAAACGCACTACTCGCGAACTCGTCCCCGTCGAAAAATGTACGGAAGTTGTTCCGCTATTCCCCACAGCATGCCGGCGGTGTGGTAAGGGCCTCGCAGGCTCTGACGCAGAACCGTTGCGACATCAGGTGTGGGAACTGCCGAAGATCGAACCACTCATTCTGGAATATCAAAGACACCGGCTCACGTGCGAATGTTGCGGAACCATCACCTGCGCGGAACTGCCTCTCGGTGTGCCGAATGGACAGTTCGGCGCGAAGTTGCTGGCCTTTACGGCGTTACTCATGGGCCACTTTCGGCAGAGCAAACGGCGTGCAGCCATGTTTCTGACGGACCTGTTGAATATGCCCTGCTGTCCGGCATCGACCGTCAATATGCAGAACCGTGTTGCGGCAGCGCTGGAGCAGCCTTACGAAGATCTGCGAAGTCGACTGAAAAACGAGCCGCAGGTTTACATGTACGAAACCCCGACCAAACTAGCCAGTGAGAAGGCGTGGTTGTGGACAGCCGTGACTTCTGCCTATGCGGTCTTCGCGGTGTTTTCGAGCCGAGCCGCGACAGCTCTTCCAAAACTCCTCGGGGATTCGTTCCAGGGAATCATTAACTGCGACCGGGGTAAAATGTACTGGCGTGCCGATCGTCTGCAGTGGTGCTGGGCTCATTTGTCGCGGGACGTTCAGTCGCTGGTTGAACACCACGATCATCAGGTGAAACGCCTGGGTTACGACCTGAAACGACAGATCGGAATAGTTTCAGCATCTGGCATCGTTATAAGTCGGGCGAAATCAAGTGGACCACCTTTCAAGCCCGGATGAAGCCCGTTCTCACAACAGTGAATCACTTGCTACTGCGCGGCACGTGCAGCGGCAACACGCGTCTGAAGGGAATGTGAAAAGAACTGTTCATGCACCGCGACTGGCTCTGGACGTTCGTTGACGTGCAGGGCATTGAGCCCACGAACAACACGGCGGAACGCGCTTTGCGTCCGGCGGTGATCTATCGCAAACTCTCCTTCGGAACGCAGAGTGAAGCGGGTAGTCGTTTCATTGAACGCATGCTGACGATCTCAGAAACCTGCCGACTCCAGAAACGCCCGCTGTACCAGTGGCTCTGCGACGCCGTCTCGGCCATCCTCAACGGTGTACCCGCTCCAAAATTAATCGACAGTTCGTGAACGGTTACGTCAAAACTACTCTGCGTTTCAAAGTGAACGGCATCCTGCCTGGAAATGTCTGAAAATCGCAGGTGCAGGGAATAGTGAGCCTGGCTAGACTGCAGCCCCCTGGCTTGCTTCCACGGGATGCCGAAATCTTCACTGACCGAAAGATGCCCACTATGAAGATCCACCGCCTTGTTTTGACTTTGCTGTTTGTCTTCGCAGGAACCATCGTTCCTGCTCGGGCTGAAAAACCTATAGATCTTGCAGGTGGGCTGAAGCCGCTGGCTTCGATTCTGGCGGGCCGAGAGGCGAAGTTTGATCTGTCGGGCAAGGTCGAAGTGCCGATCGATGGCCAGTCCCAGGCGATCGATATCAGCATGGTCCGCTACGATGCCGAAAGCTTCGACCTCGTGCTGTCGCATCCGGAATATGCGGTCACCATTCGCCGTCGCGCAGACGTGACTGCTCTCGCACTGCCAAAGCATGGAACGGTGTTCCTTGGGAAAGGCGAAGTCGCCAGTGAAGACAGCCTGAGCCCGGTGGCGATTGCCGACCGATTGATTTCCGATCACTCGAAGCTCACGCAACTGCGATTTGGTCTGGGCATCCTGGGTGCCGGTGACATTGAGGCGACTCTGCGAGGACTGCTGGCCAATGCCAAAGTGCAGCAGGACGCCGCTGGAACGTTCACGGCCGGAGGTGCCAAAATCTCCTTCCCCGCTGATCAGACCATTGATGCCAAAATTGATGGCGTGCATGTTTCACTGACGACAAAAATGGAAGTCAGCGCCGCCCCGTCTGCCACCGAATGGCCGGGAATGAAAGCGACCGACCTGCCACGAGAAGAACTCGAACGAACACTGCTGCGAGGAGTGCGCCGCGCGACTGAAATCCTCCAGCCGGGTGATTCACTCACCAAACCGTCCATGAAGCCACGCTCCACCAACAACGGGGAACTGAAATGGGTGAATGGGCAGCGAGTGGCCGTGCTGTGGGGAACTCCGGAACAGATCGGAATGGCGCATGGTGAACTGCTGCCTGAGGAATCTCGTCGATGTATCGAATCGGTGCTCTACAGTTTCGGCACTGCAAACGTCGTTCGTACCGGCCGCTGGTTCCGCCATGATCTGGAAGACGCGTATGCTCGCCTGTCGCCCCATATTCCTGATCGACACAAGCGAGAAACACAGGCTCTGGCCGCATCGCTGGGCCTGGAACCTGAAATTGTGGAAGTGCTGAACGTGTTCCCGGAGTTGTTTCACTGTTCAGGTTTTGCCGTATTTGGTTCAGCCACAAAAGATGGCAAACTGTATCACGGCCGAGTGCTGGACTATATGACGACGATCGGCCTGCAGGATGCAGCCACAACGTTCATTGTTCGGCCTCAAGGTCAGATTGCATTTGCCAATGTTGGCTACGCAGCGTTCATCGGCAGCGTGAGCGGCATGAATGCGGAAGCGATTTCTCTGGGCGAAATGGGCGGCCGAGGCGAAGGTCAGTGGGACGGTGCTCCGATGGCGACGTTGATGCGACGCGCCCTGGAGGAATGTCACACTCTTGCGGAAGTGCAGAAGCTGTGGACGGAAAGTCCTCGCACCTGTGAGTACTACTACGTCTTTGCTGATGGCAAGACGAATGAAGCCGTTGGTGTCTCGGCAACTCCTGATGCGATCGAATTTATCAAACCGGGTCAGAGTCACGAGCGGCTGGGTGAGGGGATCAAAGATGCCGTCGTGCTGTCAGCCGGCAGTCGTCTGGAAGAACTGCGACGTCGAGTCACCGAAAAGCACGGACAGTTTGATGTCGAGCTCGCACAGTGGCTGATGAGCCGTCCGGTGGCGATGGAGTCGAATCTGCACAACGTGCTGTTCGTTCCGGCAGACGGCGTTCTTTATGTCGCCAACGCCAGCCATACAAAGCCTGCTGCAGATACAGCCTACATGAAAATTGATCTGAAGAAAGTGCTGAGCGAGATTCCGGAAGCTCCGCCTACAAGAGCGGCCGCGAAGTAACTCAGCATGGACATGCTTGTCCGAGATTTTCTTCGCGTCCTTCGTTGCCTTCTGTTCGAACACGGATTTTCAACAGAAGGAAACGAAGGCAACGAAGAAGGTTGCACGGTGTTGGGTGGTGAACGCTCATCGGCAGTGATTTATTGTGGACAGGGTGGGACCAGCGAAGTGCCGGCCCACCATGTGGAGTGCTTCAAACTGGTGTGCCTGCGTTCGCCAGGGCGAACTTGTCACACCCTACGGACGCCAGCATTTGTAGGGTGTGACAAGTGAGCGAATGCGAACGCTGGCACACCAGTGGTTTGTTCGCTCGAGTCCACAACCCCACTTGATTTCGGGACTGTTACTAATTGTGCGCCAGCATCCCTGGCGAAAGCTGTGAGTCCTTTGAAAAGCGGTTGACGGCTAAATCAATAATCCGTTCAGCCGCTTTGCCATCGCCGTAGGGATTCACATCCACCTGCATCGCTTCGTAGGCGTCGCGATTCGTCAGCAGTTCGCGGACTTCGTGGACCACGCGATCGGGATCGGTGCCGACGAGCTTGGTGGCACCGACTGTCAGGGCCTCTGGCCGTTCGGTGGAATCGCGAGTCACGAGGACCGGCTTGCGAAGTGAAGGCGCTTCTTCCTGAACGCCGCCGGAATCGCTCAGGATCAAAGTGGCCTGATCCATTAGCCAGATGAACTCCGGATAATCCGCCGGTGGAATCAGATGCACGTTGTTGCGACCGCCGAGGATTTCGTGCACTGGGCCGCGGATGTTGGGATTCAGATGCACGGGATAAACGTATTGAACTTGCGGAAACGCATCGGCCAGTCGCCCGATTGCCGAGCACAAATTGCGAATTCCATCCCCATGATTTTCACGTCGATGCGCGGTGATCAGAACCATCGGACGGCCGGCGATATCCGGATGCTTCTGAATCCAGGTCGCTGAGTTGGCTCGTTCCTGCTGAACGGCCAGCTTCAACGCATCAAGGACCGTATTGCCAGTCACGATGACATCCTGCGATGAATAGCCTTCTCGCAGCAAGTTCTGTTTCGCGGCTTCCGTCGGAGCACAATGCAGCGCTGTCGTGAGCGAACAGACTCGGCGGTTGAACTCTTCCGGGAACGGCGAATCAATGCTGTCCGTTCGCAGCCCGGCTTCGACATGCACAAACGGAATGCGAGCATAAAACGCGGCCATGCTGGCACACAGCGCTGTCGTAGTGTCGCCTTGTCCGACGATGCAGTCAGGCTTTGTTTCGGCAATGATTCCAGTCAGCATCTGCAGGCAACGGGCCGTCAGATCGGACAGCGACTGATTGGGCTGCATCAGATTCAGATCATGATCGACTCGCAGTCCGAAGTACTTCACGACCTGGTCGAGCATCTCACGGTGCTGCCCTGTGAGGCACACAATCGGAGTCACCTTTGGATTCCTCTGCGCAGCCAAAACCAGCGGCGCCATCTTGATGGCTTCCGGGCGAGTTCCAAAAACACAAAGCATGCGGAGTGACATGAGAGAACCTCAGGGTGAATGACCAATGTCCAAGGCACAATGACCAATGATTCGCGGACAGAAGCACAAACTAATTCGACGACGAAAGGCGGACGGACTCTTTCACTTGAAACACAATCAGATCCTGAGTCCCGAGTACCGGCTCAAGCCACGAGGGTGTGGCTTCGCAGCCTTTGTCGGCCATCAGCAAATCAAAAAAGGGACTCCGATCTCGCTCGAGGATCCCGGTGAAGACCACAACCAGTTGAACGTCATACTTCTGCGCGAGCGACTGCACTTCATCGCTGGTCCAGACTCGCGACGTGTAGACGCTTTCCGAAAGCCCGATGGCACCTTGCTCCAGCACTTCCGGCAGCATGTGCGATTCGTTCGTCAGAATGCGCTGACCGGCCAGGAGGTCTCGGACGGTCGTCACCTGTTTCGAAACATCATGCGATGAGAGTTGTGTGATCGCTGTAGCGGCAAGTGGCTGCTCGATGATCTCCTTCACGATTCCGAATCGCGGCACCTGACCCCGCAGCTCCGTAAACACATCTGGTTGAGCCAATGCCAATCCCAGCGTGAGCAAGACAGACGTTGAAACGATGGCCTTTCGCGAGTAGGGCAAACTGGACGTCGCCTGCAGCAGTGCCGCGACAATGTCTGCCGCCGCCAGCAATCCGAACGGAATCAGCGGCAGAATCATGCGAGGCGAAAGGTTGACCGACGTTGTCTTTTCCAGCCACGCCAGGCAAGCCAGGGTGACTACGGTGTAACCGTACACGGCCGAATGTCCGACGTTTTCGAATGACACAATTCGAGCCAAAGAGACTCTGCATCGCAGCAAACACATCGCCGCTAGCAGAACCAAACCGCATGCTCCGACGGCGACAAACAGTTCCGGAAGGCGAGCCGACACAAGATCGTTTTGATCAAGCCCCGTCAGTCGAGAAACCGCGTAGTAGACATTTTCCAGCGTCAGCCGAATGGACTTGTCAACAACATGGCTGATACCGCCTCGCGGATCGCCAACGATCATCGAGTTTCTGATGAACATGCCGCCGACCAGCATCGCAGGTAAACAACCGAACGCGATCAGCCGTTGAATCGTGGCTTTCGGATCACGCAAAATCGGACTTCCGATGAGAACGGCAACCGTGATGAGCCAGAACACTCCGGCATAGCGCAGGCTGGATGCGACCATCGCAAAAAAACCAGCCAGCATCAGACGGCGCAGCGATCGAGAATCAATCTGAAGCAGGATCAGACTACTGAGCGTGAATGTGACAAACAGGGTTTCAGTCTGCTTCTCATATACGTTGTGCCAATTCATCGGCGAACACTGCCACAGCAGCGCGAGAAAGACGGCGGTCGATGGTCGTCGCCCCATGCGAATCGCGGCAAGACAGATCAGCACAGGAGCGATGAAGAATCCCGTCATCGAAAGCAGTTGCGCGGCCGCTCGAAAGGGAACACCCAATGCACCGAATCCCGCAATCATCGCAGGAAAGCCGATCGGGAAAACCGTCTGAGCCGCCGGCCAGGTGTTTTGCTGATAATGCTGCTCGTAGTAGATCAGGCTTGTGCTGAAGCCTTTGCCGTCCAGCAGATTCTTCGCCCCGCTGATGGCCTGAGCGATATCCGGATGCATGGTCCGGTTGTCATTCATCGTCGTCAGACAAAGCGTCGCCACCAGCGACAGGAGGCCTGTCGCCATCAAGGCGGTGCGGTTTGTCAGCGTGGTCGTCATGAAGTTTGATATGCCGTTTGAACCATGGAGAGTGAATGACCAATAACTAATGAAAAATGACCAATGAGTCGCAAGTGACCGTTGTGCTTCATTGATCATTGGTGCTCAGGCATTGGTGCTTTCTCTACCGCGACGCTCGGAGGGCTGACACCCTGCCGTTCGCCTGAGTGTTCTCATTGGTCATTGAGTTTTGGACATGGGTCATTCCGCCTGCAATGGCGGCCGCGTGATCCTTCATGGGTCGGATGTCGTAGTGTTTGTTCATCTGGTCGATCATCCACGCCACCAGTTCGATCTTGGGTTCCGCCGGACGACCCATGGCGGGAAAGAACGCTAGATCTTTGTCGTCATCGCAACCCATGAAGTCGAGCGGATGCAACAACAATGACGGGGCAATTCCTGCCATGCGGCACATTGTCAACGCCATGTTCCAGTAGGTCGTCGCCGCCAGCTTGGAAAACTGTGCAAGGTACAGGATGTAGCTGGCATGAATCGGAGCTTTGAACAAAGGCATCGTCGTGACGGGGATCTCCGTCAGCTGGCCCTCTGGAAAGTTCCAGGTGAATGGCTTCAGTGGTCGGAAGCCTTCGCTGAACTTGCCGAAGAGCTGCTTTCGTTCGGCGCGTTGTTCTTTTGTCAGCTTTGTCGACATGAAATAGTACATGCGAGCGAGCGGACCCAGATACGTCGGGAACGTTGAGCAATCGTACTTGTAACCGCGACGAATCATGATTCTCAGCAGCAGATCGCAGAAGCTGAACCCGGGGCCGCGAAAGCCGATCGGACACTGGCCGGTGACGCGTTCGAGGTGCTCTTCGGTCTTCGCGAACTCACTGACAATTTCCTGTTCCGAATACAGATGCAACCAGGGTTCGTGATTGAACGAGTGATTACCAATCTCATGCCCGGCCGCAGAAATCGACGCGAGCGATTCGAAGTTTTCATCGCGTGCGGCGTCCTGACCGACCACGAAGACGGTCATTTTCAGATCGCGTTCGTGCAGCACCTTCAGGAACCGCGGCACGACGAGGTTCAGATAAGTGGGATACGCATCCCAGCCCGCGTCGCCATGAGTTTTCAAGTACGACCATTTGTTATCGAGATCGAGTGATAAGCTGGCGATTGGTTTCATGAGGGGTAAGTTTTTCGGTGTTCAGTGTTCAGTCTCGTTCCAGGGCTCCAGCCCTGGAACGCAATGCCAGGAGGCTCAAGCCTCCACAGCGATTTGCAAGGCGGGAGCCTTGGGAGCAGTGCGTTCCGAGGCAGGAGCCTCGGAACGAGGATTCGTCGAAAGAGCGGCGACAAAGTCGTTGGCCAGCTTGATAGTTTCGTTGACGTTCAGAGTGCCGTTCACGATGTGCGCGGAATTCAGGGAGTAAAGCCCGGGAACGGATGTCACCGTCGGCGGCAGTCGGTCGGAGTAGCCCAGTGTCGGCAATGCGAACACATGGCGGACTCGGGAGACGCGGAAGGCCTTCACGTCGGCCAGTGAAAGCGTTGGATGCATTCGCTGCAGGCCGGTGAGGAATTCGTGTTCGATCTCCGCATCGGACTTCTCGAACAGTTCGTCGTTCGGAGTCACATAGCGAGGCAAATACACCAGTGCGTTGCCGTCGAGTTCTTTCTTGTCGATCAACGCGGTCATTTCGATCACCGCTGTGAACGGATAACCGGCGTCGGTAATATTCGTCACATAGTACGGTGAGAGACTCTTCGACAGCAGGACCGATGCACACACGATGCCATGATATCGAACACCGTCGAACAGCTTCTTCTCGCCGTCGTTCAGCTCGGGACAGATGCGACTCATGACTGGTGTTGGTAGTGTCGAAACGACCTGATCAAACACGCGATCATGATCGGCGAACTGGACGGTCATCCGTCCGTCAATCGACGTGCGAACACTGCGAACGGCCGCGTTACATTGAATCTCAACGCCCAGCGTTTTCAGTTTCTTCGTGAACTGTTCGAGAATGTTGGCGTAGCCGCCGCGACAGTAGCCGAACATTTCCTTCTTCAGGCCGGATCGGCGAGCTGCATACATGCGCGAGATCGTGGCCCAGATGAACGCGGCGGAGGTTTCTCGCCAGCATTCGCCCAGCTTGCATCGCAGCAGCGGCAGCCACATTTTTTCGAACGTGCGTTTGCCCGAGAGTTTTGTCAGCCAGTCGCCGACGGTGATTTTTTCCAGCTTCTTCCAGTTCTTCACGCGAGCCGCGTAGGCAATCGTGCCACCCAATCGCAGCTTGTCGATCATGCGCAGTGGCGGAAACTTGAGGAACTCAACGGTGTTGGACATTGAGTGCATCGTGTTGTCGGTGAAGAAGCCGGTCTTCGTTTCGACCCATTCCATCTGGTCGTCGAGTTCCAGTTCCTTCAGCACTTCGCGAGCGTGCATGTCGGACATGAGTGTCACGTGATAGTGACGATCCCAAGTGCATTCGCCGATCTTCCACGCGTCGGCAAGTCCGCCCAGGTTTTGCCGTGCCTCAAGGATCGTGACCTTATGGCCTTGCTGAGTCAGTCTCAAGGCCAGCGTCATTCCCAGAATGCCGCCGCCGAGAACTGCGAAATGTTGAGGCATGGTTTTCGGTTTTCAGTTTTCGGTTTTCAGGAATTATAACTCGTTCCAGGGCTCCGGCCCTGGAACGCAATGCCTGGAGGCTCCCGCCTCCAATTTGCAAGGCAGGAGCCTTGCAAGCAGTGCGTTCCGAGGCTGGAGCCTCGGAACGAGGATTGATTACACAGCAACGGACGTTTCCACTTCCGTCACCACATGTCCGTTGATCGAGTAGCCACGTCCGCACTGGCAGGTGGCTGCGACTGGTGTGGAGTTATCGCCGTCGATGAATCGATGAACTGGTTCGCCGCAGCGGCAGACGACTCCGATGACTCGGGCCGGTGTTCCGATGGCAAGACAGAAATCCGGAACAGACTTTGTCACGATCGAGCCCATGCCGATCATCGCCCAGCGACCGATTTCCAGATTGCAACCGACGATACATCCGGCTCCAATCGTCGCGCCCTCGCGAACCACGGTGGCCAGAGTGTGTTCATCAGGATCCGATGATCGCAACTCCTTTAGATCCGGAGTTGTGGCTCGTGGAAAGCGATCGTTGGTGAAGATCGTTCCGGCGCTGATCATCACGCCGTCTTCGATGGTCACGCCGTTACAGATATACGCGTTCGAGTTAATCTTAACTCGATTGCCAATCTTCACTTCGTAAGCGATCGTCGACTTGCCACCGACCAGACACTGCTCCCCGAGCACGGCGTCATGACGGATATGCGCGCTGTCCCAAACAGAAGTCCCTTCGCCCAATTGGACGTTGGATTCGATAATCGCGGTAGGATGAATGCGGGGCATAACGAGTTTCCGGTGTTTGAACTACTCGTTCCGGGGCTCATGCCTCGGAACGCACTGTATGCAAGGCTCCTGCCTTGCGAATTGGAGGCGGGAGCCTCCAGGCATTGCGTTCCAGGGCTGGAGCCCTGGAACGAGAACATTAGTGACTCACGACATGGCTACTGGCCACGGTGCGGCGGAACTGGGAGGCCGGTGTGACCTGATGCCATTTTTCGGAGCGAAGGGCTGCGTAAGCGGTTTCGATGACTCGAACGGACGCGATGGCGTCGATTGGAGTGATGATCAGTTCTTCGGTGCCGCAGATCGCGCCGCCGAAATTCTTGATCTGGTTACCGAACGCCGCCACTTTGTCGTAGCCGTTTCCGAACACGGTCCAGTCCTTCTGATCGGCCAGCTTGTACTTGGACTCTTTCCAGCCGACGGACAGGGTTCCTTTTGAACCGTAGATGCTAATGAAGTCGGCGCGGACTTTATTCAGGCTCCATGACAGGTCAATGTTCCCCATCGCGCCACTTTCGGTGCGAGCGAAAATTAAAGCGGTGTCTTCGACTGGCAGGTTCTGAATTCGCTTGCCTTCGACGACCTGCAGTTCGGTAATACTGCCAAGCAGGTATCGCAGGATATCGACGGAGTGTGTGCCGTTGTCGATCAGAACGCCGCCGCCACTGATGGCCGGGTTGCTGTTCCAGCGTTTTGACATGTCGCAGAAACCGGCGAACGTATTTTCGTAAAGAATGATGTCGCCCAGAATGCCGGAGTCGATAATCTCACGAGTCTTCTGAACGTCAGCGACAAAACGGAACTTCGAGCCCATTGAGAAGACGACACGGCATCGCTGAGCAGTCTCAGCCATTCGGATGGCTTCGTCGGTGCTGATGGCCAGTGGTTTCTCGCACAGAACATGAATGCCCTGCTCCATCAGTCGGCAGCAGATATCCGGATGAGTCGACGGTGGTGTGCAAACGATTGCAGCCGTTGGTTTCAGCTCGTTGATCATCTTGTCGACGTTGTCGTAGGCCGGAACGTCACACAGCCTGGCAACGTCCTGCGCCGATTCGAGTCGAATGTCGGCGACTCCAACAATCTGATAAGGCAGACCCTGAACAAAAGCCTGAGCATAAGATCGTGAAATCCCGCCGGCTCCGATGATGACAAAAGTGGGTTGAGTACGAGCGATCATAAGAAATCCCGCGGAAATAGATGACAGATGAAAACCAAACTCGTTCCAGGGCTCCAGCCCTGGAACGCAATGCCAGGAGGCTCCAGCCTCGAGTGTGTGACGCAAGGCAGGAGCCTTGCGTGCAGTGCGTTCCGAGGCAAGAGCCTCGGAACGAGAGATCCTTGTTACTTCACCAACTCTTTGGCTGTCAGCGACAGGACGGCGCGGCGGATGTTGGTCGACAGATATTCAATATGCTCATCGGTGTACTTTTCATTCCATGGCAGCACGAGCACATGTTCCAGAGCGTTCCAAGTGCCTTCGAAGTGGCAACGGCTGTAGTCGGTGGCTTCTGGACGAGCCAGAGTGAACGGCCAGCGGCTGGTTCCGAACGTCACCTGATTCTTGATCACGATGCATTCAAAGGCAGGCTTCTGGATGTACCGTGGGGCACACAGAATTCCGTAGTCCTTCAGAGCGGCTCCCAGAGCGACGGTGCCGCCTGGGATCACGGTTTCGTCAACTCGCAGACAGTACTTCCAGAACGTATGAACGCTGTTTTCGGTGATGACGGGAGTTTCAATTCCTGGCAGACCGGACAATTCTGTTGTCAATGCAGCGGCCGTGCGAACGCGTGATTCAACAACGGCATCAAGCTTGTCCAGCTGAGCCACCGCCACGGCGCCCAACAGTTCGCTCATGCGATAGTTAGGAGCGATGAAATAATGGTCTGGCTTTGCGTCGCCATAACCCCAGGCCTTATTAATGAACAGATAAATTCGGCGAGCCAAAGCAGGATCGTTCGTGGTGACGATGCCACCTTCGCCGGTCGTGATATGCTTGCCCTGTTGCAGGCTGAAGGTTCCGACGGCTCCGAAGGTTCCGACGTACTGATCGTTGTAAGTCGTCAGGAACGACTGAGCACAGTCTTCGATGACGGGAATGCCGTGACGATTCGCCAGCTCCATGATCGGTCCCATGTCGCATGGGTTGCCGAACAGGTGAGTCACCACGATGCCTTTGGTCTTCGGGCTGATGACCTTGGCAATCGATTCAGCAGTCACGTTGTATGTATGAGGATCAACGTCGCAGAAGACCGGAATCGCGCCCTGATAGATGATCGGCGTGATGGCTCCCATGTCGGTGATTGACGTGGTGATGATTTCGTCGCCCGGTTCGGTGTCGAGGGCAGCGATCGCACAGTGAACGGCGGCTGTTCCGCTTGAACATGCATAAGCAAACTTCGCACCGATCTTAGCGGCGAATTTGGTTTCGAGCTGTTTCACGAAGTTGCCCTTCGTGCTGGTCAAAGTTCCGGTTGCCAGACACTGTCGCACTGCTTCCAGTTCTTCAGGTCCAAATGTTCGTCCGGTTGCGTCCTGGTCAGATGGCAGTGTGATGCGGTTTGTCATGGTTCGGGTCTTTCGGAAAGGAAGTGTTCAGTGGACAGTTTTCAGTTTGTGGATTGGAAATTTCAAATTGGAGATCTCAAATGCGGCGCAGCTGCCAGCTCAAATGCGACGCAGACGGCTGTCGGCGACGACTTTGGACAGCAGTCGCAGATGGGCGAGAATGGTTTGGACGGTCTTCATCTTTGAAAACCCAAACAACCGGACTTCCAGAGTCGCCGGATGTTCGACAATCTTCCTTCCGTGAAGGCTCAACTGAGCCGCCAGTTCGGCGGTCCCGAGGAACCCGTTCTCCACCAGCGGCAGATCGATGATCTGCTGCTTGCGGTAGATTCGAAAACAGCTCGTCCACGTCGACAGCTTCTGCTTCAGCAGCGTGCGGTACATCATGGACAGTGTGTGAGACAGCACTAATCGCCAGCTTGGCACGTTGCTGACCTTGCCGTCGCGGTGATACGGTGACGCCGTCACCATCGCCACGTCTTTGGTCATCAGCGGCAGCATGCGAGATAGTTCGTGTGGATCGTAGGAGCAGTCCGCATCGATTGATGCGACAATTTCCGTCGTCGCCGCATTGATACCTGTCAGAATCGCGGCAGAGACGCCCTTGTTCGTTTCATGACGCACGATGCGAATGTCAGAATCATCGCCGAACAGCGAATGCAGCACTTCGAAGGTATTGTCCTTGCTGCAGTCGTCGACAAAAAGAACGTTCAGGTCCCAGTTGCGCGACAGCTCATGCTTGAGCGACTGCATTGTGCGATGCAGGTATGGCAGAGTCGACTCTTCGTTGTAACAAGGAATCACCAGCGTCACAGCCGGTCGAACTATTTGCTTTGCACTGCCGACGGAGATGTTTCCGGCCGCCAATCGAGCGACCTCTGCGGCCTCTCGACGTCGGAGAGTGATCGTTTGCAAAGTTACCTTGCACGCTCGGTCTTCGAGACCAGCCAATGCGCTTCCGTCCAGCTTTGCATGCTCTGCGATCGACGTGAACTTTGCCGACGTGAGATACTGAGGCAGCAGCGTGCGATACTTGCCAAGATTTCGATAGTGTCGCATCTGAGTCAGTCGACCAGTGACGCTCAGGCGAGGCTGCTGATCATCCAGTTCCCAGGTCTGGAAGTACATGACGAACGGTGATGTTTCTGTATCCTGCCATTTTTGAATGGCCGTCTGCATCATGTTGTCGGGCAACTGACGCAGGTAATTTCCGCCCGCGATCGGCATCCATGCTCCGGCCATCGGCGCGGTCGAAGGAGGAATCTCGAGGATGGAGCTGCCGCTGTCGCATTTGTGTTCGTGAATGAATCGTCGCCACGGCTGAAACAGGAAGTCACGCCGACGAGGCATCAGGCTGGAATCATAAGCGTAACCCGCTTCCTGCAGTTCGTTCAGAAAACCAAGGTCGCGTTTGCGAAGCCATCCGTCCGACAATCGAAAGCCGACCACTTCCTTACCGATGGTATCTTCGAGCAGTTCCTTAGATCGAATCAGATCTTCTCGCCGAGCCTTCGCGGTCACTTTCAGCAGCGGCTGATGCAAAAATCCCCGGCTGGCAATTTCATGTCCCGCGTTGGAAATCTGTCGAACCAGTTCCGGATATCGTTCGGCAATCCAGCCCAGCACAAAGAACGTCGCCTTCGTGTCATGTTCAGCCAGTAGAGCGAGCGTCTCTTCCGCATTCTTCTGCAGCCTCGATTCGAATCGATACCAGTTCCGCGGGCTGATGTACTGATGAAAAGCGCCGGCCTGGAAATAGTCTTCCAGATTCACTGTCAGAATCTGAACGCGCGCTGAGCCCAAAGACTGCGTGTTTGCAGTCGAAATGCGTGCAGAGGTGTCAGTTTTTTCCGTCACCAGCATGATTGGATCGCAGGTCAGAACAGGTGGTGCGGAGCTCAGACAAATGTCCCGATGACGATTCATCTGATGAGTCCGTTGCCGAAAAGGCTAGTTCCCTTTATGCGACATGGTCGGTGAATTCAGGAAGCTCTGGTGAAGTTCACCGGGGCCGTAGGGTTGTTTTGAATGGCCTTTGTGAATTGGAATGATTGACCGGTTGCCCCCGGGGTCTGGTCGTCGCCAGTGAAATGCGGAAAGTCGTTAAAAGCGATACATTCCGCAAAGTTCGGGCAAGCATCGATCTGCGAAGGATCGACCACCCGTAGACTGGCATGGCACAAGTCGTTGTTTCCTTTTTTGTTCAGAGATCCTGGCGTGTTGAAAATCGGCCCATTCGAACTCAAACTTCCTGTTGTCCAGGCGGCACTCAGCGGCTACAGCGACTGGCCCATGCGAGCACTCGCGCGGCGCATGGGTGCGCCGTATACGATTTGCGAAGTGATGACCGATTCATTCGTCAGTTCACTGAGGGATCGAGCGAAAACCCGCCATCATCTGTATCTGGAAGACTCTGATCATCCAGCCGGGGCTCAGTTGATGGGGTCGGAACCGGACGAGTTTCCAGCCGCTGCGAAGAAACTGGTTGAGGCCGGATTTGACGTTGTGGATATCAATTTTGGTTGTCCGGCGAAACGATCGGGCGGACGTTGTCGAGGCGGCTACCATCTGGGGCAGCCGGAAGTGGCGATTGAGATCCTGCAGCGAGTTCGCGATGCGGTTCCGGCCGGCGTTCCTGTCACCGTAAAAATGCGGCGAGGAATTGATGACACTCAACAAAGCCGCGATAACTTCTTTCGAATCATTGAAGCGGCATTCGCACTCGATGCGGCTGCCGTGACGGTTCACGGCAGGACCGTAGAGCAAAAGTATGTCGGACCCAGTCGCTGGTCGTTTCTCAAAGAGGTGCGGCAACAGTTTCCGAACCGAACATTGCTCGGCAGCGGCGATTTGTTCACGGCCGCCGATTGCGTTCGGATGATTCAGGAAACCGGCGTCGATGGAGTTACGGCCGCACGCGGGTCCATTGGCAATCCATGGATTTTTTCTCAGGCTGCCGCCCTGCTCCGTGGAGAACCGCTTCCGGCCGCTCCAACGGTTCACGAGCAGCGGGATGTTCTCTGTGAGCACTTTCGTCTGGCGGGAAAAATCCTTCCCGCGGACCAGGTTTCAAAGCAGCTTCGCAAGTTTTGTATTCACTATTCCGGCTGGCATCCGGAAGCGGCCTCTGTTCGCAGTGCGTTTATCGCGGTCAGAAATGCGGAAGATTGGCGGCAGGTGATAGCGGATTGGTACTGCGAAGAGCGACCGGGTCAATATCCGTTGGATCCAGGGAATACGGGCAGCGTGAATATGACGGCGGAGACGCTGATCTGAGATCAGACTCGCGAGCCAACGGAGCGGTTCGTCTACGTACGCGAAAACTCGTCAGCCGGTTTGCGGCAGATCCAGCAGATTGGCGAACCGTTCCAGCACGATGGCCTTCAGCGGAGCAAATTCCGGCTTGTCGAAGCGGCCATCGTCGACCAGATCCTGAGCCATCCGGCGCGCCACCTGAAGGATGCTCAGATCACGCACCGGATCGGCGACTCGCAGCGGCATGGCACCACTTTGACGCAGGCCGAGGATATCACCTGGGCCGCGAAGCTCGGCATCTTTCTCTGCAAGATCAAAACCGTCGGATGTTTTTTCGAGCGCCGTCAGACGTTCCAGGGCCTCCGGCATTTCGGTCGTCGACAGTAAAAAACAATAGCCCTGATAACTGCCGCGACAAATACGGCCTCGCAGCTGATGCAGCTGAGCCAGGCCAAAACGATCGGCCTGCTGAATCACCATAATGGTCGAATTGGGAACATTGACGCCCACTTCAATCACCGTCGTGGAAATCAGAACATCCGTTTCATGATTTCGAAATCGATCCATCACGGCATGACGCTGTTCACGTTCCATGCGACCATGCAGCAGATCAATTCGCAGGCCGGACAGTTCCGTCTGACCCAGCTGCCGAAACACGGCTTCTGCAGAAGCGGCATCGTCATCGGCCTTTTCTTCCACTCGCGGGCAGACCACATACGCCTGTCGGCCTTTGGCAATTTGCTGGCGGATGAAGTGCCACATCTTTGCCTGCTCGGGCGTATCCAGAATGCGGGCCGTGACGACCTTCTGTCGACCGGGCGGCAGGTCGCGAATGACCGACACATCAAGATCACCAAACTGCGTCAGACACAGACTTCGCGGGATCGGAGTCGCAGTCATCACCAGCACATGCGGGCTTCTGGTCTGGCTGGTAAAGCTGGCTCGCTGCCGCACGCCAAATCGATGCTGTTCGTCAATCACCACCATCGACAGGTTGGCAAATTTGACGCTGTCCTGAATCACCGCCTGAGTTCCGATGATCAGCTGAATGGTACCGGACGAAATGCCCTCCAGCAGCTCGCGACGCTTAGCTGCGGGCAGGCCGCCCAGCAACAGGCCTCGCTGAACACGACTTTCCGCCAGCAGTTCTTCAAACGTTTCCCAATGCTGAGTCGCCAGGACTTCGGTTGGCGCCATCAGCACGGCCTGGTGCCCGGCCGCGATTGCCGACAACATGGCATACACAGCGACCGCCGTTTTTCCGGCTCCCACATCGGCCTGCAGCAGGCGATGCATCGGATGCGGCTTCAGAATGTCAGCAGCGATTTCGCGGACCGATCGATCCTGTCCCTCGGTGAATCGGAAGTCGAACAGGCGGCGAATCCGTGCGTCGATTTTCGCAGTCACTTCGATGGAATCGGCCTTCAGCGTCTTACCCCATGTGCGGCGACGAAGTGCAAGCCCCAGTTGAAATTCAAACAGATCGTCGAGCAGGATTCGATAGCGTCCGGCTTCCCATTGCTTGACAGAATTCGGCAGATGCAGCCACCGCAGAGCTGTCGGCAAATCAGGCAGCCGATGCTGCGTTCGAAACGATTCCGGCATCGGATCAGGAACAAGCGCAGCAAAATCTTCTACCACTGAACGGACCATGCGGCGCATGGAATCCATTTTGATGCCGTCCGTCAGCGCATAGCGCGGAAGAACACCGGCGGCGTTTTCGATATCGTCGTCCGGGGCAAGGATGTGAACTCGCGGACCGTTGAATTCCCAACGTCCCGCTTTACGCGCCGGCTTGCCACTGAAGATGACATGTTCATTGTCGCGAAACTTTTTGAACATCCACGGCTGATTGAACCAGAGCCCTCGCACAAAGTGACCGTCGCAGTCCAGCAGAATGCCGGTCAGCGTGCGTCCATTGGTCAGTTGACGAACATCTCGATCGACCACAAAACCATGGACCGATTGTTCGAGGTCGGCTTCCAGTTTTGGCACAGGTCGCAGATCGCTGAAGTCGTTGACCGCATGAGGCACATGAAACAGCAGATCGTTCGCGGTGAGGATCCCAAGATTTTTCAGCAACTCGGCTCGCATAGGTCCAACACCGCGCACAAACTGAACCGGTGTCATCAGCTTGTCGGCAGCGGATGAGTCAGGCGTGGTGCTGGATTCAGGAAGTGGATCGGCCATTGCGGAAGAATATCGAATGCAGGAAATCAGTGCGACTGGTTTCCGCAATCAGCGTGAACTGCGTTCGATCACCTTCATGAGAACCTGCAGGTCCTGTTGAACCAGCCGAAAAGCAGACACTGCCATTCCAAATCCAATGGCTCCGCCCGCGGCCAGCTGAACGAGAGCGGTGCGGCGATCGAGACCGCTTAAAGCGAGAATCGTAACCGCGAGCATCGGGACGGACGCTGCCAGAACCAGGTGAAACCAGCTGGCTCGGGCGAGGTTCTTCAAAGCAGGCAGCTCATCGGCGGAGATGGATTCCCAACGCACCAAAGTCGGATAAAGACATCGCAGCGACATCAGAGAGACAGCAAAGAAAGGATAAGCCGCCGCGATCAGTCCACACAGCGTGAGCGACGCCAGGAAGTGTCCGTAAATAGCCGCCGGAACATCGCCGTAGAGCCAGTGCAGCAAGATCGGATACGCGGGTGCTGCGACCAGCCAAAGGGTCAGTCCGACGATGGATGCCATGTTGCCAAGTTCCAGACACCGGCGTCGCCGCTCAGACAGTTCGGCGGCAGAAAGTCTGGCCTGAATGTCAATCTGCGTAGCCCGAGTCACCGTGCCAACAAGCCAGCCGGCACTGAGCATCCCGGTGGGAAATGTGATGAAGTTGATCAGGAACTGAATCCGCATGAATGTTTGATCCGCGGCGGGGATCAGCGCCTGAACTTCGCCCCGGTTGTAATGAAAGTTAAAGATGGCTCCGACAAGGTTTGGAATCACAGTCGCAATCACGATGCTGGTCAGTGGCCACCGGACGACCAGTTTCTTCCACGGCTTTTGCTGATCCTGCAGCAGACGGCGGGCTTCGGGCTGAAGGCACAGGTCGATCGAACCGGCCAGTGCAGCCCCTGAAGAAAAACGATGATCGGGATCAGGCTCAAGCAGCCGTCGAACAATGGGCCCAAGCCCGCACTCCTCCTGTTCGCACAGCGATTCCAGACGTGTATCATTCAGACCCTGACGGCGACGTTCGGTCATCGCTTCGAGTCTGGTGGCCCACGATTTCATTTCTGCTTCAGCGAATGGACGCTGCCCTGTCATGAGTTCGCAAACCACCACTCCCAGCGAAAACAGATCGCTGCGTCCGTCGAGCTCCGCAGCAGCTCGCGCATGACGCGGATTGCAGGCTTCCAGTTGTTCGGGCGACATATACGCGAGACTGCCGCCCAGACTGGCCTCCGCGGTCGCTCCTTCGACAGTCGTTCCGAAGCTGATGTTAAAGTCGGCGAACTTCGGAACGCCCTCCGCGGTGATAAGAACATTCGCCGGTTTAATGTCACGATGCAGCACTCCGACTCGATGCGAATAGTCGAGCGCTCGAGCCAGCTGAATTCCGACCCAGCAAACAAGATGAGGCCATGTCATGCCCGCGATTTTGCGGCGGATCTCCGATTCTGTCGGACGTGATTCGCCTCGATCGTCCAGAACGCAATCGACTGCCTTCAGATACGTGCGGCCGTTCCATTCTTTCCGGGGATAATTTTTCATCCGGGAAATTACGTCTGCCAGAGTTCCTCCCGCCGCATACTGCATATAGAGCAGGCGGATCGAATTTTCCGGAAGGACGCGCTGGTCATAAACACGAACAATGTTCTCATGATCCAGCTGGGCCAATGTCTGCGGTTCTGAGCCGTGGTCGGCGGAGACCTTCAACGCGACCAGGCGTTGCATGGATTTTTGACGTGCCAGAAAGACGGTAGCAAAAGTTCCGCGGCCCAACTGCAGCAGAAGGTCGAAATCGTCAATCGTCTGACCGGGCGACAGTTGTATCGAGACAGCCGGAGCAGCTCCTGCGACAAACGTGGAACGCAGAGCCGGGTCCATGCGAAAGAGACCATCAAGGTCCCCGGCCAGCCGCGGAAAACGCTTAAAGTACTCCGTCGGCGAGACACGATCACCGGCCGACTTCCGAATATGATATTCCTCGAACACCAGTTCGACGGACATCACGGAGTCCAGCTCCGGAATGTCGTCGGAATATTCCTCCAGAATTTTACGCAGCCCAAGCTGCCATCGCTGTTCAAGATCCAGCTTGATCAGCTCGACAACAAGTTCGGTGCGGAGAGGCGTTTCCGTTTCAGGCAGGAAGTCAACAATCAAAGGCGGATATGAAGCGGAACTCCATGCGTCCGAAAACGCTTCAAGCGTTTCCGTCAGACGCGTCCATTCGCTGTCATTGAGAGGTAGTGAAGGGGCCACAGTTTCAACAGATTCCGTCCGGGGAAGAATAGCTGACCAAGGGTGAAAGTAACTGCGGCTGAACTGGGAGTCCAGCAGGGCGAGTCGCTATCATTGTGCGCAGCGTTGTCGCTTTCCCGGTCGAATGTCGCCAGAATATTGCCGTTTGATGAGGTTTCTATGTCAAATCCTGATCAGACGTCCCGGTTTTCCAGCGGCGACGACCTGGCCGCTTTCATGGAATCGCATCGTCGGCAGTTGTTGGCCTATGTGGATCGCAACATCGGTCCGGCTTTGAGGTCTCGACTTGAGCCGGACGACATTGTGCAGGAAGTGATCATTTCTGCGCTTGCGTCTTCGGAACAGTTCAATTTCGAAGGACGTGACCCCTTCCGATTACTCTGCCAGCTCGCCGAGCAGCGAATTATTGATGCGCATCGGCACCACGTCGGTGCAAAAAAACGCAGTTCCAGCCGCGAGGTGTCTATGGACGCGCCGGCAGGAGGCAGCGATGGTTTTGGATTCGTCGACTTGCTGGTCGCCAGCATCACGTCGCCCAGCCAGGCGTTTTCGAAGGTTCAAAAAGAGTTCCGTTTGCAGCAGGCCATTGCCGAACTCAGCGAAGAGCAAAAAGAAATCCTTCGACTGCGATTTGTTGAAGGCTTGCCAACGAAAGATATCGCTGATCGATTGGGGAAATCGGACGGCGCGATTCGTGTGATGCTGACTCGCACCGTCGCGCAGCTTCAGGAAGTGCTGACGATCGCCGGTTAAGAACAGGAAAAGAAAGACCCTGCGTCAGAGGTCTGCCGCAGGGTATCAGTGAAGAAGGACCGACGTATGGGCCGCATCCGAGCGGTCTAGTGACCAATGTTCTCCACCAGAAATTGAACGGTGCCGACGGCTGTCGGTCGAGTCGTTTCCAGGCCGCTGTCTTCCTGCATCAGGCTGTCCAGTGGCGAGAGTGATGGCGGCGTCGACGGAATCGCCATGTCGGCTGGCGATGATGGCAGGCCGTTCGGAGCCACGGGAATTCCCTGAGCCATGCTCATTGGCGGACCAGCGATCGCCAATAATTCGGCCCGTCGAATAATTCGCACATTGTTCAGTTCGTTAGCCTCCAGCAGTTCATCAAAGCTGTCAATGGCGACGACGAGTGTTTCAAACGGTGCAGGCTGCAGGGCCTGTGATCCGTTCGAAATTCCTATGACGGGCAGCTGCAACTGAAACTGACCGACGGATCCTGCCGCGATTTGCGATACCAGACCGCGAGCTGTCGGGCACTGAGCGTGCATCTGACCGACAACACCCACGACACTGATTTGAAAACCTGCGACGGCTATCTGACTGTTGTTGCGGACGATCACTTCCACAACCGGTCCCTGGGTCGGCGAACCGTCAGCCAACAGTGCGACGTTCAGAAGCTCCAGATCGCCGGGAACAGTGGCTGACGGTGGCGCTGACAACATCAGGCCGGGAGCCAGCTCAGTTCCGATCGCGCCGCTTTGCTGGCGAAACTGATTGCGAAACAGCAAATCAATAACGTACTCACAATGAAACTCCTGACACAGACGGATCTGGCTGGAAGCGACCACAGTGGTTGTCACTGTTGTCGCAGCCACTGCAGCGAAAGCAGGACCCTGCCCTGCGGATTGATCGTTCAGGAATTGGGGACTCTGCTGCGGATTTTGTTGCGGATTCAGCGGCTCCTGAAGCTGCGAGTTCTGCTGAGAATACTGCGGGGCCTGCTGTTGAGGAAAGAGCTGAGACGGCTGCTGTATGGATTGCGGAGGTAGTTGTTGCTGCTGAAAATTCTCAGGCGGACCCTGTTGTGGTTGCTGTTGGAATTGTTGCTGCTGCTGCGGCTGTTGTGGCAGCTGCTGTAACGGCTGTTGTGGTTGAGCGAACGCCTGTTGAGGAGCTGCCTGTTGTGAATGTTGAGCCATCGCCGCATTGGCGGTGACAACCAGTGTGATGGCCGCCGTGATCGTCCGCTGAAGGGCGGTCGTTCCAAAGGTGACATGGGGTGCGACACGGAATGCAGTCATGAGTGGATCTCCTTGAAGGAAAGGGACATTTTGTGATGAAACAGCGACGAAGCGAACTCAGAAAAAAAGCCCGGCACCTGCGATGAGCACAGTGTCGGGCTTTTGCGATGTCGACGATTTAATCAGCAGTGCGGGGTTGAAAATTGTCTGGCGTTACTGATGGAAGATTGCGTTTGGTCAGATGAAACGTTGTTTCAGGATAGTCAGATTTCTCTGAGGCAAAGGACGGGTCGACAGGACCCGTCCGCTTGCATGCGGCCTCAGAAAGCCTTCGATTAGTAGCAGCCCCAGTACTGACAGACAGGTCGGCAGACAGTCTGGTACACGGGCTGGCAAACCGGCTGGTAGGCACAAGGGCTGTAGTAAACCGGCTGAGCACAGCTGTAGCTTGTGTAGCTGCAGTATGGCTGGCAGTAGCTTGTGTAGCAGGGGCTCTGCCATGAGCCATAGCTGGAACCGTAGCAGGAGTTGTAACCGCCGCCCCAGCCGTGGCCACTATATCCGCAGCGGCGGAAGCAGGCTTCAATAGCGTCGGTCTTTGTTTCTTTGCCGGCATCAGCGGCCAGCTGATCCACATCCAGATCAAGGCCCACTTCCACAATGTTGGCATCGGCAACAGCGATGGTCGACAGGTCGATCGACAGTGCGTCGTCGGCGAAAGTCGTAGCGGACAACATCAGCATTGGAACAACAGCGAACATAAGCTTCTTGAACATGATCATTCTCCAGATCCGATTGAAGTTGAGTTGAAGAGAATTGCGAGTCAACCGGCCACTCGTGTTTCTCGTTTCCGTTTGGATATTCTTCGAAGCGGCAGCCGTTGAAATTTGTTACACGCTGTTTCAGAAAAAATTTGAAACAGCGGTTTCGATGTCTAGCGAAGCCGCGCCATCTTTGAGTCACCGGCGGGGTGATTGGAGTGGGAGGCAGAATGACGGGGACAGAATGACGGGGGGCCGAAGGACTTGACCGTCAACTTTGAAAGGTCGGTTATCAGCGTGGCTCTTTGGCCAATTGGTTTCATCATTTTGTACTCATCATTTTGTACTCATCATTTTGTCTGTCGTTTTGTCTGCCCTGAATCAATCCCGTCTCAAGTCCATTGCCATCTGCAATGTGGATCATTGAGACGCCTCCTCTTCGAGTCGGGTTGAACGGAGAGGGCACCAAAAAATCTGCTGTAACAAAGAAGACCGAATTCCGCCTGGACAATAAACCGGTTGCCTCTTCGCGCAGCCGCAGACCCGGAATCCAAGCGGATGGCGTCTGAACGGTTCTGTCGAAATTCAAAAGTGAGGTGTGTGATGCGATTTTTCAGCAGCCAATTCGCCCTGACCCTGACCGCTGTGATCTCTGTCGCTGCAAATGGATCAAAAGGAATCGCTCAGGACAACGGGCTGTTTTCGTCTGTACGAGCATCCACGGTCTTCTCTGAAACGGCCGTCGCGGGCTCCGAGCCGGCTCCGCAGAGTTCCAGCAATGGGCGAACGCAGTCGGCCTCTGAACTGGTGGGCTGGCTTCAAAGTGCAGGATTTACTGCGTCGCCAGTGGGTGATCGAGCGGCTTCGACTGTGAAACAGCTGGATTCATGGCGATTTCCGGTACTCGTCATGATCTCCGAGGACGAACAGGATTTGCTGGTGGTGATCGGCCTTCGCAATATTTCTGAGCCGCAAAAATTGTCAGCTGCAAAGCTGCTTTCGCTGCTGGAAGCCAATCAGAAAACGGGAAGAGCGAGCCTTGTGTTCAGTTCCGAACGCAGGCGAATCGAACTGCAGACGGTCCTCTTTAATGGAAGCACGTCCAGCGGGCTCGAAAAACATTCGGATGTTCGTGACGAAATCAATCGCCTGGCCATTCTGGCTCGCGACAAGGAAGCCGTCTGGAATCTGGAAGAAATTCATGGCGGAGCATCACTGCCAGTGACGGTGGCCTCCGAAACGCAGGCATTCAGGTCAGCATTGGCACCGCAAGGCGCTGTTGCAACGTCTCCGGGCGCCGGGCCGGGCTCACTGCCAGTCGCGCCAAATGCACCCACGTCCGCCGCTCCGGCAACAATTCCCCCGGCACTGCCGCCCGCAAATTTGCCTGTTAATTCCGGCACGCCAGGGATTGAAGTCTCTCTGAATTCGCTGCAGGGACGATGGGCCGCCAGCCGCTCGGCAACCGAGGCCTTTGCGATGCAGATCAACGGCGATTCCACGTTCATCCTCGTCAGCGTTATCAGCGGCAAGCAGGCTCGTTCGTCAGGGAAGTTGACGCTGTTGAATGGTCAGCTGACTCTTGAAGGCAGCGACGGCATCCGAATCGCCGGTGCCGTGACGATGGCGTCTTACTCCGAACTGCAGTTTTCGCCTCAGTCAACAAGCGGGGCAGCGACCGCGCTGAGTTTCCGCAAGGCTCCGTAGTCGTCAGGCACCACCAAAACGAATGTGTGTAACATAAACGGGCGAATTCCGCTTAAGACAATATCCGAGGCTTTTTGTGCTTCGCTTTTCTTTGCCAGTTACTTCTAAACTCGATGGTGCTTCTATGAAAAACACTCACAAAACGCGTTGTATTTCGCATCGCACGGTTGTCTTTGGAATGATCGTGAGCTGGCTTGCCGCAGGCGTCTCGACGGTTCAGGCGGACAGCGATCTCTATAAAAAGGTCCTGCCGTCAACTGTGTGGGTACTGGCGAAGAGTGCGGGGGTCACGTCCAGCGGGACGGGTGTTCTGATCGACGCGGAAAAGAAGCTGGTCATCACCAATTTTCATGTGGTGGGTGAAGCCCGCGGGACGATCGTGTTCTTCCCGGACATCATGAATGACAAGCCAGTGGTCACTCCCAAACATTATGTCGACAGCGTGGAAAAGCTGGGAATTCGCGGCCGCGTATTGAGCGTCGATCGAAAGCGAGACCTTGCTCTTGTCGAACTGGACCGATTGCCCGAAGGAGCCACAGCGATACCGATGGCGGCCGACAGTGCTGGTCCCGGTGAAGAAGTGAAATCGATCGGCAACCCGGGAACAAGCGATGCGCTCTGGGTTTACACCTCGGGAACCGTTCGTACGGTCTACCAGAAAACGTTCCGCACCGGGGCTGGCGAGCACGATTTCAAGGTCGTCGAAACACAGGCCCCGATCAATTCCGGAGACAGCGGCGGACCAGTGGTCAACAACGCGGGTGAGCTGGTCGCGATTGCTCAGGCGATTGCCCCGAACGCTCGCCTGGTCAGCTACACGATTGATATTTCCGAAGTCAAAACCTTTCTTGGCAGCCCATGGAAGCCGGCTCCACTGCCTGCCACCGACATGCTGGACAAAGCCGAGCTGAAGTTCACCGTTCACAAGTCGGGGCATCTGGAAGTTGAGTTTGATGACAAAGAGGCCGGGAAACAGTCCGTTTTCCTCACGAAAGACGTGGAATACTTCGAACGGGCCGACGTGCGAAAGATCTGGGCTCTGGCTGCGACTCTGAAGCAGGCACCCAGCTCCGAAGTGACGTTGAAGCTGCTGGAACAGAACTCACGCACCAAGCTGGGTGCATGGATGGTTGAGAAGAGCGAAAACGGCGAATACATGCTGCTCTACTGCGTCAAAATTGACGCCACAGCCAGCCCGGACGCCATCAAGAGCACTATGGATTACGTTGCCAAACTGACTTGCGAATCCAAAAAAGAGCTCCTGCCGAAAGGCGAGATTAAGACAGCCTCCCAGACTTTGGATGACTGGCTGACAAAGTAAAGGTGCTCCCCCTGGGCGACCGCTATCTCGCTTAGACCGGCTTCAGCTGGAGTGTTCTGAAGCCGGGCGATCACATTTCCATCGACCGGCCGCGTGCAAATGCGGCCGGTTTTGTTGTGTTTTTAGAATCCTGAAAAATGGCTGTAACACTTTGTTTGGGATTTCGCTCAGACCCATAACGGTGGTCGAAACGAAGTCAAAATCAAAAAGAATATCAAGGAGATGCGGTCATGGTTCTTAACTCTCACAAACTGATCCTGAAGGCTGTTCTGGGTGGTCTTGTTCTGGCTTCTGCGGTTCCTGCGGATGCAGGTTGCCACAGCCGTTCAAGCGGTCATTCCTATGGCTCAAGCCATTCCTCACACCAGGTCTACTCTCGCCCGATTCATTCGGTGCCGGTCTATCAGCCGCATGTTCACTCGCAGCCTGTTTATCAGCAACCTGTCTACCAGCAGCCGGTGTATTCACCGCCAACGTATCCCCAGCCAACCTATCCGCAATCACAGCCCATCTATGCTCAGGGTCAGCCACAATACGGCAACGCTCCACCGACTGTGACCGTATCGTCTCAGCAAAGCTATCCGATCAACGGGCAGCCGCCTCAAGCAGGTTCGATGCCTGTTAATTCTGCAGGATTCCCTGGCGGACCAGTTTCAGGAGCACCAGTTTCAGGTTCTGCATTTCCGGTTTCTGCACCCGCCCCCGCCCCCGCCCCAGCTCAAAATCAGATTCCAGGAATTCAGCCACCTGCGAACGCGGCGTATGGCAACGGGGCACCGATCAACGGGGCACCGATCAGCTCAGCACCGATCAGCTCAGCACCAGTCAATGCCGCACCGGTGAACCCGGCGATCATGAATGCTCAGCAGTCCGCCTTGCAGGCTCTGGGTGGCTTCGCACCGCCCGATGCTGTGGCCGCTCAGGCAGCGACAGATCCTCAGGCCACTCCGCAGATGTCACTGGCCGGAGTCTGGACGGCTCAGCTGGCCAATGGTTCTCGAGTTCAGTTGTCGTTGCAGGCTGATGGAAATTTCAGCTGGACCGCTGTCAACAAAGACGGCCAGTTGAGCGTCTTCCAGGGAACCTATGCCATGCAGAATGGTTCGATGTCTTTGACTCGCGGCAACGACGGTCAGAAGCTTGATGGCACCCTGACGCTGACCAGTGCCAACACATTCAGATTTCAGCTGACTGCGGCTCAGTCGGCTAGCTTGGATTTTGTGCGAGGCTGATCAAAGTGGATCCACAACATTTCCAAAATGCAGAACCACTGGATAAACGCCAGTGGTTTTTTCTTGCGCGCACGTCACGCAGTGGGCATCGAGCCGGGTGTTTGGCTGGTATATTTGGGGCACGGCTGTAATCTCTCAGTCACTGCGGACGGCCCGTGTTTTTAATTCTGAATCTGTGGAGCCCAGCCATGCTGTTGCTGCGATGTTTTGCTGTTGTCTGTGTTGCCTCGGGACTGTTGACTTCTGAGTGCACGCGGCTTCTCGCAGATGAAGATTTCAAGCCGCTGCTCAATGGCAAGGATTTGAGCGGCTGGGTGTTAGTAAATACTCCGGCGGAAACCTGGAGCTTTGAAGACGGAATGCTCCAGTGCACGGGAAAGCCGATTGGCGAGATTCGCACCGAGCGGATGTATCAGAACTTTGTAATGGAAGTCGAATGGCGGCACATGGTTCCTGGTGGCAATGCCGGAATCTTCGTCTGGGCCGATGATATCACCGCGAAGGGCGTTCCGTTTCATCGCGGCGTGGAAGTGCAGGTCCTGGAGCATGCGTATGGTCAGGGCGCGGGCCATACGACTCATGGAGATATCTTTCCAATCCACGGCGCAACGATGACTCCGCTGAATGGTCGCGGTGGCGGCAGTCGTGCTTTTCCAACGGAAGAACGCGGCAAGCCATCGCCGGAGTGGAATCATTATCGCATCGAATGCAACGACGGAACCATCAGCCTGGCTGTGAACGGCAAGGTGGTGACGCAGGGGAAAGACGCAAGTCCTCGAAAGGGTTACATCTGCATTGAGTCCGAAGGCGGAGTCGTGCATTATCGCAACATGAAAATCCGCGAATTGCCCGAGACGCCTGTTGAGCCCGAACACGTGGCCATTGCCAATCGAGGCTACCGCAGCATCTACAACGGACTGAATCTGGACAACTGGAAGATCACGGAAGAAGGCAGGAAGCATTGGCATGCGAACGACTGGATTTTGGCTTACGACGGCAAAGCCGAGTCCGTGGAAGCAAAGATGATCGGCAGTGGAGAGAGAATGTCCAATCATGGCTTTCTATTCGATATCAAACCGGGCGAAGGCTTCGACGGTGTCGCAATTGGTTCCAACATGCTGCCAACAGAGCTGACAAAACCGGGTCAGTGGTATCGCCTCGAAGGAATCATCGAAAATGAAATGATGTCCATCCGTATTAACGGGGAAGAAGTCACGTCAGGAAATCCATGGGGCGGCTCTGCTCCTTTCGGTCTATACGTTGTCGGCCCCGCCGAGTTCGCAAATATCTACGTGCGAGACCTGAAGAAATAGGCCAAAGTCGTTGTTTGCTCCGCAAACGCGACGGATTGAAATTGGCAACCACAATGTGCCTGCACGTTTGTTGGGAATGTGTTCGCTCAGCCGCTTCCGGGGCGATGAAATGGAAGCTGCAGGCTACGACCCGTTTTGTTCGCAGAGCGAACAACGACTTTTGCTCCGCAAACAAGGGGGCTGTGTTCACG
>CAMTWR010000047.1:0-34744 GCA_947085455.1 uncultured Planctomycetota bacterium | reverse complement strand
GGACGAACTCAGTGACAACGTGATTGAAGAGTACGAAGACGGAGTCCTGTCTGCGTCGTACACTCACGAGCCGGGGCTCTACGGCAACCTGCTCTCTCAAAATCGCAACGGCGTCACCAGCTACTACCACTACGACGGCCGAGGCGACACCGTTGCACTCACTGACGACTCCGGCGACGTCACCGACACCAAGGAATACGATGCCTGGGTGAATTTGAAAGGGGCCATGCAGAATGGACGGCAATCAGTCAGAAAGCCGTGGTTCATGTGGATAACTACCTGACCGTACGTGCCACATGGGTTCCCAAATCAGACGAACAGATCGCAGCAGCACTGAAAGACCAACTCGACCTGATGTTCGTCAATGATGCAGAAAACGTTGTGTCTTCAAAAGTCGTCGACGGCGTAGCCATCATCGAAGGATCAGTTGAGACATGGTATCTCTGGCAGGCCGTCATGGATGCCGCAGTCTCCGCAGGTGCTCGAGAACCCCACATGATGCTGCAGGTCCAACACGGAACACCAGCATCGCTTCGTTACGCAGGTCCGCATTCCTATATCCCGCGGTAACTTACTCCGGGAAATGAATTCGTAGCCGGCTTCGTGAAGGTTTCCGCGCGAGTTGTTTGAAGCAACGTATGCGGCTCCGGGATCGCAGAAAATGGCACAGTCCGTTTCTGAATCTGTCACCGACATCCCGATTGGACTCGATCAAAAATGGGGACTTGATCACGGCGCATGGTCAGTTCTGATGCCCGTTTTTCCGGACGCGAACATTCCCGTGATGGAATTGAGTATCGACTTCAGCAAGCCCGCAAGCTGGCCCTATGACCTTGGTCGAATTTTAGTCGGGCTTCGCAGGCGAGGCGTGCTGATCATCGGCAGCGGCAATATCGTTCATAACCTCGGAATGCTGAATCCCCGAATGCCCGATTCCGGTTTCGACTGGGCCGATGCCCTGAGCGAAAAGCTGACCACTCTGATTCTGAAACACGACCATTTCCCCATCATAGACTATACCAAACTGGGCAGGGAAGCCATGCTGGCCGTTCCGACACCCGATCATTATTACCCTTTGCTCTACAAGCTGGGCCTATAAACGAAGTCAGACAAGGTTAGCATTTTCAACGATCAATCGGTCATGGGCTCAATCTCGATAACGTCCATTCGGATCGAGCCGGAGAACGCACGACGCAAATAAAGAATTCGAAAACATCTTCCACGTAATGTCACCGTGGGACCTCGTGGCTTTGCGCATCTTTCCTGCAGCAAATTTCGCTACGGGCGATTGAGTGCAGTGTGCCACGATGTTGTTGACTTATCCGCAGCGAAATTCGTGAAACTTCCGACTTCTCTCGGATTCAGCTACGCAGGGATAAAAGTCGCAAACATGACGTTGCTGCTCTGCTATTCATCGACCAGTAGTTCTGCCTGTACCTGCAGTTCCTGGCACGCGTGAATGTAGGACGATGCGGACCAGGCCTGATAGCATTTCCCCATCGGCCGCCCTGTGCGACTATGCACCCATTCGTTGAATTCCCACTCCCGATTTTTCCCCAGACGATTGAGCTGAGCCAGTTTGAGCAATTCACGGCAGGCGACCTCATACAGGCCCAGACGATGGATGAAGCGAACCCACATGCCTCCAATAAAAGGCCAGATCCCGCCATTGTGGTAATGCCCGGGCAGATTCAGCAGGTTCACGATGTAGTACGGCCGCCAGTCCGGATCGCCAGCCTGAACCGGCGGATAGAGGTTGGTCACCGGATAAGGATCGTTGACCCCGACGCCCCACATAAACTTAAAGGCAATCTGCGCTCTTTCGGCATCCAGTACATTGGAAAGAAATGCCTGCAGATTGCCGAGCACATCGCATCGCCAGTTGAAACTGAAAGGAGTAATCTCGGCCAGCAGATAACTGGAATCTCCGATAGAGGCCTGCTGCTGAGCGAACTTGAACTGTTCTTCTGAAGCGACCGCAGGTGGCCGTGTGGTCGGCCAGAAAGAACTCAGGATCTTGGCTCGAATCGCCTGAGATCGTCGCAAAGTGGCGGCCGCTGCATCGAACTGTTCCTGCATTTCCAGAAGTCGTGCGAATGCCACATTCGCTCGATACCACAGAACTTCGTCATACAAAACGTGGTAGCTTCGTCCAAACAGATCGGTCCAGTCGCCAGCTTCCGGAATCTCCAGCAGCAGATCGTTGTTACTGTCGAGCGCTCCCAGCCAGTCCATGACACGCTGAAGTTGAGTTGAATACTCCTTGAGCAGTGCGACATCATTCGTTTTGCGCACATAGGCATGAAAGGCGACGATCGCCCATAGCGCGCTGTCGATGGCACAGATGCCACCAACGCCGCTGTAATCGGGAACTCCGTCTTCGATGCGCACATTGGCTGGCATCTGCCCATTGGGGGCCAGCCGATCGAACAGGGTACGCAGAGTTGCTTCTTGAGCAGTTCGAATGTCAGGATCGTCCAGGCCCATCGTACCGATGATGACAATCGAGCCATCGCGTGCCCAGACACTTCGATAATTTATATCCACGCCCGTGACTTCGTTATCCTGCAGAGAGCACGCACAGAATCCGAGAGGGCTGATGGTCTTTCGAAGTGCCAGCAATGCATGGCGATAGCCTTCCGCAATCAAGTTACGTTCCAGGGACGTCAATGTTCCTAAAGCCGCTTCGCCCACAAGCATTTTTAAAGTGGGATCGATCTGTTCCGGCGGGAGGGCCGAATCGGACAATTGCGGCGTTACTGGAATCACGCCGAAATGCTGAAGTCCTTCCAGGACTCCATCTGCAACCACTTTCGTGGCATTGAACGTGGGCATCTTCACCACAGCTTCGATCAGCTCGGGCTGAGCGTTCTCAACAACGATTCCCTTGACGCCTGACAGCAGGAACATACCGGCATCGTTGCCCGTATCACCGGCGACAAGAACATTCTCCGTGGAAACGTTCACAGTGCGACACAACCACTGAAGTGCGCCACCTTTCGTCGAATCAGCAGGAAGAATATCGAGATCCCGAGCACTGGAATAAACCACGCTCACCTTCAGACCAGCATCACTCAGCCGCGTTCGAATATCGTCGATGACTTCCGCTGAAGCCTGAGGCAAGTACCAGCTCGATTTGTATTCATGCAGAAAACTTGCCGGCTGTTGCAGTATGCCGGGAAGCTCGGCCAGAATCTCGTGGACTTTCTTCAGATCCCAGCCAACTTTGAATTGCTTGCTGAAGTCTTTCATCGGCCGTTTTCTGCGACCGTCATAGATCTGAGTCCCCACTGCACCAATGATAAAATCAGGCCATGGAAGAGTCTGCGAGGACAGCAAGTCAATGACGTCCTGAACCAGCCGGCCGGACGCATACACAAGCATCGGCCGCTGTGCCTTCGGGAGTGATTCCCATGTCGTTTTGAATCGACGTGTGGCTTCGGGATTTCCAAGCAGGGTGCCATCCAGATCTGAGCAAAACAACTGGATTACGGTTTCTGGATGAGTTGGGGTCACGTCCATGTTTACTCCGCTTCCTGCCAGGGATCATCCCAGTCAGATTCGCCAATCCCGGATTCCACAGCTTCCTGATGCTCAACCGCCGCGATTAGCTGATGAGCGATACCGGACCAGGTGAACAAACTCCGTGCCTTGTGGGATCCCATTTTGGCCATGCGGTTCCACAGTCGCGGATATCGAAATGCCTTTAACATTGTGATGCCGAGATCTTCTTTATCCAGCGGATCCGCAAACAACGCATGCCGACCAAATGTGAGTGCGCGATATAGTCCGCCGTGGACAGTTACGACGGTGGGTGTCCCGCAGGCCATGGCTTCGATGGCCGTCATTCCGAACGGTTCATAACGGCTGGAAAGGACAAACAAATCGGCCGCCCGATAGTAATCAGCCAGTTGATCATCCGGCACAAAGCTGCCGAACTGCACCTTGTCCTGAAGGTTCAGCTCACCAACCAGATTCCGAAGCTCCTGCAGAATGGATTGCTCAAGGTCGTTCAAACTGGATCCACCAACGGCCAGATGCAGAACAGCTTCCGGCTCGCGTGAAGCCAGTACAGAAAAGCCCTGAATCAAAAGGTCGTAGCCTTTGTTGCGTGCGAGGCGGCCAATGGCCATTACAACTTTTCCAGAGAAACCGAGTCGCTGACGAATCGCATTCCGGCTGCCTTCACCGACAGGAAAAAAACGATTTTCGTCGTACCCCGGCGGAATCATGCAGCAGTGATCGGCAGCAGTCTGATACTCCTTTTCCAGAAGTTCCAGTTGCAGTGGTGTTGTCGCAACAACGAGATCAGCATCTGCGTAGAGTCGCCATTCTGTTCGAATGCGTTCTGTGAAGTTGTACTGCGTTTCAAATTTATCGGTATCGCCTGGATAGTCAGATTCCATCTGACGCATTTTCCAGATTCCCAGCGAATGCGGCGTATGCACATGCGGGCATTTTAATTCGCACCGCAAATTTTCCGCAGCAACTCCAGCATCCCAATAATGGCTGTTCAGAAATGCATATTTCAGAGAATGATCGTGCATAAATTGCAGCGCATTTTCACTCCACTCTGACAGATGGTGATTCAAATACTCTTTGGGAATGAATTCGTCGCCGCCACAGGGGATTCGAATAATTCGGACATGTTCGGCCACGAACTCAACGCCCGGCTGATCTTCAAATTGCCGCGTCCAGATATCCACTTCAAATCCAAACTGCGCAAGCTTCTTTGACAACTCCAGAACGTAGACCACCTGGCCGCCAGTGTCTACAGCCCCCAGTGGCGGTTGGGCTGCGACATATCCGTGTGTTGACACCATCGCAATGCGCGGCAATGCTGAAGTCGCTCGCAGCAGTTCATCCATCCTCTGTTCCGTCGGCTCTTGCACCGAGGCATCAGATACAACAGGAGTTGGCATATTTAAAGTTTCCTTCCAGCATCAGGGTAAATCCGGTCCGCAAAAAAGCTGACCGTAGCTAGTTGTCTTCCATCTTCTTCAACGCCGCATCCGCCGCGAGCCGGATAGACCCCGTGGGTAGATCGTGCCGAATCGCCTGTCTCAGAAAATGCGCCGACTGACGTTTTGCGCCTGAATTCAGCAAGAGTTCCGCCAGGATCAGACTGAGCGATGGAAGTTCGACATGTTCCAATGCCAGGGATTTCAAAAGTTGTTTTACATCGAGATAAAGCCCAACTTTCCAGAAGACAAAAGCGTCGTGCAGCCGGGCAGCAGTGTCGCCATAAACGTCTTTTGGCAGTGCATTGTGAAGAACCATGCTGCAAGCGGCATAGTCCCCCCGCATCGCATGGCAATGCGCAAGAAAAATTGCAGCCTGGGGCCCTCGATCGCTGAACGCACTGAGTTCTCCAAAGACCTTTTCTGCAGCAGCGTAACTGGACCGCCGCCACATCCGATGGGCAAGGCCGAAGACAATCTGATAGCTCAATCTTTCTCTACGCCCATTTCGAGTCACAAGAAGATTTTGCGATGGACCCTTCCCTTCCTTCTGCTGATCGGCAGGTGGTAAATCCATGAGATTCTCCTTTCAGAAAGTTTTGGTAGAGTGGGAAAACCTTCAGTGCAACTGCCGTGCCTTCGCGGCGACGGAACCAGGACCAAAAGGTTGCAGGTCATTCACCAAAATCAGGTTAAGGATGTAGTAAGTGTGTGTTTTGTGCGGACCAACGGCAAAGGGCTTAGCCGCAATGGAAAGTTTGTTTCCAAAATGTTTACGGGGAACAGTGATGAATTTTTTTTGGGCGGGTCTACACCCTGAATTTGAAAGACCCTCCATGGGCATGGCGTTTGATCGAGAACCAGACCACATGACAGATGGGCGAACAGAATATGGACGCTTCTGCCGATTCAATGATGTCTCTGCACAAAGAAGCAAAGAAAGCTCCGCGTGGATAACCCGGACCAGCTGATGCGTATGATGGCCTCGAGCATTTTTCTGGGAGTCGGCGGGCAGTGGCTGGCCTGGCGGCTTCGCGTGCCGGCCATTCTGCTTTTATTGACGCTCGGCTGCCTGGCCGGTTCGGTATCCGGCTTCATCAATCCCGACCGGATGTTCGGTAACCTGCTTCAGCCTCTGGTCTCCCTCGCCGTGGGCTTGATCCTGTTCGATCTGCCCACTCAATCCAGCAACACCAGCGTGTCAGGCAATTCGTTGACGTCGCCGGCCGTGCGAGGCAGTGCGCTTTGCAGTGACGTGGCCGCGTGTTGAATTGTGTCGCAGATGGCGGAGGCGACGTCTTGACTGCGAAGACTCGCGGTGAGTCGTTGACACAGTTCCTCTGGGAATTTTTCGCCCAGTGTTTCCACGACGCTGCGGTCGCCAAGGACTACGGCTGTGCGTTCGTAGAGTGACACAAAAATCAGCAAGCCAGATGCCCCGGCGGTGTGGTGCACTCGACGATCAAAAAACAGTTCTCGCGCTCGCAGGTTCACTTCGTCCTGCATGTGTGAACGTGGCGTAAACAGACGGCGCAGGCTTCGAAATCGATCGGCCAGCACCGCGCCGACGATGAAACACGCAAGCATCACGATCACTAGCAATCCGACTTGTCCCCAGAGCGGAATTCCGCCCCATGTTCCGTGATCGCTGCGGCCCGGAAAAGTCAGGAAGGCGACGACCGCTCCCAGCACTGCACACCACAGGCCGATAAGATCTTCAGCGCGGTCGTAACGGCCGGAGGCTGTCGCCACGACGGGCACGATCTCGCAGCACGTTTTAGATTCGGCTGCTGACACCGCAGATTCAACGCGCGCACGTTGTTCGGAATTGATGACTTCGGATGCTGTTTGCATTTTACGATTCCCTACCAGGACCCAGAAGCACCACCGCCGCCGGATGAGCCACCACCAAATGATCCGCCGCTGAATCCACCGCCACCGCTGCTGTTTTGAGCTACGCTCCGCAGGATAAACCAAATTGCAACGAAGACTCCGCCCCACATAAGCCACGCCCAGCCGCTTGAACCGCGACGGTACAACGACACCGCAGTGAAGACCGCAAGACCAACGAAGACAAGCGGAATGATGTACTCTGCCGCCGATCGAGGACGCGTCGGCAATTCCAGTTTGCGGGCCATTTTGTCGAGAGCATCCACACCGCTCACAATGCCGTCGGAAAATTTCCCCTGCTTGAACTGAGGAATAATGTGCTCATTCATGATCTGCTGACAGGTCTGATTTTCCGTGCGTCCCCAGCCGGCTCCCAGTTCAATCCGTGCAGCTCGGTCTCCTTTGGAAATCAGCAGCAGGATTCCGGTATTCCAATCCTGTCCTTCCAGCTTAGCGTGACCAATCTGCCATTGATTGAATAACAATGCCGCAAAGGTTTCCACCGGGATGTTTCCACCACCATGCTGAGCCATCGAATCGATCGTCACGACGATGATGGGTGTCGCTTTGTCGGTGAGCAATTTATCACAGACCGATTTGATATGCGTGATCGACGCTTCATCCAGCATCCCAGCTTTGTCGCTGACGAATTCACGTGGGCCGGGAGGCTGCAGGTCAAATTCCTGAGCAACAACTGGCAACGCGGTCAATGCAACGATACTGCTCATCAACAGCAGCCGCGTTAGTGAAACGGTCATTTTGAATACCTTCTGATTGGAATTAAATACGCCCCAGAAGTTCGCTCTTTTTGGTTTCAAATTCTGCCTTCGTGATATAACCCTTGTCCATTAAAGCACCAAGTCGTTCAAGAGTGGCAATGATATCTTCACCGCTTTTCTGATCCATGGTCGCATTGACAGACGACTCCAGCGACATCGTGTTCGCTGCCGGAATTGATGCTGACGGCGCGGCCATCGGCATTGGTGCGGGTGGCAACTGCGCGGCTGGCAACTGCGTGTTTGGTTTTGGCGCTGGCGGAACAGCAACTCCGTCTCGAGATACCACTGGCAACGTTGACAGATTCACAGTTCCGTACTGACTGGTAAACGTGATCGACTGGCCGCCGCCTTGCTGCTGTCCGAATCCACCGATCTGATGGTCCAGCGTGTCATAGATCCACGGCTGGCCTCCTGTTGTGACGGCCAGGCGATGGCTGTTTGCGAAGTAAGCGTAGCGAGTATTATTCTGTGACCCGATTGCACTTGGTGTTCCGAGGTCCTGCGGCCACCAGTTGCTTGTTGGGTCCGGCACGAACAAGCTGTTGGCTGATCCGATCTGACCAGCCGCCTGCGATTGGCCGTACGATCCGCTTTGACTTTGAGACTGAAACGAACCACTGAACGGAGTTGTCTGATGATTGGCCAGCGAACTGGAAATCTCGCTGCACAGGTTATTGACGAGGTTCTTCAAATTGGTGTTGAACAGATCGCTGACCATTGTCATGCCGCCGCTCATCCACTGTCCTGAACCACCAAACTCCGGATGACTAAACTGCGCCATTGAGCCGTTGCCGTTGTACACCGCCTGCAACATATGAGTCACAGCGTCAGTCGATACACCGTAGCGTTGAGATAAATCTTGAACAAGTTGCGCCCCGGACGGGGATAGATTTGCCACGATGATTCGATTTCCCTGAGACTTGGCGTTGAAGGCGGATTTTGCGATGGAAAGGCTACTCGCCTGTCCGTTGCGATTGTCCGGCTACGGTCTGGCTGAGAACAGCAGCATTGCCTCGCATTCCCAAAGATCATGCCACAATTTCAAGGAGTTCCAGTCGCAACAACGTGCAATGATCTGGCGGATGCCTGCTTGTGGCTCCCGCTGCGTATTAGAGCCGAGCGATCGGAAAAACCTGCGCGACAAACAGGTCATCAACAGATGGAAGCAGTCTGATCCCAACGTGCCAGTTTTGAAGTTGCGAGTTTAGCGCATCAGGGTGACCGTGGTCGGGAAAACACGGGGATTTACCATAACTCGAAGCGTCAGCGAGGGATCTTTGAAAACACTGAAGAAACGCAAAACACAATCCCTTGCTGACACTTCGGGTTGAAATAGTCACAAACTCGCAACTGCAAAACGCCACAGCGAAAAATCCCCAGGCACTGCTTTCGGCAAGCAGACTGATTCGGCCGGGCGGCTCATTTTCAACAGGATGACTTTGCCTACGCTGCGCTGCGGTGCAATTCTGGCCGGCTGTGTTCGATCAGCCAGTCGACCACACGTTCCATGTGCATGCTGCGAGATCCCTTCACCACAACGACATCGCCGGGCGTGAGCAGGCAGTCCAGCATGGTCTGCAGCATACTCAGATCGTGGAACAGGGAGATGCGATTGAGCGACGCGCCGGTTGACTGCGCGCCGGCGATAACGTGTTCCGCGTACTGTCCAAAGACGAGCGCATGATCGACCGCAGAGTTCATCAGCGAACGTCCGATTTCGTAATGCGCTTTCTCCGATTCTGCGCCAAGCTCCAGCATGTCGCCCAGAACGAGCAGACGGTGACGTGCGTGACTCCAGTCGGACAGCGAACTGACGGCCGCCTGCACACTGGCGGGGCTGGCGTTGTACGAATCGTCGATGACTGTCCATGGACTTCGCATGATGATCCGTCCGCGTCCGGCGTCCGGTTGAAAGCTGGCCAGTCCATCAGCAATCTGCGCATCAGCAATACCCACCACGCGACCGACGGCAATGGCAGCCAGCGCGGATGTGGCAAGATGCCGAGCTCCCTGAAAGTTAAAGGTTCGGCCATCAACTGTCAGGGTACAAATCCCATTTCGTGATTCAATATGGCTCGCGCGGATCTGAGCATCGGGCGCGAACCCAAAGGTAACAATCTCCGCTGCAGTGGCCGTGGCCATAGAACATACGGCAGGATCATCTGCGTTGAGAAACACTGTTCCGGAACGGTCGATTCCTTCGACAAGCTCCTGCTTCGTGCGACGAATCGCATCCATCGTGCCGAATGTGGCAAGGTGCGCAGCGGACACTCGAGTGACAATGCCGAATTCGGGCTGACACAGTTCCGTGAGATGTCGGATGTCGCCACTCCGGCCGGCACCAAGTTCCAGCACCGCAAACTCATGTTCCGGTTTGAGTTGCAGAAGGCTGAGCGGTACTCCAATTTCGTTGTTGAAATTGCGAGGACTTTGCAGCCCGCGAAACTGCGAACCCAGGACTGCTGCAATCATTTGTCGCGTTGTGGTTTTGCCAACGCTGCCGGTCACGGCCGCTACGAGTGCAGACGACTGACGACGATTCCACGCCGCTAACTGATGCAGTGCTGTGAGCGAGTTGGCGACTCTGACAATTTTCGAGTCGATTTCCAGGCTGTCGACAGACTGAAATCGCAGTGCGGAAGTTCGGGAAGAGACAGCTTCGGCTGAGGTTGATTCCGTCACCACGCAGGAAGCACCTGCAGCCATCGCATCGTCGGCAAACAAGACACCATGTTGCCGGCTGCCGAGCATCGCAAAGAATGCTTCGCCTGGCTCAACCTGGCGGCTGTCTATCGTCACGCCCGTCACCGGCTCTGCATGTTCAACATGCGCGGGAGATCCCTGGCCGGAGATAATTGCCGTCAACTGAGAGACCGTGCATGGAAACATGGAGAGGTTTCTGGATCGTTGGATAACAGATCACGGAGGAAATCAGCGGGGAAGCAGAGGAAGAATTATCTGATGCGGAGGAATGGCAGGTGTGATGAAACAGATCGTTCGAAAGTAAGAATCAGTGGACTCAGGCAGGGACAGAATCGGACATTCGCGGCTCCGTCTGTGACCGTGCGATCATGAGTTCGCGGAGATGCCGGAGTGTGACTTTTCGATCATCGAAGCAAATAGAACGTGCGCCAATCTGCTGAGTGGACTCGTGGCCGCGACCGGCGATCACGACGACATCTCCCGGCTGAGCGGATTGCACTGCGAGCTGAATGGCCTTATTACGGTCGATACAAACTTCATAAGCTTGTTTCGCGTCAAAACCACAGCAAATCTCCTGGATGATCTGCTGAGGCGATTCTGAACGCGGGTTGTCGGATGTTACAAAAATCTGATCCGCGTCCTGAGCCGACTCGGCCATGAGCGGGCGTTTCTCACGATCACGATCACCACCCGCACCGAATACCAGAATGACTCGCCCTTTGGTCATGGATCGAGCGGTGGCAACGCATTGCATAATCCCGTCGGGGGTGTGAGCGTAGTCAATCAACGCCGTAAATAGCTGTCCGGCGGCCAGTCGTTCCATCCGGCCGGGAACATGCGTCACGGATTCCAGAGAATCGGCGATGACTGGCAAATCAACACCCAACTGTTCCGCCAAACCCGCAGCCGTCAGCAGATTGAGCACGTTATGCCGTCCCACGAGAGCGGACGAGAATTCGACGATTCCTGACAGCAGATGCAGTCGAACATGCTGTTGATTCAATTCTGCGGACAGAACTTCGGCACGCAGTTGAGCGGACTCATGAAAGCCAAACGTCAAGACACTGGACGTCGAAGGCAGCAGGTTCAAAACGTGCCTGCATCCTTCATCGTCCGTCCCCAGCAGCAGTGCCGCGCCGGGCTTGAGTTGTCGAGCGATCATGGACTTCACTTCACGGTAGCGATCGACAGTGCCATGGTAGTCGAAGTGGTCCCGAGTCACGTTGGTGATCGCCGCAACAGATAAAGGGACCGCCGAGCAACGTCGCTGATCGAGCGCGTGGCTGCTGATCTCCATCACGCAGTGGGATGCATTTTCCTGGGCCATCTGAGCCAGCAGATGAGCCAGTTGCGGAGACGCCGGAGTCGTCAGTGATGCGGGCGATCTGGTCCGACCGTCGCTGTATTCAATCGTGCCCAACAACCCGGTGATCTTACCTGCGGCCTCCAGAATAGAACGCAGCAGCCATGTGGATGTGGTCTTGCCATTTGTGCCTGTCACGCCGGCAATGCTCAGATACTTTTCCGGCCGACCATACTGAGCCATGCAAAGGCTCGCATAGGCCTCACGACTATTCGGAACCACGCACTGCGGAATGCTGATCTTCGGATGCGGACGTTCGACAATGGCTGCGGATGCTCCGCCGGCAGCAGCGGCTTCGAGATACCTGTGACCGTCATAGGACGGCCCCGCGACAGCCACGAAGACCTGCCCGGGCTGAACGATGCGGCTGTCGCAGCAGAAGTCCGAGGCGACCACGTCGCCCGCGCCGACAAAACTGACCGGTCCGAGAGTCTCACGCAGACTGATCGTAGTGGCTTCCATACCGGGGTTTTCGCCTGAAGGACGAGAAAGACGGGCTTTAAAAAACGCACGACCCATGGCCGGAACGATCAACCCGTTGTCAATTGCTGGTTTTTCGAGGTAGCGGCGATTGTCTCTGGACTCAAAAATACGGTCAACCGCAGTTTGACTTTCTCATGTCACCGAAATCAGGACACCACCCGTAGCACATAGCTGTCCGGCAAAGATCGCTCCTGCTGGCTTTTTTCCTCTGGAAGTCGGTCGTTGAAAAACAGGTCTGCAGAGCTGTTCGGCTGGCTGAAATGGGGCACTATTCGGCGATCGCTGCGACGTGACCGGCTACGAGTGCTGAATTTTCATGCGGATGGAGGATCGTGGAGTGAGCAGACTCGCAACAATGGCTTCAGAAGCTTTGAAAACTCTTGAGAAGTCGCGTCTTTCAAGGGTTTTAAGGAACGCCGGATTTCGTTACCCTGCAGACCGTCCTTGATCGCCAAAAAACTGGCCGTCGATATCCCGCCAAAACCCAACCCGCCCGGAGAGCTTTATGAATTTCCGAACGTCGCTGCTGGCTTCTGTTGCCACCGCGTTCTTCACGGTTGTTTCTTCTTCATTTTCCGTCGCAGAAACTCCTGAAGGCTTTCGTCCAATCTTCAACGGCAAAGATCTTGCCGGATGGCATGGGATGCCGCACTTCGATCCTCGTGATCTGGCAAAAATGCCGACCGAGATGCGAGAGAAGCAAATTGCCGAATGGACCGACGATGCAAAGAAGCATTGGTCTGTTGAAAATGAAGAGCTGGTCAATGACGGCCATGGTGCTTATCTGACAACCGACGAAGAGTTCACCGACTACGAACTTCTGATTGATTACAAGACCGTGCCATTGGCAGACAGCGGCATTTACCTGAAGGCAAATCCTCAGGTTCAGATCTGGGACTTTACCGAAGAGTCCAAGTTTGGAATTGGTGCCAACAAGGGCAGCGGCGGATTGTGGAACAACAGCCCAGGTGCGGCCGGCAAAGATCCATCCGAATTGGCAGACAAGCCATTTGGCGAATGGAACAGTTTTCGAATTCGTCAGATTGGTGCTCGCACCAGCGTTTGGCTGAATGGAAAACACGTTGTCGACAATGCGATCATGGAGAACTATTTTGATCGTCCGTCGCCTCTGTTTGCAAAAGGCCCGATCAGCCTTCAGACACACGGTGGTGAGATTCGCTGGCGGAATATTTTCGTCCGTGAAATTCCTGCAGAAGAAAGCAACAAGATCCTGGCAGAGAGCCATGCTGATGGTTTCGAAGCGAAATTCAATGGCACGGACCTGACCGGCTGGGGCGGCGCGAAGGACAATTACGAAGTGGTTGAAGGTGCCATCCGCTGCAAGGCTGGCCACGGTGGAATCCTGCATACGACTGACGAGTTTGCTAACTTCGTTGTGCGACTGGAATTCAAAGTCCCGGCCGGGGGAAATAACGGTCTGGCAATTCGTTCCGATGGCACTGGTGACCCTGCTTACGCAGCGATGACTGAGCTGCAGGTTTTGGATTCGGAACACGAAAAGTACGCCAAACTGGATGCTCGCCAGTATCACGGTTCGGCTTACGGGATGGCGGCCGCAAAACGTGGATTTCTGCGTCCCGCAGAAGCCTGGAACTTCCAGGAAGTGACCGTTGATGGCACAAAGATCAAGGTGGAACTGAACGGCAATATCATTCTGGATACGGACATTTCCACGGTCACAGAATACATGGCCAACTCACCTCATCCAGGCAAGGATCGCAAGACGGGATTCTTTGGATTTGCTGGTCACAGCGATCCTGTTTCCTTCCGCAGTGTCAGCATCAAGCGACTTCCTTAACGGCACAGGCCGGATCCACCCGGGCCTGGCGTTCTTTCGCAATGCCACACAACATCGCGAATGATTCGCGGTCTCTCGAGTAATCCAAACAGAAACCCGGTCTTCGCAAGATGCCGGGTTTCTTTTCTTTCCTGCATCAGGCAATCGTCACGGAACTACATTCATGCTCACACCGCGCGCATTTTTGCTGCTGCTGATTTTGGCGTTCGGGGAACTCGCCCGCGGCGAAGAACTGCCAGTCTCGGCTCGGTTTGAACCGACTCCTGCGGAGCCGATTTTCACCTCCGCGCCTGGCCAATGGGACACGGCAATTCGCGAGCGTGGCTGGATCATGAAGGACGGCGATCTCTGGAAAATGTGGTACACAGGCTATCAGCCTGACCAACTGCCACTGCACATGAAACTGGGCTACGCAACGTCTCCCGACGGCATTGCCTGGACTCGATCGACCATGAATCCTCTGATTGATGACTTCTGGGTCGAAGACGTCATGGTCGTCAAACACGAAGGACGTTACCTGATGTTCGCGGAAGGCGCTGGTGATCAAGCGCAGCTTTTGGAATCTCCCGACGGTTTGCAATGGACGCGCACTGGAACGCTGGACGTTCGACTCACCAACGGACAGCCAATTCCACCCGGTCCGTTTGGAACACCGACGGCCTTCTTTGAAAACGGCACGTGGAATTTGTTTTATGAACGCAGCGACAAAGGCATCTGGCTGGCGCGTTCAAAAGATCTGAAGGTCTGGACCAACGTGTCAGACGATCCCGTCATTCGCTGCGGTCCGGACGAGTGGGACAGTTTGATGATTGCGATGAATCAAGTGATCAAAATTGACGGCAGATATCTCGCTGTCCTGCACGGAACTGGCACACCGCAGAAGCCGCGGCAGTGGAACACTACTTTCGCCGAATCCACCGACTTGATTCACTGGAAAAAACTGGGCCCGCCCGTGCGCCCCATCTCGGAGAACAAATCCAGTGGCCTGCTGCTGAATGACGGTCAAACCTGGCGTCTTTACACGATGCACCATCAGGTCCATTTGCACACGATCAAGTAGTCGCCTGCCAGTAAGTGTTGACCAAGTGTTGATCGCAGGATTCGCCATCTGAGTCTCTAAATTGCTGCAAAAAAAACACAAAAGCTATTCGAAACGGGCCGCATTTCGTGGATGCCGCCAAAACATTTGTTCAGCAGTAACCCGAATTTCCGTCGTCCGGTAAATTCGTTATCCTGCAGCGAATGTCCTCGCGCATCTCCCATGAAGATTCTTTTGACCAGCGTTGGTTTCGAAGTGCCATCGATCTGGCCATCTGTTTTGTGATGGCTGTGATCCTGCTGCGGACATTTGTGCTGGAAGGTTATCTGATTTCGACAGGCTCCATGGCCCCCGGTCTGCTGGGGTTTCATCGGCGAATTCAGTGCCCGTCCTGTCAGTTTGACTTCGCGTTCGGAGTCTCCTTTGACGACTCCGTGGAATCTGGCCCGGGCGTGATTCACGAACCCGAAGGCGCGCGGCGGTATGCCACCTGTCCAAACTGCGGACAGATTAACATTGACGTGTCCGGAGTTCCCAACAGCCACGGCGATCAGCTGCTCGTCCAAAAACATGTCTACGATTTGCGGATTCCGCGTCGCTGGGAACCGGTTGTCTTTCACAATCCGGCGTCGCCTGGTGAAGCGTATGTGAAACGCGTCGTCGGACTGCCGGGTGATCGAATTCGGATCATCAACGGCGACGTCTATATCAACGATGCCATCGCGCGTAAGGACTTTTCGCAACAGCAGTGGATGCGAATTCCTGTGTGCGATATGCGATATCTTGCGGACAACAGCGACTGGCAATTTCCGTGGGAGCTGGACGATTCATGGAAAGCTGACGCCAGAACTTTGAAACTGTCCGCTGAACCTTCTGTTGGAACACCAGAGCCTCAGGACGATGTGCACTGGATTCGTTTTCGCAACTGGCGCTGGTTTGGTGGACATCACGTTGCCGAAACACCGTTGTCCGCGGAACAGGGACTTGTCGACTGGAACAATCTGGTCGCCAGATACGATTCTTTGCCAATGACATGGACCAGTCGCGTTCACTATGACCAGGATCGCGAAGTGTTGCAGTGCGAAGGCGTCATGCCGGACGATCTGCAGCAGGACATGCTCAAGCAAACCACAAACGAAGAATTTCGGCAGGCCGTTTATCGACTCGCCGCGTTATCGCATCTGGCTCCCGTCACAGATCGCTACGGCTACAACGCGATGGTGTCGTCACCGGAATACATTGTCGGCGATCTCATGCTTCGTGCATCCCTGACGTGGGACAAAACTCCGGATGCCATTCGAGTGCAGATTCCGGTGGAATCGGAGACCTTTGAACTGCTCCTGTTGCCTCAATCAAGAACGGTTCGGCTCATTCATATGGACCAGCATCAGATCCTGCGCGACGTCGTTCTGGATAGCGACAAAACCGCCAGCGGAGAACTCCGTCAGCCGTTGATTCTGGAGGTCTCAAATATCGACCGCCAGGTGATTGTCGCCATCAACGGCACTCCTTGCTTCCCGGCAGTGCCCGTTGATCCGAAGACGATTCCTGAAGTCGCTCTGGAAGCCAGTGTGTCGACAATTATTGGGCAGAAAATTGACCCCACGAAAGCAGCCGAGATCATGATTCGCCTCGAGCAGCAAAAACGCTGGGCGCTCGGCATTCAGGGCGATGGAGTTCGAATTTCGGAACTGGAAATGTACCGCGATGTTTTTTATACGCCGGGACGCAGGAAAAATGCGATAGATTCAGAATTTACGATCCCGGCCGCCTCTTATTTCGTGCAGGGCGACAACAGTCCGGTGTCATCTGACAGCCGCAGCTGGCTCAATCCCTGCGTGCCGCATCGTCTGTTGATCGGAAAGCCGTTTCTCGTCCACTTGCCGTCTCGTCCTGCAGTTCTGCAGCTTGGTGGCCATCAACTGCCAATTCGAGTACCGGAATGGTCGAGAATTCGCTACATTCGGTAAAGAAAAAGCCTGGAATTCGAACGCATCATCGAATGTTCGAGTCAGGTCCAGTCGCCAGTCCCCTGATTTGTTTCTGTCGGAAAATGCTCCATGACAACCACCCACAAGAAGTCCGACGGAACGGACGCCAGTCCGGGAAAGAAAAGCAGCAGCGTTCCACAGAAGCCTCAGGAAGGCATTCGCGAAACGATCGAAGCGGTGGCCATTGCCTTCGTTCTGGCGTTCGTGTTCAAGACTTTTGAAGCGGAAGCGTTTGTCATTCCAACGGGCTCCATGGCGCCGACGCTTTATGGTCGCCATAAAGAGGTTCACTGCACTGGCTGCGGGCTGAACTATACCATTGGCGCCAGCCAGGAAATTGATCAGGAATCCGGCGTTTTAAATCCTGGCAGTCGACTGGCCAATTCCAACTGTCCGAATTGCCGCTACCGCAATGACGTGCACGAGTCACCGGCGTTTAACGGCGACCGAATTGTTGTGAACAAACAGGTTTCCAAATACCGCCGCTTTGACGTGGTCGTGTTTAAGAACCCGGAAGAGCCGCATGTGAATTACATCAAGCGGCTGGTGGGATTGCCGGGCGAAACGATTCGAATTCGTCAGGGCGACATCATGGCACGCCGTGCCGACGCAGATCCGTGGATGGTACAGCGGAAAGAAGATCCAAACCGGCAACGGGATATCCAGCTGCTGGTTTATGACGATCAGCATCCACCGCAGATCCTGCTGGATGCGGGCGGCCAGGAACGATGGGCTCCCGCCAGCTGGAATGAATCGGACACTGAAATGGGCGGCTGGCCGATTGCCGAAAACGCATGGAAGCCGACTCCGGAAACTCGTTCCTATCCGGTCGATGCGAAAGATGACCAACTGCACTGGCTGCGATATCGAAATCTCGTGCCTGATCGCGAACATTGGGCCAGCGTAAAAGGCACGGGGAAGCTGGAACTGGCTTTGGCACCGCAGTTGATCGCCGATTTCTGCGGCTTCAACAGCGACGGTGGCATGGACGAAGAGCTGTACTGGACCAACGATCTGACTCTTGATTTTACTGTCAACATCGAAGAAGCCACCGAGAAATCCCAGTTGCTGATTGAGCTGGTGGAAGGTTTCCGCACTGTACGCTGTCAGGTGAATCCCGTGACTGGCATGGCCGACATTGTTGTGATCAGTCGCGAGCTAGATCCTGCGACTCCGACGTCCGAAACAGTCGCGTCGGTTCAGACGGGAATTCAGGGACCGGGCGAGTACAACATTAGCTTTGCGAATGTCGACGACCGACTGTGCCTGTGGGTCGATGATGATCTGATCCCACTTGGCGACAAGGCATCGTTTCAGTCAGCCGGCTTGAATCTGCCGACCGAGCTGGATCTGGCTCCCATGGGAATCGCAGTCAATCAGCTCAAGGCTGTCGTTTCAAATCTGGTGATCCATCGTGACATCTACTACCGCAACGACGTGCTGAATTTCAATCAGCAGGATGGAATTTCGCCGGATCCGACTTCCGCCGAGTATCGTTGGCAGTATCACAACGGCACGATCACGGTGAACGAGGTTGATTCCAATTGTTATTCCCAGCTTTCGACGAATCTGCGATCTCCCAAGAACTATGCTCGTTACTACAGCGAATCCTTCAATGCGCAGGAAGCACAGTACGGCAAGGTTCTGGAGTTCCGACTGCGGGACAACGAATACCTCATGTTTGGTGACAATTCACCGGCCAGTAAAGACAGTCGCCTTTTCGACTACTACAGTCGGCCGCTGCGAGGCGTGGACAGCAGCCGCTATGCGGTTCGCGAGCAGGATTTAATTGGCGAGGCGCTGTGCATTTTCTGGCCCCACGGTATCCCGTTCATGAACGGTGGAAAAGGGTACGCGGTGCTGAACCACAAGCGTTACAACAACGATGGCAGTGTTGAAACGGTGAAGGATTATCCTCTGTACAGCATTCCGTTTTACCCCAATATTTCCAGAATGAAGATGATCCGTTAGAATCCGCCTCAGAGTCGGTCGTTTCCCGTCTTTTCCCGCAGTTTTTGTCCCTCCAGACTCTCTGTGGAAAACGGAAACGGGCGGCCGCTTCCTTGATTTTGCCTGTGAGAAGGATTCTCCGATGGCCCTGCTCAGATGTGAAGGACTTGTGAAAGATTATCCAGGAAAGCGCGCCGTCGATGGTGTCAGCTTTCACGTGGACGAAGGTGAAATCGTCGGGCTGCTGGGACCAAACGGAGCGGGCAAGAGCACAAGTTTTCGCATGGCCTGCGGTTTGATCGCTCCCACAGAAGGGCGAGTGATCCTGCGAGATCAGGATGTCACGGCATGGCCGATGTTCGAGAGGGCTCGTCAAGGGCTCGGCTACCTTCCTCAGGACACCAGCATCTTTTCCAAGCTTTCGGTCGAACAGAACATTCTTGCGATTCTGGAATATCGAGGTCTCAATCGAAAACAATGTGCAGATCGCATCGAGCAGTTGCTGACAGAATTCGGTCTGTGGGGCAAACGGGCTCAACGATCGGGTTCTTTGTCTGGCGGTGAACGTCGACGTCTGGAGATTGCTCGCGCACTGGCCAGTGATCCTCGCATCATTCTGCTGGACGAACCTTTCACAGGTATTGACCCGGTGACGATTCACAGCATTCAGGACATTATCAAAGGCCTGAAGGATCGAGGAATTTCGATCCTGCTGACCGACCACAGAGAACGTGAGACACTGACGATCACGGATCGCAGCTATATCATCTGTGACGGACAGGTGCTGGTATCCGGCAGTGCCGAAACAGTACTCACAGACCCGAACGCGATTGCCAGATACTTTGGAAAACGGTTCGATGCCAGCTCCATCATTGACGGTCGTGAATCGTTCCGAAAAAGTGCCTGATTTTCTTTCTCGTTTGAAGCCCGATGGCTTCGCTTGTCCTGCTGACTTTCTTCTTCATCCTCAGCGACGGCCCATGGGCCTGGAGCATGCTTGCTATGAGTTCCGGATTCGGAAATGAATCAAAACTTCCCCCCATGACCACTCGCGGCCGCGACTGGCCCTGCCTGCGGCAGTTCATCGTCTTTCTGGAGAACCGAGTCGGATCGCTGCACGATCTGCTGAGACGTGTGGAACGAGACGATCTCAAAATCGTGTCGTTAAGCATTCTCGACTCCGCTGACTGCGCCGTGGCACGTATCATTGTGAACAACTACGAACGCGCCCATGAACTGCTGACCTTTGCGGGCGTCACGATGTTCGAAACGGACGTGATCGGCGTCCTTTTACCAGACGCCGACCAGCCCCACACCGCGGTGCTCGGCAGTTTGATGTCGGCGGAATTGAACGTGCAATATGTGTATCCTTTGATGTATCGCAAAAGCGGCCGCGGCGCGGTGGCAATCTATGTTTCCGAAAAAGACGAAGCCATTCGAGTTCTTCGGGAGCGTCAGTACCAGATGGTGACTGAAGAAGATCTGATGCATTATGACGAATTTTTCTAGCTCATGGTTTGGGTTCCGATCAGAAACGTTCTGCTGCTTCCGGCCGCTGTCGGGTCAATCCTTGCAGCAGAGTTCCGGACTGCAGCGTTCCGGATTGCAGTCTCGGCAAAAGGCCTGCCTGCAGACTCTGGCAACACTGCTTTGTCTCATGGCCGTCTGCGGAAACTGGCTGGCCGCCGATGAGCTGCTTCAGCCCAAAAGCCCGCCGCAGAAGGGTCGATTCGGTCCGCCTCAGATTCTGAGTGAGCAGCTGATTCGAGTCCGTGATGTGGAGGCTTTGGCAAGAACTGTTCGCATTCAGGATGATGGAACGTTTCCCCAGGACGCGTTGATAAGTCTCGAGACATTCTTTGCGTATCCAACGGATCTCTTTCGCCTTGATCAGGAAAACTGGCGTACCCGCAGTCTTCGCGCGGAGATGCTTCAGCTTCTTCAAACGTCCGCACCTGTCGCGCAACGCCAGTGGTCGCAGGCCGTGTCGGTGGTCGCAGCGTCGCAACTGACAGAAGCGATTGTCGCCGGTGACCGGTCGAGCCTTTTGCAAGTCGCCCGCCGGTTCCCACTGACGGAGCCGGGGATTCGAGCCGCGATCATTGTGATGTCTCTCGATTTGCTCAAAGGACGCGATCAGCAGGTTTCCGAAGGTCTGCAGCAACTTCAAAATGACACGCAGGGCACGATTCACGCGTCGTACTTTTTGACAGTCTCAAAGCCGCTCAGAAATCGGCTGACAGCAACATCCCACGAAGATCCGAGCGTTGTTCCTCCCGAGCCCGCGCGGAATCGTCCCCGCTTGACTCAGTTATCAGTGTCGCAAATGAATGCGACCGAAACGATTTCTCCGCCGTGGCCTCGCTCGAACTGGAACTGGACCGAATCCATCTGGACCTTTCCCGGCGTTCGTCAGCCACAAGCCGGCACCGCTCTTGATCTGTTTCTTCCAACAACCGAACCCCATCTCAATGATTTCACAAATTGGCGGCCAGTGTTCTGGGGTGACACGATCGTGCACCGTTCGCCGTTTCGCCTGATTGCCCTCAATCGCAAAACGGGAAGCGAAGAATGGTCGATGATCACCGACAGTTTTGTCCCCGAGGCAAAAGCCGGCGATTCCCATAAAACAGGCCTTGATGATGACTCGAATATTGACCTTCCCGAGCTCGTCGATGATGCCGCAGCGATCAGCGGATTTTCAGCCTATGGACTTTTGTCGTTTGATGAAGAGTTTCTCTACTTCATCGATGGCTTTGAATTCTTCGGTGATCCGTTTGACACAAATGCAGGCCGTCGCACGAGAAGAAATTTCTTCCCCGGTCGGTTGAATCAGAACGAAGCGAGTTCCCGAAGTCAGGTGGCCACACGCCTCCTTGCGATACGTCGAAATTCGAACGGCGAAGTGCCTGTCGTGGCCTGGTCGGTCGGCGAATCTCGTCCGTTTCAGTATGAGTTTCGAAAGCCCGAGCCAACTCCGCAGAATTTACCGACGCCGACTGAAAACGAAACTGCGTTAAGCGGGCCAGACACATCGTCGCCACAGCACGCAGCACCTGAAGCTTCCTCGGCCAACAGCAAACCAACGCCTGCGGAATCACAGGAGGACGGTGTCACTGATCCAGCCGAAAGCACGAAAACATTGTCCCTGGCCGGGCATCGATTTCTGTCGCCTCCGGTCGGACGCGGACAGCAACTCTTCGTGCTGACACGTGGGGATGGAATGCTGTGCCTCAATTGTCTGGCACGAGGCACTGGTGAAATCGAATGGCAGCAGCCGCTGGCCTTTTCTGATAACTGGGCGACTCGCTTTCAGGAGATGACGAACCCGGCATCGACCTGCAGTGTGTGCCTGTTGAGTGGTGAAAATGTCATCTGCTCGCTGTCATCCGGGCTGGTCATGGCACTGCGGGCTACGGACGGTCAGCTTCAATGGGCGACTGCGGTGCGTGATGTCGAACCGCAGCAGGAACAACGTGGATTCCTGATGCCTGGCGATGAGCCTCCACAGATGTTTGTGAACTCGCCCGGGATCCTGGTTCCCTTCGCGAATGACGATCTTTTGGTATGCTCGGACAGCCAGTCGCTGATGGTTGCAGGAGTTGATACTCGAACCGGCGAGATCCTGTGGCAGTCATCACGCCGAGCGTTTGGGCCGGGCGATGTGGGCAACAGCTACGATCTTTACATCGCAGGGCTGAGCGGTAATCAGGCAATCATGATTGGAGAGCGCCATTGCCGCAGTATCGATCTGAAGACCGGCGATCAGAACTGGGTTGTTCCGGTGCTGCGTTCGACTGGGCGTGCCGAGTGTCGTGGGGACCGATGTCTGATTCCTCAAAGCGACGGTCGAACGCTGCTGGTCAATTTGAACGACGGAACCACTGTCCGACAACGACTTTCGTTTCTTCCCGATGACGCGGTTCTGCAATACGGTGCGATCACGAGCGACGACGACATTGTCTGCATCTCCACGCCCGTTTCGCTGAATATCTTTCCCCGTGCCGACGCTTTGATCCCATCAACGGTACCGGAAACAGACGAAGCGGTCGCAACGCTGGAAGCCGTGCGACAAAATGTGCAGGCCAATCTGCTGGATGGCAAGGAAGCGGCCGCCGTGGAGATTTTGAAAGCTGCCATTGCTCAGGGAGCAGCCGGCAGCGAAAACAAAACATCCGTGCAACTGCAACGCTATCTGGGTGAACTGATCCTTCAGGACTGGGGCACACAGTGGGCCGACAACGATCTTTCTGCGACCACGCAGCCGTCGCCTGCAACGCCGATCGGCGAATATGCAAAGCTTCTGCCCGACCTCGATCTGACTTCAGAGCAGCAACTGCGAGCCGCAGTGTTGTCCGTTCTGGGCCGGCCGGATCCGAAGCTTGACGCGGAGGAGCGAGAGCAGCTGACTGTTTTCAAAGACTGGAAACAACCCGTCACAATCACCGCAGACTGGAAGGCTCGCGCTGACCTGCTGCTGAATGATTCCGGAAAATCGCTGACCAGTGATAGCAGTGAGATCGAAAAACTGTCGCTGGTGAAATTGCAGCGACTGGCGGAAGACGTCGCTCTGTTTCCAGAAATGACCAGCGATCCAGCTCTGAAAGAAGTTCTAGTGGCTCGTCTGCTGGCGTTGGGAAATTACGCGGGTGCAGAGTCAGTCGCGATCAAGTGGCAGCAGCAGGCGGAAGGGCAGGGCAGTCCTGATCCGACAGCGACGGCAACGCTTGCAAAGCTGCGAAACCAGAGCCCTCTGAACCCCGTCGATCCTGCCACTGCGATCGATCCTGATACTGCAATCGCTAAACCAACTGACCGTGTTGGCCTGAACTCTCAAACGCAGGGGCCATTCGCATTCCGCTCAAAAATGTATCTGGGCAATCCCGACTGGGACCTCCAGCGAGTCGAAAAAGGACTGACGATTAACAGTCTTCCCGACTGGGTGCGACTGCGATATTACCTTGTCGATGGTCAAAGCGGTTTGCCGGATCTGGTCTCAATCGACATGAGCGATGGCAGCCTGCGCGATCGTCTGGCTCTGCCATTTTCTGCGCATCGCAACATCGTCAGCTTTCGAGGACTTTCTAACGGGCAGGCGACTCCGGGACTCATTCCGTTGATGGGCGCCGATCAGATTTCAATGGTCTCCTGCACCGTTGAGGACAAAGCTCGCATCCTGTGGACTCGCCGCTTTCGTAAGGTGGACAGCCCGGACACACCCATCGAACCTGGCCCGCTGGGGCCGGACTTCTTCGTCTGGCATTACGGTGACGAGCTGCATTGTTCCCACCCACTGTCCGGTCGCGATCTGTGGTCACGACAGCTAAGAGTCTCTCATGCGAACACACCTTTTGTGGGTGTTCGGAATATCTTCGGCGACCGAAATGCTATTTCTGTCATGGGTGCCGATCTGGCCAGTGTGGAACGCTTCAGGACTCGCGATGGTCGCCGCCTGAAGTCAACTCGGCTGACCATCAGCGCCGTGAATGATGCAGTTACGGTGGGAGGATGTCTGCTGTATCCGGATGCCAATTCCCAACTTCATTGCTACAGCTCCGCTTCGGGTGCAGACCTGCTGGCCGGGCAGCCACCGATCCTGCTGAACCGCATCAATCTCGACAGCAACTTCCATGTGTTGCCCGAGGGCCGAGTGGTCACGGTATCGTCTGATCTGGAAATTATTCTGATCGATACGAACTCCGGAAAGATCGTCTTTCGGACGCCCGCTCGTGCCCAGGTCTCAACCGGTGCCGTCTTTGGAATCACAGCTTTTGAACGTTTCGGAAAGCTGTTCGTCGGGATTGAAGAACAACGAGACATTCGACTTCGCAGTGTAGAGATATCAGTCAGGCCGCAGGAACCGAGGATTCAGGCCGGACCACTCATCTGCATGGATTCGAAGACTGGGACGATCGAATGGAGCATGCCTCTGGAGTCAGCCGGCATCCCCATTGTCTACGGCGATCGCACTGATCTGATGCTCATCTGGACGAATCCGAGATCGGACGACGACACTCAGGTCACCGGCCACAAAATCAATGTGCGTCTCGTCAACATCCGCACGGGAGCGATCTTGGCTACGCAGGATTCGATCTCCGCATCACGTCCACTGCGCTGCACTCATATCGCCGACAAGCAGGCCATCGAAATCGCCACAGCTGACAGCCTGATTACGATTCAGCCCGAGACGGTCGCAGGTGAGGTTCCGCACGAATGAACTGGCAGGATTCTCTTGCGGCACTGCTCCTGATGGACTCGAATACCGGCATCCCGTTCGTGTCCAATCCTGTAGAATTCTGGAAGCGACCATTACTGGCTGCGACCATCGCTGTGGTTTGCGCGCTCGCCTCGGGCCCGTTTATTATTCGCTATTTGCGGCAGCGATTCCGAGAGCGCATTGCCAGCGATTCGGCTCGCCTGAACGAACTGCATGCGGGAAAGAAGGACACGCCCACGATGGGCGGCGTGCTCATCATGCTCGCATTCCTGACGGGTTCTGCGGCCGCCATCGGCCACATCAGCCCCTCCGCTTTGCTGGTGTTCGGGTCCAGCCTTGCCTTCTGCAGCGTCGGTGCCTTTGATGACTGGATCAAGTTGAAAACATCAAAGAAGGGCCTGACCGTTCGTCAGAAGCTACTGGCGCAGACAATCATTGCCGCGGTCGCTTCGACGGGACTCGCCTTTGTACGAGATCCACGGTTGAATTGGGCAGCAACGTCGCTCATGCACTGGCTTCCTCCTTCGATGCAGTGGCTGTTTGTCATCTGGTCCACATTTGTTATCGTCGCTTCTTCCAACGCCGTCAATCTGACGGACGGGCTGGATGGACTTGCAGCCGGCTGTACTTCGATTTGTAGTGCGGCGATGGCGGCGTTAATAATCAGTGTCGATAACACGTCCAACTTGAACACGCTTAGCGACGGCGCAGTTTTCTGCAGCGCATTGGCCGGCGCATCGTGCGGATTTCTGCGGTTCAATCGTCATCCGGCTCGAGTGTTCATGGGAGACACTGGCTCCCTGCCGCTCGGAGGTCTACTGGGACTAATTGCCGTATCTTGTCAGATGGAACTGCTGCTGCTGTTCACCGGCATCGTGTTTGTTGCGGAAGCGGGAAGTGTCATCCTGCAGGTCTTCTGGTACCGCCGCACCGGAAAGCGCATCCTGCTGTGCAGTCCGCTGCATAACCATTTCGTGTTTCGGCAAATCAAAGAAACGCGAATCGTGGCGGCATTTTGGGCCGTCACAGCGATCGTATGCGTCCTCACATTTTTTGCAGCTCACTAGTTTCGGCAATCCGTCAGCCGCAGAAAAACGATTCTGGTCGTCAGCAGAAACAAGGTCTTCGACTTCGCTTTTGCACAGTGCGGGATAGCGATAGAGTACGGCTCCACTGGCGGTGTTCGCACGGGAATTTTCAGTCTGCCGAAATCTGATCCGCAGGGACTCGCAGACGGCAACACATCACGTTCCCAACAGAACAGCGGCAACATGTTCAACCGATAAGAATGGCGTCTTTACGAATCCGGTGAATCTGCGTGTCAAAAGTCGATGGATCCTCAAGAATTGAAGAACTGCGACGTGCGTTAGCGCAGTCGGAACCGGCTGCGTTTCTGGTAGAACCGCGAGTGATTCGGCGAGTGATCCGCGAACGGTTCGGGTTTGCGCAACTGTCGGCGTCTATCCCGCATGTCGAAAGTCAGATCGTTCCTGCCGATGACGTGCGGCATCTCGTGCATCCGGATGAACTGGGTCTGACCGATTTCAACGACTTGCCTCGCGACTGCATGCTGATTTGCCAGCCGGATGAAGGTGAACTGGATCACTGGCCCATCCAGGAACTGCTGCAACAGGTTTGGCGACGTCTGTTTCATGCGCAAATCGATCGTGCACTTCTGGAACTTCTGCACACTCGGATTCATCGCTCCGACGTTCAGGAACGCATCGCTCAAATCGGGCAGGTCGAATTTGACGAAGCTCACTTCGTGCTTCGTTCCGAACTGCGTCTTGTGGATCCTGATTCGCGGATAGAAGCGTGGCAGGAATTTGTCGCTCTGTACCTGGAACTAAACTATTTTGAGCCCGACCTGCTTTCCGTTTGGTTTCCATCGATCACCGAACGTCACCAGCTGGATCTCGTGTTCGCTGCTGACGTCAACGCCCGCGACATTCTTAAACGGACTCAGTTGTACGGAGCCACTGTTCCCGACCTGACTCCGCATATCGCGCGCGACGAAACTCGCCTGATCAATACGCGACGCGACTGGTCGATGGGAATCGGAATCGTTCCGTCCGATCGAAGCTATCTCAAACATCTTCGCTGGCGTGATCGAGTCAACGAACGTGGCAATACGGTCGCCGCGATCGTGTGTGCCATTCGTGCGATGCAACGAGCGACATCGGACGAGAAGCGAATCTCTGCCGAGCAGAAAGCGAAAGCGGATGTCCGCTGCCTCGTCGAACGGCTGCAGCGAGCCATTGAGTTTCCTGCGGAAGACACCGACGCGTGGCAGGCGTCTCTGTGGGAACTGGCCACAAATTCCGTCCACGGTTTTTGGAACTCCGAGAAACGGCTGCTGTATGACCTTCAGAAAGTTTGCCTGGACCATGAACGCGTCGCGTACAAAGTCGATTTGCTGACCTGGGCTTTTAGCCGAGGCCGTCGACCGCTGCGTCGGCCTCTGACCAGCCTGCGTGAAGTGATGATGGCCAAACATCTGGCGAGTTCCGCGGCCAGACTCGTCTATGTGCGGCTCAGCGGCATCGAACGAGAACGTCTGACGGCACTACTGGAGACAGCCGCACATCTCGCCAAAGAACAAATGCGACAACGCATGCGTCCGGTGATTCAGCAGACGCTGCATGACGTCCATTTGGAACCGTCCAGCGTTCCCGAACAAGTGGCGTTTGACAAGCTGACGGAAGATTCGCTCGACTGCATCGCAGATCGCGGTTATCTCACCATGGGATACCTGCGGGATGCCATCAGCAAGAATGATCTTAAACTGCCCGACCTGAAAGAGCTGCGAGAACTTTGGCGGGGCGATCATCTGCTGCGAGCCGACGATCGACTGGACCTTGCGCTCGACGGCGTCTACCGACGCGGGGAATTCTATCTGCGGTCGCTGCAGATCACGAGTTCCGTGTTCTTTGGAACTCCAGCCGGCCGCTTCACCACGTTGTTTCTCGTGATCCCATTCGGCGGTGCTGTGGTCATCGTGGAAGGCGTGAAACATGTGCTGCATTTGTTTCAGCGAAAACCAGTTGAGAAAAAGGAACTCGATTCTCAACTCGCATCAAGCTCTGATGGAATAGCAATCAATGCCGAATCGTCCAACAGCGGCGATCCGAATACGCGGCAGGATTTTTCGACGCTTCCCCTGATGACTCAGTCTGATGACTCGGCGCCATTCAGCCAGCGTTCAGACGAAACCACTGATACAGACCAGAACGTCGCTCAAAAAAGTGCTAAGCCGCAGTTCGAACCCACGGTGGCGCGCACCAGCAGCGACAATCAGAACGACGAACCGCACCGAGAAATCATCCAGGTGGTTCCGGATGCGGATGCGGCCATGGACCAGATTGTCAGCCGACAGCTGGAAACCATGTCACTGGTACTGGTCGTCGGCTTTCTTCTGATGGGCCTGATTCATGTTGTCGAGTTCCGACGACGATTCTTCGAACTGGTTTCGGCCGGATGGAAAGTCGCAAGGACCATCCTGATCGATACGCCTTTAAGACTGCTGCGGCTTCCGTTCCTGCAAAGGATCTGGCGAGATCGCACGTTCGTCAAATTTCGACGCTACGTGCTGACTCCGTCACTGACCGCCATCATTGGAGCCAAGTTTATCCCGTGGCTGATCACTGGCAAGTCGCTGAGCTGGTGGTGGGTCAGCACCATCGCCATTCTGTTCAGCCTCGCGCTGAATTCAAGACTCGGCAAAGATGCGCAGGAGCTGTCAGCAGAGTGGGTTGGAAATGCGTGGTACAAACTGCGTGCCCGAGTCGTCATGGCGGTCATAGACTGGATCATCGACCTGTTTCGCATGATCCTGAATTTCGTCGAACGATTCCTTTATGCAGTGGACGAATGGCTGCGGTTTCAAAGCGGCGAAAGCTGGCTTTCTGTCGTTGCCAAAGCAGTCCTGGGACTGATCTGGTCGTTTGTTTCCTTTCTGATCCGTATCTACATCAATCTTTTAATTGAACCGACACTTCATCCGGTCAAGCACTTTCCCGTGGTCACCGTGGCGCACAAAATTTTCTTCCCCTTTATTGAACAGATCAGCGTCTGGATGTTCAATCTGTTCACACCGTATATGGGTAAGTGGCTGGCAGGTGTCGTCACAGGATTCAACATTTTCTTTCTGCCTGGCATCTTTGGTTTTGTGGTCTGGGAACTGAAAGAAAACTGGCGGCTGTATCAGGCCAATCGTCAAAAGCTTCTGACGCCGGTGGCGGTCGGAAGTCATGGCGAAACGGTCGCACGGCTGCTGCGGCCTGGCTTTCATTCGGGCACTCTGCCAAAGCTTTTTCGACGCCTGCGGCGACTGGAACATCAGGACGCTTCGTTCAAACGATTCAGCGCACGCCGCGCAGGACGCGAACAGCTGAAACATGTGGAAACCGCTATTCGAAGCTTCGTGGAACGCGATCTGATTCGCCTGCTGGAATTATGTCCTGTGTGGCATGGCACCGGCCTGCATTGCGGCCATATCCATGCGGCTTCCAACAGTTTTTCTGTCGACGTGGAATGCTCGCGGCTTGGTGCAACGGCACTGCAATTACTGTTTCAGGAGCAGAGTGGGTGGGTTGTGGCTTCCGTCTCCGAAACAGGATGGCTGCGGTTTGCATCGGCCGATCAGATTCGATCGTTTCAAACCGCGGTAGAGGGATTTTACCGCAAGTCGGGCATTGACCTTGTCCGCGAACAATTGGAAGCCAATCTGATTCGTCGTCATCCCTACGATATCAACGCCGAAGGTTTGGCCGTCTGGCCGGATGGTGCATTCGACAGCGAAATTCAGATCGACCTGAATCGCAAGGGCCTGATCCGAGCGATTCCCGCGAGTGAGGCGGCCGCAGCTGGAATGGGTTCCGTCGAACGTGAAACCATCGTTTTTTCAGAATCTGCGACACGATGGAGTGACTGGGAGACTCTTTGGAACCCTCCGACATCTGCAACAGGTCTCGCCGCTCTGCCAGCCGCCTGCTCGAACCGATCGGCAAAACCAGTCCTTCCCGCCATTCGATAAATTCTCTGCCTGCAAAAGGACCACATTCTGGCCTCCCGCACGAAAGGCCTTGCTGTCATCCGCGACGAAGCACGCTTCCACCCCAGCTTCATCCGGGCGCAGTGATCCCCACGATGCCAACACGCCTGTTTTGAAGTTCCGCGCTTCGTTAGGGCTGGAAGCCCGGCACATCCTCTGCCGGTGGCGTGATTCCGGCTACCGATACAATCGGACTAACCCGAAGACTCCGGGCATTTGAGGCATGTTGCCTAAAAACCCCTAGGCTAATAAATCTGCATGTCTCCCCCATCGGCAAATCCTGCCGATGCAGGACGTAACTTTTTGAGAGTGAGTGCGCCGCCACGCGGATGGCTTTGTAACGCGGCCAGACGACAGATGTCTCCGGAGATTGTGATCCATGTCATTGCGAAAGTTTCTCCAACGGACGCAGATGCTCATCGAGCGGGGCCTCTATGCCGCTCGCTCAACCAGTTCGCATGGCGGCTCGTCGCCCGCATTGGAAATGAGGCGTCTCGAACAGCGCCTGTTATTCAGCGCATCGGCCGTCGCCCCGATCGCAGCAGAAGTCGCTGAAGCCGGAGCCTCGCTCATGAGCGCGCTCCAGACTCAGACTGCCGGCGACTCAGGCCTCGAGGCGTCGTCCGGACTTTCAGACAGCCAGATGCTCGACCTGATGGCCGAAACACTGCTGCCAGCTCAGTCTCAAAGCCCTGAAGCAGAAGTCGTTGCGGACCCAGCTCAGCGCACGCTCGAACTCGTGTTTCTGGATTCCTCGATCAGCAATCTTGACGAGATGATGGCCGATCTGCGTTTGGAAGGCGCAAAAGATCCCTCGAGGACTCTGGAATTCGTCGTATTGGATTCCACCAAAGACGGCATTGCGCAGATTACTTCGGCGTTGCTGCGATACAACAGCATTGACGGTATGCACATCGTGTCCCATGGTGGAACCGGGCAGGTTCAGCTGGGATCAACGTGGTTGTCGATCAACAACCTGGACACCTATCGCAACGCCATCAGTGCGTGGCAGTCTTCGATGTCGGACAAGGCCGACATTCTGTTCTACGGCTGTAACCTCGCGGGATCGGAAGATGGACAGCAGCTTCTGCAGCAAATGAGCCTGCTAACCGACAGCGACGTTGCGGCCAGCGAAGATGCCACCGGCGGTGCGAAACGCAATGCCGATTGGGATCTGGAATATCAGGTCGGCAGCATTTCCACAGATGTTATCTTCACGAGCGAATTTCGAGCAGATGCCACCTTTATTCTGGCCAACTATGCCGTTGCCAACACCAACGATAGTGGAGCAGGCTCGTTCCGTCAGGCCATCATCGATGCCAACGCGAATGCCGGCGCCGATACGATCACGTTCAGTATCAGCTCCGGTTACCAGACGATTAACCTCACCAGCCTGCTTCCCCAGATCACGGGCACCGTCACCATTGATGCCACGAGTCAGTCTGGCTATGCCGGGGCACCACTGATTGAAATCAATGGAGCAGGCTTTGCGGTTGCCAATGAGCACGGCCTGGACCTAAGTGAAAACGCAGACAACTCGGTCATTCGCGGTTTGGTTATTAACCGCTTCGCTAACTACGGCATCTATCTCAATGGAGCGGATAACGTCACCGTTGCCGGGAACTATATCGGCACCAACTCGACCGGTTCGTCAGGCCAGGGGAATGCGGTCGGGATCTACATTGAGACCACATCCACCGGTAACACGATTGGTGGCACGACCGCATTGGATCGGAACATTGTCAGCGGGAATACCTCCAATAATATCACGATCACGGGTAGTACCAATGCGGTTTATGGAAACTATGTTGGTACCAACGTCACAGGGGCAAGTGGAATTGCTGGTACAGCGGGAAGTTCAATTCTTGTCAGCGGAGGCACCGGAAATCTGATTGGAGGATTGACTGCCGGGCAGGGAAACGTAATCACGAGCGGTGGAAATGCGGGCGTGAACCTCAACGGAGGCAGCACCCACAACGTGTCCGGCAACATCATCGGCATGTCCGCCGATGGCTCGACCATCATCGCCAACACCAATGATGGAATCGCAGTCGCTACTGCTTCGACAGGCAACGTCTTCTCCCAGAACCGAATCTCAGGGAATGGTGGTCTGGGGATCGACCTGGCCGATAACGGCGTGACCGCAAACGATGCGAATGACGTTGATACCGGCGCCAACAATCTTCAGAACTATGCGGTCCTCAATTCCGTCGTCGTGGACGACCCCTATACCATTCGTGTCTCAGGCTCGCTCAATAGTGCTGCCAACACAAACTACCGCATCGAATTCTTTTCGAACATCAGCGGGGACTCCTCTGGCTATGGAGAAGGCCAAACTTACGTCGGATTCATCAACGTCCTGACGAACGGCTCGGGCAACGTCACGTGGAATACAACCGTTTCGGGCACATTCACCGCCAACAGCTTTCTGTCGTCGACAACCACTCGATTAACAGCTGGATTGGTAGCGGTCGAAACCTCAGAGTTTTCCGCAAACATGGACATCCGACCCGAAATCGGGTTATGGCTTTCTTCAACTTCCAATGTGACGACGTCGTCTGGATATACCTACACAGATGGGCAAATTGCCCGGTTTACAGGGCCGAGTCTTGCGCTAGGATCAGGCACCACAGCCGGTAGCTTCTCGCAGGCGTTTGATATCGACAATTTCGCCAGCGATGGCAATGCGGACATCGACGGCCTGCATTGGGTCAACTCCACCGTCACGATCGGGACCGGTACCACGTTCACGGTGCAGCGAGGCGATCTCTTATTGTCAACATCGGGGAATGAAACACTGGGGGGAGTGTCCACTCAAAGTCAGGATATTGTGGTCTTTCGTCCTACGACCTTAGGCGACTACTCTTCGGGGACGTTTACCGTCCTGCTGCGTGGACCTGGCGCAACCGGAAATGACGTGCGTGATTTCGCATTGGTCGAAATGCAAATGACCGTCGGAGGCACGACGCTGAACGCTGGCGACTTTCTGGTTGTCTTGTCGAGTGGCACATACGACAAGGATGTCCAGCGATTCCAAACAATCAATAGCGGTACCTCGACGACTGGAACTCTGTCGTTATTTGTCGATAGCTCTGCGACTGGAATTGGGATCGGTCAACAGATTTTCGCGCTCGAGTTGGTTCAGCAGAGCACAACACTCGGTGGAGTCAGCCTGACTCAGGGACAGTTGGTGCTGGAACTGAACGGTTCGGATACAGTTGGGACAAACAACCAAAGCTACACAACGTACGATCTGTTCACCCTGTCGCTGACAGGCACGGGCGCCAGTTCAAGCGGAAGCGCTGCGATGTTCTTTCGAGGAGCCAATGTAGGGATTTCTGCCGGCGGTGAGGAGGCGGATGCTTTAACCTTTGCCGACGTTTACAACAGCGCTCCAACGCTGAATAACGCGATGTCGCCAACTCTGAACGCAATCCTTGAAGACGCAGGAGCCCCGTCGGGGGCCGTGGGGACGTTGATTTCAGATCTGGTGGATTCTTCACTGGTCAACGGCGGAATCGATAATGTTTACGATCGCAACTGGGGAGCTCAGCCTTGTATTGCGATCACCGCCGTAAACTCCACCAACGGCAGCTGGTGGTACTCGATTAATGGTGGGACCAACTGGACGACGATGGGAAGCGTTAGCGCGGCGTCGTCTCGACTGCTGGCTGCGGACACTAACACACGAGTCTACTTTCTGGCGAATGCCGATTACAACGGCACGATTTCGGATGCAATCACGTTTCGCGCATGGGATCAGACCACTGGCACCAACGGAACGCTCGTTAGTACTTCGACCAATGGCGGCTTCACGGCATTCAGTACAGCCACCGACACTGCTTCGTTGACAGTGACTGCTGTCAACGACGCACCGACGGCCACAAACCTGAGCGCCGCACAGGCCTACACCGAAGACACGCCGCTGGCTTTGACCACGATCGTCGTCAGCGATGTGGACAGCGCGACCGTGACAGCCACGCTGACGCTTTCTAACGTGAGTGCCGGGAGTCTCAACACGGGAACGTCGGGCGTAGTGACCTCGACCTATAACGCCGGAACGGGCGTCTGGTCGGCCAGTGGAGCCACCGCCGATGTCAACATCCTGCTGGCCGGTTTGACCTTCACACCAACGGCGAACTTCAACAGCAATTTCTCGATTGCCACCAGCATCAGCGACGGTAGCCTGTCAGTCACCGGCACGAAGTCGATGACCGGCACGGCAGTCAACGACGCGCCGACCGCCACGAACCTGAGCGCCGCAGAGACCTACACCGAAGACACAGCCCTCAACCTGATCGATATCGTGGTCAGCGAGGTCGATAGTGCCAGCGTAACGGTCACACTCACGCTGTCTAAGGCAGCGAGCAAGAAATGATCTCCCTTGAAACGAGTGAATGTGAGATAGTGTGTGATTGGATAGACGAACAATCTCAGGGAAGAGATTCATGCAATCATCAATTTGTCGTGAAACGATAGAGTCGCTGTGTTCAGCG
>CAMTWR010000046.1:0-39436 GCA_947085455.1 uncultured Planctomycetota bacterium | reverse complement strand
GCTCGGCCAGGGTTCGCCGCTGCGCGCTGCGCCGACCGGCCGCGATGACGACTAAAAAAAGAGTGAGGCAATCGCCTTGACGCGTCCATTCATTGACCCAAAAACATCATCGCGCAGGCGAGGGACTAAACTGTTACCTTTTGCTTCTCTGAGGGATCATCCGCCAGTGCGTGTCAATTGCGATTGGATGGCCCCGTTCAATCCATTGGGTGAACAGGTTTAATTTATTTGAGACCAGACCCCTTATTCTTATCTGCTAAACGCCGTCGCAACTGGAAGGCCACAATACCTCCGCCATAACCAACTGCCTCTGTCCGGGCTCGCGATGGCGGCTCACAACATCGGTCGATGTGACCAGAGCGTCGAACAGCGGGGGCTCAACTCGCGTCGGTCGGTCTCACCGACGCTGGTTGGCGACACGTTTTAGCGTTCCGTGCATCGGGCCGTTTCAGACGAAGGAAGTGGCGGGCGCATATCCTGCTTCTATACGTTCCAATTCTGATAGGCGATCAACAACCATACGGAACGGCGGTTCGCTGAGAGTATGAGCGCGCCACACGATAGCCGAATCGGTACAAGGCGAGGCAGCGTCGCTGTCCAGGCGGGGACGGAGGAGCGATTTCCATTTGGCAAATCAATTCTACCTCAAGTCCGGGCCGACAAAGGAATATGACAATTCACTCGTCGATCTCGCGAACTCCTCGTTGATTTCGACGGTCCAACACGTATTTGCGGATGACTTCGAGCTTGAATGTGTGGAGAGGTGGACCATCTGCATCGTGGTCATTCTCCAGGATCTTTCCGTCGGGGCCGATCAGAAAGTAGCTGGGAAATCCCTGAAGGCCGAGTTGCCGGTAGGTGTTGACGATTCGCCCGTCCGCATGGTCAACGACCATTGGAAACGTCAGGCCGCTCTGTTGGCAATGTTCACGGATAGCGTCCGGCGTCGATGAGTTATCGTGTACGCCGATCACAGTGACACCGTGTTTCTCAAACAATTCGTGGACGAGTTTGACGGTAGGGAAGTCGGCATGACACGGACCGCAGTTCGTGAACCAGAAATCGAGCAGCACATATCGCCCGCGAAATTCGTTCAGGCTCCGAGCGTCGGTGTTGAACCAGGCAACTCCATCCAGTTCGGGAGCTGATTGTGGTTGATCGCCCGGCGAGTCTTTCTTCTCAGGCTGTTCGGATGATCCTGCCGTCGTTTCGGCAGAACTTCGATCGTCGCTCATTGCATTCAGCAACGAATTCTCTGACGGGTCAGGCCGAAGTACGATGCGGACATTTTTCAGTGAAGCACTGTCGCGGAAATCAATCGCAGCAACACCCATTCGGGGTTGATCGGCGACAAAAGCAACGACATCCAGTTCGTTACGCCGCTGCTGAGTTTCGTGATCGATCGGGATCACGGGAAGGGGAATCTCAAACCTACCCTCAGCATCGCTCAACACAGGTTGCGTCCACGACACGAGATGTGGCAGGCGGACAACCGCCCCGGACACTGGTTGGTCGCTCTCATCGACGACCTGACCGTGTACAGGTTCGAGTACGTCGGAGATAAAATCGGGAATCTCATTTGGACCGTCCATCTGCACTTCGAGTTTTGTCTCATCGCGGTCCATCACGAATCCGTCGGCATCGGTCGAAACAATATTGTGACCTGGCGGTAGCGATATGGTGTACTTTCCGTCGACATCCGTCTCAGTGTTCCCGAAGTAGATCCACTCATTGGGACCTGGAACGGGACCGTCCGGCGATAGATTTTCAATCTGGCCCAGGACTCGCACGCCTTTGTGTGGTGTGCCATCCCGACGCACAACTCGTCCCGATACGTTTACGGTTTTTCGCACTAGAAAACGCACCGTTTTTTCAGCCTCCTGTGCAAGAGTCAGGCGAGCAAATTCGGGAGTAATGGCAATGGCGGTAGCCCTGAGTCTGGCGATTTCGTAAGTGACCGGATGGGCGCAGAACTTAATCTGACTGCCAGTGATTGTCATGGGAATTCGATTCAATGTCTCAGCCGATTGGGATGACTCCGAAAAGAGCATGGTTTCGCAAATCAGCCCCTCAACAGTCATCGGAGTCCGTGCATCGGCGACGAATTCAAAGGTCGTCAAAACTCCCTCCGGCAATGACACAGATTCTAAACGACCGTCGGACACTCTCAAATTGCTCAGCTTTTCCTGTGCCCAAAGAGGATGGTCGATCCGTACGTCGATGAACGCGTTTTCTGGGAGGGGAGGGAGATTCAGCCGTCCTGCGTCGTCGCTCGCAGTGAATTTCCAGCCCAGCAGATGTTCCATCCCTCGCGACACAGACGTCAGCGTGTTTTCCTGGGTGCGGATCGAAAGGTTTGTAATTCGGGCACCTTTCAGAGGGGCGCCCGCCGCATTCCGAACCTGAATCCATGTATCGACAGCCGAACGCAAAATGACTTTGGCGGCTCCTTCCGTGCTGACACACTTTTGCCAAATCGCAGCATAGGGCACCTTTCGGATCACAACATAATAAGGAGCGTCGTCCGGCCTTTCCGGGAATTCGAAGTACCCGTCGGCGTCCGTTTCAGCCATTTGAATCTCAGGGCTCATGCCATCCTCCTTCCAGCAGTGAAGCGAGATCCGGGCGTCTTGAATCGGATTCTGATCCCTATCGAGGATCGTTCCATGCGGCGTGAACTCCGTGGGGGGATCGCCTGCAAGTACTGTGGCGGTGAAGGCAACCGTGAGTAGAACGATGGGCAATGGTGCGACTCGAAGCATCAGCGACGGACTCCAGCGGATCTCGCGGGGCGGGAAAGCAGAAATGTAACGGAAGAAATGGTTTCGGTAACACATGAAGGTTTTCCTGAGACACTCCGGAGTGGGAATGCCAATCTTTCTGAAAAGCAAAACAGCGTTCCATCTTCGAGTCTTGGGAAGAAATCGTCCCGTGACTCCAGCGAGATCCGCATCGACTGCGGACTTGTCTTCCAATCAGACCTGGCAATTCCAGAATCAGGAAAAGAACTCCCGGCAGTTGGTCCTCAAGTAGCTGACTTACTCTCTCTCCTTTAGCGACGGTGCGAAGAACGCCGAAGTGTTCGCTGTCAAGCATCGATGCGATTGTCAATACCTCAGCAAATTCTGCGGATCGATCGCAGCTGCGAGAATGCCCCTGTCGAAATAGTTGTCCGGGTCGGTCACATCGACCGGCCCAGCAATCGGGTTTTCATTAACTGCGTCGGTCCGACACACCGGATGCGGTTCGATTCATCTCCTGCGACGCGTTAGCGGCGTATAGCGATGCCCGAGACAGAAGCTTCGAACGGCTGCAGTCGGGCTGACAGAATCGCCCGCTTCATGCAGAGAACGCTGGTGGTGATGGCGAAGAGCGATCGTTTATTCCATGTCCTCTGTTGACTCCTGTGTGCGTTTCAGTGCGCTGGATCGATGACGATCGCTATACTTTTTGCCGTGAATCGTCGGGCTGGCTCATGAGCGATGTGACTTCGGGCCGGGTTGTGTCGTCAGGGGTCGGACGTCCGCTGAGCGCGGGCTGAGAAACGCTAAGGTCGTGCTCTGGTTAACGCTGACGGTGCGAGGTATTCAGCAACGGAATAAGTGAAGTCATTATGAGCGAATATCAATACATCGAGTTTCGAGCGATTGACCGGTCGCTGAATGACAAGCAGTTGGCGTTCGCTCAGCAACAGTCGTCGCGGGCGGAAGTGTCTCGGCGGTCGCTGACGGTTGAGTATCACTACAGCGATTTTCGTGGAGATGTTGACGGTCTGCTGCGGAACGGGTTTGATGTGTTTCTGCGATACGCAAACTATGGAGGGCGTGAAATCAGGCTGCGAATGCCGGCTGGGTTGCCGTTTGACGAAAGTGTCTGGTCGGAGTTTGTGGATGGCGACGGCCTGGTGTGGAGCAAGGATGCGAATGGGCAGGGCGGTATTCTGTCGCTCAGTCCGTATCATGAGTCGGGAGAACTCGACGAAGAATCGGAGTTCGACGAATATGTTGACGCCGCCGTTCAAATTCGCGAAAGCCTGATCGCAGGAGATCTCCGCGCGTTGTATCTGCTGTGGCTGTGTGCGGCGGATGATGACAACAACGATCCCGATGAGACCATCGAACCTCCGGTGCCGCATGGCCTGGCGGAATTGCAAGGTCCCAGTGAGAAGCTGCTGCCGTTTTTTGGTCTCGACACTTTGTTGTTGAAGGCTGCTGGGGAAGGTGTTGAAAATGCTTCAGCCAATGTCTCGCCGAATAAAGCTTTAGAAGACTGGGTGCGATCGTTGAGTGTCGAGCAATCGAAGACTCTTTTGACTCGCTTTCTGATTGAGGATTCTCAAGCCGTCAAAGCAGACTCGCTTGCCGAAATTCGCGCAGCGCAGCCAGGCAGCTCCTGGTCAACAACTGAGAAGAAGCGTACGTTCAGTCAGTTGCTTGATCTCTGCGGATTGTTGAGATCAGAAGAGAACATCATTCGCCAGCAAGAGGCAGATGCAAAGGCCAAACGTGATGCGGCCAAGGCCGAAAAGGATCGGCAGGCGAGGATGAAAGAGATGGTTACGTCGCCGAAAGCATGGCTGACCAAAGCGGAGAAGCTGGCGGACGCTCGAGGAACCGACAACTACAAAGCCGCTGCCGATATTCTGGCCGATTTGCGTGAGGCAATTGGCGGTAAAGAAGGCGACAAGATCGCTCGTCGCCACGCGGCGGAACTCGCAAAGAAGTATCCGACGCTCAATCAACTTAAGGCATCGCTGCGTAAACGCGGCTTGCTTGACTGACACTGATGAGCTTTTTGTTACGGCCCACGAATGACAGTGAAGCGAATCAGTTGTTTCCGTCATGGCGTGTGTGCGACAGATTTGAAATTTCAAAGTTAGAATTTCAAATTTGAAAGTGACGCACGGCGTGAGGCAAAACCGTGGCTGAACTCCTGGGAGTTCAGAAACACCCCCGAATTCTCACGAATCCGGCTACTCCGGTGAGTTTCGCTAGGCGTTCTCACTCAATCGGCACATCTGGTTCTAAAGCCTCGGTGTCTGGGAAATTGCTGTGCTCGGCGAGGGTGTTCAGGCGTTGCAGGAACTCGGTGAGGAACTGGTGCGAATCTTCCGCATTCAGCATCACTCCGTCCGTGCGGAGACTTATGGAAAGTTCGCCTGCGTAGTCGCCGATTGACATGGCTGCCAGTGTGTTTGGTCGCACAGGAGCGACTCCGTGAATCTGTTCGACTACGACATTTCCGGCAATCCAGCGTCCCTTTTGAAGCGGAAAGCGGCCACGGAAGCGGCGTCGCACGTCGCCTACATTGGCCATGACAGCCGTGCTGAGCACCGTCTTATAATTCAGGAACAGCTTCATTGCGCCGGGAATTTTTCGCAGTACACGAAACAATTTCAGGCACACGATTCCTTCACGGTTAAACAGGACGTTACTGGTCTGCTGATGAATGGATTTCAGCAGTTCGTCCGGATCTTCGCAGTCGGCTTCCCGTCTTGTGACAAGCGCATAGCTGACGACATTGGCCGCCGACATGTTGTCATGCCGGCTGGTGCGCATGCTGAGGGGGATTGCCAGACGAATCCACCGCCTTCCAAATGAAAGCCCGGCTCGACGATTCCAGTCACGGATATGCAGAGTCATCTCGCGAACCAAAAGATCGTTAAGGGAAACCTGCAGCTGATTGGCCACGGCTCTTAAAGTCCGGTGTAAGGACTTTGGAAGCAGATGACTCCGAATGGCAGACTGATCGAAAGGGTTTAATGATCGATTCGCGTGAACCTTTCGTGCGGGATCGCCCGATGAAATTTCTGCCGATGATGCCAGTCTCACGGGTGCTCGAAAGAGCAGACGAGAGATCTTGCCGATGATCGTTGTTAAAGATTTTTTCTGACGCTGCGTTGAAGAATTACCGGTCGTATAGTTTTCCCGTTCAAGCAAAAGAGCAGGGTTGGGCAGTTCAAAGTCCGGACGTTTGGCTTCGGGCGGAGCAGTCTTTTGACCATACCGGGCAAACAGTTCCCCAATTAATTGCAGGGCACCGATGCCGTCGCAGCAGGCGTGATGCAGATACACGACCACTTGAGCCCAGTGATCAGCGGCGAAAACATCCACTCGGATACCTGGCTCATTGCGGATATCAATCGAGACCACCGGCGGCACAAATTCTCGCGCGGTCATTTCGTCCACTGTTTTCCAATGCAGGATCTTTGAAACTCGCTCTTCTGACAGCCGAACAGGAACCCAGCACCATCCTTTGCCGGGAAGTTGCTGAATTCGGCAACCATGCAGCGGATGCGACGCTATCAATTCCCGCAGCGATGCACGAAGCGGTGCTTCCGAAATGGTGCCGCTGACATGCACGACCATCACAAAGACCATGGGGTGCGACGGACGATCATCCGTCAGCATGTAATATTCGAAATCCGAAAGACGCAGCGGGAAAAAATCGGGCGTGACGGATTTTGTGGATTCGTTAAGTTCAGTCACAGTCGACATTCCGTTTCAAAGCAAAGACGACAGGCTGGAAGTCGCTGCTGGACAAATGAGGCTATCATACACTCGAAGTTGAAACCAGAGTGTCATGATCAGGCGGCAGCGATGTCCTTCCTTTTTCGTCGTGCTTCGGGTGATGTCTTCCATCGCCGATGAACCCAGAAGTACTGCTCAGGAGCTTTTCGAACCAGTTCTTCCAGTGCCGTTGTAAATCGCTGCGTGAGCTGGCCGATGCCATCGGCTCCCTGGTAGTCGTTAGAATCAATGACGTCCTGTGTGGTCAGACTGAAGCGAACCCATCGCGTGTTCTGCTGAGATTCTTTCGGAAGACGAAATGCGCCTCCCACCACAATCAACGCGTTGTAGTGTAGCGCCATCAGGGCAATGGATTTAAATGTCGACGCGGGTCGACCAAAAAAATCCACAAAGACACCCGACCGCCCGGCGTCCTGATCGCACAGCAGCGACGCCATTCCCTTATTCTCCATGATTTCCGCCAGCTCGGTTCCAGCACCCTGTTTCGAAATCAAAGAGTTGCCGGTTGATTCGCGAAAATTCTGGAACCAACGGTGCAGATAGGGATTGTCCAGAGGTCGAGCGACAACGCCCATAGGAAAACCGAAGTGGCCAAAGGTGTTCACGCTGATTTCCCAGTTTCCGAAATGTCCTCCAAGAAACAACACGGCCCGCCCTGAACACAACGCACGAACACAATCATGGCGTCGTTCAAAATTCAGAACGTCCGCGCACGTCGCCAGTCGAAAGCGACGCGGCAACTGCACCATTTCGCAAACCATACGAAACAGATGCTGCCACATGCCGTAGATGATTCGATCGGCCTCCTTTTCTGACATCGCGTCGCCAAAAGCAATTTGCAGGTTCTCGCGAGCTACGTGGTAGCGTGTGGCCTTCCGCGGAACGACATACATGAGCACCCACGCGAGTTCATTGGCCAGGGCGATCGTTGATCGGACCGGCAAACATTTCACGACGAACAGCAGCGACTGAAAAATCGCGTACTCGAAAAGATGACGGGCTTTGAGAAGAGTCATGAGCTTGAAGAACACATCAGTAAAGGAAGTTTGATCGGGAACATTCTGACGACAGGTGAGAGGCTGAGAACATGGTAGTTCAGAATGCTCGATGCATGTTTCCCGCGCCGTCATCCACATATGGCAGCCAGAGCAGGGCGACTCTATCAACGGCGGTGTCTGTTTTTCTAGGTGCGATTTCCAGACTGTCGAACTTCATCACATCCGTATCAAACTGATGCACGATCTCATTGGCCTCCGTTTCGACTGTGGCGTTCAACTCCTCACGTTCCTGCAGCAAGACCGTATATTGCTCTTCCGCAATGCGGATATCGGTTGTTTCAGATGCCGCATTCGTGGCCGATCGAATTACAGATCCTGCTCGGCTGGCGTTGGTTGCCGTGCCCAGCTTCCGGCCGAACAGAGCTCCCAAAATACTGGTGCCGAGATTGACGGCCGTGTTCAGTGTCTTGGATGATCGCTGCTGCTTTTCTTTTTCGATCTTCTGTTCCGCACGACGAATCTTGTCATCCAGAGTTCCGAATTTCGTCGCGTACTTTCGTCGAAGTTTCTCCACCAGTCGGTCGCGTTCTTCACGAGCCGCGTGAAGCAGTCGAATGCGGAAGTCGTTTTCAGACTCGCCCGGTTGCGACGTCTGCTTGAGTTCCTCGCACGTGAACACGACCAGCTTGCGATCTCGATACAGATGGTTCTTGATCGCTGTAGTCCAGCCGGTGTAAGACTTCTTTTGTGTTAGTTCTGCTGGCAGTTCTCGAAATGTTGCGTTGGGGAATTCCGGTTCGGGCAGCAACTGCGGCACATCGGCCTCGTCCCATTCGTCCGCCTCCATCCATGGATCCGCAGGAATCGAATCTCCCGCAAGCCGAATGAGTGTGACTGGATCCCAAAGATCGATTCCGTTCTTCGCATCGGCGAAATGGATCCGCGTCTGACCCAGCAGTGCAGGGCGATACACAAACTGATCGGCCTGAACATGAGCGGGAAGAAAGAACTCCGCAATGCCAGGTGGCAACACAGGACGACTCGGCTGACTCGGCAGTTCTGTTGTCGGAGCAGCAAACCGAGTCGCTGTCGGTGCGGAATTCATCACCTGCACGGCAGATGTCGCTGGCGGATGTTTTCCCTTCAGCGGCGCCATCAGGACTTCGATCTGCTGACGGCTCACGGGGCCTCGCAGATAGGACAACGCCCAGCGACTGCGGAACACCGTCGGCGCATCTTCGTGCACGTTGTTCATCAGGAACATGCGGCTGCCGAGTCCCGCCAGAGTCTGTTCCATCTGCTGCCGATCAAACGTCGATCCGACTGACGCGGCTGCGCCTTCGAGTCCTTCGAGAACTCGCATCTTGTCGCGTTCTGTCTGGAGTCGACCGAGGAACCATGTGCCGCAGTTGGACAGGCCTTTGTAGTCCAGGTCCACCGGATTCTGAGTCGCCAGAACGCAACCCAGCCCAAACGCTCGCGCCTGTTTGAGTAGTGTCAGCATTGGAAGTTTTGAGGGCGGATTTGCGGTCGGCGGGAAGTAGCCAAAGACCTCATCCATGTACAGGATTGCCCGCAGGCTGGAAGTACCTGTCTGTGCTCGCATCCATGTGAGTACTTCGTTCAGCAGGATCGTGACGAAGAACATGCGTTCCTGATCAGACAGATGCGCGATTGAGATGATTGCGAGTCGCGGTTTTCCGGCGGGCGTGTAGAGCAGTTTCTGGATATCCAGCGGCTCACCTTCCAGCCAGGCGGCGAAGCTGGGTGACGCGAGAAGGTTGTTCAGCGTCATGGCCAGTTTGAAGCGGTCACCGGACGGATAGAAGGATTCCAGATCCAGAAACCCGACCTTGTTAAACGGCGGCGATTGAATGCTGCGGATCAGCGAGCCCATGTCGACGTTTTGACCACGGCGCCAGAAGTATTCCAGAATGTTGGACAGCAGGATATGTTCGCGACTGCTGATGGGATCGGCGTCAATCTGCAACAGCGCCAGCAGCCCGGAGACCGACGACATGATGCGGCCTCGCAAAGCATCGGAATCGGATCGCACCTGATCGTTCGGCGCGTCAAACGATTTCAAAACAGTGATGGGTCGCCCGGCATTGCTGGCCGGGGTGTAGATTTCGACATCGGCCGCATCGCGAAATCGTTGAATTCGTTCGGGCGTCTGCCCCCATTCGGCCAGCCCGTTGCGCCACATGTCGGCAGTTTTTTTGGCGAACTCCGGCACCGTCATGCCGTTGCGGCTGGCTTCCTGCGGATCAACCCAGGGCTGAAAATCTTCCGGGGCCAGCCGCGGAAACGCGAGCATCAGATTGCCGAGATCGCCCTTGGGATCGATGCAGATGGCCGGTGTGCCATCGATGGCCGCTTCTTCCAGCAGAGCGAGGCAGAGTCCGGTTTTGCCGCTGCCTGTCATCCCGACGCAGACCGCATGAGTCGTCAGGTCTTTGGAGTTGTACATCACTGGCTGTTCTGGTGATGTGACTCCGGTTTTCAGATCGTGCGTTCTGCCCAGATAAAATTGGCCCAGTTTTTCGATGTCGGTCATAGGAGTGTTGGCCAGGAGTGTGAGTTCGGGATCAACCGTCGAGTCGATGGGGAACCATTTGCAGGCTTGAAGATCGCAGGCGCGTAGGCCGTGAGCCTCGGCGAATCATACGGAACTCGGCGAATACGTAAAAGACAGGGCCTGGCGACAGTGAATCCAGCCTGAAATTCACTGCACGGTAACCGTGAGGGTTTAGACTGCAACCTTCGAACAGGAGCGAACATTGGATTGCAAACTATGGTTTCCCGGTGAGTCAGGTGGCCTTGCAAAATGCTGGTCAGGGCTTGCCGTTCGCGAAGAGAATTGTCGGCGGACACTTTGAAGGCTCGGCGTTCAGCCATGATCGCGCTGTCGATGCAGACAGCTGTATGGGTCTCACCGAGCACTCCGTGTTCCGACTATTTGTGGCAGAGTCGTTGGTCCAAATGCTGCGTTGTGTTCGGCATTCAAGATTAGGCGATCGTTCTCAAATCGCACATTCAAAGTTGTATAAGTGCCGTCTGAGCATCTGCGTTCTCGGGCAGGGCGGCAGGCTCAATCGCAGGCAGCAACTTGTCCCAGACTCGATTGAGCACATCCTGCATATTTTTCACACCACTGGTAATGACGATCACAGCGTCTTCATTTGGCAGCACCAGCAGGTACTGTCCGAACGCGCCATCGCCACGAAAGGCGCCGTGACGCGATCGCCAGAACTGGTAACCATAGCCCTGGCTCCAGTCACTATTCGGATCGGAGCCATTGGATGTCTGGCGGGCAGTGGCTTCGGAAACCCATTGTGAGGGGATCAGCTGAGTTCCGTTCCACTGACCCTTCTGCAGGTAAAGCTGTCCAAATTTTGCCAGATCTTCCGTTCTTACGGACAGACCATATCCGCCTGCCGAAATTCCTTCCGGACTGGTCACCCAGTTCGGAGTTTCGATGCCCAACGGTGCGAAAAGCTTCGGACCCAGATAGTCGCGGACGGTCTGGCCAGTGACCTTTTGCACAATGGCTGACTGCATATATGTGGCCGGAGTGTTGTAGACGAACAGCGTGCCCGGCTTGAAATCGACAGGATGATGCAGAAACTTTTTGGTCCATGCCGCACCTGCTGTTGGGGAGTCTGGCTGGTCTCGCCACATGGGCGGTTCTGTCGCATGGCCTGTTGTCATCCGCAACAAATCGCGGACCCGCATAGACTTCAGATTGGCAGATGGTTCCGCAGGAGCGTCGTCCGGGAAGTACTGCACTACGGCATCGTCTATGGTCATCTTGCCTTCGGCAATGGCCAGCCCGACTGCAGTGGATGTAAAGCTTTTGCTCAGTGAGTACAGGACATGCGGCGTCTGTGCATCGTAGGGAGTCCACCAGGCTTCAGCGACCACATGGCCATGCCGCACGAGCATGAAGCTGTTCATCGTGTCGACATGTTTGTCTACGTCGTCGATAAACTTGAGCAGCGTTGCCGAGTCAACTCCCTGCCGTTCAGGAGTGCTGCGTGGCAATCCCGAGAGGCCGGTACCTGATGTCTCGGACTGAGCGATCGCTGTGGCCGTGGACAGTGCAAGAATGCTCAAAAGCAGTACTCGAATCATGGTGTGGACCTGGGACCATCGAAAGCTGGACGGTTAGCCGGGAATGCCAGTGCGTGCGCACTCCCATCATCAAAAGCGGGACGTCTCCGTCTAAAAAAAGACGGTCGTTTTTTGCCTAACTGGTATCACTCGGTGAACTTGCGACTGCTGACCTTGTCGGCAGTTGGAAAGTCGGCCGGAATCGGAAGCGTCACTTTTCCAGTCGCTGCCCATTCGGTGCCGCGCTGCAGCGTTGTGATGAAACCAACGCACTCCTGTGAGTATTCGGCATGGCCCATCGGCGTGTGGAACACGCGCCCTTTGCCATAGTTGATTGTGAAAAGCATGGGTTCATGTCGACCCGTGACCTGAGATTCAGCGGTGGCCAGTACCTGCATGTTTTTCGCGGGGCCTCGCAGCTTGTCGTAGAGTTCATCCTGAGCGTGCATCCATTCGACCGGCATTCCTTTGACGATCGGATGTTCCTTGTCGCGAACCACAACCGGGAACTCCCACTGAGCCCCATGGTTGCCGCCGTTGCCGGGCGTTTCATCGCGAACGACTTTGCCGTCTGCATTCACATAAACATACGGCCCGTCTTTTTCTGTTCGTCCGCCCCAGCCGCCGAGTCCGATCATTTCGTTGTAGGCTGGCCATTCGGGAAACGAATTGTCCGCAGCGTGTACCACAACAAAGCCGCCGCCGTGGCTCACATATTCTTCGAAAGCCTTCTTTGTTTCGTCCGGCCATGGTGCAGCTCCGTGGCCGAAGTTGCTGATGACGACGGAATACTTGCTGAAGTCCGGCTTGAAATTCGGATCGGTTCCCTGAGGAGCGGCGGTAGCCACATCGACCGTGAAGAGCTTCGTTTGCTCCAGATACGCCTTCATCATCTTTGTTGTCGCTGGCCAGACCGCGTGATTATTCTGGCCATCAACGATAAGTGCCTTCATGGGTTCAGCGGCGTGGAGGCATGTGCCTGCCAAGGCAAGAACGGTGACGGTGGCAACGGTAACAATCAGGGATTTCATCTAAAGCTCTCCTCGCGGAACAGAGTGGAATTCTTGGGAACGCCCAAGCTATCCGAAGACCGCCCGCTTCGCAAAGCAGAGACCCGTGGGTGATGCTGTAGCCCGACCTGTCTCAGGTCGGAAAATTTCACTCTTGATCCTTCATCCGGCCGCAGGAGGGCGATCCACTAAACAACTTTATGTTCCAGTGATCGCCAAAGATACCATGACGCAATACTGCGGTGCGGAGCCCAGATGCCTGCGATTGCTTCCAGATCAGAATGCTTCGGCTTTTCTTCCAGAGTATAAAGCCGCATCATCGCGTTCCGAATCCCCAGATCGCCCACTGCAAAGACATCCGGTCGCCCGAGTGAAAACATCAGATACATCTGAGCCGTCCAGCGGCCGATGCCTTTGACCTGAGTCAGTGTTTCAATCACGTCTTCATCTGGCTGCGAGACGATCGTTCGAAAGTTGATGGTGCCGTCGAGAGTGCACCGAGTCAGATCGCGCAGGTAGCTTTGTTTCTGCCGCGAAATTCCCACGGACTGCAACTGTTCGTCACTCAAGGCGTCGATCGCTTTGGCTGCAATTTTCTGTGCGGGCAGTAACTCCTGCAGACGCGTGCGAATCGTTCTCGCTGCTGCGGTTGATATCTGCTGCGACAAAATTGACCGCACCAGCACATCGTAGCCGCCAGGTTCGGTCTTCAACGCAAACGGTCCCACGTCGCGAATCACGTTCGCCAGAAGCCGATCGGCTTTCGATAACCGACGAATCGCTTTCTGAACTTCGGCCGGGTCAAAACTCATGTTGGAGGATTCTCAACAAAAGATCACGACGTGTGTGTGGCGCAACAGGCAAGTGGTTTCATCGGCGCATTATTACGGAACATGAACCATTCTGACACCAGCGACTGGATCCAATCGCACTTTGAAATTTACCGCCGCCATGCTGATGTCCGCTGCCGGACTCGCGTCGTCTCAGTGGGACAGATACCATGAATGTTCCCATGCCCCTGATTTATACAAGCTCGAAGCGCCAGTAAGTGAATTCGCAGCCGCACTCAGCCGCTCACTCGCTGGCGCTTCGAGCTTGTAAGTCGGTATGCGAATACGCCTGCCATCAGGACCTTCCCCTCACCGGAGACATGCCGTGCTTGTTCGATCGATGCTTTTCGCCATCACTGTGTTTGTTCTGCATTTTAATCCTCTGCAGGCCGACGACCAGAAAGCAGCCGACTGGAGTGTTGAGCGAATATCCAAACTGCCCGCCGGCGAAACTCCAATTCTCCTGTTCAACGGCAAAGATCTCGACGGCTGGGAAGGCTACGTCGGCAAATATTTCACAGTGGAAAACGGGATGATCGTCGGACGAAACTCCAACGAGACCGCTCCAAAGTCCAGCACTTACCTGCTGACGAAAAAGTCGTATCGCAACTTTCGACTGATCTTCGAAAGCCGCCTGGTCACCAGCGAAATGCACTCCGGCATTTCATTCTGGGGCAAAGCGATTCAGAAAGAAGAAGGGCCATTCACCTATCAGGGGCATCTGGTGATGTATCCCTCCGCTTACGGATACTACGACCTGTTCGGTCGCAACAGCGTGCTCAAAGATACGCTGGGGATTGCTCAAACAGCTGGAATGCAGCACGACTGGAATCGTATGGAAATCCTCGCCGTCGGAAATCGCATTCGCCATGTCGTGAATGGTCGACTGGTCGCCGACTGGTCGGATCCAAAACCCGAAACTTGCGTCGCCGGTCCGATTGGCCTTCAGCTTCATTCCAACAAGGTCGCGCAGGAAGTGCAGTGGCGAGGCTTGATTCTGACCGAAAATCCGGTCGATCAACTGGTGACCGCGGACAGTCATGATGCGGGACTGATTGTCGATGGAGTGTCCGCGGAGTCAGGCCTCGACGCGACCTCGCTGAAGAAAATCGATGCTCGCATGCAGGAGTTCGTCGATGCCAAACAAACGGCCGGCGCGGTTACTCTGGTGGCTCGACGAGGCCGTGTGGTTCACACCGGCGCTGTTGGCAAGGCCGACATAGCAACAGGTCGAGACATGACAAACGACACCGTGTTTGCGATCGCGTCGATGACCAAGCCGATCACGGCGGCCAGTGTGCTGATTCTTCAGGACGAAGGAAAGCTGAAACTGGATGATCCCGTTTCGAAATACATTCCGCTGTTCAAAGACACAAAACTCAAAGGCGGGAAAACGCCTGATCGCGAAATCACCATTCGCGACTGCTTGCGGCACACCAACGGTCTTGTCAGCGATCAGCGTAACGTCGGAACGCTGGCGAATACCGCGGAGCTGCTGGCCAAATCAGAACTTGTCTTTGAGCCTGGTTCGAAGTGGCAGTACGGTCCAGGCCTGAGCGTTGCCGGGCGAGTTGTCGAAGTGGTCTCCGGAAAGTCGTTCGATGAGTTCCTGAAAGATCGTATCTTCGCGCCACTGGAGATGAATCAGACGTCGTTTCATCCGTCAGAGGAACAGCTCAAGAATCTGGCTCTGCTGTATCAGCCAACGGCCGACAGGAAAGACATCGAACGCGGCAGCCATTGGTTGTACGACGTTACAGCGGAGACTTCTCCGAATCCTTCCGGTGGCTTGTACTCGGTTGCCGGTGATCTGGTTCGTTTCTATCAGATGGTTTTGAACGGTGGCGATCTGAACGGCAAGCGAGTTCTCTCCGTCGATGCTGTGAAGGAGTTGACTTCGCTGCAGTCCGGTGAACTGGAAACCGGCTTCACTCCGGGCAACGGCTGGGGACTGGGCTTCTGCCTCGTCCGCGAACCTCAGGGATCAACCGCCAGCCTGTCGGCCGGTTCGTACGGCCACGGCGGTGCGTTTGGGACTCAAGGCTGGATCGATCCGCAGAATGAAATGATCTTCGTGATGCTGGTGGCTCGGCAAAGTTTCGGCAACGGCGACGGTTCCGACCTTCGCACCGAGTTCCAGCGGTTAGCGGTCGAAGCGATTCAGGACTGAGTGAGCTTCTTGTCCAAGTTTAACCCGTGGCCGACAGGCCAGGTTTCGTACGACCTGGCCTGTCGGCCACGGGTTAAACATAGACTGGTCCACTTTGCAGCAAACTAACCGAATACTACATCCATTCTTTAATCGGATGACCTTCGATCAGCCGCACTGGCCGACCGTCGGGCGCCTGAGCCATCAGGTCGCTGGGGATTCCCAGCTTTTCGTAAATCGTGACGGCGAGATCGGCCGTCAGGTATTCATCACGAATCGGCCGGCCGCCTTCTTCATCCGTCGCGCCAAGCACCGAACCGCCGGGGATGCCGGCACCGGCCATGATTGCAAAGCCTGCGCTGGCCCAATGGTCACGGCCGCTGGCTGAGTTGATGACGGGCGTGCGTCCGAAGTCTGTCAGCCATACAACCAGCGTAGTGTCCAGCAGGCCGCGAGTCTCCAGGTCTTCCAGCAGGGCGGGCAGACCCTGATCGATCGGCGGAATGCGACTGCTTTTCAGTGACTTGAAGTTGTCCTGATGAGTGTCCCAGCCGCCGTCAGTCACAGTCACAAATCGCACGCCGCTTTCGATCATGCGGCGAGCCAGAAGGCAGCTTTGTCCGAATTTGTGTCGGCCGTACTTATTGCGAAGCTCTTCAGATTCCTGCTCAATTTGAAACGCCGCTTTCGTCTCCGGGGCGGTGATCATGTTGAAGGCCGCTTTGAAGTTTTCATCCAGCGCATCAAACGCTTCCGCCTGAACGTCGGCTTGTCTTTGCAAAGTGTCCAGGGACGCCAGCATGCGTTTGCGACGGTCGACTCGATTGGATGTCACGCCAGCTGGAAAGCTGATGTCGCGGACGTTGAAACCTTTGCCATTGGGGTCCGCAAGAATCTCAAAGGGATTGTGCTCCAGTCCAAGAATTCCGGCTGACCCACCACCGAAGCGGCGATCCAGCGAACTGGTCTGACAGCATACTCCACGAAAACCGGGAAGTACCAGTGTAGATCGTGTTCATCGGTCGGCCGATGCAAAATTCTGAGCCTGAGGCGCTAGCCGATTTCTTGCTTTGCTTTATCTTCGTATCGGCTGGCGCCTCCGGCTCAATGGTATTATTTTCGGCCATCGCCATGTTTGTCTCGCCATACGGCCCTGCTCCCGATCTGAAAGACTGGCAGAATAACAACTTTGTCGACGAGTTTGCGGCTGCCAAATTTCGCGAGCTCGGAATCACGCCGTCGGGACCATGCGACGATGCCACATTTGTGCGGCGTGCGTTTGTGGATGCAATCGGAACGCTGCCGACCTCCGACCAGACGAGAGCATTCGTCGCCGATCAGGATCCTGTCAAGCGGCAGAAGCTCATTGACGCGTTGCTGGGGCTGACGGGAAATCCGGAGCTCGATCGCTACAACGATCAATACGCCGCCGTGTGGACTTTGAAGTGGTCTGACCTGCTGCGAAACACCAGCAACGGCGATGCATCCGACGAACAACGCATGTGGGCGATGCACAACTGGATTCGCGATTCCTTCCGAATCAACAAGCCGTTTGATCAGTTTGTGAAAGAGCTGATCACGGCGAAGGGATCCATCTTCTCCAGCGGCCCGGCCAGCTATTTTCAGATCAACAACAACTCGGCTGATCTCGCGGAAGCGACGGCTCAGCTATTTCTCGGCGCTCGTCTGCAGTGCGCGAAGTGCCATCATCATCCGTTTGAAAAATACAGTCAGGCCGACTACTACGCGTTCTCAGCGTTCTTCTCGCGAGTCGGCAATAAGAACAGCGAGGAGTTTGGCCTGTTCGGTCGCGAGACAGTCGTGATGGTGAAGTCCGCCGGTGACGTGCGTCATCCGCGAACCGGCAAAGTGCTGAAACCGAAACCGCTCGATGGTGATGAGATCGATCACGAGCTTGATCGCCGTATTCCCCTGGCCGCCTGGCTGACGTCGAAAGATAATCGCGATTTTTCGCGATCGGTGGTGAATCGTTACATGTCGTATCTGCTGGGCCGAGGACTCGTGGAACCGGTCGACGATATGCGAGCTACCAATCCGCCGACAAATCCCGCCATGATGGAAGCATTGACCGATCATTTTATTGCCAGCATCTTTGATCTGAAGCAACTCGTGCGAGTCATCATGTCTTCGCGACTGTATTAGTTGCAGTCTCAGCCAACGCTGGAAAATGTGTCGGACAATAAGTTTTACACGCACTTCAAAGTCAAACGTATTTCGGCCGAACCTCTGCTGGATGCGATCGATGTGGTGACCGCATCACCGACAAAATTCAAGGGCCTTCCCCCGGGGACTCGCGCGATCGAACTGCCCGACGGTGAGTATCCCGATCACTTCCTGAGCACGTTTGGAAAACCCCGGCGAGTCAGCGTATGTGAATGCGAACGCATGCCGGATGAAAATCTTGGACAGGCTTTGCACACTTTGAATGGTGACATCATCGCCACAAAACTCAGCAGCAAATCGGGGCGAGTGACGTCATTGCTGGCGACTCAGAAAACCGACGTGGAGATTCTTCAGGAACTGTACCTCGTTACGCTCAGTCGTGATCCCAGCGAAGCAGAAACCAAAGCCGCTCTGGAATTTCTGCCAGAAGCCGCCAGTCGTCAGGAGTTCTTCGAAGATCTTCTGTGGACGTTGATCAACAGCAAACAATTTTTGTTCGTGAGGTAACGGCCATGGTAAGTTCTTCATTTGCCATTCATCAGCCGGAACGCGCCCCCAAAAGTCCCTTCTCCCCCGCGGGGGAGAAGGTGGCCGCCAGGCCGGATGAGGGGGCTTACGCTGCTCGAAGTTTGCGAAAAATTCTGGCCCTGTTTGTTCTATTCGTCGCCCTCACAGCATCCACCGCGCACGCGCAGCGTTCGTATCCCATGTTGATGAATCTGTCGCCAACAGCCTCGCAACTTGGTCAGACTTCGGAACACACTGTCGAATCGCGTTACAGCATGTTCGGAGCGAATCAGGTTTTGGTCTCCGGCGAAGGCGTCAATGGCGAAGTTATCACGCCGATGGAGCTCGACAAGGACGGCAAAGAACCGGCTCTGACTGAGATTAAATTGAAATTCACCGTTGCGGCGGAAGCGATGCCCGGCGTGCGAGATTTTCGTATCATCGGACCAACGGGACCCAGCACCATCGGGCAGATCGTGATCACTCGCGACCCTGTCATCGTGGAAGATCCGAAGAACGACACTCAGGAAACTGCCCAGGCCGTCACCGTCCCGAGCACTCTCTGCGGCTGTGTTGAAAAAGCGGAAGACGTCGACTTCTATCGCTCTGTGATTGAACAGCCGACGTCGCTTACGTTTCACTGTCTGGCCATGCGACTGGAAGATCGTATTCACGACCTGCAGACGCACGTTGATCCTCTGATCGCGATTCGCAACGTGCATCTTCGCGGTGGCGTGGAATTTGTGTACGGTCTGGAAGTCATTCAAGCCACGCCGCAGTTTGAACTCGTCATGGACTCGGACAAAAGCTGGCTCACACCCGGCAGTTGTGCCGCGTTGTTTGTGCAAATCGTGCGGCTCAACGGATTCACCGGCGAAGTTCAGCTGCAGCTCGACGGACTTCCTGAAGGCGTGACGGCCACTTGTGGAAAGATCCTCTCAGACAAAGCGACCGACGGCTGCATCGTTCTGGAAGCCGCGGCTGACGCAAAGCCGATTGCGTCCAATATTCGAGTCACCGGGACAGCAGTGCTGACTCAGGACGGACAGGAACCTGTGACGCTGACCGCCGTCGCGCAACCGATGCAGGAAATCTACATGCCGGGCGGCGGTCGCAGTCATTATCCGGTTTCCATGCACACCGTCGCCGTTGGGCAGCCGTCAGACATTCGCGATGTCAAACTGAGTCTGTCTGAGATTACGCTCAAGCCGGGTGAATCTGTGAAGGTGGATGTGGAGCTATTGCGAGCCGACGGATTTGACAAGAACGTGACTCTGGATGTGCTCTATCAGCACTTGTCATCGATCTTTGCGAACACACTGCCGGCCGGTGTCACAATCGACGCGAAGAACAGTCAGACGCTTCTCACGGGCACCAACAGCAAAGGCTCACTCACGCTTACCGCTGCTAAAGATGCCACGCCAATCGACCGCCAGCAGTGCTGCGTCATGGCCAACGTGTCAATCAACTTCGTGATGAAGGCCACCTACAGCAGCCGACCATTGCTTATCACCGTAGCCGCGCCATAACACCAATTCTCGTTCCGAGGCTCTCGCCTCGGAAAGCACTGCCCCGGAGGCTCCTGCCTCCTGCTTTTTCCCCGTGCCCGATTCGTGAAGGAGGCTGGAGCCTCCTGGCAGTGCGTTCCAGGGCTGGAGCCCTGGAACGAGGTTGTCTCTTGACTCAATTACAATTGTACGCCATCATGCCTCAAGTACAATTGTAGTTGACGATGCGAGACAGCAGGGAGGATACCGAATGCCGCCGCGACCGGGGTTGTCGAAGGCCGAGCTCGAGATTGCTCGGATAGTCTGGGAACTGAAGGACGCTGGTGTTCGCCAGGTCTTCGAAGCATTGCCACCGGGTCGTGACATCGATTTCACGACGGTGCAGACGTATCTGCGTCGACTGGAAGAAAAGGGCTATCTGAACGCGAGGCTGGAGGGTCGCAACCGTGTGTATTCGCCCAAAGTGCGGCCTCAAACGGTGATTCGCGAAACTGTCGGCGAAATGGTCGACCTGCTGTTCGGCGGCGACACGATGCCGCTGATGAAGCATCTGGTGGAAGATCGCAAGTTCTCCTCCAAGGACATCGAACAGCTGCGCCAGTTGCTGGATCGATTGGAAGGAGGCGGCGATGAGAAATAACGACTCCCTTGCTCCCTTGTTCCAGGGCTCTCGCCCTGGAACACACTGCACCGGAGGCTCCTGCCTCCTCAGTTGTCCCGCGCCGGCTTGCGGAGGATCTTGGCAGCGCGTTCCAGGGCGAGAGCCCTGGAACGAGGAGGGATGCGATGAGTAATCAACTCCTGACTTTGATGTGTACTCAGGCATGGCAGATCGCGGTGCTGGCGATCGTCGTTGCGATCGTCACGCGAACTGTTGCAAAGAACCGCCCGCATCTGGCCCATGCGATGTGGCTGCTGGTGCTGATCAAGTGTGTGACGCCGCCAATTTGGGGGCATCCGCTGGGACTGTTTAGCCGCTTGCAGGCGGCGATTTCAACCGAACAAATTCCAGCCGCTTCCGACGCGCCCTCTGAGAATATGCCACAGGCTGCTGAACCGGCTTCGTCTTTGGTGAGGTCTTCGCTTGAGTTGGAGCTTCACGTCACAGGCAACATGGCAAGCGATAAGGCGACCACGCCAGGGCTGCCAACAACCGAGTCACCTGCAGTAACAGTCCCAGCGGTCGACATGTCAGAAGTGACGGCAACGGAATCTGTCGAAGGCCTCCGCGGCCTCTCTTATTCGTGGCCAGCGATTCTGCTTTCCTGCGTGACGGCCGGGGCGTTTGTCACCTTGAGTCTCATGATCGTTCGTTGCGTGCAGTGTCTGCGGAGTATTCACCGGCATCGAACCACAGAATTCGATGCGATGCTGATTGAACGTGTGCAGGATCTGTCGCACAAACTGCGTCTTCGCCGAGCACCTCGTGTGATTGTGTCAGACGTGCTCTTCGGCCCCGCAGTGCTGGGATTACTGCGGCACACGATTGTGCTGCCGCGATGTTTGCTGTCCGATGGTAGGTCCTTTCTGCCGGAAAGGACTTTCGCCGAAGGCGAACCTGCGCGAAGTGAATCTAAAAATGCAGGCCTGCCAGTAGACACCGCATGCACTCAGGTCGCGGCAAGCCGCGAAGTCCTGCCCGGCAGGCAGGACCTACCAAAACCGCTGCCCGGCAGGCAGGAACTGCAATTCCTCGATCCCATCCTCGCCCACGAACTGCTGCACATCCGCCGCGGCGATCTGCGGACCGGCTTGCTGCAGGCCATCGTGCAAAGTCTCTGGTGGTTTCATCCGGCGGTGTGGCTCTGCAACCGCTGGCTATCGCGAGAAGCCGAGCGCTGCTGTGACGAACAAGTCATCGCAGAACTTGGCTGTTCGCCGGCTCAGTATGCACGCAGTCTGCTATCCGTCATTGAAAGCAAACATCAACTGCAACCCGTCCCCGTCTTCCCCGGCATGAAGCCCGTGGAAATCACAACTCAACGCATGGAGCGAATCATGTCCCTCAAGAGCAACCTAAAAAAACAAACCCCACTCTGGTGCTGGCTGGCTGTTGCCGCGCTGGCAATTATTGTGCTGCCGGGTGCGGTAGCAAAAACAACGCGTCATGATGAACCGTCTGTACTTGCACCGTTGTTTGTCGAACCACGGTCGCACGAATCGCATGGGGATTCAAAGGTCCGCAGCAAACACAAAGGTCAAGTCCGACTGCGAGCATTTAAGGGGAACACGTTTTCGTCTGACAGAGATTTGCGAGAACATCTTTTGAGCAAAAGAAACGTTTGGAATTTTATCGGCGAAGCGTTCGAACCTGGCACAATTCAGGCAGACACGGAAGCATTGAAGGACTATTACCGCAACGTAGGTTTCTTTGACGTTGAGGTTACGGGCGAGCCTCTCTTCTCGTTAGATCGCTCCAGCGTTTGTTTGGACTATACGCTCACCGAAGGCCGCCAATACAGACTCCGGGACATTCTATGCGAAGGCAACAAACGGATTGCCAGCAGCGACCTTCTGGGAGAGATCGCCCTCAAGCCAGGCGACCACTACAACGCTGCCGAAGTCGCCGAAGGTGTCCGTCGAATGAGAGATCGATACATCCGAGCCGACGACAATCCTCCACAAATAAATCCCGTCCCAAGACTCAATGAAGAGATGGGTATTCTGGATTTGGTGTTTGAGATTGAAGAAACCAATGAATCCCCCACTTCCAGCCCAGCTTCCGAACCATTGATGAGGCCTGTCAATGATGAGCCAGGTGTGACGAACGTTTCTATACGCCCCGTTCCTACGGCAATCGCTGCATCTGCCGATTTGCTACTGCAACTGGTTTGGGAGGCTCGCGAACAAGTCCGTCGCCGGCTGCTGCCGACCACAGACCATACTCCCTGGCAGATCATGAGCGGAATAGAGGGCTTGCGGCGGGATATGCTGCTGAAGGACGACAAAACGACGGTCAATGCTCTTCAGTGGATTCAGGCCGGGCCGCAGTATCAGGGAGAATCGTGGTTTGAGAAGACGGAGCATGGCGGGCGGGCTCATCCGTTTTCAAAGCCGTATTGGTTCGAAGGCCATGTCAACCAGTTCCTTTCAAAGTTCGCGGCCTGTCGATTACCGCTGGACACTCATTTTGGAACGCCTGACGGGCCGATCACGATTCAGGATATGATCAATCATGCGAAGATGGTGGTGAATGACAAAGAAGAAGTGAGTTGGACGCTGCTGGCTTTGTGCCGCTATCTGCCGCCGGATACCAAATGGACCAACGCGAAAGGCGAAGAGTGGAGCATCGAACGACTTGTCGACATCGAAGTCGGTAAGACAGTTGGTGGACCAACCTCGCCGAATGGCGGAACAGATGGACTGTATGCCCTTGCCATCGCCCGCAACGAGTACCTCAAAACCGGAAAGCCGCTTGAAGGAGTTTGGCTGAAGGCTGATGAAAAGATCAGGAAGTATATCGAAGTCGCCAAATCACAGCAGAATCCCGACGGGACGCTTTCTTCAGACTTCTTTCGCAGCAGTAAACGCAAAGACGACTTTGATAAGCGATTGGTAAGTTCGGGGCATTTGCTCCAATTCCTGATGCACGCCGTTTCTGACGAGCAACTCAATGAAGAATGGATCCGCCGCGCCGTTGAAGCCACCGCCAGTGATATTCAGGTGAATCGAAAGGAATACGTTTCCTGTGGTCCGCTGTTTACGGCGACGGAAGCGTTGACGACGTATTTGGAACGTGTGACGAAAACGTCGATCGGATGTGCCCCGCGGTCGTCAAAGTCGGAGGAGACGTCAGTTGAGAGCCTGAATTCGTCGACAGAACCCAGCACTGATGTGCCTGTTGTGTCCGCAGAACCTTCACGTGACGATCGTCTTATCCTAATTACCTATAACGTCGCAGACCTTATTGCTCAGTTCAAGACTACCGATGCAGAAATGGATTTTTCGCCACTTGTTGAGCTGATCAGAACATCCATTGAACCGGAGTCATGGGAAACTGGGCGTGGAGCTATTTTCGCGAATAAAAAGACCGTCTTCCTGGTAATTCGTCAGACTCAAACTGGGCACGATGGCATCGCGAAAATTATATGGCAACTTCGGAAGTCTTACGACAGCGTTAAAGTCACTTGCCGACTGATAAAGTTGACCGCGGACTCGCAGCTGAAGGGTCTGGAGGATAAGTGTTCGTTACACTCGCTGAGTGATGACCAGCGGTGGGCTCTGTTGACGAAAAGTCGCAGTGAATCGCTTCAAAAGTTTCTGGCCGACGAAAAAGCCGAAGTGCTTTCATGTCCCACGATTATGACCATTTCTGGACAGCCGGCGTTGGTTCAGGTGGCGACGAAGGATGGGGCGGCTCTGACGGGTTTTCAACTGTCCGCCAATCCGCACTTGATCGCGGACAGTTCGGTGATTCGCCTGAGTCACTCGGTGACAGTTGGTGAGCTCGCAAAGGATGCTCAAGCGGCGGTTCATGAATCGCTTGTGGGTTCGGGACAGACGTTGCTGCTGGTGATTGAACAGCCCGGCAAGGTCGACGGACAGCCGGATCGCTTTGTGGTGATGCTGACTCCGGAGCATGTGAAAGAGGAAGAAGAAACTCTACCGCGTTGAAAGCTGAAGGAGTAACTCCGGTGAGCGGCTGGGCGTCAGTGCTCCGTGTTGTGGTCAATGACGAGAGGCAGAAACGGAGTCAACCATGGAACGTCGGACGAAACGGACGATGTGATTGCCTCGCCTGAGGTACCGACGTGGGTTCACGTCGGTCCTCCGGAGCTATGGATTTGTATGGGATCGTAAACCTCGGGCTGAAGCCCGAGGCTATCGTTACGCGACTGCTCCGCAGCCAATCGCAGATCGGCCGGCGAGGGGGAGGCCGCTATTCGATGCGGCCATTCAATGCGACCCAGGATGTCAACACCTGCAATTCGGCGAACCGACGTTTCTGCGATTCGCGGCGGAGCAGCGGTGTTATGCGGGCAGGGGATGGAAGAAAAGAGGAGGCTGGAGTCTCCGGGCAGTGCGTTCCAGGGCTGGAGCCCTGGAACGAGTTTCGGGGTTATTTGCGGAGGAAGCGATAGCCGATGCCGCGGACTGTTTCGATGAGGTCGGGGGTGTCGCCCAGTTTCTTGCGGAGGGCTCGCACGTGGACATCGATCGTACGTTCCAGCGAATTGGCATCTTCTCCGCGTGAGGTCTCCATCAGCTCGTTGCGAGAAAACGGGCGGCCGGGCTGCGACATCATCGTCCACAGCATTCGGAATTCCGTCGGCGTAACTTCCAGCTCCGCGTCTTTGTATTTGACCGTGTGGTTTGTTCGGTCGATCTCAATACCGTGGAGTGTCAACACCGTTTTTCCGACTTCGGTGACATCGGAGCGGCGGAGCAGGGCCTTGATCCGGTGAATCAGCGGCTGGACTCGAAATGGCTTGGTCACATAGTCGTCCGCACCCATGTTGAAACCGACGATCTCATCGGTCTCGGCACCGCGAGCTGTCAGCATCATCACCGGAACGATTTTCGTTTTCGGGTCCGCTTTCAGCAGTCGACAGATCTGCAGTCCGTCAATTCCGGGCAGCATGAGATCCAGAACCACCAGGTCGGGGATAAGCGTCTGAGCCCGATGTAAACCACTGCGTCCGTCACGTTCCCAATGGACGCTGAATCCTTCCTTTTGCAGGTTGTAGATGACGACGTCGGCAATAGACTGTTCATCTTCAATCACGAGGATGGTAGGTTGCATGGAAACAGGGATACCTTCGAGCGCGCTGGAGAATGATTTTCAGCCAGAGACATGCTCGAGCTTCCAATCGCTATATCCCGCCAGCTGCGCTGCTACCGGGACGGCGATGCAGTCTTGGATGTCTGATGATGGCACCCTCAACCAGATAAACAACATCTTCTGCGATATTCGTTGCATGGTCCGCTACGCGTTCCACATGACGGATCACAGAGAACAGATGCAGACCAGGATCTACCAGTTCGGGTCGTTGTTTCATCACCTCAACGACCTCTTCAATCAACTCATTGTTCAGATTGTCAACGTGTTCGTCTCGTTGGCAAATTTTACGAGCGGCCCCTGCATTCTGCTCGACAAATGCGTCGATGCTGTCATGCAGCATGCTGAGAGCTTCGCGAGTCATTTCGCTTAGCCGGCTCGGCATCGGGAACTCGCCGGATTTTGCAATACCCGCAGAACGTTCGGCGATGCTGACAGCAAGGTCAGCCACGCGTTCCAGTTCGGCAGTGATTTTCATTACCACGGCAACTCGTCGCAGGTCATTCGCCACAGGGTGGTAGAGAGCCAGAATTTTCAGGCACTCTTCCTCAATCCGAATGTCCCACTCGTCCACTTCCCGATCGCGACCGGAAACTTCCTGAGCCAGTTCACTGCGTCCGTGTTTCAGGCCGTCCACAGCATCATGAATCAGTTCTTCCACTGCAGAACACATCGACAAGATGTCTCGATGTAGATGCTCCATCTCGCGCACAAAGTGAATGGTCATTGACGTCCGGTCCTGACTGACTTCGCCGCGTGACCGGCGACAAGGTCACCGATGGCGGTACTATGAAAAGTGGTTATTAATGAATTGTTAAGATTGCTGCGGAATTGAGAGACTGTGTCGGGCACTCTGGAGAATTGTTAAGATTTCGCCGAGGCCGTCTTAATAATTTTTTGAGGACCGCAGTTCGTGCCAGTTTAGAGCAAAAGCGATGAGAATTCCTTACACTTTCGAGCTGTCGGGTACGGAAATCAACCGAATCGACCCGTGATGTAATCTTCAGTTTGCTTTTCGGAAGGATGTGTGAAGATTTTCATCGTGGGCCCGGTCTCGACCATCTGGCCTTTGTAGAAAAACGCCGTCTGGTGACTGACTCGGGACGCCTGCTGCATGTTGTGCGTCACAATGACGATCGTGTAGTTGGCACACAGTTCACCGATCAGGTTTTCGATCCGGTCCGTGCTGGCCGGGTCGAGAGCAGATGCGGGCTCGTCCATCAGAATAATGCGTGGGTTGGTCGCCAGCGTGCGTGCGATACAAAGACGCTGTTGCTGACCACCAGAGAGCGACATTGCGGAGGTGGTGAGTCGATCTTTAACCTCCTCCCACAGCGCGGCTTTCTTCAGACACGATTCGACCAGATCCGCCAGCACAGCTCGATTCTTTTCCCCGGCAACGCGAGGCCCATAAGCCACGTTGTCAAAGATCGATTTCGGGAACGGAGTCGACTTCTGGAAGACCATGCCCACATGTTTTCGCAGCAGCACTACGTCCACGGCGGGATCCATGATGTTCTGGCCCTCCACCAGGATTTCTCCCTGGCAGCGAGAGCCTTCAATCAGATCGTTCATACGGTTCAGAGTTCGAAGGAAGGTGCTCTTGCCGCAACCTGAAGGACCGATCAGAGCGGTCACGGAGCGTTCCGGCACCGTCAGCGAAACATCAAACAGCACCTGATGTTCGCCGTAGAAGAAGTTCAGCCGTCGGGCTTCGATCGCCGCAGAATGGGCCGACATATCGAGTTCACGATCGACACCTGCGACGGAAGGTGGCACATTTCCAGAAGTGATCGTTGGCATGATGAATGAAATCCATGACCCAAAACAATGGAACAATCATACTTTGCAGCGGCGACATGAGGCGGGCCGGGCAGCCCGCCGTTTTGCCGATGAATCTGAACTTACCACTTCAGCCGCCGACTCGCATAATGACGCACAATCATGGCTACAGAATTGATGGACAGCAGCACAATCAGCAGGACCACAATTCCGGATGCGGCAACGGCCGTGAAGCGTGAATCGGGCTGTTTGGACCAGTCATAAATCTCGATGGGCATCGCTGTAAACTGGTCCAGCGGAGCGTGCAGAACCTGACTGGGCCGCGTTAATAATTTTGTCGGCGAATCGATACTTCCCGGGCACATGGATGTGTAGGTCAAGGCACCCAGCATAATCAGCGGAGCCGCCTCACCAATCGCTCGAGAGGTCGACAGGATAACTCCCGTCGAAATCCCGGGCAGGGCCGCCGGAATGACCTGACGCCAGATAGTCTGCCAGCGAGTTGCACCTAAAGCCAGCGAGGCGACTCGGATGGAACTTGGCACAGATCGCAGAGCCTCCTGAGAGGCCGCAATAACTGTGGGCAAAATGACCAGAGTCAGTGTCAAAGCGCCAACCAGAATGTTGTCTTCATAAATTGGAAGTTTGGAAAGTCTGATTCTGAACAGACCCGCCACGCCGACCACATGGTGACCATCGAACAGCAAACCAAGAGCGGCCGCGGAGCTGCGAAAAACTGTGTAGCCGAGGATCCCGTAAACGATAGACGGCACACCGGCGAGGTTCGCCAGATTGACCTTAATCAGTCGCACCAGAAAGCTGTCTTTCGCGATCTCTTCCAGGTAAACGGCGGAGCCAACTCCTACAGGCACGGAAAACAAAGCCGTGAAGAGAATCAGCCAGAAGGAGCCCCAGACTCCGGCCAGAATACCGGCTCGAGTTGGGTTGGTTGAATTTGTATTGGTCACAAAATCCAGCGCCAGCCGGTCCACGCTGCTCCATACAATGGCCACCAGCAGTACGATCAGAATGGCCATTGCGGAGTACGTTGCGAAGCGGCAGACAGCCGCGAAGATCCGCGACAGCATCAGCCTGCGCCGAATGTGTCGATCTGCGCCCGAGATAAAGCTGACAGCACGATTTGCATTGGTGTTCTGCCGCTCCACGATCGGTGAAGTGATGGCAGAAGCAGTGCCTGCGCTTTTGACTTGTGCAATTTTTGACTTGTTTCTGTCGGCCTTGTTTTTGTCGGAGGCAGGTCTGATCATTGGTAGACCTCTCGGTAACGCCGCAGGATCCATCCGGAAATCAGATTGATGGTCAGTGTGATCACGAACAGCGTAATGCCAATGGCATAGATGCTCATGCGACTGATGGAATCTGCCGCACTGTCACCCGTGCTGGCGTGCACCATGAAAGAGGTCATCGTCTGAGCGCCACGCAGAGGATTCAAAGTGGCGATCGGCTGCTGTCCGCCTGCGATCACAACCGCCATTGTTTCTCCGATCGCTCGTGAAAACGCCAGCAGGAAGGCAGCCAGAATACCTGAAAGAGCGGCCGGCACGACAACTCGCGCGGACACATCGAACCGCGTGCTGCCCAGAGCGTATGCGGCCTCACGCAGACTGCGCGGCACCGAGCGGATGACGTCCTCGCTCAGCGATGCGATGAGTGGCGTGACCATGATTCCGACAACAATCCCGGCGCTCAACACGTTGAACGTGCCGAGATCCAGACCGAACAGGCTGAGTGCCGGTTTCAAAATCCATGGCGTGATAAATTTCAGAGCAAAGAAGCCGTACACGACCGACGGAATGCCAGCCAGAACTTCCAGAACAGGCTTCAAAAATTCGCGTTCAGCGGGAGCCGCGTACTCGCTCATGTAAATCGCAGCGCCCAGACCGGCTGGCACACTGACGAGCGACGCAATCACGGCCACCATCACTGTTCCGGACAGTAAGGGCAAAATTCCAAACCGTCCGGATTCACCCTCGACAGGCTTCCAGTGAGTCCCGGTCAGAAATTCCCAAACCGAGACATGTTCGAAGAATGCCTTCTTGGCGCCCGGCGCGTAGACGGCATTGCCCAGCAGAACCAGAATGATGGCGGCAGTGGTCAGAACCGAAAGTGCTGCGCAAAGAAACAGCAGGACCTGAATGAATTTCTCATGTCGTCGAGAAACTCTGAGTCGGGCCCAGGCTGGTAAATTTGCTTGTGTCATGGCGGGAAGTCTAGCAACTACAAATCGGTCTGTCTCAGTCCCAACACGAGTTGTCTGACTGAATCATTCGAGGACACCCGGTGCGCCATTCGACTTTTTCGTCACATGGAGATTTGGGCCGGCGGCTGAACTTCGCAGTGCCGGCCCAGTACAAAATGCTATTTGGCTACAGCGGCCTCAAGTGCATCGCGGCTGACTTTGATCTGCTCTTCAGCCAGATCGACGTAGCCAACCTTGCTTACCAACGCCGTTCCCTCGTTCAGATAGAAACGTACGAAGTCCTGTACTTCCTGACGCGCGAGAGACGACTTTTTCACGTAAATAAACAGCGGACGTGACAGCGGTTTGTAATCACCCGCTTTGACGGATTCGGGAGTCAATGCTACGCCCTGAGCCGGATCGTCAGAAACGGAGATCTTCAGGGCTTTGACTTTGTCCTGGTTGGAGAAATAGTACGCACAACCGAAGAAGCCCATTCCGCCTTTGTCACCGGAGACACCTGTGATCGTCACGTTGTCATCGGCGCTCGGGCTATAGTTTTCTGTAATCTGGTCTTCCTTGCCGTTGATCACTTCCGTGAAGTAGTCGAACGTTCCCGATTCTTCACCAGCTCCAAACAGAGCCAGAGGGAGATCGGGCCATGAAGGATCGACATCTTTCCATGTCTTTGCCGTGCTGTCCGGAGCCCAGATCTTTTTCAGCTGAGCGACAGTAATCGAGTCCACCCATGTGTTCTCGCGATTCACGCAGACCGCCAGGCCGTCCAGAGCCACCATCAGTTCAATCAGTTCGATATCGTTCTTCTCGCAGTCAGCCTTTTCGGAGTCCTTCACTTTTCGAGAGGCATTCGCGACATCAATGCGGCCAGCGATCATTTCCTTGAAGCCAGTGCCAGTGCCAGTGACCTTCAGTGCAATCTTGACGTCGCTGAATTTGCTTTCGAACTCTTCTGCGACCGCGGCAGTGATCACCTTTACAGTGCTGGAGCCGTCAATCTGAATTCGAGTCGGCTCGCCACTGCCCGAGGGTTCCACGGCTGCTCCGGCCGGCGGTGCCGAACCCTCGCCCGTAGGATTGTCCGTTTCGATCGTGCAGCCGGAGAACATGGCTGACAGAGCAAAAAGTCCGAAGGTGGAAAGCAGCCTGCGTCTAAGATTCATCCAACTGTACCCTTCATCGATAATGAGTGCATTTGAGTGCCGTGGCACTTGGAAAACCGCGGCTGAGGCATTCAACGGAGGGATTGTTAAGATTTGATGAATCTTCACGGGCCGGTGGCCGTTTTGGGTGATCCTAATTGTTAAGAATACGGCAGCCGGGAACTGGCGACAGGCTCTTCGGGGCGAAACTGGACGCGAAATTCGCTGCCGCGGCCGAGTTCGCTCTTCACTGAAATGGTGGCGACCAGACTCTGGCAGAGGTGCTTAACAATTGCCAGGCCCAGACCGGAACCGCCGCGTTCTCGTGAACGATCTCTTTCGACGCGATAGAACCGTTCGAAGATTCGCCCGAGCAATTCCTCGGGAATTCCCGTGCCCGTGTCTCGAACGATGATCACCGGATCCGACCGGCCGGCAAGCAACTCCACCACGACCGTGCCATTCGCGTGAGTGTGCTTGATGGCGTTATCGATCAGGTTGCTCAGAATCGTCTGCAGGCCCTGAAAGTCAGTGATCAGAGTCATCTCTGTGTCGCCGGTCAGGGCCAGTTTTACAGACTTGCTGTCAGCCACTGTACGAAAGCCGCGAAGTAAATCTTCCGCAATGGCATAGACGTCGACCGGTTCGTGCTGAAAAATTTGCTGCCCGGATTCGACTCGGGCAAGCTGCAGCATTCCGAGAATCAGCTGCAGCAGACGTTCGGATTGTTCTTCAATCTGCTTCAGGAAGCGGTCGGCAGCGACTGGATCCGACATCGCACCTCCCAGCAGCGTGTCGGTGCAGGCCTGAATGACCGTCAGCGGAGTCTTCAGTTCGTGGGAAACGCCACTGACGAAATCTCGCCGCATGGCTTCCAGTCGTCGCATTTCAGAAACGTCCCGAATCACGGCCACAGCGCCCGCATGAGGACCTTTCAGAATTGGAATAGCCACCAGAACCAGATCCAGCTGCTCTCGCGCGGCGCGATATTCAAGCGTCTGCATCTGGCGACTGGAAAGGGACTCGGTGACCACTTCCAGAAACGAGGGAACTCGGATCGCTTCGTAAAGACGGTGTCCAATCCCGATCGCGTTGCTGATGGAAAGCAGGTTGCGAGCGCCGGAATTCATGAAGACGATTCGCTGCTCCATGTCGATGGCGATGACACCTTCAATCATGGAATCCAGGACTGTCGTCAGCAGTTCTGCAGATGAGCGAGCCATGCGTTCGGTGTTCTGCAGGCGACTGATCTGGTCCTGACGTTCTTCTTCCAGTTCATGCAATGAATTGGCGACTTGCCCCAGTTCATCGTGACGATCAGAAATCGTCAACAGCATGTCTTCACGCTGCGACCGGTCGATCGACTGGTGCAGATTGACAGACATGGACTGCAGAGGCCCGACAATTCCGGCTGTGACAAATGCCATGCACAGGATTCCAATCAGCCATGTGAAAATCGAGGATCGCATCGCAGCTGAGCGAACCGGGGCAATGTCCTTTGTGACAGAGTCAGGAGTGACCAGAGCTAACAGGATCTGTTGAGAAGTCGTGGGCTCCCGGGATACTACTTTTCTGCCGCCGGCGAGGAATTCTTCGTCGCCGTCTCCCAGCTTGATGCGGCGTATGGACTGTCCGGTGCGGAGCGCCTGGCGGACAACCGATTGAATCGTGATTTCGCCCGGAGGAGGCTCATCGGTGAAAACAACAGACTCAAGTGATTCATTGAGCAGCCAGACCTGAGTGCCGCTTGCCGCCAGTCGGAGTTTCCATGTCGCCACGACATCATCGGGCGAACGACCGGATGCCAGTTCTTCGGCCATTCTGTCGAGTGTTTGCTGCAGACTGGCTTGCTGCTGTGCTACGGACTGGTTTTCCATCTGACCGGCAAGGGCAAGGATTAAACCGGTCAGCGCAATGGCCGAAAGCAGGGCATAAAGCCCTGTGATTTTCCAAAATAGCCGTGATCTGATCCAGTTCACCCAACACCTGATTCCGACGCCCGTATCCGACCGCAGGTCCATTGTAAGTTGCTGCGACCGGCAGATGATATCAGGCATAGCAAAGAGTGCAGATCCCGGCGGGTTTGACTTCCGGAAGTTAACAATTCTGTGGGGCGGTTTTGCGTGTCCTGAGGCCGAGTGCTGCCGACTGCGTAATGTTTTAGGGGGCCGTCAATAATCGGCGAGCATTTCCAACCGCGTAGATTCAGTGACGTTCAAGCACGCTCGTAAAGGTTGCCGCGATCAGAACGCAGTCCGGAATCCGAGAAAGGGAATGAGGGGAAACACCACCTCCCATGCCGGCTGTCGACCCTGATTGCAAGTCTGTTCATGCCCCGTAGAATCGCCGATCTTCATGAAATATTAACAAATGGAATCGGCTGGCGGTGAACTTTGGAAAGTGAAGCAATTGCTAAATTGGCAACTTAGCTTGTGGGCGGGTTGGGCATCTTTCTGTTGGGCATGAAGCACATGTCCGACGGAAAGAAACACATGGAAGATTTATCTCGGGGTGCGATTGCTCCGTCAGTGACGGTCGCTTTCATGGCCGCGCTGAATGCGTATTCGCGAGTGCGAGATCACGTTCACAGTGTGGCGGAAGAAATTTCTGAAGAGAAATAGCCGCTCGGTTCCCGTGCGGCCCTCTGGAGTCCACAATCTCATGATCGTAGGCCGCGTCCCAATCAGGCGTTCTCCTGCAGTGTCCGATTTTTTTTGGTCCGCGACGACCTGACCTGAGCAACACACTGGATCTTATTCGATGACTGCCGAATTTCCGCATACTCGTCTCCGCAGAAATCGTCGCACGGACTGGGCACGTCGACTGGTTCGAGAAAACGAAGTCACCGTCAACGATCTGATCTGGCCTGTTTTCGTCGTTGAAGGCACGAACCAGCGAATCCCCGTGGCCTCGATGCCGGGTGTGACACGGTACTCGGTTGATGTGTTTGTGGAAGAAGCTCGCAAAGCAGCGGACCTTGGCATTCCGGCTATCGCAATTTTTCCAGTCACACCGCAGGAAAAGAAAACTGCCGACGGCGAAGAATCCTGCAATCCTGACAATCTGATTTGCCGCGCCATGCGCGCGGTGCGGGACGCTCAGATTTCTATTGGTCTTGTCGCCGATGTAGCGCTGGATCCTTATACAACGCACGGCCAGGATGGCCTTGTTCGCAGTGGCGATGTCGTGAATGACGAAACTCTGGAAGCTCTGAATAGACAGGCCATCAATCAGGCCAGCGCAGGGTGCGACATCATTGCGCCGTCAGACATGATGGACGGCCGAGTTCGCTCTTTGCGACAGGCTCTCGACGGTACGGGATATCAGAGCGTGCAGATTATGGCCTATTCCGCCAAGTATGCGTCCGCGTTCTACGGCCCGTTTCGTGAGGCTGTAGGGTCAGCGAAGAATCTTGGCGGCGGAGACAAACGCACGTACCAGATGGATCCAGCGAACACGGACGAAGCGATACGCGAAGTTGCGATGGATATCGCGGAAGGCGCCGATATGGTTATGGTCAAACCGGGCATGCCTTATCTGGATATCGTCCGTCGCGTGAAGGATTCTTTTGGAGTTCCCACGTTTGCCTATCAGGTGTCTGGTGAGTACGCCATGATCTCAGCCGCCGCCGCCAATGGCTGGCTGAACCGCGAAGCTGCCATGCTGGAAAGTCTGCTCTGCTTTAAACGAGCGGGGGCAGATGGAGTCCTGACGTACTTCGCGGTCGAAGCGGCAGCAATTCTTCAGTAGATTGCCGTGCTTGAAGCCGTTCAAAAATCGCATCCGCGGACGAACAACAAGATGATGATAATGGGAAGCGGCAGGCCAATCAGCCATCCCAACATTGCGTACTTCACTTTTCCTTCGCGTTTTTTCCTGCGCAGTGGCATAGCCAGTTCCTTTATTCATAAGGGTTCGTATGGACGTGACAACTCGTGCTGATCGAAGTTCAGTTCGAGAGATCCGGGAATCCGACCTCCCAGCTGCTTGATTCGATTTCCAGGCAGCTGAGCGTGATGCAATTCTTCTGGCACATCGCTTGCCAACGCACGTTTCACTTCGACTGCGTCCACGCCATCCAGGAAAATGCTGTTGGCCAGATAGTTGGTCACCGTTTCCAACTCCATTCGAGAGGCTGTCTGCAGCAGCTTAATGATTTCCTGACGTGAAATTTCCGGCATCGTGGCGACTCCTTGAATGCCTGATTCAAACTTGAATGCCTGATTCAAAACGGTGAAGTAAGATCTCTGCCTTGGCCGACACTATCGAGCGACAAAACTGTACTCTGGGTTTTCGTGATCGAAATCGTTGTCGTCCAGCGCCACTTTTGAATCGATTGCGTGATACACATATCGCTCAACAAGCAGTCCTTCTTTGTCGTCAGCAGTCCATCCGTAGTTTTCAACCCCGATCATCAGACCTCGTTTGTCGTCGAAAAAATAACGACTGTGGGAGAAGTCCGGCGAGGCGGCTCGGGCAAAGTGCGCATTGAAAACAGTCACATCGACACCGCCGACATTGTCTGCGGTGTAGTGACACTTCACATGGTTGGCCCAGTCAGTTCGATTTGCGTAAAACAGTTTGGTTCGTTTCACGAGCTTCTCAAGCCCGGAATCTGTGACCGCATAGCGACAGTTTTGTTTCGCCATTCGACTCTCGGGATCCAGTCGCCAGACTCGTCGCAGCGTTGCAAGGGCCTTCGTGGGTCTGACCAGCATGCGATTGTTGTTCTGCCCTTCGACAAAGATGGCTTCCTGATCTTTGCTTTCCCATCGCATGTAGACACTGAACGGTGTCCGGCGCATTTTTACCTTGATGTTTTCACTTGGATGCAAACTGCCCTGAAGATCTTCCTGCAGTTCCAGAGTGGCTGTGTAGTTGGTGTATTGGGCCGAGGCATTTTCCGCTTCGTCCAGAACTCGCTGCAGGCTGGCAAAGTCAGGTGCGTCGGTATCAGAAACGGAAGCGCCTGAGGCCGCCTGTGCTGGTCGTTCCGCGGTCGCCAGTGCAGCCGGGCTGGTTCGTGCCGCCGAGGCCGCGACAACGGCAGCTGCAGAGTTGGTAGAATCTTTTTCGTTGACAATCTGCGTGAATGTGCCCGCAGAGATCGCGAAGATGGCAAGACCGCCGACAAGTTTTGTTTGTATAAACACCGCTACGCTCCTTGAAGTTGAGACTGTGATAATCTCTGATGAAGCAAACGTCGTTCCGATTGAGAGAGACAGCTCCCGGACCGGGTTTTCAGCAGGAAAAAAGGTACTATCCGCAGAACCGGAACCAGCCACGGTGCTAACAGGTCGGAGCATTGGTCGACCATCGACCATGTAAGACGATCGCCCGGCATGCTGCCCACTGTGGGTCAGAAAGGAAACCGGCGTGTGGCTCAAAACAATCGAAAGTCTCATCGGATATCTCACATGGAAAATAGCGTTGAAGTGACCATCCAACGTCGCGACGACTTCCTGCAGCTTGGCCAGCGTCTGCACGATCTGGCCAACAATCAGGCTGAATGGTCGCAGGCGACTTTCGGAACAGATCAGGAACGCGGCCCGCTCGGTGCGTTACGTCACCTGGAGAAAGAAGCACGCGAAACTCAGGAGGCTCCCGCGGATTCGGAAGAATACGCCGACTGTTTCCTGCTGATTCTGGATGCGGCTCGCCGCGCAGGCATTTCCCCGTTGCAACTGATCGAAGCGGCGCACCGCAAAATGGCGATTAATCGAGAGCGTACATGGCCGAGGCCGATCGATGATAATCCGGTGGAACACATTCGGTGAAACTGTCTCAGGTGCGTGTCTGAGAATTCGCACCTCTTGCAAGCTTGTCTCTAAAACCTCTGTGGTTCCTCCGTGGTCTCCGTGACCTCTGTGGTAAAACTTGCGTTGGCAAAATTTTGAAAGTCCTCTGGCGGATCATTTTGATATGAAGATCGTGCGTCTTGAAGTCTTTGTCATCGGTGATGGCCCTGAGATTGATCCCGACAAAGGCGGCATCGAACCGCTGGCCTGCATTCGAATCCATACGGACGCAGGACTGAGCGGGCTTTCCGAAGTGTTTCGTGTTCCGCCAGGAGTTGTTCAGGCCACCGTCGGAGATGCGCACACTCACTTTGGGCGACTGTTGATCGGTCAGGAGATCACTCATCCCGAACGACTCTGGCAGCACATGTGGGATGCGTTCATGCATACCAATCGTCGCGGCTGGGAGATTATTATTCTCGGCGCGCTGGATGTTGCGATCTGGGATGTTTTTGGTCAGAAGATGAATCAGCCGGTCTGGAAACTGCTCAGCGGTGCGCAACGCGGGCCATTTCAGTCAACGGTTGGAAGTGCCGTGGAAGTCGTGCCCTATTGCACGCTGGTGTCTGACGTCTGGGGCGGCGAGCCGATGTTTACTCAGCAGGTCGCTCGCGCAGAAACTCTAGCCGCGCTGGGCTACCTCGCGTTCAAAGTGGAACCGATGATGTCGACCTCGCGTGACGTTGTGGAACTGGCTCGCCGTTGCCGCAAAGCAATCGGCGACGATCTGACGTTGATGGTCGATGTGGGTTATCTGTTCAACGACGTGCCGACCGCCGTGCGCGTCTGTCAGCAGCTGGAAGAATTCAACATCGCGTTCTTTGAGACGCCGTTTCCGGTCGATACGCCTGAGCCCTATGCAAAGCTGGCCGCGAAGACAAACATCCCTCTGGCCATGGGCGAGCACGGGGTGACTCGCTGGGAGTTTCTGGACATGATGGATCGCGGTGGCGTGAGTGTCGTGCAGCCGTATATGACCACCTGCGGAGGACTCACCGAAGCCAAACGCATCGTCGAACTGGCGCTGGCTCGTGGCGCTCAGGTGTGTCCGGGCAACTGGTCGACTCAGATTCTGGGCGCGGCTTCGGTTCACCTCGCAGCATACTCACCGATCACCCCGTTCATCGAATTCGCCCCGGCCGAGGTCTTTGAATCCCCTTTGCGTCGCGAACTCCAAAACGCCGGTTTCCCTGTGATCAACGGAGCCATCGCACTTCCCGACTGCGCGGGCATCGGCTACCAGCTTCCACCTGACATCCTGGATCGATTCAGAATCTGAATTCGCCGCGATTTAAAGTCGCCGTCACTCTCCGAGTGACGAACTGCGATTCAATCCCCCGCGATCTTTAGCAGCGAAGAGGATCGAGTCATTGAATGACTCGCCTGCGCAGGTCGGTCACTCCGTGACCGACTCCTTGCGACTCCTCTTCATTCTGCTTCAGATGAACGCAGTTATTCGATCTTCCCCTCTTCCAGCGACTGTGACTGCGGCTCGGCGGGCGAATCTATCGTCGGATCGACAGGCTCATCTTCTTTCTCGGGGAACGGCGGCAGCTTTTCCAAAAGTCGCTGCAGGCAGGCCTTATCGGACTCGGACAGCGATCTTCGAGAATCTCCGGACAGGGTCCGGAGGAAATCGATCGCATCCGCCCTGTGCCATTCATCGTCTGACAGCCATTCTGAAAGTGGCAGACCATTGAGGATTCGCAGAGTGGACGAAAGTTGTTCATCGCTGACGAATTTATATTGGCTGAGAGTTCCTTCCATTGTGTCGCGAAACTTGCCCACAAACTCGGCGCGGACCCATTCGGCTGGGGATTCCTTGATCAGTACTTCGACCAAGTCATTGATCGGCGGAAGGGGATTGGCCCGAGCCACATACGGCGGCGGACTCCAGTGCGGCGGAAAGTCGGCTCGATCATGCTGCGACATAAATTTGAACGCGGCCGAAAAATCTCGAGCCATAATCATCTCTTCTGCCATGCGCCGCCGTTGCTGCTCCGGTTGAGTCACAGGCAGGATGAACGGCCAGATCAGGATCGCGGTCGCAGCCATCAGCCAGGTGGTTGTATGCACTCGGCCTCGCTGTGAAAATGTGATCAGCGCCCACCGTGTCGCTGTGGGAACCAGAGTCATGATCAGCAGGATGAACAGCGCAGGAAAACCGACGATCTGCAGCAGTAAAGTCGTCCCCTGCACCAGTTGCTCGCTTTCCGTCATGCGGACGCCGCCCATCAGATGCAGGACTGGCACCGGCACAAATTGGATGGCCGTCAGCATTACCGCATCGCCAAACAACAGCACCGTTCCGATGACTCGCCACAATGGTCCAGCCCCGTAAACCACACCGATGACTCGAATCATCAATACAACTCGCCAGACAGAAACAATCCCCAGCAGTCGCAGGTTCCAGAGCGTTGCATCGCCAGGACTCATCCAGCGTTCAAAAGGAATGGCATAAAGCCAAGCTAGCGGAGCCGTCATCCAGTACACCTGGAGAAATGCGGGGAGGCCGCGAAAGAACGTGGGCAGTTGCTGAGTCTTACCAATACCGATCAGGCGGACCAGCGTATACAACAGGAAGGCAGTCAACAGCGATGCACCGTGAGGAATCAGCAGATGCCATGGTTCATGCCGCAGATCTTCACCGTCATATTCTCGAGCGAATCCCGCCGACAGCACCAGCATCGCACCCAACATCAACGCGTGCGAACTCGCCGCAACATCCAGAATGGCGGACCGCCAGCCCATCAAAAAACGAATCAGCGTCAGCGGTGTGACAGCCTGTAGTGGCGTCACTTCGGAAAGGGTCTCAGCGGCAGGATGAGTCATGTATTGCTCGAACGAGAACGTATAGGCACCAACGAGATGGTGAATAGCGGCGATCG
>CAMTWR010000045.1:0-30641 GCA_947085455.1 uncultured Planctomycetota bacterium | reverse complement strand
GTGGCCCTTGGTATCTGAAAAGCAAAGGCTCCCACGAAAGGTCTTTCGACGCTCAATAGCATGGCTTTCGGACTGGCTGTCTACGCTTCGCCGGACGGGTTACCCGCGTACGACGCAAGACTCGCTTCCGGCCGCTGGTCAGGCTCTACCGGACGGGCTTTCCACCCGCAGGACTCCTACGAAAGGTTTCAGATTTGCTTTCTACATTTCATCCCCCTTTCCCAAGCTTGCTTGGCGCAATCACATCGACCGGCAGCGAACGCTGTGTCGACAATCCCGCAGCTGTAATCAAATTGTTGACAAGCTATGTGCTTTTTTGGCCATACCCGAGATCGCCAGAATCCGATTGATTTGGCAAAACCGGCGGCAGATATTCCAATGCCTTTTCTTCCGCAGGACTAACCGACCTGATTGAGTAACTCTGGCTTTCACCAACCTGCGGAAGTCGCCCCCAACGACGTTCCAGTTCCGCCGAATACAGGTTGCAGGCTCAACCTGCAGTACTGCGAAGGATTGTCTCGCTCATCTGGGCCATGCAGCGCCAAAAGCCGAGCCACCGACGTCGGCCAACTCATCCGCATGCACAAAGCCTGGCAGGATCTGCAATGACAAATCGCACATTCGAAATCAATATCGAAGACCACTTCGGGGCTCTGAGTCTTTTCATTGGCCGTGTTCCCTCTCAAGCGGGTGTGGCCACACCAGTAACCATGTGTTTTCGTTCTTTCTGTGAACTATTTCAGAACACGAAAACCGCATAAAACACTGGAAACGCTGCACATTCTTCTGCGCAGTAACGTAGTGTCGGACCGGAGTAGCGAAGCGAACTCCGGTTCGAAGCGTCGGTCGTGACCACGTCGTGACCACCGACGCATCGAACTGTGGCTCGATTGTGTATGGACGGTGTAGCCCATTTGAGGATAGCAGTACAATATCTGATGGGAGCTGCATCAAGCCGGAAGCTACTTTCCGGAAACAACAGCTGAGAGTCGTAGTGCAATAACTTGCGCGTCTGATTCTGAAGCAAAGTTTAAAGTCAACTTGAAAATGGCATACGGCAGAAAATGCCGGTCGGCGTTATTTTCGCTTTCTGCAGCGATAGATGTCTGGTTTTCCACAGTTTGGATTGGGGAACCCCGGTGGATTGTATGCGAGAAAGGCATCATCTTCTATTCAGACACTGCGAAGACCTGAAAGCTTGAACCTGGCGACACCAGCAAGTGGCGAAAAAACCAGTTAACGTCCTGCCGCTTTCCCACCAGAGCGAGGATGCGAAAGGAAACGCTAACTCGATCTCACCTCGGAGTCGCCAGGGATGTTACTCAAGTCATGGATCCTCAAACCGTCGCTACAGGTACTGATGTTGTCTTGTTTTGGGTCAGGGGTATGCCTTGCGTCCAGTCAGGCGAAGTGTGTTCCTGATGCTGCATCCTTCTGCGAAGACGACAGCTCAACAAGCGGATGCGCCGCAGAAGGCTGTGGTGAGGACATTGACTGTGGTGGATGCGACTATGAGATGTTTGACTGCGAGGAACTCTTCGGATCAGTGCTGGGCGATGAACCTTTGCTGAAGGGGTTGAAAAACCAGAAAGCTGGCAGTCTGACTTATAGTGCTGGCGCTGAGTTGCGATATCGTCACATGAATGAAAAGAATCGCCTGCGTCCAGGCGGTCCGGGGCAATCCTCGTATGAACTTTGGCGATTCACGCCCTACGTTCAGGCCAACTACAACGATCTGGTCGGTGGCTATGTTCAGGCAATCGATGCGTCAATGTTTGGGCTGGACGCTCCTTACACGCCATCTCAGATTGATGTCAATCGCACGGATCTTTTGCAGTACTACGCAGAACTCAACGTTGGTGACGTAGGCGACGGCAACCTGAAATATCGATATGGTCGTCAGTTCCTGCAGTACGGCGGGCAGCGTTTGCTGTCCTCCCTTGGATGGGCCAACACGTTTCGCAACTTTGAAGGCCACAAGTTGGTTTACACCAGTGATAACTGGGATGTTGATGCCTTCGCAATGCAGAGTGTGAATGCGGTCTCCGGGAATGATCCGCAGCCATACAGCTTCGACCGAGTTGACAAGAGCCGGTGGATCAGCGGCGTGTACTCGACATGGAAAGGCATCGAGAACAACAATCTCGACCTTTACTATCTTCGGTTCGATGAATCCGATTCCAGTGCAGCGCTGCAGGATGGTCGACGCAACACTCTCGGCGCACGACTGGCTGGAAAACAACCTGTGAAAGACGGAAAGACTCTGGTTGGTACATGGAACTGGGATGTCGAGGGAGCGTGGCAGTTTGGAGAAGACAACTTTGGTTCGGCCGCTTATCGAGACGTTCAGGCTGGAATGGTAGGAGCCCTCGGTGGATATACCTTCGAAGATGTCACGTGGAAACCGGGTTTGGGAGGAATCTTCTATTGGGGGTCCGGCGACAGCGATCCAACGACGGGCGATATCAATACGTTCTATTCGTTGTATCCACTGGGGCATGCCTATTGGGGACAAATCGACAACTTCTCAGGCCAGAATCTTTTGGACTATGGTGTTCAGGCCAGCATTAAGCCTCACGAGAAACTGTCAATCGTCAGCCAGTGGCACTACTTCGACTTAGCTCAATCATCCGATCGGATTTACAACATCGCCGGTGCAGGGCTGACGGGAAGCGGCGACAAGAACGTGGGCAACGAGTTGGATTTTGTAGGAACCTACACACACAGCAAGTCATTCAACGTCCAACTTGGGTATCTGATGTTCTTCTACGGCGATGCAGTCAACAACGGTGGACTAGCACGCTCGGATGCTGAGCAGTTCTATCTTCAGGGCACGTATTCGTTCTGAGATACCCTTCTGAGAGCCACAATTCTATTTCCTTCCGCGTCGGAAGCCGTCTGTAGCCTGGTCTGCAGACGGCTTTCTTCGTTTTGTGCCCGCACCGTTTGAATTCCATGAACCTGCTTGTCCACTGGTCATGCTAACTCATCAGGCAGCCGTGCTTTCGCGACATGCAGACTCATCTACGACTCGATCGCAATACTCGGCCTCAATATGTGGTATTCCACGTCATTTCCGTGATTGATCAGCTAGTGACAGCGAAAAAACAGTCAGCAACTGAGGAAAACCGAAGTTCGGTACAACCTTTGCCGGATGATTCGATCAATCCTGCGACTCTTCGCTGATCGGTGACAATTAATCTGGAGCAATCTGTGACTTTGCAAACCTGCGCTTTCATCCGCCGACTCCAAACAACCTTGTTATTGACTGGAATCACGTGGGTGATCGGCTGCGGTAAGTCAGAGACTGAACTCTCTGCGCCATCAGAGGTCTCAACAGCAACTGCAAATGAATCGTCGGAGACTCAAGAAACCTCGCCAGACGCGTCAGTAGCGAGCGGTTCAACACCAACAGTAGAGCCTTCGACCCCAGCTAGCACCTCCGTATCACCGGCCCTTGAACTCGAGAAGACGGCACTGAAGTTCGGATTCATCAAGTTGACAGATTGTGCTCCTCTGGTGATCGCCAAGGAAAAAGGCTTCTTTGAAGACGAAGGATTGCAGGCCGAGGTTGTCGCACAACCGAACTGGAAAACATTACTCGATAACGTGATCAGCGGAGAGCTTGACGGGGCCCATATGTTGTCCGGACAGCCAATTGCCGCCACCATCGGAATTGGCACCAAAGCTCCCATCGTGACAGCCTATACGATGGATCTTAATGGAAATGGTATTACTGTTTCCAATTCAATCTGGGAGCAGATGCAGGCAAGCGATGATGCTCTGAAGTCTGCAACACCAAAGCACCCGATCAAAGCCAATGCGTTGAAGCCCATCGTTGAGCAGATGTTGGCCGAGGGAAAGAAGCTGCAGATGGCAGTGGTGTTCCCCGTCTCGACACACAACTATGAGTTGAGGTATTGGCTCGCGTCTGCCGGAATTCATCCGGGCATGTACACTGAAGCCGACACCGGTGGTCGCACAGATGCCCAAGTGGAACTCTCCGTGACGCCACCACCAATGATGCCTGCGACTTTGGAGGCAGGAAACATTCAGGGCTACTGCGTGGGTGAACCATGGAATCAACAGGCGGTTGCCAAGGGAATCGGCGTACCGGTCGCCACGAATTACGATATCTATAAGAACAAAGCGGAAAAGGTATTTGGAGTAACCAGGCAGTGGGCTGAGGAGAATCCAAATACTCACATTGCTGTGGTTAAGGCACTCATCCGGGCCGGCAAATGGCTGGATGAAACTGATGCTGAGGGAAATCTAATCAATCGCGAAGAGGCCTGCCGGATTCTTTCTCGGGCAGATTACGTCGGCGCAGATTTCGACGTCATTCGAAACTCAATGACAGGATACTTCTACTTCCAGAAGACCGACAAACGTGAGATGCCGGACTTCAACGTGTTCTTTAAGTATCAGAGCACTTACCCATGGTATAGCGATGGAGTCTGGTTCCTGACTCAAATGCGTCGGTGGGGACAAATTGCTGAACCAAAGTCGGCGGAGTGGTATGCAAATACAGCCAAAGAAATCTATCGCCCAGACGTCTATCGCGAAGCTGCCGGTCGGCTGATTGAGCAGGGTCTGCTGACTCCCGCCGACTTGCCCGCTGCAGATTCAGACGGATACAAGCCACCGACATCTGATTTCATCGATGGCCTGACGTATGACGGTAAAGACCCGCTTGGCTATCTGAGGCAGCACGAAATTGGGCACAAGGAATAATGCACACACGAACAACACCTCAGGGTTTACCACGGTGTCGCATAGAAGTTCGCTTGTTTGATGCCGTAGCAATGACCGCAATGACTCAACGAAACGTTGTTCCTTTGAAGGCCTGATGATGAAGTACGGTTTACTCAAGTTTCTGGATATCTCGGGCCTGACATTTTTCACACCCATTGTGCGACTCGTGTACGGCGAAGAGCCTCAGGTTCAATTGAAGAAGATTGGCCAGTTCATCGTCATCCCCGTGTTGTCAGTGCTGGCGTTTATCATTCTCTGGTCGCAAATCGCCCCGCGGCATAAAACGAAGTCAGGTGAGGTCCCCACGCCATCTGTTGTTTGGAATGCAGCCATCGGCATCTGGGAGTTCCATGTTCGTGAGAACGACAAGCAGGACGCATTCGAACTGACTGGAGAGGCGCGATCAGGACGAGTCAAAGAAATCGAATCCAGACTCAGGAAGCTGGATGAGTTAGCCGTCGAAGCGGACAAGCAGGTGACTAAGGCGGAATCGGCAACAGCAACGGAGTTGACTGCGAGGATGCAGAATCTGCAAAAACAGACGGCTGCAGAAACTGAACGACTGAAGAAAGAATCTGAGAGGCGAGTGACTGCTCTTGAAGAACTCGCAACGAGCCTCAAGAAAGATGATCAGGCAGGGCATGAGAAACTCCTGCGCGACGTGAAGGCTCATACTGCCGCCGAGAAACTTGCTGCAGATCGACTCAAGGAGATACGGAGCGAAGAGGATAGCCTTCGCTCGGAGAAATCACCCAGACTGGTGGCTGCTCGGACGGCTCAGACAGCAATCGCTGATGAAAAGCAATACCTGCAGAAGATGGCGGAACAGCTGACTCGGGCTAATCGCGAAACGAAAGTGGTGGACGCGAAAGCGAAGAGGGAGGCGGACTTGCCTTTGTACCAATCGGCATCCGGTACAGACGCGCTGGCCATTGCGAAACGGATTGCGGCGGCCGACGAACGCGTCGAGACAGCGATGAATGCTGAATATGCAAAGCCGTGGACATTGCCCGATCAGATCAAGCGAAGTCTGGCGTGTGTTTTCTTCGGATTCTTCCTCGGCTCCCTGATTGCCATTCCGATCGGAATCTTGTGTGGACTCAATCCCACTTTCATGGCGGCAATTACTCCGTTTATTGCATTGTTCAAACCGGTGTCACCAATCGTCTGGTTACCAATCGCTCTGATTATTGTCGGGGGATTTATTCCAGATCCTGACAAGCATTGGTTCATCACTCTACTGGCAGAGATCCCGCTGATCGGCCGACTGAAAATCAATCCAGCATTCATCGCTTCTGGAGTGACCGTCGCGTTGTGCTCCCTCTGGCCAACTTTGGTCAACACGGCTTTGGGCGTAGCGTCAATTGAGAAAGACCACATGAATGTGGCACGAGTTCTACGGCTCGGATTCTGGAGCCGAATGACAAAGATCGTGATTCCATCTGCGCTGCCACTGATCTTTGCAGGCCTTCGAATTTCATTAGGGGTCGGTTGGATGGTTTTGATCGCGGCCGAGCTGCTGTCTTCCAGTGAAGGGCTTGGAAAGTTCATCTGGGATCAATTTAACAATGGCGCCAGTGATTCATTCGCGCGGATGGTGGCCGTCGTGTTTGTCGTCGGAGCCATTGGGTTTCTTCTGGATCGCATCATGATCGTTCTTCAGCGAAGTGTGAGCTTCGATGGAGCCCCGGCAGCGCTGTGATGAAATTCTGAATTTGAGAGTTGAAATACTAGATCTAATCCCATGTCATTTCTTGAACTTAAAGATGTCAATCTGGGCTTCGGGCCAGCTTCGAAAAGGACCGAGGTTCTGCAGAACATCAATCTTTCCGTGAGAGAGAATGAGTTCGTGGCGATCATCGGTTACTCGGGCAGCGGCAAGAGCACACTGATGTCGCTGCTGGCGGGATTGCATCAGCCCGATTCCGGACAGGTTCTGCTGCGTGGAAAACCTGGTGGTGAACCGGGACCTGATCGCGGGATCCTGTTTCAGAACTATTCCCTTTTGCCCTGGCTCACGGTTTACGGCAATGTGGAACTCGCTGTTAGACAAGTGTTCCCAAAGCAGACAGCGTCTGATCGAAAAGCATGGATTCAAAAGTACATCGACATGGTGTCCTTAACGAACTCGGAATGGAAGAAACCACACGAATTGAGCGGCGGGATGCGTCAGCGACTATCACTGGCACGAACTTTGGCCATGCAACCAGAGGTCTTGCTGCTCGACGAGCCCCTTAGTGCCCTCGACGCGCTGACAAGAGCCAACCTGCAGGACGAGATTGTGCGGATCTGGGAACGAGACCGGCGCACGGTTGTGATGATTACCAACGACGTCGATGAAGCCGTGCTGATGGCCGATCGAATCATTGCCCTGACACCTGGGCCGCGTGCGACGCTTGGACAATCGTTCGAAGTCGAACTTAAACGTCCGCGTGATCGAACCACTCTCAACTTCAACAGTGATTTCAAGAAGCTCCGCAACGAAGTGACGCGTTACATGCTTGATATCAACATCGAGTCGCGACAACTGAGAGTCGCAAGAAACCTCGAACTCCCGGAACTGTCTCCTATCGACTTCACGGCTGCCTGAGACAGGAACCAACATGACTATCAATTCTGACCGGCGATATGTCGAGATCGCCAATCTGACCAAGGCCTACCCCAATCCTTACGGTGAGCCCATCAAGGTCGTCGAAGACTTTAATCTGATTCTTCATCGAGGCGAAGTTGTTTCAATCATTGGTCATTCGGGCTGCGGCAAATCAACGGTATTGACGATGGTTGCTGGTCTGAATGACATCACATCAGGATCTGTGGCGGTCGCGGGGCGCGAGATTCTCGGACCTGGACCAGATCGAGCGGTGGTGTTTCAGTCGCCTTGTTTGCTCCCATGGATGACAACGTTTCAGAACGTCATGCTGGGCATCGATCAGGTCTACGCCCATGGGACGAAGGCCGAGCGACGACAGATCTGTGAGTACTACCTGAACGCTGTCGGGCTTTCGAATGCCATGCACAAATACCCTCGAGAAATGAGCGGGGGAATGCAGCAAAGGGTCGGAATCGCCAGAGCTATCGCCCTAAAGCCTCGAATGCTGCTGTTGGATGAGCCCTTCGGTCGTCTGGATTCGTTAACACGCATGGAACTTCAGGATGTAATCCTCGACGTACTCGACCGCGAACAAATCACGACAATGGTGATTACTCATGATGTCGACGAAGCAATCTACATGTCGAATCGTATTTGCATGATGACCAATGGGCCCGCAGCGACGGTTGGTCAGGTGCTCGATCTCCCGTTTGAACGCCCGCGAGTTCGCAAAGACCTGCTGGAGCATTCGGACTATTACGAGTTCCGTGCTTCATTGATTGCTTTCCTTGAAAGGCAGGAGTCCAGAAAGTCACCACATCAAACCACAGCGAAGCAACCGCCAGCTTCAGAGGCAAAGTCGTTGGACAATAAGGCCAGTTCAGCACTTCAAGCGTCTCCCTCTGGAGGAAGCCGATGAGCGACTTGAATACAAAACTTGGGCGTTCTCATGCGACGCTTGTTCAATACATCGAGCTTTGGAATGCGGTCGCTGATGGGCAATCCCTGACTCTGCAAAGTCAGACCCGATTTCGCGGCAACATGGTTGATTCAGAATCCCCTGATCGCAGTGTCCGCATTGGCGAGGGAATTGCAGGCATGGCGCTGAATCAGCGTCATGCGATCGTGCTGCAGGAGTCACCCAGCGATTTGCTGCAGCGCATCGGAGCAAAGAACGGCCTTGAACTGTCCGCGTTGATTGCCTACCCAATCATGAAGGGCAGCGATGTGCTGAGCGTGGTCGTGTTTGGGATTTGTTCTGGCCCGGGAGCTGTTGAAATCTGGAGTCGTGATGATCGCGATGAACTCTCCATCAGTTCCAGCTACTACTCAGGGCTGAAAAGCTTCGAATTCATTAGTCGACACGTGAAGTTTCCCAAAGGAGCCGGACTGCCAGGCGGTGTCTGGAAGACTGGTCAGCCTCGGCTAGCCAGCGATCTCAGTCACAATCAACGGTTCATGCGGTCATTTGATGCCGATGAGACCGAATTGAATACTGGCCTCGGATTGCCGGTTGGATCATCTGCAGGAAACAGTGACTCCGTGCTTCTGCTTCTCTCCTCGAATGCCCGACCTATCGCGGCCGGTATGGAGATCTGGCAACCACAGAATGTGGCGAACGCAGCGGCTGACACACCTCACCTGACGCGAACAGGATCGGACTGGAGCGGCGCCGGATGCAGCCCTCCATCCACAGATGGCTTGATCGCGGAGACATGGACGGCGGGGCGACCTGCCTTTATCACCGCAGTTTCGGGAGATCTTGTCTCGTCGACCGTGACGGACAGTGATGGACAAGTTCGAGCATTACTGGCGATACCAGTTTATCGCGGTCAAGACAAAGTGGCCGTCGTGCTTTTGGGTTTCTGACGTCGGTTTGATTTCGAGGTTGAGTCATGATCGCAAATGAGCAGCAGACCATCGTCGTTGTCGGTAACGGCATGGTGGGATTACGATTCTGCGAACAACTGATCGCTTTCGATGAACGAAAACGCTTTCGGATTGTGACGTTCTGTGAAGAAGCACGCGCGGCATACGACCGAGTTGGGCTATCGAATTTCTTCGCACACCGAGACGCCGAGAAGTTGATGCTGGCTCGCCGAGAGTGGTACGAATCCGCAGGAATCGAACTTCACGTCGGTGATCGTGCCGTTCGAATCGACCGTTCACGAAAGACAGTTCAGTCGTTCAAGGGCATCAACGTCGCCTACGACAAACTCATTATGGCGACGGGGTCGTATCCTTTCGTGCCACCTGTGCCTGGCGTTCAGAAGCAAGGTGTGTTTGTTTACAGAACGATTGAAGATCTGGAACACATCATTGCGTACGCAAAGAAGTCAAAGAGCTGTGCCGTCATTGGAGGAGGTCTGCTGGGGCTTGAGGCCGCGAAGGCTGCCTTTGATCTGGGACTGCAAACGCATGTGATTGAATACAACAACCGGCTGATGCCAAGGCAACTCGACGAAGCCGGTTCGCGGACGCTGCTGCAGAAGATTCGCGATATTGGTGTGCAGGTCCACCTTTCAAAGTCTACCAAGGCGATTCACGGAGATGGCAAGGTTCAGAGCATGGAGTTTACTGACGGCTCCAGTTTGGACTGTGACATGTTAATTGTTTCTGCCGGAATTCGACCACGAGACGATCTGGCGCAGCAATCCGAATTAAAACTAGGAGAACGCGGAGGAATTGCAGTCAACAATCGCCTTCAGACGAGTGATCCCGATATCTACGCAATCGGCGAATGCGCTCTGCACAATGGAATGATCTACGGTCTGGTGGCACCAGGCTATGCTATGGCAGAGACAGTTGCGGCAAACTTTTGTGGAGATGATCGAGATTTCGAGGGCAGTGATCTCTCCACCAAACTCAAACTGATGGGTATCGATGTCGCCAGTTTCGGAAATTACGAAGCAGGTCCTGAAGTCGCCCACAGTCTGACTTGGGAGGATCCGTTTTCCGGGGTCTATAAGAAGCTTCTCTTCTCTCTCGACGGCAAGACTCTGCTTGGCGGAATGCTGGTGGGTGATGCGTCCGAATATGGTGCATTGTCGGTCTTCGCAAAGTCAGGGGCCATGCTGCCATGTCCGCCACATGAATTGATTCTTGGGAGCTCAAAGGGCACATCGGCACTCGGAGGTGTGGACTCGATGCCCGACTCTGCACAGGTATGCTCGTGCAACAACGTAACCAAAGCTGCCATCTGCAACGCGATTGACGAACACAATCTTGAGTCTATCGCTGCAGTGAAGTCCTGCACTCGAGCGGGGACGGGGTGTGGCGGATGTATGGGGCTCGTCACGGACATTTTTCAGGCGAGAATGAAGGCCGCTGGAAAAGTGGTCAATAATCATCTGTGCGAGCATTTCAGCTACTCTCGCACGGAACTGTTTGCGATCGTCAAGGCCCGAAGATTCACGACCTTTGGAGAAATCCTGCAGCACTGCGGAAATGGTGGCCAGGGATGCGAAGTCTGCAAGCCGGCGGTGGCTTCGATTCTTGCCGGGCTGTGGAACGAGTACATCCTGAAGCCAGAGCATCAGACGCTTCAGGATAGTAATGATCGTTTCATGGCTAACATCCAGCGAGATGGAACTTACTCCGTTGTTCCTCGGGTACCAGGCGGAGAAATCACTCCTGAGAAGCTGATCGTGCTGGGAGTCGTTGCGAGAAAATACAATCTCTATACCAAGATTACAGGCGGTCAACGTGTTGACTTGTTCGGCGCGAAAATTCAGGACCTGCCGTCCATCTGGGAAGAACTCATAGAAGCGGGATTTGAGAGTGGCCATGCCTATGGTAAGTCACTCCGCACAGTCAAGAGTTGCGTCGGCTCAACATGGTGTCGGTACGGTGTTCAGGATTCCGTGGGTTTCGCGATCCGTATTGAGAATCGATACAAGGGCATTCGTTCTCCTCACAAAGTCAAAATGGCTGTTTCTGGCTGCACACGAGAATGCGCTGAAGCACAGAGCAAAGATGTCGGACTGATCGCCACAGAGAATGGCTACAACCTGTATGTCTGCGGTAACGGAGGAACTAAGCCGCGCCACGCAGAACTTCTGGCCGCAGATATCGATGAAGAAACAGCGATCCGTTACATCGATCGCTTCTTTATCTACTACATTTTGTCCGCCGAGAAACTGACTCGGACTTCTGTCTGGTGCGAAAAACTGGAAGGTGGAATTGATCACATTCGAGATGTCGTCGTTCAGGACAAGCTGGGAATCGCAGGCGAGCTTGAAGGAATGATGCAGCATCTGGTCGACACTTATCAGTGCGAATGGAAGACGACCGTACAGGATCCGGAGAAGGTTCGCTGGTTCCGTCAATTCATGAATACGGATTCAACAGAATCCTGCATCGAAGTTGTTTCAGAACGCGGGCAGCAGCGCCCGGGGGATTGGCCCGGTGAGTTTGTCTCCTTGGGCCAGTTTCAGGAGATGGTTGAAAAACAAGCAGCTGTCGAATCAACCGTCGCGACGGAATCCGATCATCCAGCGTGGGTTGATGTAGGACATGTCTCAGACTTTCCTGTCGACGGCGGTGCGACAATTCAGCGAGGCAAGGTCCAGATTGCCGTGTTCAACTTCTCCAGTCGTGGAGAATGGTACGCGTCTCAAAACATGTGTCCGCACCGTAAAGCGTTTGTGCTATCGCGAGGAATGCTGGGGGATACGCAGGGAACGCCCAAGGTGGCTTGCCCAATGCACAAGAAGACTTTTTCACTGCAGACCGGCAATTCTCTGCAGGGCGAAGAGTATTCGATTCGCACATTTCCCGTGCGAACGGAACATGACCGCGTGTTGCTCGAACTGCCGCCTGAACACGTTCTCGATCAACTCCTTGCGACCGAGATTGGCTGTCGGTTGGCGACTTCCTGCGAGACACGAGTGCTTGAAGAAGTATCGGTGCAATAGCAGCTTAATCGTCAACGTCAAAACCGTCATGGTAACCTGAATTGCCTTCTCGCAAATGTTAGTCTGACAATATCAATGACCCTAACCCTACCGCAACAATTGCCTCCTCTGACACGGCCTATGCCGGCGGTGGAAGTACATCCGGGAGACTTGATTTCCCGATTGTTGCAGGAACAGTCAACGCTCTCAGCGGCAGAGCAGTTCTCACAATGGCATGAATCACAGCAAGAGCCTGAGCAGGCTGTGCACTATCGGAATCTTCTGCCGTTGACGATGCCCGGCGAGGGACAGCAACTTGCGTTCGAAGTGGATTTGGATCGCTGTTCAGGCTGCAAAGCGTGTGTCGTTGCCTGTCACTCGCTGAATGGGCTTGACGATGCAGAGTCATTTCGGGATGTGGGATTGCTGCTGAGTATCCAACACCAGTCGTCCGCATTTCAGCATATCACCACGGCCTGCCACCATTGCGTCGATCCAGGATGTCTCAACGCTTGTCCGGTAAACGCGTACGAGAAGGACACTGTCACTGGCATTGTGCGACACCTTGATGATCAGTGTTTTGGATGCCAATATTGTACGCTCGCCTGTCCCTATGAGGTTCCCAAGTACCACGCAGCGAAGGGGATCGTTCGCAAATGCGACATGTGCAGCCAGAGATTGTCACATGGGGAAGCTCCGGCGTGCGTCCAGGCGTGCCCACATCAGGCCATCAGTATCAGAACCGTCGACGTGACTGACGTTAAGAGTGCTGCCGCGGCAGGAGTCTTTCTGCCGGACTCACCAGACCCGCGCATCACTTTGCCGACGACTCGTTATCTGGGCAAAGCGACTTTGAATCAAAACCTGCGAAGTGGAAACTACTCGATAAGCCAACTTGAACATGCCCACTGGCCTTTAGTCATACTGCTGGTCTTGAGCCAGATTTCTGTGGGATTGGCAGCTCTCGTTTTCATGCTGATTGAAGTGCCCGCAATCAATGCTGCTTCGACTTACCTGCTGGCGATCTCCGGAAGCCTCGCAACAATCGCTGCTGTTAGCAGCACGTTGCACCTTGGTCGTCCGCAATTTGCCTATCGAGCATTTCTAGGGATTGGACATTCGTGGCTGAGTCGTGAGATCGTCGCGTTCGGTGTATTTATTCCGCTTTGCATGGTAACTGTCGGGTTCTCATTCAGTCCGTCGGCTTTGTTGATGCTGAGTCTTGGGGCGGCTGTCGTCGCCGGATCGGCGGGCGTCGCTGCATCAGCCATGATCTACCATGTGACTCGTCGCCCGTTCTGGCATATCAGTCGATTGGCACCGGCGTTCCTTGCAACAAGTCTCGGTGTAAGTTCTTTGATTGTCGTTGTCGCGTTGCGATGGCGTTTGGATGGCACGAATTCGGAATGGGTCCGGCTCTTGGCCGGCGTTGGTCTATTGAGCGGCCTGTTGAAGCTCGTCCAATTGCATCGTTCACTGCACGACACATCGAATTACTCCACACTGCGAGACTTGCGACTCACGACTGCAGTACGACGACTTTGGGGAAGCAGTGGCTTCTTCAGCCTTTCGTGTGCGTTTCTGTTGATTGTCCCCGCAGGCGCAATCGCAATGTGCGTAGCTTCGTCTGGAATTATCGCCGGCGCAGTGATGGAGTTTACGGAACGTTATCTGTTCTTCCGCGCGGTCGTTCCCTTGCGTATGCCAGGTGTCGTGAAATCATGAACAGTCAAGGAGACACCATCTCGCAATCGCTGCTTCGTTTGTTGCACAATTCCACTGGTCCGCTGACTCGTGAACTGCTGCTCAATCCATCTGAGTTCGGTCTGCCCAGCCAGGTTGACGCGCACGCGGCTGACGCAATCGTGAAGTCAGTGTGTGGATATTGCTCGACAGGATGCAACCTGAATATCCACATGCAGAACGGAGAGGCCGTTTCTCTGACACCAGCCACGAGCTACCCTGTCAATCTTGGAATGGCATGTCCAAAGGGTTGGCAGGCTCTTGATGTTCTTGACGCTCCGGATCGGGCAACAACTCCGCTGCTTCGAATGAGCAAAGAGGGGCCACTTCGTCCCGTTTCCTGGGAGCTGGCGGTCAGCTGTTTCTGCGAACGGTTCAAATCCATTCAGGCGAAGCATGGAAACGACTCGGTGGCCTTTATCAGCACTGGACAGATTCCAACTGAGGAAATGGCGATGCTGGGATCACTCGCGAAATTCGGCATGGGAATGATTCACGGTGACGGAAACACACGCCAATGTATGGCCACCTCGGTCGTCGCGTACAAAGAATCATTCGGCTTCGATGCTCCACCATTTAGTTACATGGACTTCGAAGAGTCTGATGTCCTGGTTTTCGTTGGTGCCAACCCCTGCATCGCTCATCCGATTCTCTGGGAACGTGTCATTCGCAATCGTCACAGCCCCGAGATTGTTGTGATTGATCCGCGACTCACGGAAACAGCTGCTCAGGCCACCATGCACATCGCGCTCAAGCCAAAAGGCGATCTGGTATTACTTTACGGACTTGCCAATGTGCTGATTAGTCGCGGCTGGATCGATCGCGGCTATATCGATCGCCACACGAATCGATTTGATGAGTTCGCGGCCTTCGTGACGCAGTTTACAGCACAGGTGGTCGACGAAACGACGGGCATAGATGCCGCGGCATTAAATCGTCTGGCTGAGCTGATCCATCATGGCAAACGCGTTTCGTTCTGGTGGACCATGGGCGTCAACCAAAGCTACGAAGGAGTTCGCACCGCACAAGCGATCATCAACATCGCATTGATGACAGGACATATGGGGCGGCCAGGGACCGGTGCAAATTCCATCACCGGCCAATGCAACGCCATGGGATCTCGGCTATTCAGCAACACGTCAAACCTTCTTGGCGGAAGGGACTTCACCAACAAAGATCACCGGCGCGAAGTCGCAAGAACCCTGGCCATTCCGGAAGAAAACATTCCGGATCGACCGAGTTGGGCCTACAGCGAAATCATCGAAGGAATCAGGTCTGGGGCGATCCGAGGACTTTGGATTATTGCGACGAACACGGCTCATTCGTGGATCAACCAGAGTGACGTACGCGAGTTGCTGAGGAGGCTGGACTTTCTTGTGGTTCAGGATATGTATCATTCCACGGAAACGGCCGTGATGGCGGACCTTGTCCTCCCAGCTGCAGGCTGGGGAGAAAAAGAAGGGACATTCATCAATTCGGAACGCCGATTTGGAGTGATCCGGGCTGTTAAGAAAGCACCTGGACAGGCATTGTCAGACTTTAGGATCTTTCGCCTAATTGCAGAATACTGGGGATGCGGCGATTTGTTTCGCGAGTGGGACAGCCCGGCAGCCGCATTCCAGATTCTTAAACGGCTTTCTGTCGGCCAACCCTGCGACATCTCGGGAATTGCGGACTACCAGATGCTGGATAAGCTCGGTGGAGTTCAGTGGCCATGCACCTCCGAAAATGCCACCGCCTTGCAGCTATCCGAGGGTCATCCGCCGAACATGGATTTTTCGACCAACGAGCGAAGGCTCTTCTCTGATGGCAAATACTTTCATCAGGACGGTCGCGCCAGATTTGTTTTCGAACTCCCGCAGCCTTTGAGCGAACCAACAACGTCGGAATATCCCTTCACACTGCTTACGGGAAGAGGAACGGCATCACAGTGGCACACGCAGACTCGGACGGGCAAATCAGCGATACTCAGAAAACTATATCCTCCAGATGCTTATCTCGAAATGAATAGTTTCGATGCCTGCTCGCTTAGCATCGTGGACGGCAACATGGTGGAAGTCAGTTCCCGACGTGGTGTTGTACACTTACGAGCGGTGATTACGTCGTCTGTCCAACACGGTCAGGTTTTTGCTCCCATGCACTATGAGACGATCAATCGCCTGACTCAATCCAGTTTCGATCCCTATTCCCGGCAGCCTAGTTACAAGGCGTGTGCAGTAAGAGTCAACTTGCTTCCTGCTGATCAGCAGGTTGGGTCGTTTGAAAAGGTCAACGGAGGACACTCATGAGCGTTGGGTCTTCGAGTGTCATCAAGAGTTCGGCAATCGTGATCTCCCTTTCTCTGAATCCAGAAGTCAATGGGCTCGCGTCCGGAATTGCTGATGCGGCGGGGTTGCGATTTCGTCAGTACTTGTCCGTGGAACGACTTAGCGAAGCGGCTGCTCAGAACCATGTTGGTTGCCTGCTGGTTCAGTGCCCTGGTGATCGCACTCAAGCTGCCGCTCTACTTCAACGTCTCGTCAGCATGTTTGCTCAAATGCCGATTGTGCTGCTCGCCGAAACTTGCCGAACTGCGATTGCAGTGGATTTGATGAGAAATGGAGCGTTCTGTGTACTTGAATATCCTGTCGATCAGGAAGCCTTGAGGGAGATCATTCACGAGGCCTGTCAACTCAGTGCTGACGTCCAATCCGCATGTGAAGAGTCCAACAATGCACGGATTCGCATGCAGGAAGCGACAGACAAGGAACTCGAAGTTCTCGATCTGGTCATGGCAGGAAAGAAGAATAAGGATATTGCGGACCAGCTTGGTATCACGATTCGTGCTGTCGAAGATCGACGCATTCGTCTGATGAAGAAGTTACAGGTCGATTCTCTCGCCGAATTGGTCGAGCTGGCCATCATCTTTCGGCGGGCCAAACGAGATGAAAGATTCTCCGGGCGGCTTGTGCGACGCACTAACCAGCCACGTCGTTTCGTACGAGGCGTCGAAGTCTGGGAGCCCAATGCTGATCGTTCCCGACTGTCGCTGAAGCAGAGTGTTTATCGCGACGCGGACGCCATGGCGAATATTAGTAAAGATCTGTCTTTTGCAATTGATGAAGGACTTCCGGGTGAAGTCTGGCAGTCTCGAATGCCGGTCTTTTATCGCAGGCTAACTTCTGGCCCGTTTCGTCGGAGCGATGCCGCAGCCGCGGCAGGACTGACGACTGGCGTGGGTATACCAATTTTCTGCGGGGGAGAAATGGTCTCTGTGGTGCTTCTTCTGCTCGACGGTGGCGAATCACTGAAGACGGCCATAGAGCATTGGCGTATCACATCTAGTTCTTCTCGGTATGAACTCCACGGGGGCGTGTACTCGAACTGCGAGAAACTTCGACGACTCAGTGAACATGTCTTCTTCCCTGTTGGTGAAGGACTTCCCGGAGTCATTGCCGAACGCCGCATGCCTTATTTAGGCACCCGATTCACAGACGACAGCAATGCTCTTCGAGGCGTCGCAATCACAGCAGAGCAACTTCATTCCGGCCTTGGTTTTCCTCTGACGGATTCCGGGGCTGACACGGACGACGTTCTGCTGCTTTTCAATTCAGATACGACACCGCTTTTTCGGCTGCTGCAAATCTGGAGGCCAACACCCGATGGAAAAGCAATGACGTTGGTTAGCGAGTCTCTTGATGGTGAGCGTTCACTTCAGTCACGTTGCGGTCGAACGCTTTCGTTTGAGTTGTTCTCGCACTTCGAGCAATTATCAACTCGTCATCGACCGCAACTGATCTCAGAGATTGAATCTCTCAAAATCCTCGCCTCTGATCATCGCGCATTCACTCCATCAATTGCCACAGCAATACCAACATTCAACGAGGGGACTCTGGTAGCCGTGTCTGTTCTTATGGATTGAGAAACGATCTTGCAGCATACAGGTCTCAGATGCCTGAGGCAGCCCTCCCGACGCTGGAGTTGGTTTTCGGGACTATTGCTATCGCCTTCAATACTCGCAGGAATTACCCACTGCCTACAATCGGATTCCAGCAATTCACTGAACGTGGCGGCATCTGAGCATTCACAACGGCCGCTACCGCGATTCAGGACCAATTTCAGAGACTCTGCGCGCTAAGTCCCTCCGGTGAGACCGACTGGAGCGACTTTGTGCCTTGCAGCAAACTGCTCCCGTCACATCGACCGGGGCCGCGAACGGCTGTTTTCCAGAAGTTCCATTTTCCGGACAGAACTTGAGGACCATGTCTCCGGGAGATCCCCATTTAACATATCGGAGCCATCTATTTCGACTCCGGAATCAGAGTGTGTTGCGTTGGTCCTGATACGGTTCGAGATGAGCAATATAGGACGGATCTTCTGACAGAGCAATATAGGACGGATCTTCTGACGGGCATGAATCGGGGGCGATTCAATCAACAGCCTCCAGTACGTTTCGGATCGAAGTCCGGTTTCGCGAACCAGCCAATGACCCTGGTCAAAATGTTCTCGATCAGTGTGAGTTGCGGAGTAATGTGGAACAAGGCGGAAATTTCTTTCCAGTGGTTCAGCCACGTGTTGTGATCGGGATAACGGTTCTCTGGTTTTAGTGCCAGACCACGCAGGACAAGGGCGTCGAGTCGGTCCCTGAGTGACCGGGGTAACTGTTTGCAACTGGCGGAGTTCTGGCTGGGGGCTACCAGGGTATCGGCGGCTCGTGGAATAAATTCGGGGCGACCGGCTTTGCCGCCGAGGCCGCCGTAGGGAAGTTGCAGTGTGAGCAGTTCATACAACAGCACCGACACGGCGAACTGATAGTCGGCCAGACTGATGCCTTCCGTCCAAGTCAACGCGACGTCAATCTGATGACGATTTTCCTGCCACTCGACGGCTCGGGGAAGGTTGTCGCTCTTGAGTCGACTCAGCACCCTGAGAAGTTGCCGGGCCGCATCGCCAGCGGGCAGTGACTGGACCATGAAGAAGCTGCCACCCGGCCCGGCAAGGCGGTCAAAGGCTAGATACGATTCTCGAAACGGACTGCCCACTCGTTCAAGCAGGAAGTAGTCTCGGCGACGGATGCGACGGCACTCCAGATAGGCCCGGCTTCTACCGTTGATCAGCACCGTTCGGGTTGGATCTTCAATGTGTTCAGCGGGCTCTGGCATGGTGTATTGATCGCTTTCTGTTGAACACCCGAAACATTGGAACTGTCAGGCAAAGAATTACCGCCTACGGATATCTGACACTTGTCGCCCAAATCTCACTTAACCTGTTGCAGCCACACATTCTTGCTTGCTTACACACTGGCGATCATGGGGGTAGGTCTGTACGCCAGAGTGTATGCCACTTTTTCAGAGTCGTTTTCCGCTGACAACGACAGCCAATGCCCGGTGCCGCAGAGCCGCTCGTCACGGGGCCAGCATCCCCTTCCGAACCATCAGTTCCCCATATTTGATCAGCAGTTCCTGAGCCCGTTCAATGGGTGCGGTGGAAGTCTCGCTCGAGATGTGTCCGCCCACGCCTGCGGGCAGCCCGCCTCGGTCTCGATCACTGTTTCCGGTGGCAATGAAGAACAGGCTGCCAAGTCCTTTGCGGGTTGGCTCCAGCCCACCGGAACTCCTGATCAGTGAATATGAAACCGGGCCCTTGGTGTCGTCAGGTCGATACGTAAAACCGGGTGATGTGTAGGCCATCAGAAGGCCTTTGATCTCATTCATATCGCGCTGCATTTCACGCTCCAGTTGAGCCCACCGCAGCCCGTCTGTCTCGCGATTTGCGTTCTCCGCTAAATCCGCCGCCGTTGCCTTCTGCTTCAAGGCGTTCAAGCGTCCCTGAGCTGCCACACGCTCTTTCTCTCCCGCGATTTCTTGCTCTTTTTGTTTGACTCGCTCGTTAGTCAGATCTTGTTCGGCCTTCGCAATGCGATCATCTGCAGCCCTCTCCGCTCCTGCACGTGCTGTCTCCCTGACCTGAGCCAGGCGATCTGTTTCTGCACGCTCTCGTTCAACGCCGTGCTGCTCAACCGCATCAGCGAGCTTCAGGTTAATCGGTTCCAGAGCGGATGTTTCTCGCTGGATGGATTCAACCAACAACTTCTGACGCTGGAACTCTGTCGCCTGTGTCTTCAGTTCCTTACCCAGGTCACTCAGAAGTTGTGCATGTTCTTCTGTGATGACGACCGGGGTCGATTCCGAGTTAGCCTGAGCGAACGGCTCCATGAGTGGATTCAGTTGACTTTCCCATTCCGCGATCTGTTCCGCCGTTGGCCTGACTTGTTGCAGGATCTCTACGAACCGCTCCAGATGCTTAGCACTGCCGGCAATGCGAGAACCTGCCGATTCATGCAGAAGAGCGGATTCAAGAGCAGTCCATTCCACCTGCAGGCTCTTGAGTTTACCCAGGTCACTAACGACAGCGTTAGCCATGGACTCGTGTTTCGCAGCGTTGGCTCTTTGCACCGCCAGTTCCGACTTCGTCAGGTCACGCTCCACTTTTTTCGTGTTGGCCTCACCCAATGCAGACTCTAATTCATTGATTCGCTCGGTGAGCAGGCTGGATTCGGCGCGAAGCTGATTCAGCATTGTCAGAATTTCAGGTTTGCTCGAATCGTAATCACTGCGAATGGCATGCAGATTGTCCCAAGTCTTCTTCACGTCGATGTGAAGAGCCTCGGTCTTTGAGTTGTTGATCGAATACTGCACAAACGCGCCGATCAGCAACACACCCCAGGCAAGGATCCCGATTCTTAGTCCCGGCGTCAGGGGAAAATGCCTGCATCATCATTTCCTCCAGTTTGTCGCCGAGGATTTTGTCACGGGCCTCCACGTGAGCTACATTTTCGTCGGTGCGGAATTCCAGATTGGCACGACAGGCTTCGCAGATGACGGTTCTGATATCGTGGTAAAACTCATTCAGCGTCTTCAGGCTGTTGATATAAGCCGTGGCGACGGTTTCTCGAGCGGGCGATGACAAAGGAGAAAGTTCATGCCATGCCAGACGTTGTGAAATCGCCTGCGACAGTTGTTTCGGAAGTTCATCGTCGAGCGGCTGCCGCTGAAGCTGGCGAATTCGATTCTGTGGCGGGCTGTGGTGAGCCTCCGATAACGACGGGAATCGCCGGCCCGCTCGCGTGACTTCGAAAGTCAGGTCATTCGACTCAATAGATGCTTCGGACATCCCACTTTCTCCGGTATTTCATCATCGTCACATTGCTGGTGGAACAGGAATCGGCGGTCCTTCGTTCTGTAGACGAAAGACCGGCCACGATGCTGCGCGGCGCATTCAAGAAAATGTTGGCCGCCGCGAGGCGGCCACAGGGGGCCCCGCACGAAGCGACAGCGCAGTGTGGGGGCGGAGCGTCCAGCGGAGCCAAGGGATCGCATGCCGCCCCATGCGGCATCGATCCAGGTGTTTGCGTCCAAGCAAACACCGAAGAGGGCGTTCAGCCCGAAAAGCCGCACCGGCTCCCAAGCCGGTCGGCGCGGCCCGTGCAGGGCGGAGTCTTCTCAACGGCATTCAGCCGGTGAGCAGACTCCCAGGAAAACAGAGCCCTGCTTACCGGCAGGATCGATCAAGGGGAACACCGACGCAACTTCTGCGAAGTGAAGTTGCGTCGGTGTGGTGCGGGCGGGACCACTGCGGCAGCGGAGCATTGGCTCCGGGAAAAGAACTGGCCCCGCTTCGGGACCGGTCAGACTGTTCGGTCAGTGACGGAACAGTCGAGCAGGGACCAAATCGACTGCCTGAACCGTGATGCGGTTCAGGGCGCCTTCAGCCGCTGCGAATATTGAACTCACGATCAAGTCCATAATCACGCCGCACACAATCCACGTTCCTCTCCATAACGATTCTGACGATCGTTTGCTCGGAACGCTGCTGCAAAGCGTTTGCAGGAGACGAGTGAAGAAGAGAAGGTTATTTTGATGTCCGCTGCTGTGTGGGCAATCGGAAGATTGCACGCGAACTCCGTTCACGAGTCGTGCGGGGCTGTTTGTCTGTAAAGTCTCCACAGCAAAGAGTCCCGTACGATCGACGGGGGATAGTGGGCTTGTTTTGGCATTCCTGGCAGTGTGAACCGTTCCCCCACTGAAATCTAACGAACGTGGATGAAACTCGCCTGGCCGGAAACGAGGAAGCAATTTCTCGGAATGCAATGCATTCATGAGGTTTTGATTTCACTCGTTTCCGTTCCAATCCTCGCGTCAAGTGCGGTGTTTCGGATCGCAACACTTAGTGACTTTCTGAATTAAGAATGGTATCCTGACGTGCAGGCATGATGATGAAATCCATGAATCTCGAATCCACGTTGCGATAAACGCCACGTCAGATTCTGTTTGGAGCAGCACATTGGACAGAAACTGGAGCAATCTGGATGCCGTTGAGGCGATCAACAACAAGGTCAGTGGGACCTTGGTATTTCGCGGCACCCGGATTCCGGTAGCGGCACTGTTTGAGAATCTTCGAGATGGCGCTACCGTCGATCAGTTCCTCGAATGGTTCCCCGGAGTCTCCAAATCTGATGTGGAATCTGTCTTGAACCATGAAGTCTCGTTGCTCATGAATTCGGATGCCGCATGAGGATTCTTTTTGATCAGGGCACCCCCGTCCCACTGCGGCGTCATTTAACTGACCACGTGACTGCGACTGCTTTCGAGCAGGGCTGGTCAGACCTGACGAACGGAAACCTGCTGGATCAGGCGGAACAAGCAGGCTTTGAGTTGTTGGTCACTACAGACAGTAATTTGCGATACCAACAGAATCTTCGTGAACGTCGAATTGCCATCATCGTGCTCCTGTCTGCTTCGTGGCCCCGCATTCAGAATTCCATTGCAGTGATTCAAGCGGCGGTGGTGAGAGCATCAGCCGGATTGTATGAAGAGATCGAGATACCGTTCAATCGTTGAATCGGATTGGACTTTTTTCATTGGGCGTGGCCATTAAGGAGCTACGCTTCTGTTTTGCTGCAGCCACGCCTTGAGTGCGCGTTCGACGATTTCCTGTTGACTGAAGTAGTCGGCTCGGGCAAGTTGACGTTCCAGCGAGATTCGTTTCAGGGCTCCGGCGATTTCAGGACTGAGTCGGACTGTGATCGGAATCAGGCCAACAGGGAATCCGTTGTTTGATACTGGTAACGGCGTCGAAGTTGATGGCGGTCCAACCGCTGGCGCTGCCTGCGGTTCCTGCGTGACAAAGGCCCGGACGGCTTCCGGATTCGAGTGAACGGGAGAATGAACCCGCGTCGATAGAGTGCGTCGTTCGGCCATAATGATTCGTTACCCTCCTTGGTTTGTGTTTTGTGGTTTTCTGGTGGTTCGATTTGCCTCGGTAGATGCGGCGAAAAGCTCGGCGATTTCAGGAAACAGTTCCGCGAACAGGCGATTGATTTCCGCGGCGGCACCTTTGGCGTGGTAGCCCATGGTCAGCAAGCCAGCCGGCAAGATTGCCTGCCAGCGTTGACTTACCGACTCCACCTTTTGAATTCACCAATGAAATAATCATGCTGACAATAAAGCACGATTGACAGGAAACTACAACACGGCTCAGATGAAACGTGCGCTGTTGAAAGGCATTCAGGAACTGGAGCATTTCTGGGATCTGAAACCCATGCAGCCTGAAGATTGTTTCCGCAAAGACGGAACCGGAAAATGGATGGTCGTCTTCGAGCGTCGATCAAAGCAGCGGCGAATTGCGGTTGAACTTATTGCACCGGCGTTGATAACAGAGAGCCTCTCAACAACTCCATCACCAGTTTCAGCGATTAACCCTCAAAATCTCGAGCGGGAATTGATCAAACGCGGAATCGGACCAGCGTCCGCCGAGGAACTATCATTGTCTAATCCGTCGAGTAAGATTCAAGAGATGCTGGAGCTTTACGACTGGTACAACGGCAAGGGGCAATCTCGCAGAGCCGGATTTCTGGTTCAATCCATCAGGAATCCCGCCTCGATCACATTCCCGCTCGGCTTCGTAAGTTCCTCCGCAAAGCAGATCGCAGCACAACGTCAGAAGGCGACAAAAGCCGCAGACGAGGAACTCCGGACGAAACGAGAGCGTCAGGCCGCCGAACGAGACAAATCCCGACAGCGAGCCTTTATCGCATTCTGGGAGTCATTGTCTCCGGCTCAGCAAGATGCCTTCGAAACGGAAGCGTTGGAAAAAGCGGAACAGATGACTCGCCGGTTGTACCTTCAGCATTCCGCCAAGCGAGGCAAGGCATTCGAGCTTTATCGCAAAGTCATCCTTCAGTCGCACTTTCTGAAGTCGCATCAGTTTGCGATTCAGGAAACAGACCGCACTTGATCAGCAGTCGTCTATGCGACACACGGCGATCGGAGTTAATTCGCAATAACGAAATCGTGGCGGCGGCCATTGGCGACTTCGGGACCAACATCCCGTTGTTCCATGCAAAGTGGGAGTTCCAGTCGTCGATTCGCGGATTAAACAAGCGAGTCAGCTCATCCGTATCGGGGACGTAAGCTGCGATGTCACTTCCTTTGAATCCATTGCACAGAGCGCATGACCAGCAGAGGTTCTCCAGTGAAGTTGGCCCATTGTGCTTCACGGCTCGAACATGATCAACTTCGTGAGGCAATTGCGTACACGCTTGCGGCATCTGGCAATACTCGCAACAGTCGCATGCCAGCTGACGAACCTGTTCCCGCAACGTCGCCTGGATCACGATTGCTGGCCGTTCTGCATCAGCGATACTCTGGCCTTCGCTTGCAAGAGATCCAGGAACTCGCCGACTCGGAGATAATTCTCCAGTGTGCCTTTCTCGACATCCGTGATCGTTCCTGCGTTATTCTTCTGCAGAAGTTCCCGAACCGTGTCCTTGGCAGAATCACTGAAGTTAAGTGAAAGCAGTTCCTCCGCAACGCGCGCACTCAGCGTGCTGCGATGGGGCTCGACAAGCTCATCCAAAATATCGGCTTCTGAGAGGGAAACGGACTTAATCATCGTAGTAGCCTATGGTGGTAGATTTGAGAGTCAGCGTCTCCACAGTGATTTAAAGTCATCAGAGACGACCCATCTGCTTCAGCTTCAGACGCCCCGGACTGGAGAGTGACGCACTTCGAAGTCGATCGGCTGTTTCGAGTTGCCGTTCGATCTCCGCATTGAGGTCTGCCTCATGATCGTAGAAATACGCCAGAGCTGAATGGACCTGAGCCAGCGAGATCAGCCCGCGATGCTGTTCGACAATCTCTTCCACGCTGGATCCGTGGGCCAGACGTTCGAGGGCGATTTCGATCACCTTCATGTTTGTCTGGTCGATCCAGGCAACGTTTCGTTCGTCGAGCCAAATGTGATTGATACTGACAACAGACATGAGGATCCCGTTCCCGTGCGAAGAGCAAATTCACCTACCGCGTATTGTCAGACAAATCCCACGAGTTGCAATAGTGATCTGGGGGCCGATCTGGATCGCAGACTGGCCGAAGGCCGCTGCGGTTGGGGCCAAAGGGCAGGGAGGTGTGTCGGGTGGGTGGGTTGCGAGGTATTGCTGAGAGGCTGGGGAAACAGCAGTCGCCGGGAAGCGACTGCTGAGATTGGGCAGTGAATGATCACCGCCCGAGAAATCGAACTATTCTTCCAGCGATGCCAGATAGTCGTAGGCTTTGACCGCCAGAAATGCGACTGCGGGAAGATCGTTCATGCGATATCCAGGCTTGTTCTGAATGACGCCCTGTTCATCGCGTTAAGTTCGCTGAAAGGTGATGTTGTGCCAGCCGGCATCGTCGGACTCGTTCTTCCAGATTGCCACTTCGATCCTGTTCAATCGTTGCAAGAAGATTGGTTTGCTTGCCATATGTTTTTCCTCCATTCAAGGTGTTGTGTTTTTCATTCACCACGGTGGCGCAGCCGATGGAAAACACAACACCTTGAAGGAGGAAAGCGAGCCACGGGCGGCCGATGGAAGCGAAGAGAGCGCAGCGGATGCAACCAGTGACAGACAGCGCAGCGGCTGGCATGCAGTTGCTCGAAGCGACCAAAGGGCGACCGGTGGCGAGCGAGAAAACGGCAAGCTAACCACTTCCACCCGGAACAGGATCGGTGGCAGAAACCCCGGAACGAGTCCGACGCCGTCTGGCTTCACCTTTCGCGATCCGTCGATGATAGCGTCATGCGTCACGCCGTCGCAGTGGCTTCTTCCCGAAAGCATCGCGGTCAAACCGACACTTCATCAATGAGATGGTGCATTCCTCGTCAGCGGTGATCACTTCCCTCTCTGTAAGTCGCTCGCCCTGCACTAATTCCCTTGCGTAACAGCAACACCTCGCGGGATTCGCTCCTGCCCAATTGAGGCTGGGCCGTACCGTACACCCGTCGCTCCGCCGACGGGCATTGCGTTCTGTTGTAGAGTCCGGCAGCCCGGCGAAAACACAGTCGCCTCCACCGGGCCTTGATTGAGTCTTTGCCGGCTCTATGCAGCAATCGACAGAGCCTTCGTGTTTCCATCGATTGTATGCGATGTTTGCTTCCCCGCTTGACGTGGCTCTTGCATCAAGTCGAGAATCTTTGCCGCTGTCTGCTGGATCCGATTCATCGACTGCAACAGTAACTTCGCATCGCCATTGTACAAGTGGATGTAGTCCCGAGACTGATCTCGGCAATCGATACCATTGGCCGTACAGACAACAAACGCCACGGCTTCCGCTTCGACTTCCATTTGTCGCTTCGACAATTGGCCGGAACGTCGATCCTGCTCGGAATGCATGATCTCATGGGCGACTTCATGGGCCAGAGTTGAGAACCGAGCCGCCTCGCTGAGCCCCTTCTTAATGAGCACTCGTCCAATCTGAGAAACACCATCGGTTCCCCAGCCGAGCGTACTGGTTTCCAGCGTGATTCCCAGTAGTTCGTAAACACCCTCGAGCTCTCTCAAAGCATGAGCCTCCGAGTTTGCAATCGGTGTCACCGGAGAAAATTCTTTACCCTCGGTCTGACTGATATCAAAGACATAGACCACTCGGTAGCCCATGGGATCACTGGTATCATCCGTCTTTGTCTCCTGTGCATCGGTTCGTGCTCCGATGTTGGCTGCGGGGCGGTCTTCTTTGCTTGCCCGTCGAATGAGCGGAGCCAGAATTGCGATCCCGCTTTCTCCCTTCTTCACTGTTCGATCCATGGATCTCCACGTGTGGAATCCTGCCACGTGTACCGCCTCTGGGCACTGCGAAGTAATCAGCATCAGGTTGCGAAAGCTGTACTTGTGCAGTCTCGCCACTGCGGCCAGGTAATCTTCCAGCACATGCGACCGTCTTTGTTCCAAAGCCTGAGCCAGTTCCTGTAATTTCTCCTCTGCCATCTTCATTGCGTCTTCTCGTTTCATCATGATGTTTCTCCATGTTGCACTGACCTCGGCATGGTCAGCAGTTGTTGTTCGTTGTGGCATTGATCATGCCATCTGGCCGGCCGTCGGCCCACAGGGCCTCATCAACACGGCAAGTCAAGGTGGAGCCTTTGCCGCAGGCAAAGCAGCAGTGAGCCCACGGCGAACGGACCTTGACGCCGTGATACAATGAGAAACTCCGACGGCAGCCAGTTTCAGACCCAATAGAAACACGCCTGAAACATTGCCTAGATAGACCTGAACATCGCTCTATGGTCCGACTTGCCGCCGACATCGGTGTGTCGGACGTGTGTCGGACCGGAGCAGGAAAGGCACTTTGCTTTTCAGGCGTAGATCTCAAAGACGACGAAGGATTCCCGAGTCAAGCACCCGCTGCTTGAGCATGGCAGCAATCGATATTGACCCGAAACGTTTACACGTGTAATCTGTCGGCATGCAAACTCAGGGAGGCTCGCATGCAGATTTCGGATGCTGAATGGATTGTCATGAACTTGATCTGGGGTTCCTCTCCGATCGAAGCGGCGGAAGTAATTGACAAGATCGCTGCCGACAATGGTTGGAGCGCGGCGACGGTAAAAACCATGCTTCATCGATTAGTCCGCAAAGGCGCGCTTGCGACAGAGCAGAACGGCAAGAAGTATTTGTATACGCCCGCGGTTCGCAAAGATGCCTGCGTGCGTCAAGCAAGTCGATCGTTCCTCGATCGTGTATTCGGAGGTGACGCGACACCGGCACTGATCCACTTCGTCAAAACCGCCCAATTGACGGTGAAGGATGCGGAAGAGATTCGGGCCCTGCTTGAGAAGAAAACCAAACCAAACTAAGGAGAACAAGGATGTTCACGGAATTGATGGATCGATTCGTAGAATTTCCAGCAGCTTGGTTGTGGTTGGTTCTCCTTGCAGCCTGGCGAGCATTGCCGATTCTTGTCATTGTTGTGGGAATAGGATTGGCTTTGCGACGAAGGCTATCACCTTCACTGCACGCAATGCTTCTGACGATGGTCATTGTCAGGCTGTTACTTCCCATGTCTGTCGGTTGTCCACTGAGCCTTCATAAGCCAATCGACAATTGGTTTTCGAGTTCCTCTGACCCCGCGTCTGATCAAAACAAGCCGATGACAGGTCGCGATCGAACGTATGGTCTTTTGCCATATGTGAATTATGTTGATGCAAATGGCGACGGGACACACACTGAACCTCAGGCGGCTGCATTAGCATTCTCCTGGGAAGAGACATTCCTGGCTTGCATTCTGTTTGCCATTGTTTCGGTTTCCATCTGTATGCTTATCCGAAGCGTTGTTTCCCATATTCGTTTTGCATTGAAACTCCGGTCTTGCAGATTACTCGACCAACAACCGCTGTTCGATTTGTTGCTTCGTGAGTGTGATTTGCTGGCTGTCGGTCGCCGACCGGTTGTTCGGGAAGTGCCCGCACTCGCTGCACCCGCAGTTTTCGGCGTTTTCAGAAAGACGATCTGCCTTCCTCCCAACCTGATTGAAACTCTGAGCGAACAAGAATTGCGTTGGGTCATTCGCCACGAACTGGCCCACATTCGCCGACACGATATTCCATTGGTGATTATGGCCTCGCTTGTGAGCGCGTTCCACTGGTTCAATCCTGTCGTTTGGGTGGTAGTCAGCCGATTGCGAGCGGCGATGGAAGCCGCCGCAGATCAATTGGCCCTAAAGACGCTCTCGCAACGCGACGTTTCAGCTTACGGTAACCTCCTGCTGCGATTGGCTGAGAACAGTGTTGCCACGAGGAAGTCGCCGACGCTTGGACTGATCTCGTTCGCATCAGGCAAGCATCTAAAGCAACGAGTTGAATTGCTGATGCGAGATCGGCATGCAACGGGACCATTGATTAGGATCCTGATTGGAGGACTGGTGGCTACAATTGCTGTTGCTGGCCTGACCGATGCAAAGGATGCGATTGAAGAGCTGCCTGATCTCCACCTGATCACAGGTGACGTGATTGCACCGCAACTTCAACCGTTGTGGAACGACCCATTCAACGCCCGTGAAAGTGTTGGACCAACATTCGTAGAACAACACGATATCGGGTCCATATTCGAAACAATGCCTAAGTCACTTACCGACAGCAACATGTCGCCTCAGCAGCAGTTAGCTTCCTGGCTTCCCCTTTCGCCATCGCTGAAAGGCAAATTGCATGTTGAGGGGAAATTTCTGTCAGCAGATCTGACCGCTCGCCAACATCAACTATTGCGGCACATGCTGGAGATCTGGAAACATGGTGAACCTAAGCAGATTTGCATAGAAGCAAAGTTAATTCAGACCAACGTCAAGACCGCCAGTTCCATTGACTGGGCTGGTCGAAAGATTGACGGGCTGACGGTCCATGGGCCGGGGCCAGCCATCGCGGCTCGAATCAACGAATCCGAGTTAGCCCAACTGGTTCGAACCGCGTCGGAAGACCGAAGAGTCAACATCTTGTCCGCGCCAAAGGTAACGGTTTTTGATGGTCAAACAGCTGGCATCGCAGATCAAGTGCAGCGTCCGTTCGTTACAGGCGTCGATCCAAAAGCCGATGGCATTTTGCAACCAGTCATTTCTATTGTCGACGAAGGGCTGAGCTTCCTGCTCACACCGAAAGCGGGCGATGACGACAGTGTCACCTTAGCCTTTGAAGTCAAGGCATCCAGCATCGGAAAGGTCTCTTACGCGAATTTGCCCATCAGAGCTTCGATGAATACAGAACCGCAGTTCACGGTACAAGTGCCAGCCACGGAGCAGTACACAGTAAGCTCATCGGTGAAGCTTAGTGCAGGAGAATCGGTTGTCGTGGCAATTCCTCGAGTATTCGACAATGAACCAGGTGCCGACTCCGAAACCACAGTGATCGTAGCATTGACGCCAAGAATCTTAGACACAGTGGGATCCGCGGGTGTCATTGAATCTAACTATTGAGTCGGCCTCACCATCTCGGACTAAATCAGCCCCACGCTGCCCGCTGAACTTCTGATTTGATCATGGTAGCGATCGAGGACATTCTTGTTGTTAGGCCTCAGGGCGCGTAACTCGCAGTCTAATCGAGACCATTCCGTCCAGTCTTTCCCCGCTGAGGACCGGGTGGCCTCGGGGCGTTGCCGCCCCGACGCTCCCACAGACCCGTACTTGCTCACATTAGAGCATACGGTTCTTCAGATCATGGGTTCGCTACCATCCGGTACCCAACGCGGCTATCCGTTCCTGTTTCGGTGACACGAGGGTCAGATTTCGATGCATCTGTCGTGGTTCTCAAGTACGGTTCCATGATCCGACGTCTCGCTTCCCTCCACTGGCTCCAGCAGGGCGCTGTTCGCCAGCTTC
>CAMTWR010000044.1:0-14375 GCA_947085455.1 uncultured Planctomycetota bacterium | reverse complement strand
CGATCGCCGCTATTCACCATCTCGTTGGTGCCTATACGTTCTCGTTCGAGCAATACATGACTCATCCTGCCGCTGAGACCCTTTCCGAAGTGACGCCACTACAGGCTGTCACACCGCTGACGCTGATTCGTTTTTTGATGGAAAACGAAAAAAAGGGTCAGGTCTGTTTGATTTGAGACTTGACCTCGTTTTCGCTTGCCATCAGTGTGACTCCGCTGTTCTGACTCACATTAAGTTCCAATAAGGTTGATCAGATGAACTTCCTGATCTCGATTCCCGTCAGTTTTGTTGTTCTTCGAATTTGGCTGATGGCAGATCCGGCGGAACGAAAAAGCATTTCGATCTCACAAATCTTTTTGGCATACGTGACTGCCATCGGATTGGTGCATGGCATCGTCAACAAACGGTACTCCTATGCGTTGTTTTCGTCGGCATTCTTCCTTGCTGTGATGGCAAGTGAGCTGTGGCTTTTCCGGAAGACGTGGGCGGAGAAATGGCATGAGCGTCAGAGGAAATAAAGGGGTCGATGAAATCGAGGAAAATACGGAAACGACGGGGAAATACGGAAACGACGGGGACACAGCCAATAGTGTTCGGCACTCCGTTTGCGTGGCGTCAGCGGCAATTCCCGGGCACAGAAGGTAAATGCTCGCCGGTGCCATGCACCTTGACTTGCACATCACTTGGGCCAGCGTGATTGGAGTTGGACATGGTGCCGCAATGATCGCGAATGCTGTGACACTGCATCAGATTGACGGTCTCGACAGCTATGTGGACGGATTGGTTGAACAGAATGGCGGAAGCGGTTCACTTTATTGGTACGCGGACTGGTCTGCGAACATAGGCGTCGGTGCCGCCGCCCTTGCTGGCGGCATCTATGCGGCTGGCATCATTTCCGCCTGGGAAGCCGCGATTACAATGCCCACAATCGGATGGAACGTGATCATGACCGGCGGAGGAACACTCACGGCTGTGTTTGGTATTACCGGGACGACGACGATTACGATTACTGGAACGCAAGTGTTGCAGGCCGGACTGTTTGGTACGTTGATCTACGCAATAGGGTGAGCTAAGGCAGTGGAACGAGCTACGGAATTAGGCAACCGGATAAATGAACATCTACAGTACATTAAGAACGAACCGGGATCACAAGCGGTAGGACATTGGCGAACTGAGATTCGTGGATGGATCAACCAGATAGATGATCTGGTGCGACATATGGGAAAGAAAACAGGAAACGAATGGACAGAGATCATTGCTCGTTGGCGTCAGCTTCTTGGAGAATAAGAAATGTCGGATCTAAGATTCGCGGCGTTGTTTTCGGTCTTCGTGCAGAGATTCACCGACGAGGAATCGCTGGATTTTGAAAAAGCGCAGTTTGATTTTGACTTTCATCTCACGGACGGGCTTCGCGAAGTTCAAAAACTCGTGGCCCGATTGGAGGCTTCCACTCCGGAGACTGCGAGTACCGACGCAGATGCGATTTTTTCGTTCTTCAATGATGGTCTGAACCATTTAATTGCCGCTAGATCTGTAGTCTTAAAGGACGTTTTTCCGGACGAGGGGGAAGAACGAATGGCACTTCCTGACACCTTTTCTGAGCCTTGACCGAGCTAGATCAGATCGTCTGCACCTTCAACGCGTTCGTCTGTTCTAACGCTGCTGCGCAAAAGCAGAAATCCCACGCCCAACAGACCGAGCCCAACGGAGCCCAACGGAGGCCATGGAATGTTCCAATGCTTTCCATGCGGAAAAACAGGTGATCATTGCGAGTGCATAAATGCCAAGGAATCTCAGCAGAGGGCGAAGGACGATCAACGCCTGCCGAACGCGGCAACAAAGGTCCTGGATTTTCGGCAGCAGGGGCGTTGCAGGCGCACTTTGAGCAGATTCCAGGGCAATTCTGATAGACGTCGACATGAGACAGTTCCTGAAGCACATTTGAATTGTTGCAGAGGAAAAATCTGCAACCTGATGAATGGAAGTCCTTCGGAGCAGAGGGTTTGTGCTGAAAATCAGCGACCCATTGCTGCATGAGCTCCGTCGACACGGCGACCGCCGAGCGTCCTGACAAGAATGCATCGACTTCAAACAGCCGACACTTCATCGCCGCGAAGTCTCATGACATTGTGCATCAATCTGCGCGCCTGCCTGGCACCTCGATGCGGGGAACAATGACAGCCCATCGCCAGGCTGATTGGTCACGCTGATCGGTCACACCAGACCACGCCGAGGCAATATCATTTGCCGCCATTGGCGTATCGGACCAGAGCAAGAAACGGGATGAAGCAAAACGACTCCAACCTGGGCAACCGAAGCAGGCTCTGGTTATGCACAATGTCGCTCCGATCGAAGTGATCGGAGCGGGCCGGAAAATCATTCGAAGTCTTTGGGAAGGAGTATCAGCGTGAATGCAGCCGTCAATCGATCGTCGAATTCATCGACGACACAGTTGGTGTTTATGGAGATCTTTTCCGCCGCTTCCCAGAGCGTTCTCAGATCCAGACCGCCGAGGTGAGCAGTGAGTCCATCGCTCAGATTCTCCGAGACCAATTGAAACAGCTCGCGTGCGCGTGAAGCGTGTCGTTGAACGCCGATCGGACGACCCTCACGAAGCTTGACACCGGCAGCGGCCAGTTTGATGAGGCCCTTGAGAAAATCGGCCTCTCGCCCCGCTCGTCCACACGCAATCCACACTTGCTCCCAGGTCTCGTGAGCCTCCCAATAAAATCCATGGTTGAACAGGTCGATGCCGAACAGATAGTCGGGGCAACCCCGCCATCCGAAAACCAGGCTAATAGACGCGACAGGTCTCTGCTGAACTTCGCCCTGTGATATCGCATGAAGTCCGTAACTGTGGCCCGCCGGGTCACTGATTGGATGCGGCAGATGTCCGGGGACGTACGAATACGGCGGAAGAGGCCGCTCAGGGCATAGGCGCAATATGAATTTCATTCCTCTGTGCTTGAGCATGTTACCACGGGCGTCCCCGCTCTGTTGCTGGAGGGAGGCGTGTAACATCTGTTTATCCTTCCCATGTCATGCAGCAGCAATCTCGTTCGTGTCGCAAGATCTTCGCTTAAGTACTGCTGGCGGTTGATCAGGCTTGTTCGGACTTCCGCAGTCCCAGCAATTGGTCTATGGCGTGATTGACCTGGCGAAAACGTTCCTCTGAGGAGGCATGGGGGAGGTCTTCGTTCCATGTTGGAATCATCCGCTTAATCTCGTTGGCTCCCTCCTTACTTTCCAGGAGGTGAGGCAGGCAGGACTTGACGACATCGAGCATCACGGAAACGGAAACGGACGCTCCGGGGGAAGCTCCCAGAAGAGCGGCGATGGATTTGTCTGTGTTGGTAACGACCTCCGTTCCGTAGTGGACGATACCTGCGGCTCCATCTTCCTTCTTGATTGCCTGCACTCGGATGCCAGCATTCACCAATCGCCAGTCCTCATTTCGGGCATCAGGATAAAAGCCTCGAAGTACTTTCATGCGGGCGGCCATGCTCTGCGTACCCTGCTGAATCAGATACTTCACCAGTGGCAAGTTGTAGAGACCCACTTTTGCCAGCGACCCAAGATTGTCGGTCGTGATTGAAGAAAACAGATCGAGACCACTCCCTGAGTTTCGCAGGAATCGGGTCGTCCAGGCGGCAAACGGTCCAAAGAGGAGAGATCGCTTACCGTCAAGCACGCGCATATCGAGATGGGGAACGGCCATTGTTGGTGCTTCCATCTGGGCTTGACCGTAGACCTTGGCTTGATGACGGGCAACCACTTCCGGCTTTTCACAGACAAGCCACTGGCCGCCAATTGGGAAACCGCCGTAGCTTTTTGCCTCGTCGATGCCGGATTTTTGCAGCAAAGACAAGCTGCCACCACCAGCTCCGACAAAGACAAACGAAGCCTGGTTACGGAACTTAAGTTTTCTGACCATGTCCTTGACTGTAACTTCCCAGCCGTCGGACGTTTTCTTGAGATCAACGACGCGATGCTGCGTGGCAACACCGCAACCCGGTTGCTGGCCCAGCCAACAGACCAATTTTCGTGCGAGTGTGCCGAAATTGACGTCGGTCCCCGCTGCTAACCTGGTCGCAGCGACCGGCATTTCAGATCGACCTTCGATCAGGAGAGGGGCCCAGCATTTGATTTCCTCGCGATCCGAGGAAAATTCCATCTCGCGGAAGAAGTGATGCGCCGACATCCCTCTGTAGCGAGCATTGAGAAAATCAACCTGTTCCGGGCCATAGACGAAACTGATGTGAGCCACCTGATTGATGAAGTCGCGGGGACAGTCGATCATTCCCTCGCGGAGAGCGTAGGCCCAGAACTGTTTCGATTGCTCGAACTGCTGAAAGATCTCAATCGCCTTTGTAACATCAACTGTTCCATCCGCCTCACGGCCGGGCGTATAGCTGAGTTCACAAATGCCCGCATGCCCCGTGCCAGCATTGTTCCAGCCGTGAGAACTTTCCTGGGAGATTTCGTTCGTCACCTCGTAGAGCTGAATTCTCAGATCAGGTTGGAGCCGCTTGATCATGGCTGCAAGCGTTGCAGACATAATGCCGCTTCCGATCAGGATGACATCGGGATTGTCGATAAGTGTTGAGTCTGGCGATGATGTCATTTCATTCCGCTTTCGGATCATACGGTGTTATTGATCTCACCCTTCATCAAGTCGATCAGCATTCGCCGGACAGATCAATCGTTGCTTCGTCAGCAACGTCAAATCCTCGATGATGACAGGGGGGAAGCCTGTCAGTGGCCGGTCATGGACTTCGATTTCGCCATCGCATCTTCGGCCAGCTGGATGTAACGATGTTCGTTGGTTCCCGCAAAGGCTCTCTGGTAAATCACGCTCAACGCGGTCCACGAGAATGAATCTTCCGGCGCCAGCTCGCTCACCCGCACAGCATTGGCAACCGCTTTATCGTGCTGGTTCAGTTTGCCGTACAGAACGGCCAACGCTGAATAGGCGAGCGCGTATGTCTCGTTTTCAGCAAGCAGCTCGTTGAGCTTCTCGATCGCGACTTCCGGCTGACCGCTGTCTTTGAGTTTCATCGCTGCGTTGTAAAGTTCGTTCGTCGTGGGCAAAGGGACTTCCTTATTCGTTCAGTGTAGATGGTGTTTGGCTGGTGATGTTGATCAGGGCCCCATGCCCTGATCATTCTGTACTGATGGAACCGTCGAGTTGTCTATTCAGGGCTGCCTCCAGCGTGTGCCAGCACAGCGTGGCGCATTTGACTCGGATCGGAAACTGTTTCACGCCTGAGAGATATTGTAACTCTCCCAGGTCGTCGGGCTCAACGGCTGATTGCTCGTCGCCGGAAGCATTTCCGATGAGCAGATCGCGAAACCGCTGTGCCAGAATTTTCGCTTCGGCTCGTGTTTTGCCCTGCAGAGCTTCCGTCATCAGTGACGCGGATGCGGTGGAGATTGCGCAGCCAGACCCGGTAAACTTCACTTCCTGAATGCGATCATTGACGATCCTCAGAGACAGCTGAATGCGGTCTCCGCAGCTGCGATTGAAACCGTCAGCCTTGTGTGTGGGATTCGCCATCGTTCCAAAGTTGCGAGGATCCTGCTGATGATCGAGGATCAGGTCTTCATAAATTTCGCGAAAATCCTCGTCTACCATCGAAACACCTTTTTCAATTTCGGAAGCGCCAGCCGAGCCCGCTCACTCCGTTCTCCGGAATGTTCCCAGTCAGACATTGTCGAGCCCGTGATCGGCCAGCAGAATCGATTCCAGATGCTGTCTCAGGGCCGGAACTTCCACACCACGCACGACATCGTTGGCAAACGCGAAGATTAACATGGTCCTCGCAAGATCTGCAGGAATACCGCGTGAACGCAGATAGTAAATCGCTTGTTCATCCAGTTCACCCACCGTAGCGCCGTGAGTGCAGCGGACGTCATCGGCATAAATCTCAAGCTGCGGTTTGGTGTCCACAGTCGCATCGTCCGACAACAGCAGTGCCTGATTGCTCTGCTTTGCATCCGTCTTTTGAGCGTCCTGATGGACGTAAATCTTCCCGTTGAAAACGCCTTTTGATCGGTCGTCCAGAATACCCTTGTAGATTTCAAAGCTGTTGCAATGCGCCCTGACGTGATCGATGCGTGTGCGACAGTCCATGTGCTGATCACCGGTGGGCATGTAAAGCCCGTTGAGAGTACACTGGGCTCGTTCACCGTCGAGCCTGCAATTCAGCTCGTTGCGACTCAAATCTCCCCCAAAGGAAAAGTAGTGTGAACTGAAGTGACTGCTCGCCTCCTGAAAAATCAGTGTTGTTGCCACGTGCAGAGCATCAAGCTGCTCGTGCTGCAGTTTGTGGTGATCCAGGTAAGCCGAATCGTGCAGTGTCACTTCTGTCACCGCGTTGGTGAAATAGCCGGCTCCATCCAGGCCCCGATAGCTCTCAATCAGAGTGGCTCGACTGTTCTTTCCGATGGAGATCAGATTCCGCGGATGACTGAACGCTGGTTCGTCTGCGACGGAAAGAAAAATCAAATGAAACGGTCGATCGACGATGATATCATCCGGCACCACAATGTTTGCGCCGTCTTCGATAAACGCCGTATTCAATGCGATGAACGCTGAATGCTCGAAGGCCAAATGCTGGCCCAGACGAGACTCGATGGATTGTGGATGAGTGAGAATTGATTCGGCCACACTCTCCGCGATCACACCGTCTGGCAATGCGTGCAGATGTGACCATTGAGGGGTATAGCGGCCATTGATAAACACCAGTCGATGGAATTCTGCATCCAGAATGGCGTCGTTCACCAGGCTCTCGATTCGCGACGCAGCGACATCAACAAGCTCAGCAATCCGGAACGATCGCGCCGCGAACGGCGTGATGTTGGTGAATCGCCAGTCTTCGTCACGCGTTGTCGGTATGCCCAGCGTTGTAAACTGGTTCATCGCGCGTGCGCTTAGCTCTCGCAGCCAATCAGGAAAGGTGTCAGCGCGAGCGTCATCGAGCCGCTGGTGCGCATCCTGGTAAGCATCTGTTTCGGCAGCAATCATTGTAGGCTCTTTCAAAATGTCGGACACAGCGTGCCTTGTGGGCCGCGAACGTCTCGACCGAATTTTCCCGGGCTGGGTTGTCTGTCAACAGTCTTCGCCGAACGCTACACAGCGGCCGCTGACGGCGTGGTCAAATGCGTATCGAGGAACCCATAGCCTTTGTCTTCGAGCTCCAGAGCCAAAGTTCTGTCACCCGAACGAACGATGCGTCCTTCGGCCAGCACATGCACCTGATCCGGCACGATATAATCGAGCAGTCGCTGATAATGCGTCACCACAATGATCGCCCGGTCAGGACCACGCAGCGTATTCACACCGTCGGCCACAATTCTCAGCGCGTCGATGTCCAGTCCCGAATCCGTTTCATCCAGCACGGCCAGCTTTGGCTGCAACATCGCCATCTGCAGAATCTCGTTACGTTTTTTCTCGCCACCGGAAAAGCCTTGATTGACTGAGCGTTCCATCATGCTCTTGTCCATGCCCAGCAACTGCATGTTTTCCTTAAGCAGTTTCAGAAAACTGGTGGTGTCGATCAGCGGCTGGCCATGCTGTTTTCGGATCGCATTCATGGCGGCTTTGAGGAAATATTTGTTGCTGACGCCCGGGATTTCGATCGGATACTGGTAGGCCAGAAAGAGTCCTGCGGCGGCCCGCTGTTCGATATTCATCTCGAGGAGATTCTGGCCGTTGTAAAGGATTTCTCCCTGCGTGACTTCGTAGTCTTCGCGACCAGCCAGAACATGGGCGAGCGTGCTTTTTCCGGAACCGTTTGGTCCCATGATGGCGTGCACTTCGCCGGCGTTCACCTGCAGATTGATGCCGCGCAGGATGTCCTTGTCGTCGGACTTCGCGTGTAAGTTCTTGATTTCCAGCATGATGATTCTTTCGCAGGAAGTGTTTTGGGGGAGGCAGACGAGAAACGTGGGGAGCCAGGCGTCAGGCTTTCCAACGTCGGAATTTGCATTTTTTGGTCGCGGTGCTTCAGCCAACGCTGCCTTCGAGACTGACGCTGAGCAGCTTTCTTGCCTCAACCGCAAACTCCATCGGCAGCACGTCGTAAACTTCCTTGCAGAAGCCGTTGACGATCATGTTGACCGCGTCCTCAGTCTTGAGGCCTCGCTGTCGACAGTAATAAATCTGGTCTTCACCCACCTTGGACGTGGATGCTTCGTGTTCCACTTTGGCTGTGGTATTCCGCACCTGAATATACGGAAACGTGTGAGCTCCGCAGCGGTCGCCGATCAGCAGCGAATCGCACTGCGAAAAGTTGCGCGCGTTTGTGGCTCCCTTCAGAATCTTCACCTGGCCTCGGTAGCTGTTCTGTCCGAATCCAGCCGAGATGCCCTTGGAGATGATCGTGCTTTTCGTGTTCTTGCCGATGTGAATCATCTTTGTACCGGTATCAGCCTGCTGATGATTGGCGGTCACGGCCACGGAATAAAACTCGCCGACAGAGTTGTCTCCCTGCAGAATGACACTCGGATATTTCCAGGTGATGGCAGAACCGGTCTCTACCTGCGTCCACGAGATTTTTGAGTTGTCGCCGCGGCAGACACCACGCTTGGTTACAAAGTTGTAGATTCCTCCCTTGCCATCCGCGTCACCCGGATACCAGTTCTGGACGGTGGAATACTTGATCTGAGCGTCTTTCATCGCCACGAGTTCCACCACCGCGGCATGCAACTGATTCTCGTCACGCTTCGGAGCTGTGCAGCCTTCCAGATAGCTGACGTAACTGCCTTCCTCGGCAATGATCAGAGTTCGCTCGAACTGCCCGGTGTTCTGCGCGTTGATTCGGAAATACGTTGACAGTTCCAGCGGGCAACGTACGCCCTTCGGAATGAAGCAGAACGAACCGTCGCTGAAGACGGCTGAGTTCAGCGCGGCGAAGAAGTTATCCGAATACGGCACGACCGAACCGAGATACTGCTTGACCAGCTCCGGATACTTGTGCACAGCTTCGGAAAATGGGCCGAAGATGACGCCATGCTCTTCCAGTGTCGCTTTGTAAGTCGTGGCCACAGACACGCTGTCAAAGACAGCATCGACGGCGACTCCCGCCAGAGCTTTTTGCTCTTCCAGCGGGATCCCCAGCTTCTCGTAAGTCTCCAGCAGACGCGGGTCGACTTCATCAAGACTGTTGAGCGTCACCTGCTGCTTCGGCGCAGAATAATAGATGGAATCCTGATAGTTGATTGGAGGATACTTGACGTTGTGCCATGTGGGTTCCTTCAGGGTCAGCCAGTGCCGGTAAGCTTTCAGCCGCCATTCAAGAAGCCAGCCGGGCTCGTTCTTCTTTGACGAGATCAGCCGCACAACGTCTTCGTTCAGCCCAGGGGCAATCGCATCCGCTTCAATGTCTGTCACGAAGCCGTGCTTGTACTCACGCTGCGCGTATTCTTCGAGCAATGCGTTATCCGTTGACATGTCAGTATCCCCAGTTTCCGTATCACGAGTGTTCGATCAGTAGCCGGAGTTGCCGCTGCAGCCGCTGAAATGCCGGGTCAAGTCCACGGCCGAATGTGCAAGGAGTGCTTATGCTGAGAATGAACTGCCGCAGCCGCAGGACTTTGTTGCATTCGGGTTGTTGAAGACAAAGCCGCGTTTGTCGAGACTCTCGTGAAAATCAATCTCGGTGCCATCCAGATACAATGCACTCTTCTTATCAACCGCCACACGAACACCATGCATCTCAACCAGCAGGTCAGCGTCTTCGCTCACCTTGTTGTCGAACTCCAGTTGGTATTCAAACCCGCTGCAGCCGCCGCCCTTCACACCCACGCGGAGCGCGATCGTGTCGGGCATCTGCTGCTCGACAATCACCTTCTTGAATTCGCGTGCGGCACTTTCCGTAATTTTGACTGACATCGTGAGATCTCCTGATTTCTTAAAGCAGCTTCATTAAATTTCGGGGTTCGAGGATCGAAGGACTCTGCCGCGCCATAGTGGCATTCAGATCACGAAATGGAGCCCATTCCAGCGGTAGACGATCTTCATGAAAGATCGCGTTCGCAGGACAAGCCGGCACACACGATTCGCAGTCGATACATTCCTGCGGATGAATGTAAAGCATCCGCCGACCCTCGTGAAAACAATTGGCCGGACAAACAACAACACAGTCGGTGTACCTGCAATCCCGGCAAGGTTGAGCAACAACATGAGCCATGAGATACTCGCCCTGTAAGTGTTTCCGCCCGACTCTGGGGAAAGCAATCGCCGTGCCGCGAAGGTAAGTTTGCTGCGATCGAACGCATAACCCGCTTCTGTTAAACCACTTAACGCGATTCACTGAGTCCGAGAACTTGCCGTGGGAGTAACCATATTTGGTTGCTCCTGTTTCAATTCCAACCTTTCTCTGGGTAGACTCAGTTCGAAATCGGGTTCTATGAGCCGTAAAAATTGAGGTTTCTTATCAAGCTGGCCCTACAGGAATCGATAAGTGACCATATTTCGTCAGGTGGCTGTATTTCGATGACATCACACCCCGAAGGCGTGCCGCTTGAGTACCGCGATTACGAGCGACTTGTCGAGCAGATGCTGGAACAGCTCAATATGGGGCACAGCTTCAATGACCTGTTTGACTCGGTGTATGACCAGCTGCATGGAATCGTGCCTTACAATCGGATCGCGGTGGCTCTGCTCGAAGAACCGGGCGACCTGCTGCGGCTTGCATCCTGCCGGTCCGACGGTGACGTAACGCTGAAGGTTGGCTATGCGGCACGACTGACTGGCTCAACGCTGGCCCTGTTGCTGGCCACAGGTCAGTCGCGGATCATCAATAATCTGGACGACTACCATTCGGGAAAGCCTCAGTCCGTTTCGACGGAGTTGATTCGGCGGGAAGGAATGAAGTCCAGTCTGACTTTGCCACTGCTGGCCAATGGTAAACCGATTGGTGTGATCTTCTTCTCCAGTCGCGAAGCAGGCACCTACACGGAACAGCATGCTGTCCTGCTTCGTCGCCTTGCTGGTCACATCGCCATCAGTCTGGAGAAGGCTCAACTGATCAGTGAGCTGCAGCGGAAGAACGAAGATCTGGCGGCGGCGAACCGATCGAAGGACCGATTTCTGGAAACTTTGCAGCAGGAAGTTGATAAACAGACGCAGCAGCTGCGACAGTCAGAATCCCGCTATCGACTGCTGGTGGAATTTGGGGATGTCGTCAATTCCAGCCTCAACCTTCGTACCATCTTCGAGCACGCGGCGGATCGGATTCATCGATTGCTCAAGTGCGACCGCGTGAGCCTGTTGCTGGCCGGGCAGGAATTGGCGCGCAACGAACTGGCAGTGGAGATGGCCTCCGATGGCCGGAGAATAACGGAAACCGTAGTGCCGCCACACGCGGGATCGGCCTTTCACTGGGTCATGCAGCATCGAGTGCCGCATGTGGTTCGTTCACTGAAGATTTCTCATTCGTGTCCGGATGATCAAAGACTCTGGGAGTCCGGTTATGCTTCAAAAGTCTTCCTGCCGTTGTCGACTCGCGATCAATGCCTCGGAGTGCTGGGAATCGCGTCGCGTCAGTCGGAGGCACCCGATCACTGGGATCTGGAGCTGCTCAATGAAGCCTGCGGACAGTTGGCGATTGCGGTTGACAATGCCGCAGCCTACGACGAAATCGATCGTCTGAAAGGAGAACTGCAGCAGCAGAATATCTACCTGCGAGATGAAATTCGGACGGATAAGGACTTCGGAAATATCATCGGCGACAGTCGTGCCATGCAGCAGGTGCGTGTGGCGATTGAACAAGTGGCGCAGACAGATTCCACGGTGCTGATCCTTGGCGAAACCGGTACAGGCAAGGAGCTGATCGCCAGAGCCATCCATGATTTCAGTTCGCGGCGTGATGAACTTCTGGTGAAGGTGAACTGCGCTTCGCTCGCTCCGAATCTGATCCCCAGCGAGCTGTTCGGACATGAAGCTGGCGCCTTCACGGGGGCGATCGAGCGTCGTCGGGGTCGCTTCGAACTGGCTCACCGCGGCAGCATTTTTCTGGATGAGATTTCCGAAGTTCCGGCCGAAACTCAGGTGCTGCTGTTGCGAGTGCTGCAGGAACGCACAATCGAACGTGTTGGGGGCAATGAGCCAATTCAGATCGACACGCGCGTGATCGCGGCAACGAATCGGGACCTGAAGCTGCACTCGGAATCAGGCCAGTTTCGAGAAGATCTGTATTACCGTCTGCACGTCTTTCCAATCCGCGTTCCGGCTCTGCGTGAGCGGCGGGAGGACATTCCTTCGCTGCTGAATCATTTCATCGGCCGCTTCTCTGTGCACATGAACAAGTCGATTACGCGGGTGGATCGTCGCACGATGGAGCTGATGATGAATTACACCTGGCCGGGCAACGTGCGCGAGCTGGAGAACATTATTGAGCGAGCCATGATCATCAGCCAGGGGGACACTCTGGCGATTGATGAGTCCTGGCTCTACGGCCGCCCATCATTCAGCCCAGACCCGGTTCCGATGATTGCCGGAAAATCCCTGGCGGAGATCGAGCGTCAGATCATTCTGGACGCACTGAGCCGCTGTCAGGGGAAGATCTACGGTCCTGGCGGCGCCGCAGCGGAGTTAAAACTTAAGCCCACCACGCTCTACGGAAAAATGCGAAAGCACAAAATCAAAAGTACCCGCCAACACGTTCCCGAGGAATGAACTGATGGTTGAGAAGCAGCCAACTGGGCCAGATCAGGAACGGCACTTCGCCTGATCTTTCACGGTTAAGTCCTCGTTACAAATTCATGGATCACCCCGCACGGTGATCTCAGCGAGCTGAGTTGAGATTGGCGATTTCAGATTAGAAATCTCAGATTTGGCCCGTGGAGAATCAAGCGAACCGCGAGTGGCGGCGGCGGCCGTCATTCCTCAATCGAATACAGCTTCGTTCAGCTTCGCAGGAGCAGTTGCTTGCTGATGGCGACGGGGGAGGCATCGAAGGTGTCGTTGATTACGTTTCTGGATAACACTTCCTCGCTGGCGTCGTCGCTGATGACGACTGTTGTGCCTTCTCGCCCGACGAAGTAGATCCTGCCGTTGACGGCCAATGGCGAGGCGTACGTGTTGCCAATTCCCAGGCGTTGCTTTTCGATCAGCGGCTTCCCTGTTTCCAGATCCAGCACGGTCAGAATGTCGTTGTTGCCTCCGGCGAAGTAGAGTCGATGGCCGCTGACTGTGGGCGAGGGCACATACGGCGTGCCAGCCTGATGAGTCCACACGAAAAAACTTGAACCGGTCAGGTCTCCCACCAACCTGTGATCGCCAGTTCCGCCATTTAAAGTATCCAGTCCCCAGCCACCGATCAATATGTCGCGACCACCGCCGCCTTCCATAATATCATTGCCAGCCAATCCGCTCAGAATGTTATCGCCATCGTTGCCTGTCAGTGTTTCATTGCCTGAACCACCAAGAGCATTCTCGAACGTGTTAGTCGCGTTGAGCTTCAGCGTCCGATTGGCATGGACAGTTTGGAATGCGCTTGACCCCAGATTCAGTACGACGTTCGTCGTCAGGGTGCTGAAGCTCAGTATCTCCGTTCCGGGATTCGTCGCTTCTGACACCGTGTCGGCTTCGGCCGCAGAGGCCACTCCGAACCACAGCCTGCTGTGGAGAACCGTTGTGAACTATCATTTTAGGCTGTGCGTTCGGCAGCAGGCTGTCGCAGTCCAGGGAGAAAAATTCCTCGCTCAAAGCGGCCTGAGTTTCTATCGCGGCGATAAGAAGAAGCGAGTAACCCTTCCCTCCAGTAGCCTTTTGAGATTCAGTTCACCTTTGAGTTGGCATTCCGTTTTCAGCGATGGGCAAAAAAATGGATGGGCAAAAAAATGAGATCGTGTGAAACGCGTTCTTGCCCGACGACTGATCTTTCGGCCCAGGCATTTTTTTGCCGTCACATTTTTTGCCCAATCCAATGCATGTAACAACCTCCATCCTGATCGGTCTTTTCCGCCAGGATGATTTTGGCAGCGTTGCCTTCGAGGTTGTTGGACATGCATTCAGAATTCACGAATCACTGGGCAAGGCATTTCATGAATCTTTATACCGGACAGCCCTCCATCAGATCCTCGGTGAACGCTCCGTCAAAGAGACATCGAAACTCCTGACACATCAAGACTAAAGAATAAGACCTGACTATGTTTCATTGCCACCTGACTCCGTTTCGCCGCCGCGTTTCACCGCCGCAAATTCCCGATGGCTCGTTACACTGGTCTGACGTTGAGCGTGCTGGCATGCGAGCCTTGGCTGAAGGCAGTCATCCCGCCGAGTTTGTTGTCGGTCGAGATATCGAACCTGTCGCCCGGCTTTCCTTGTGTCTGGTCCCATGCGTAGTAGCCGAGCGTTACCGAACCGT
>CAMTWR010000043.1:0-103569 GCA_947085455.1 uncultured Planctomycetota bacterium | reverse complement strand
CGCCGCGCAGAATCGGGAAACCAATGCCTTCTTTCTGCGCGGGATTCTGCGGATACTCGGTCTGATTCTCGGGTGTGTCGGCCGCAGTGACCGTGAAGCCATCGACCAGCAATACCCGACCACGGACTCCCACCGACTTCATTGTCTGTTAATCCCGGCAGATGCGGAGCGACAAAATCCAGAGGTTCGTCGACAAGAAGATCTTCTGTGAAACTCATCATGATCTCACGTCCCTGCGAAGTGAAGAGTTCAACGTTGGCGGCAGATGGGAGCAATATGCTCCCGAACAAACGCCGCGTTTGTAGATCCGAAATGACCACCGAAATTCCAGGATTTGGCCATACTCTTTTTGTACGGAATCTGATTCAGTCTTGGCCCTTGCTCCCGTGAAATGCCAGCAGACACTGAATCATGATCCCTGATGAGGAACCCCAGTGCGCCAGCCGATACGGTGTGGTGACGGTCCATTGTCCCGAAGAGCATGGTGCCTATCCCGACAGTGGGCAAATCCAGCGGAGAATAAAAGTTCCAAATGCCAGCCGTCGTGCGACTCAGAAGACGCCCCACATCAAATTTTCGTGAAACAGCTGCAGACAATAATGTGACCGAAGTCACAGCCTGATCTTCTCGCAGTTGCTCCAGAACGAACAACGCCATCCCTGCACCGGCGGAGTGACCGATCAAGTGAACCGGCTGGCCCGGGAAGTTGCGCTGGTAGCTGACAATCAACTCCGCAACGACCCGGGCCTGAGTACGATTGTGTCGCTGCATAGCCAGATGCAGCGGGTTCCACGGACGAAAGCGTCGCCAGTCGATGATTTGAATCGCGTGCGACAACTGGCCGGCAACGAGGCCGCGAGCAATACTGTCATTGATAGAACTGCAACCTTCGATGCCCGGGAGAATGATAATCAGCCCATGTTCCAGACGGCTCGAACAGGAAAGTAGTCTGTGAAACTTTGCTCCGCTTCGACCGAGCGGCGCGAGGAATAAGCCAAGCATGGACTGCAATCCAAGCCTGAAGACCGCCGCGCGGTCAGGAACGGTATTCGGCTGAGCGGAAGCAGAAAACAGGAGCCTGTCCAAGTGAGACTGTTCGGCGTACATGACCAAGTTGATCGTCTCCGGACGAGCTGCGTTTTGTTTCGATTCGTCACTCACAGCGAGCAGAATCGAATAACTTCTATCCCACGATCAGCAGACTCAGTTGACTAATAAGCATGCCGAACAAGGCTCCCAGCACAACGTCCGTTGGATAGTGGAGCCCCAGCACAACGCGGGAGATTGCGATGAGAACCGTAAAGCTAAGCAGCAGCGGCAGCAATGCCGGGAACCAGGAAACGGCGATCACTGAAAATGCGACAGCATGCATCGTATGCCCCGACGGAAAACTGTACTCATCCAGAGCTACAGTTCCCTGCATGATCGCCTCGTAGACAGCACCGGGGCGTGGTCGCTGAGTCACACCTTTCACTGACTTGTAAACCAGAAGCGTGATAAGTGCAGTCAGCCCCATATGCAGGGCGGCTTTGATTCCATAGTGACCGTGAAACAACGGCAGAATCACCATCAACGCATACCAGAATTTCCCGTTGCCAAGATTACTAATAACTCGAAAGAACGGTGAGACTGTTCGCCATCTCAAAGTTCGGTTCATCAGAAACGTGATCTGGCGATCCCAATAGACCATTTGATTGATGGCCGCTTGCCGTCGACTGGTCTTCATAGAGCCCTCCCTGGATTGACGTCAGATTCGAAACCAGATCCTCTAGCTGCGACATGCACGGATCGCTCTGTCATGAGAGAATTGCCTCGCTGGCTGCTTTTCGCGATTCCACCAACCACAAAGTCTGAGATTCAACACCAGCGATACCGAATCCCGCGACACTTCACTTAAGTCTCGGATATGAAAGTTAATGCTATAGCGCGATTTGAATTCAATTCTGATGAATTCCACGTCCAGGTATCTACTTAAATGCCGGAGCTTGCTGCTGACGCGTGCGGGAAGTTTCCAGGTTCAATGTTGGAATGATTTTCCCAAGTGCAAGAAGCTGAAACAGGTAAACGAGGGTCTTTGTCAAAAGTGTGGCCATTGTTCCGGGCTGACGATTCTCAATCTGGCTCGGTAACCGAAGCTGAAACTCGCTGATCACCTGCTGGTACTGGGCACGAACTTCATCGCCGGAGTTTCTCCATGTCCGAGTTTGAACGGACGCCAGAGCAGCCTCAGACATTTGTTCCTGCCGCTTCACGGATTCAATAATCTCTCGAACATAGCGGCTGGCTTCCGTGGCGTTACGCGGAGTAAACAGGAATCCGTCTGAGCCATGCTGGACCAGACTTGTAACACCACCCGCATTCGCTGCGATGACGGGCAATCCGCAGGCCATGGCTTCAAGGATGACATTGCCCATCGTTTCAGTTTCAGAAGCATAAACGAATGCATCGGATGAGGCATAAGCCGCAGCCAGTTCTTCACCGCGCAGGTATCCTACGAAGTGAGCTTTGTAGGGCGAGAACCTTCGAACCAATTCCTCGCGTTGAGGACCTCCACCAACGATTGCCAGCGTTGCCTCCGGCACTCGTTCGAGCACCTCCGTCAGAAAGCTGACGTTCTTCTCGGAGGCCAGGCGGGAAACCGTCAACAGCAACGGCGACTCCGGATGATTGCCGCTCAGCCGACTCCTCATGGCGGCAGACTTTCGCTCAGGATTGTAAAGACTGCAGTCAACCGCCGGAGGCCACAAGGCTACTCGTTCGAACCCTCGCTTGCGAAGATCTTCTGCCATGAAATCCGACACGGTCAGATTTCGATCGGCCGTGTTGTGATAGCTCTTCATCAGCCACCAGAGCACTCGTGAGAGCATTCCCAGACCAGGATACTGCTTCACGAATTCCCCGTAGAGCGTGTGGAACGAAAACAACACCGGCAATTGCAGGTCACTGCGACACAACAAATCGTAGCACTGAAACCCGAACGCGAATGGATTGAGGAAGTGGACCACATCGGGCCTGAACTCCCGCAGCTCTCGAATTAGCCGCTGGTCAGGCAGACCAATGGCATACTCGGGATAACTGGCGCAGGGAAAGCTGGGGAACTCGATCAGGGGAACCGGCGAATTTCGAGGTTCGGAAACTCGCGGACAAACAACGATGACCTCATCGCCTTTTGCCTGCAACTGACGGATCAAATTCACCGTCCGTCCAACAACGCCATCAATTTTGGGGAGAAAGACTTCAGCGATGATCGCAATCCGCATTGCGGAACTCCCAGAGAAAGAATTTAAGCAGGTCGGCGCGCTACGGCCAGTACAATGCTGTGGTGGTCAACGACGGGAAAGACAAGTCGATTCAGGATCGCTTGTTGCCAGCGTTTCGCTTTATGCAATCCAATCTCTTCGATGAACGGAGTCAGCCAGCCGCCGTGATAGCCGTATTCAATGAATGAGGCGAAATTCGGAAACCGAAGCTCCGGCTTATATGTCTCCGACATCAGAATCTCGAAACCGTTCTGCTGCAGAACCTTAACGACAGCCTGTTCGTTGTTGGGGCAGATCATCCCCTGCAACTCTGTCGTACCGCCGCCGAACAGCAGCTTGAGTAACGGGTGTCCTGCGCGACGCTGTAACTCTGGATAACCGGCTGTTGTTCCACCGACGAAAGACCAGACACCACCGGCGTCCAGTTTTGCAAAGATCCGTGGAGCGATATGTTCAATGGGAACGAAACCCGTCACAAAATGTGTTGCCACCAAATCAAACTGGTCGTCATTGAAATGCTTATCTAGGTTTGCGCCGTCATCGATCTCACAGATCAAATCCGGAAGCTTCTTTCTCGCGATGCTGGCCATCTTCTCTGAGATATCGAGACCCCAGGGTTCGATGGCACGCTGAGAACGGGCTCGCAGCTTCTCCAGAAACATGCCGGTTCCCATTCCAATATCCAGGACTCGCATCGACGGTAGGATCTGCGAGAAGAGCCCTTCTAATTCGAGATGATCCAGAGCACGCTCGAGGGACTTGCCGGTTGTGTTTTGAGGATCCTGATCGTACTGGCTTGCAATGACATCGTCATACTGACGCTGAATGACCGCTGATTCCATCAGGGGTTGCCGATCGTGTAAGGGTTCCTGTGTCGGTTTACGAAGGCCGCAAGTCCCGTGTTTTGAATGAGACGGATTAAGAACACGTGCAGAAATTGTTTAATTCTGGCGTAGCCCCGCAGTTCGCAAATCACTCATAAACTGTTAACGGGAAGTTCTTAATTCGCATCCAGAGTCCATGCCATGGATGCAGACTTTGACATCATCGTGATCGGCAGTGGCGCTGGAGGCGGAACCCTGGCTGCGACCTGCGCGGCGGCCGGGAAGAATGTGCTCCTGGTTGAACGTGGGGAGATGCTGCCGACTTTGACGAACGTGGCTTCAACTCATCCGCAATCTCTGCACAATGAGTTCAATACATTAATCAGCAAGCAGCCGTACGATGATCGCTCCATCCTGTTGAACTCGCAGCCGTCCCGCCTTTACATGGGCGGAGTTGCCGGTGGTGGCACAGCAGTTTACGGAGCCGCGTTGTTGCGGCCTCATCCGGCGGACTTTTCACCCGGTCGATATTACGCTCGTCGTATTCCGCGCGAGATACATGAATGGCCGGTGGCTTACGAATCCTTCGAATCTCACTTCAAAACAGCCGAACGACTTTATGGAGTTGTGGATGTAAGAGATCCTCGAAACCCGGGAGTACCGTATGATTCGGCAACGTACGAGCGCAGGCATGGGCATGCTTCAAATTCCTCGGCGGCGGATAAAAACGTCATCCCCCTCGCTCGCATTAATGAAATGCTGCTGCGTTCAGCATGGAAGTCAGGTCTCAACCCTTATCGCTTACCATTGGCGATTGATGCTTCGAAATGCCTGCGGTGTGATAACTGTGCAGGATTCGCCTGCCCGACCGGAGCGCGACGGTCATCAGCTCAGCTTGTCAGTGAAAGCATTGGTCGCGGAGATTCTCTCACTCTGAAATCTCACTGGGAAGCCGACCATCTGGAACGAGGCACCAACGGGCGACTCAATGGTGTTTGGCTAAGAGATCGAGCCACCGGATCGCGGAAACGATACACCGCAAAACGTTATGTCTTGTCAGCCGGTGCGATGGGATCTGCAGCGCTGCTGCTGAGATCGGGGTTTCAACATCCCATGATCGGTCGGAATTACATGATGCACTATTCGCCGATCTCGATCGGCCTCTTTTGGCGTCCCACCGGTGCGACAGAGACTTTCATCAAGCAGATCGGCTCTTCGGACTTTTACTTTGGCACTCGGGATCTGCCTGAGAAAATGGGGATCGTTCAGTCCTTGCCGGCACCGGGGCCACTGATGATGGCAAAATCCGGCCTGCGATGGGCTCCTCATTGGATGCTGAAGATTCTGCGTTCACGCATGTTGCCTCTGGTCGGCATCGTTGAAGATCTGCCCAATCCGGAAAATCGCATTTCGCTTGCCCCGTCCGGGACTATTCAGCTTCATCATCAGTTCTCGGACTACGATCGTGAACGTGGCGCGGAGCTTTCTCGGCGTATGGCAGATCTTCTGAAGAGCACTGGAGCGGTCCATTGCGTCTCAGGACTAAGACCGTCGCAGGAACATGTCGCTCATCAGTGCGGCACGATTCGTTTTGGATTGTCGCGAGACTACGCGGTTGCGGATCCCGAATGTCGTCTGTTTGATCAGCCGGATGTTTTTGTAGTCGACGGAAGTTTCATGCCATCTTCATTGGGAGTTGGCCCGTCCTTAACAATCATCGCCAATGCTCTGCGCGTTGCCGAGATCGTGGCGTCAGAAGTATGAAGCACTTCATGAAGATACGACTGGAACAATTTCGACAGGCTCGTCGAATCCATGGTGGAACTCTCAATATGCTCGGGGCCGCAATCGGAGTGCGATTGTCTCGAACACCCATCCCCACAGCGGCATTGCGCCGAAAGGTGTTTTCGATGATCTACGGCGGAAAATATGGAGCACTGGATGAGACGGAACTGGAGAAGCCTCTGGAACAGTTTCAGTCTCTCAATGAACTTTTTACGCGGGGTGTGAAGCCGGGACTTCGGCCAATCCCAACACAGACAGACCAGTTTCTCTCACCCGTTGATGGCACCGTTCAGGACATCGGTCGGATTGAAAGTGGCACGGTGATGACGATCAAAGGGATTCGTTACACGCTCGATTCCCTGTGCCCCGAGACTAATACGACTCCGTTCCACGATGGGCACTATGCCATTCTGTTTCTCTCGCCACGTGACTGTCATCGTGTCTTTACGCCAGCCGATGGCGTTCTGGAACAACTGGTTCATGTGCCTGGCCATCGCCTGCCTGTTCATCCCCCGTATCAGAGGCCCGAGTTTCCTGTCTTCGCATTGAACGAGCGGCTCGTTATGCAGCTCGATACATCTCTGGGCAAATGTCTGCTGATTATGGTGGCAGGCTGGGGTGTTGGTCACATCACACATCCGTTTCCAACAGGTCATCGCTTTAGCCCGCGTCGAGTAACGGTCACCAAACTCGAAACGCCCCGGCCCGTAGATCGCGCCGAGTGGATCGCGACGTTTGAATTGGGGTCAACCGTAATCCTGATGACTGAACGAGACCGAACACTTTCACCACTGGTCAAGCGAGAGGAGACGATTCATTTCGGTGAACCGCTGTTCGATGCGAACTCGGGAAAGGCGGGCTTATGAAACAGTCGGAGGACGAGACAAATTCCGCTTTTGGTTTGCTTGATTCTCAGGAAGCCACGCCGCAGGAACGGTTCGATCCTGAGACTGCTGGGCAGCGATCTGCCACTAGTTTGCGGCTGATTGTTTCCTGTGGTGATCAAGGTCTCGCCCGCGACTATTTTGAATCTCTGAATGTCGGACCAGGACGTGCTTCGATGGCGGGCAAAGCAGAGTTGCTGTCGCCAGACTCATTTCTTCCGCGAGTTCATCGACAAGACCTTCGCCCCGCCGAGATTGTTATTTTTCTTGACCATCGCATAACGAATCAGGTCCTGAGTCTGTTTTCGGGCTTGTCTCAGCTCGATTCACAGGTTTCGTTCAATTGCCTTATTGTCCTGCCTTCGTTGCATGCTCATTTGTGTCCCGGACGAAGCGATGGCATGCAGGAACTGCTTGATCAATTGTGCGAATCGTTCCGACAGGTTAGTGACCGCTTGAATTCTCCAATTGACACTCAGGGAGCCGGTCTTCCCACATCAGATTCTGTCTCTTTGGGGACAGGCGAATCATTGGCCGTGCTTAAAGCACCGGAGTCTCGACTGGTTGTCATTCGGACCGGCTATGTCTGTAGCCCTTCGTCATCAATGACAAGTAGGCTGAAAAGTCTGCGTCCATTGCTTGCCCTGACAGGTCCTCAGTTATCGTCTACGTTCGTACCAGGAACCACGCTGTTCTCTGCGATCAACTCCGAGCTGGAATCTCTGAGTCCGCTCCGGGGCAGGGCACCAAATGTTAAGGCCGTCGCCTCGTCTGCAACAGAAATCGAACCGTCCTCTCAAAGCAAAAACGGACGCGTCGAGAGTTCTGTGTCTTCCCACGCAACTGCGTGCGAGGAAGCATCGGATAGCGGACAGAACTCCCGATTCCGGAGCATCCGCCACCTGACGATTCTTGGAGTTCGGCGTTCGTGGCAGTCAGTTCTTGCCGAACGTGCCGCTGAGCAGCATGCCGACGATGCAGAATCGCTGCTGTCGATCCTGTGCAGGAGTCTTGGAGTTCAGTGGTTCATTGCTGTGGTAATCCGCATGCTGATTCGGTTGATGCCCTCAGCACGGCAGGTTGACTTCCACACTTTGAAACCGCGCACAGTCCGAGAAATGATCAGCCTCTACAACCGACACAACTGCCGTGATATCCAGTTGGCGGGATACAACAACGGTGTGAATCATTTTGGATGGAAGTTCTCTGACAAGACAGTCGTGCTGACGACGGGACTGCCCGGGAAAACGCAACTGTCAGATGCTTCGATGCTGGACCTTGAGGCCATACTTCGCGAGTCAGGTTTGCTCGGAGAAACGAATTCCCGATCAGACTATGATATTGCGAGTTCCCGTACTCATTTTACAGTCGATGCTGGATTGACTCTGAAACACTGCATTCAGGAACTCAACCGGCATGATCGTGAGTTCTACGTTGTTCCGAACTACTCGTGGATCAGTATGGGAACATTGTTCTTTGTTCCGGTGCATGGTTCCGGAAGTCAGGTGTCGACTCTGGGCGACACCATCGAAGATGTCCTGCTGTACGATGGAGAATCCGAACAGTTTATCTTCGCGCGGCGAGGGGACAGGCTCTTTCGAGATGCGATGTATGACACAAGTCGACATCGGTTGTTGCTGAGACTGACACTCCTGGTAAAACCGAAGTCCGTGTACTCCGTAAGACACGAGACCGTGGACGATCCGTCCGCCGAAGACATCCTGAAAGTCTTCGAAGATCCCGACGCCTCAAATGTGGAGATTCGGAAAAATCGGGCAGCCAACTCTGCCATCGACATTCGGCGCTATTACGTCGACTCCCCAGCGACAGCCGGTGCACTGAAGATGCCTCGGGACAGTATTGGCCGCGTCTGGGATCGGCTCGAAGAAACGCCAGTCGCATCGACTCTGTTCCACTGGTTTGTGCGTAAGTTTGCATTTCACGTGGAGTTATTCCTGCAGCCTGAAGAATTTCTGATCTTCTGGCAACAGCACAAATCATTGCCAATCTCAAAACTTCAACTGCGTCAGATCCTGAAAGATGGCATCACGCACTCCGCTTGCAGGCAGGCAAGCTGCATTTCCGCTGACTTATTTATGACGAGGAGCAATCGAGATGTCTTCCTTGGATTCATCAGTACGCACCTTCCGAACGTCCGTTTCAACCCCGGCAAACAGAGTCTCTAAAAAATGAACGCAGACGGCCTGTCAGCGCTTCAGACATGCGACCAGATCATTCGCCTGAAGATTCCCAATCTGCTGCGTCTGTATCTGAATCCCTTCGTCGCTCAGACCTGCGTCGCACTGGCAGAAATGGTGTGGGACGTTTGGCCAGAGTCAAAGAAGGAAAGCCGACGCTCCTCCTTCCTGGCGAACTCAGGTGAAGAAGCTCTGAGCGGAGCCCTGAAGCTGGCTAGATACACTCAGAATGTTCGCTCGCAGAACGATGCGTCTATCACGGAACATCGCAGTTCTGCGACCCGGGTTTTTATGGTCGACGATGGAAGCCATTTCCGCCATTTTGCGGAGACGACGATTGAGCCTGATGGGGCGTATGGAGTCTATGAACCCATCAGCATCCAGTTCATTCCTGAGATCATCGCATTGTCGACGGCAGAGTTCATAACCCGGATGGAACAGGACAAGGTCTCGGCCGGAATTCTGGTGCTGTCGCCGCAGGCCTTGAGAGAATCACTGCGATCAAAAGAACTCCACCAGACCGTTCAGCGGTTTTGCAGCAGCGATCACAGTCTGATGATCGCCTGCCTGGATCAGGATCTGTTCCTCCACAATGCAACACTGCCCAAAAGCGGGCTGGTTCCCGACATCGTGGTGTTTGATGAATCATTCACCCGACGCCAGGTTCCCTTCGGAGCCTTCACGGCTCGCCGCGAGATTGCCGCACAGTGGACTGTGAAAGGCATGACGAATTTTCATTCCACAACATTTCAACCAAATACTGTCTCCACAATGCACTTTCTGAAGTGCCTTCAGGAACATTCTGAAGCTTTCTACACGCAACTTCAGCAGGCAGTGAAGCCGTTACTTGTTGACCACGACCTATTGTACAGCACTTTTCGAGATCTGTTCAGTTCATCACTCGCAAAGGTTATCTCGCTCGCAGGCTATGATCAGGAAGACGTGACCGCATCCGGCCACTATGTCCGCGTCGGAAACAAACTTGTGTTTGACGGAGTCGGAGGCGTAGCCTGCAGTCTGCGAGGACACAATCCCGCGGACTGGGCCAAAGAAATCAAGGAGATGGATGCTGTCGAAGATATCCGCGGAGAAGTCGAGCAGCGACTAACCACTCTCACCGGACTGCCGCATCACGTACCGGCCGTCAGTGGGGCAGCCGCTGCTGAACATGCAATCAAGTTGGCGCTGGCTGCTCAGCCTTCGCGGTCATTGATTGTGGCGTTTCACGGCGGGTTTGGTGGCAAGACACTTCTGGCCTTGTCCGGCACCGCAAAGAACTACTACCGAACAAATATTGATCCCTTGTATGCTAACGTCGTTTATCTGAATCCGTTCGCAGACGACGCGGCTACGCAACTGGAACAGATCGCTTCCACAACGCCCATCGCCGTCATTCAGTTGGAGCTGATTCAGGGCGTGGGCGGTGTCCGTGAAATTCCGGATTCTCTGCTTGATTGCATCGAGGAGATCCGGCAACGGACGGGTGCATTTTTATTCGTGGATGAGATTCAGACGGGCATGTTTCGCACCGGTCCCTTCGTCAGGTCATTACAAAAATCGATCCAACCGGATCTGCTGACCATCGGTAAAGGGGTCAGCGATATGATGTTCCCGTTCGCGATGACACTGTACTCGGACAGCATCGAGTCGCGATTGAGATCCGGACAATCAACACTGATCTCCGACCTGCGCAACAAGTACTCGTATGAACTCGGATATCGCGCCCTGCTGAATAGTTTGCGGCGAGCAGATCACGAGGATGTTTCGCAACAGGTGACCGTCGCGGGACAGCAGTTTCGCGACGAGCTGGTGCGGCAATTGAAAGGAGTTTCTCTGGTCAGGGACATACGCTGTTACGGACTCCTGATTGGGATTGAATTAAATTGCCAGAGCAGTCTTATTCAGCGATTGGGCCTGAATGCTGCTCAGTTGTACCTGCTGCAGATGATGAACCACACCAACTGCCCGGTGTTGATGGGATTCTGTCAGTACGAACCGCATATTCTGAAGTTTACTCCACCTCTCACCGTGACCGAGGATGAAGTAACGGCTGTAAGCAGGACGATCGCCGACACGCTACGCGCCTCGACGGCCAGAATGCTGTTCACGGCGTTGACCGCATTATGGAGAAAAAGAAAGTGAACATCCTGCGTATCAATTTCGACGAACTGTATCAGAGACATCTGTGTCGCCACGGTCAGTTTGGAATCAACGTTTGGCACATCATTGCCGTCTATGGCGTTTATTTCTCTCTGTGCTCGCTGGCCGCGATCGCCGTCAGAAGCTTGTTGCCGGAGATAACGCCCACGATTCAATGCTGTGTGCTGACGATGCTATTCGTCCCCTACTTTGGAGTGCTCCTGCGGAATATTCCGATTCCGGTGTTTCTGCCCACATTCCTGTCTTCGATGTTATTAATCGCGGCGGCTGTTGCGACACCGGGAATTCCCTTCTGGTTGCATCTGATCATGATTCCAGCGTGGCATCGAGTGCAACTGCTGAGCCATCGCCGCTACTCACTCCATCACGACATGTCAGCGTTTGATCAAACGCACAAGAAAGGACGAACGTTGTTCGTGTTGTTGGCAGTTTATGAGCTTCCAATTCTTCTGCAGTACCTGGCGTTCGGTCGTAAAGACTGGGTATGATGGAGTATAAGGCTCATTCTGAGAGCCTGGGTCACAATGTGCTGTTCTCCGCCGCAGAAAGCACTGAATTATTATTTCGCGGGGTCTGCTTTGTTGAGTTCCTGCCTGCGGCGCTGAATCAACTCCATCAACGATTCGTGATCGCTGGAGTCGATCATTTTTCGAGTGACCGCGACATCAATAGTCGAAATAATTTTCTCCAGTTGAACATGGCTCTCTGCTGCCGTCAGTTTTCTGCAAAAATTCTCGAAATGCCCACGATGAACCCGCTGAAAAAAACCTGAATCATGTGTCTGTTTTGTCATACTCCCGCATTCCGATATCGCGATACTCGCTTGAAAAAAAAGCCGCTGCAGACGCAAATCGCTCCACGTTGCAATGGCACTGACTACTCATGAATTTGTGATGAACGGGACACTTGAATTGAACGACTTTCCAACGGCGGACAATGATTCGCAGATTCCGGACGATTTTTTGGCAAGGAGCAAGAACGACATTGGTCCGGTCACGCCCACCTGCGGTTCTTCGGATAAGGATGTGGCGCGCAATCGCCTGGCATACATTTCCTTCTTGTCCGCTTCCGCTTCCGCTTCCGACCCCGACCCGACAGCGGTAGTCAAGCAGGTCGTCACTGCCGTTGGTGGCGAAGACAAATTGCTCCGGTCCGACCGCCGACGCGACATCAATTTGATACGCCAAGTCGGCGGTGCTGGTTCAAGCGGCGCAGTGAACTCGACTACAGATGAAAGTTCGTTGAACCTGGAAGTGATCGCGGCGTCCGCATGAAACTGCTTCATGTCAAACCACTATAAAGTGTGCATGTCCTGAGTGCAGCAGCCGTTTCCGGCTCCGCGGGGTTCCAGCCCATCAGCAAGCCACCTTCGATAACCATGATCATGCTCCCAGCTGAAGGCGGTGGGGGTCTGATTTGTGTTTTTTGGGAGCTCTGGCCGACGGCGGCGAGCACTGTACAAGCAGATGTAAACCGGCAATTTGCCGCTTCGGGGGGCTGCGAGAGCTGAAGGCATGACAAGACAGAACTCAAACGAGTGTGTAGCCCTACCCGTTTTGCGAGGATCGTTCGTGAGGTATCGATTTGTACGGCCCATTGCACTGCACTTAGGTACCTTCGCGTGGTAGTTCCTCAACGTGCACGCGTTAAGTTCGCTCTCTGGCGGACGAGTGCGCCGCCAGCGTCTGGGGTTGGTAACCCGGTTCTGCAGCCGGAATCGCACTGAGGAAACGACAGGACCTCTCAAGTTCCAAGAGAATCCCAGTTGCCTGTCTGCACATGTTCAGTCGACTCTGGCAGCAATGCGGGCACCAGCAAAATAAAGTTCCGCAACATGGCTCCAGAGGTCGGAAAAACAGCGGCTCCATGACCGATAGCGCAGTGTGACCAGCCAGCATCATCTGCACGGCTTCCTCCTTGAACTCATCTGTGTAACGCCGACGTGTGTCTCTTGACTTCGATACTGTCTTCTTCCGAGCCATCTACCGGGTCCTTTCTGTGGCTCAGAATAAGAGATTAACCTGTCCCTGAAACCGGCAGCACCTCACTTCGCGTTCGAATCATTGGCTCTCAGGCCGAAGTCGTTGTGAAGCTGAAGAACCTGAGACAGCAGCGAGATACGAACGCCAAGTCGGTTGTGGGCAAGGATACGGTCGCGGGGTATCTCCAGCGGTGGCTGGATGATCATATTGCACTTCAACAGAGCTGGAAAGCCCCGTCAGGAATATGGCGGCATCGTGAAACTCTACATCACGCCAAACATCAGGCATTTAAAGCTGTCTAAGTTGGATGGCGATCAACTGGTAACCTGGCAGGCAAAGATGGCTCGGAAGGGTATCAGCGCTGAAATCAGGTTCCGGACGATCAAGATTCTGCGGGCTGCACTCAATCAGGCCGTGAAACTTAGGCTGCTGCCCTACAATCCGTGCGCGGCATTGGACAAGCCAAAGGTTGGCCGGGAAGAAGTAACGCCATTGGAGCCAGAACAGTGTGCAAAGTTGTTCGCGGCGTGCGAATCTCACCGGCTCGGTGATCTGATCATCCTGGCGGCGATGACAGGTCTCAGGAAGGGCGAATTGTTCGCACTCCACTGGAACGCTGTCAATCTAGACGAGGGCGTTCTGGCTGTACGTAGCGCTCTGGAAGAACTCAGCGGCGGATTGAAGGTGAAAGACCCGAAAACATCGGCAGGGCTGCGTGTGGTGGCTCTGGATGCTGAAGCAATTAAGGCTCTCAGGAGCAGGCTGAAGAAAGCCAGAGAGGAAGGTTTCGAACCTGAGGACATTCCAATCGTGTTCGGCAATGAACGCGGTGGATATCTCCGGGGCTCAAACTTCGATCGGCGTGTTTGGTATCCAATCAGGAAAGCGGCCGGAATCCCGGATACGTTCGTCTTCCACGATCTGAGACACACGCAGGCTAGTTTGATGCTGGCGGCGGGCGTGGATCTCAAGGTAATCCAAAAGCGGCTCGGACATCGCGACATCGCGACAACGGCCAACACTTACTCGCATTTGCTGCAGAATGCTCAGAAAGAAGCGGTTGAGAAGTTGTCGGCAATGATGAAGAAAGCCACAGTGAAGCCGAGCGATGAAAGCTGATTGGTGTCAACTGTTGGTGTCAGGCAAAAATGAGGGAGGCCAGTTTTTAGCCAAAAGTGGCAAAAACGGGACTCTCCTTTAATGCGCCCGAGTGGATTCGAACCACTGACCTACCGCTTAGAAGGCGGTCGCTCTATCCAACTGAGCTACGGGCGCTTTATTATTAAAAATAACTGGTTATTTTGCGCTTTTCGGCAGCGGTTCTGATCGAGACGACACCTGAAGCGAGAAACACATGGGAGCAGTATCGGACACAAAACCAGCGAAACCGTATCACGAATTTCCGCTTTTCGCACACCAGAATGGACAGTGGTGCAAAAAGATCAAGGGAAAACAATGATTCTTTGGTGTTTGGGCAGATTCCAACGCCGTTCTGTCGAAGTATCTCGATGAAGTCCACGAGATTCAAGCTGGGAGAGATCCCCGGAAAACGGGTGTCGCTCGGCTGTCGTCTGAAGAGCTAACGGTTGCCGACATGGGCGGCCTGTTTCTCGAAAGGCAGCAGCAGCGGACTGATTGCCGAACAGTCTGCGATGAAGAATCAGCGTCATTTGATCTTCAATCATACGATGCGGGAAGGCTTCGACAGATTATCACCAATCTGTTGACCAATGCTTTTAAGTTTACGGAGGCCGGATTTATTCACGTGGAGATCTTTGTTGATTCGGTGGAAGATGGACTCGTCATGGTGTATATCGTCGTCGCAGATTCCGGGATCGGTATTCCGGAGGATAGGACCACGGATATCTTGAAGTTGTTCGAACAGATTGACTCTTCGGCGACCAGAAAGTTTGGCGGCGCAGGACTGGGGCTTGCCATTTGCTCCCGACTGGTTGAGCTGATGGAAGGACGCATCTGGGTAGAAAGCCAGCCTGGCTTTGGTTCCGAATTCCGGCCGGGTTCCTGTGTGATGCTTCGTTCTCAGGCCCATGGTCAGGCTGAGTGCACCTGAATTCCCATATCGCAGTTGCCGTTGCCGGATCGGGTTCCGTTCGAAGTGCAACTCCGGCCAGTCCGCCGTGAGTGGCCGGAATCCTGTCGAGTTGCAGACTCAGATCGCACCCGATTGTCTCATCATTCGCAGGATCAGTTCGTCGAACGGAACGGTCGTGGGTGACTGAGTGCAGCTCATGGCATACTTGTGGCAGTAGTCTCTCACAGCAGTCTGGTGGTCAGAAAACAGTTTCTTGTAGGTCGCAAGATTGCGTTCCGTGACTGTCACCTTCCGGACTGTGCCGGTTTCTATATCCTCAAGTTCTGCGTCGCCGAGGAGTTCAGGATTCGCTTCCCTGGGATCGTGTAACTGGATGACATGCGTGTCGAAACGATGATAACGAAGCTGATCCAGACCTCGCTGAAACCCGTGTTCATCAAACAGATCACTAATCACAATGGCCAGCCCTGACCGAGTTCCTCGATGAACAAGGCCCTGCACAGCTTTACTAAGATCTGTATCTGCGCCGCTGGTGGGAAGATCTGTCAGGAACTTCATGAGGGGCAAAATACGAGCCTTGCCGCGCGTCAGCGGCAGCTCGGCGATCACTCCATCGGCGTAGGCGATGATTCCTATTCGGTCCAGATCTGAGAGCGCGATGTAAGCCAGTGCAGCGGCCAGATGTCTGGCCAGATCAAACTTGGCCGGGCTTCCAAACGCCATGCTGCGGGAGCAATCCAGCAGCACATAGACGCGCAGATCCTGTTCTTCCTGAAAACGCTTCAGCAGCAGATCGCCATGCCGCGCGTAGATGTTCCAGTCGAGGTAACGCAGGTCATCGCCGGTCGTATATTCGCGGTGTTCAGAGAACTCAATACCAGAACCCATCTGCATCGTTCGCCGCTGTGCCAGCAGCTGGCCTCGGAACACTCGCTTCGAGACGATCGCAAGGTATTCAAGTCGCGTCAGAAAGTCGGAGGGGAACAGCATGAGGCGTTTCGGGAAGATGATGAACGGAAATCAGGCTTCGGCATGGCCGATTGGCAGCAGGAAGTTCTAAGCGACGGACAGGGCATCTTCACTGATATCAGTCAGCATTTTGCGAATCACATCGTCGGTGCTGATGCCTTCCGCCTGTCCTTCAAAATTCAGAATCATACGGTGGCGCAGGACTGGCATTGCCATGGCTTTGAGATCTTCGCGTGCAACATGGTAACGATGATCCAGAATCGCTCGAATCTTCGCGCCCAGGATCAGGGCCTGGAGGCCACGCGGGCTGGCCCCATAGCGAATATATTTTCGAGCAGCGGCTGAGGCCAGTTCGTGATCAGGATGCGATGCGACGATCAGCGCAATTCCATAGCGACGCACGTCGGCCGCAATCGGGATCTGCCTGGACAGGTGAGACATCTCCAGAATCCGTTCGCCGGTGAGCACACTTTCAGCACGGGGTTTTATGTTCTCTGTCGTGCGATCCAGGATCACCTCCAGATCAGAAACCGACGGGTATTTCACCAGCAGCTTTACAAAGAAACGATCGAGCTGCGCTTCGGGCAGCGGATAGGTGCCTTCCATCTCCAGAGGATTCTGAGTGGCCATAACGAAAAATGGTTCGGACAGTCGGTGAGTTACGCCGGCGACGGTGACAGAGTGTTCCTGCATGGCTTCCAGAAGTGCGGACTGGGTCTTTGGAGTCGCGCGGTTAATCTCGTCCGCGAGCAGGACGTTGGAAAATAGAGGGCCCTTCTGGAATTCAAACACTTTGCGACCATCAGCGGCTTCGGCAATCACCTGAGTTCCGATCAGATCCGCAGGCATGAGGTCGGGAGTGAACTGAATTCGGCGGAAATCCAGATGCAAAGCATCGGCAAGTGTTCGAACGGTTAAGGTCTTGCCCAACCCCGGTACGCCTTCCAGCAAAACATGCCCACCTGCGATCAGAGCAATCAGCGTGTCGTCGAGAATCTCGTTCTGGCCGACGATCACTCGCGAGATTTCAGTTCGCAGCCGGTGAAAGTCCTTGCGAAAATCATCCAGTTGTTTCTTTAACTGGTCATCGACAGTCATGCTGTTACGTCCGTTGTCATCATTTATGAAGTGTATCAATGGGACCAGGCGATAGCCGGTTCTCTGCGAGCTGCCGGTTGCCCCATCTGTTTTCGATGTTTTGGCAGATTGCTGTCGCAGGAATTAGACTGTTAACGTCTGCTGTCTGTGCAATGACACATCACGTCGCGGAGTGTCGATGTTTGCGGAGGGAGTATCCTGCAGTGGCTGTGTGGTGTCCAGCATTTGAGCCGGGATTTGAAGCGAGCCTGCAGCGATGTTCCTCACATGGTTAAAGGAACAATGGTTAGAAGCCGTTGAGAACGCTGCCGTCGAAAAGTGCGAGACTCAGTTGCGTCGCCCTGCCTCACGCAGCGTTAGCGATGCATTGACGTTGCAGTGACGGAATCAAACGCCAGCGTTTCCGTGAGTTCCCGCGTTCGCATTTTCAAGCTGCGAGCTTCGGGCGTGCGTTTGATAAAGCATGCTGAAATTCAGGCCTTTATCATGACGCTTCGCGTTGGGATAGTCACAAGCACGCAACTTCAAAAAGCGTGCATCGGCGCATAGTCGTTAATGCAGTGCCAGTGTGGTCGGCGCCAACTCTGGTATGGGGCCGATCAGCGGCCTTCGCGGAGGCGATCGCCGAGGAAGTTATCCAGTTCTGGAATCGCGTAGATTTTCTCTACAGTTTTTTCGAGGTCGTAGCTAACACGATGAAATTCCACCGTATCGCCATTGAACACCGCATAGGATGAGCGAGGGTCGTTGTTGCGTGGCTGTCCGACGGAGCCCACATTGATCATCAGTTTCTGTTTATCGAGGCGATATTTTCCGCCGATCTCTTCCGGCGCAAAGAACTCCAGCGCCTCCGTGAACACTCCCGGAATATGAGTATGTCCCTGAAAACAGTACTGTTCCACAAGGGCAAAGATTTTCTCCATCTTGACCTGATTGTAGATGTCGTCGGGAAAGACATACTCATTCAAAGGGTTGCGAGCTGAACCATGCACATACATCGTGTTGGTCACTTCGTCGCGATACCGGCGATTCAATTCGCCCAGAAAATCCCATCGTTTTTCAGCTTTCGGGCCGATCCCCTTTTCGAGGACAGACCGAGTCCAGAAAATTGCTCGTTCAGCACCGGCGTTAAATCCTTCAGGATCAAACAACGCCGCCTGATCGTGGTTGCCCAGCAGGCACATGTCCAGATCCATCACCAGATCGATGCACTCGGCCGGATTGGGCCCATATCCGACGATATCGCCAAGGCAATAGATCTCTTTGATGCCGCGTTGTCGGATATCCGCCAGCACGGCTTGCAATGCTTCAAGATTGCCGTGTATGTCGCTGATCAACGCTCTCAAGGTTCACATCCTGGAATTAAACGCCGGGTATTGATTTGAATTGGGGGCTGTTGAGGGATAGACAGGGGTTTCGCGTCCCAGATCGGCGTGACTTGCACGAAAATGAGAACTCTGTCGAACTTCATAACCGCGAAGAGTACGCGATTGTGGACTCTTAAACGAGAACGGAAGTCTAGAAATCCAGATACCTCTCAACAAGAGAGGAGACGAACATCGCGTCTAAAGTCAAACTTCGCCCATGGGGGAATTGAGGTACTCACGGAGGAATTACGGTCTTTCGAGACAACTTAGTCCACAATTTTACGAAGTGCGTTGGCAAATTCTCGGACCCACTTAACGATTGCGTTTTTAACGTCACTCACGGCACCATCGTGCCCAAATTAAGGTCTCTGTTCTGTTACTTTTGGGACATTTAGGTCGGATGCAGGAGTGCTCATCGGATTCGCTGGAGCGAGCCCCTTCCCTGGAAAGACCGATCGTAACGATTGCGTGAATTCAGCATGTACCGTTTTCTCAACCATCTTCAGGCTTCAGGCTTCAGGCGACAATGTGACGTTTGATCGTTTCTGCTGGCTCCTTCAGTAGGAAAAACAGCCACTCGCACGAGCCACTCGCACGAGTCACAATCGTGCAGATCCGCCCAGAGGTGATGACCATAAATCAGAATTCGTATTCAAAAACCCGATTCAGAGCGTGCATAACCAATACTTTCCAGGGCAATTATACTTTTGGGAAATGACACGATGTTTGAACGACTGCCGATCTTAAGCACTCTTGGAGGCATGTTGAATCGCCGCGATCCGCGCAAGCAGGCTGAGATCGCGCTCGCGCGGTTGTTGAGTCAATTTGATATGGCCGCAATGCCCTATGAGACGGGTGTAGCGCAGAGTCGGCGGGGCGAAAGTTCTCGAAGCGTGACGATCGGTGTCTGGCTGGTCCCGATCAGTGCGGGACCGATCGGCGAAGACACAGATATGGGTCGTGCCATTCCAGCGGCTACCTGCGATCTGCGACGTCAGGGTTTCGGAGTACTTGTGCCAGTGCAGCCGAAGGCCGATCGATTCATCGTTGCCGTTGGCGACATGGAAAATGCCTGGCGATTTTTTGTGACGCAGGTGAGACATCGGTCGGAACGTCCGGGCGGCTGGTTCCAGATTGGATTGAAGGTCGAAATCGTTTTTGAGCCGGATACGGAGCAGATGAAGCAGTTTCGCACACGGATCAGGACAGCCTTTGCGGAACCAGAAAACGAAGACGTGATGGACACAGAACAAGCTACAGAACCTGAGCCAGAAGTGGAATTCGCATTACCACTGGCAGAGTGATTCCACGAAGGCGGCAGATCCATCGCGCAACCAGCCATCCAATTGAGCCGGGTCTTTTAACTGCTGACCTCGCAGAGTCGGAACAGTAAGAAACTCGCAATTGACGTCGGACAGTGCTGTCATATCGCCCCAGAGTTTTTCAAACTGAGACACTGGAAACACATCTTCCTGGCCATTGCCCCAGCGTTTCTTAACTTCCTTCAGGGTAATGTACGTTGGCATACGCCGACCGAGTTCTCGGATGGCAGCATCAACGGCCTTCTGATCGGCCAGTGAGCCGCGAGTCAGTCCGAAGATTTTCAGCATCCTGTCGATATCGATCCAGGTCGTCAGCGAGTTGTACCACGACAAGTGAAACTCATCCTGCTCCCGCGGCATCGCCAGTCCTTCGACCAATCGGACTCGCCCATCGACTTTTGCCAGTCCGCCACCGCGATCTTCCAGACGTCGACTGATAACTTCAAAGGACAAATCTGCGTTTGACTGAATGTGCAGGCCCAGACATCCTGCATCAACGTTGGCCCCGAGCGTATCAATGTTGTGAAGCATGATGTACTTCAGCTGCGGACGATCGATCAGCATCTGACGCAGCGTGCCGTTTCGAAGCATGTTGGGCACTTCGTACCAGTGGCCCACAGGGTGCATACATTGTGATGGCAGATTGTCGCGATAGTCCGAAGATTCTCCGGACGTTCGTGCCCAGTTCATCAGCGCCGCACGCAGGCTTGTGCGGACTTTTTCTTTTTGCTGATCCAGAACCTGCTGAGCCATTTCTTCCCATGCAAACTGCAGGTCTCGCAGTGTCGGAACCATTCGCAGACCCACCGACGCGCCGCCTGAGACTCGCAGCATTCCGCTGTTGTCCATACGAGCGGCCGCTTCACGCAGCGGGCCATCGGTCAGATAGCCGGATGTGACCACATGCAACGGTGAGATTCCAAATTGCTGAGCAACCTTGCGAGTTTTGGCAAAATGGATTTCCAGAAAAGAACGCCACTTCCCCTGCATTTTGCAGAAAGGATTCAACGCTTTGACAACGCCGGCGCCCTGAGTCCATCGGCTGCCCACACCTGCGGCCAGCGATACCACGGCGACCTCGCCGGCTGCGATGGCTTTTCGGCCGGCCTCCAATGCCGATGCCGGGATATCTCTGCGGGCTTCCAGAACTTCTGACGCGGAGACGTCTTCAATGGTGACGGAGGCATGCAGTCGGTTTTGAGCCATGCCAAGTCGACCGGCTCTGAGATCTTCTCGAAGTTGCTCATGAGCAATCGGATCAAATCCGTTGTCTCTCAGCTGATCCTCGAGACGCGCCGACTGCCGAGCTTCTTTCGATGTTGACGGCAGAATTCTCTGTATGAGATGGGCCGCGAGATCGTTGCTGCCATTCCCATCTCGACAGGCATTTCCAACTCGTTCCAATTCGATTCGCGTCATCGGCGACAGTTCAGACAGACCTTTGCGAAGCCAGTCCGGGACCATCAGCGCGTAGTACCCTTTCGGCAGGCTGGCATCCGTTCGCAGTTCGGCAAACGTACCGTTGTCATTGATCGCAAAGTCATAAACGACGGGGTCCATTGCGAAAGGAACACAGGCTTCCATGCTGCGTTTGACCTGCAGCATCATTTCCTGCAGCCAGTCCTGCGCTTCCTCGCGCACCGCAGGATCAAAGATGAATCCCATACCACCGCCTGCCATGCCGCCCAGCATCCAGAAGCCATGGAAACGAGTTCCATACTTCGCGCGGCATTCTTCAATCAGGCGTTCCGTGTAAGCGTTGCTGCACCAGGGAATAATCGCCTGCAATGGCTCATGAAAATTGCGATGAGTTGCAGCGCCGACATCCTGAATATTGCCGGATTTCAAGGACGCTGTGATCTGATCGAGCAGTCCGATGGCATCCTGTCGCGCGGTCCATTCGGCCTCGCAGCGCAGCAGGTACTTCTCGGTGACCATTTCCAGAATCGGTCCGACATTCTGAGCCATGCCGCCATGCACCAGAACCAGACTGTCCTGAAGACGCTGGCGAGTGGCTTTGGAAACTTCATCAGCGGTGAAAACATGGTGTTGAGGCATCAGCCGGCCGCGACTAATTCCGAATTCCGGATCGTCCGCTCCCGCGGTGCAGCCCTGAATGAGTTTAATGCCGGGCCATACGCCACCGGAATCCTGCCAGCCTCCACCGGAACCGCCGATCCACTCGCCGAGAATTGCTCGAGCCGCCACGATACGTCTGTCGGATTCCTGCAGCTGACCGGTCAAGGATGAAACCTGATTGGTCGCCCGCATGCACATCGAGATCAGCGAACCGAGCAGGTTGGTTGATACGGCAAGACGCGATCCCTTGGGGATATCGTTGACGCGACTTGCGATTTCCAGTCCCAGTCCGGGACCAATCATACGTGAAAAGACATCAGCGACTTTGCCGCCGCAACCTTCCATCCCTGGTGGTATCAACCCCGCGGCAATCACCGCGCCTTTGATCAGGCCAAGATAGTCGCGCGCGAAATCGAAGACTTCATTGATTTCATGGATTTCCACTCTCGCGTTCAGGTCGATACTGATCAGTCGCAGAACCGGCTCGTCGATAACTCGCAGACTGCAGTCGATGGGAGGTTCTGGCTGACGGTGCCTGCCGCGCACGGCGAGATCGATTGACGCGTTGATGACTTTCGCGCCTTCGGGATAATCCATACCCAGAAAGAAAATATCGCTCCAGCCGCTGTGCGAAAAATCCATGCGCACGGCTGTGCGTTCACGCAGGACGGGATAGCTGCCCGTTACCGGATCGATTTGCAATAGTTCCGGATGAAGTCGGAGTGGCACATCGGCCGGGTGTCCGGTGCGGAACATCCACTGATTGCCTCGTACCGTTCGAACGCTGCGACGGACCTGGTCGGCCAGAGTCTGGAACGCGAGTCGATGGTAAGCTTCACCGAGTGCACTGGACAGCGAGATGGATGGGCCATCATTCCGCAGCTTGATCAAAAAGACATCCAGCGCTTCGGGATAGCGCCGATTCAGCATGTGTTCGTAAGCATTGTAGGGAATGTGGCCGCTCTCACGGCCGGTCAACTGTGTCGGAAGATGAAAACGATGAATGGCGTAAAGGAAGAACAGACAGCGAACTCGATCGTAGAGATTTTCACTGCTGCGGCGGAATGCATCCAGCTCTTCACATTCGCGCAGCAACTGTTCCGGTGAGAGGTCTCGACATTCTCTGTCGAGCGACCGATTACGAACGTCAGAATCTGTCGACGTGATGATGGAAAGCAGGTTGATCATGATGCCTCAGCAGGGAGCTGTAGTCGCAAAGTGGATTCCGCACGAGAATCCCAAAACGTGTTTCGAGATTCGAAGCTGTTACCTGGTCGCCAGCAAAGTCACAAGTTCACTCAGGACCAGATCGCGATCCACGCCGCTGAGGGAGAACGCAAGCTGAGCCATCAGCAGGCCATACTTGTAGCTGATGTTGTATCGGGCGCCGTCGATTTCCAGAGCCAGATAACGTTCGGTTTGCGCCAGCTGGTTGAGTGAACTGCTTAGGTCAATGTTCTGACCGGCCGGTGTGCTGTCAAGATTCTGCTGCAGCAAAGTGAGGACAGTCGGTGTCAGCACATGCATTCCGAACAGACACAGGTAATAGCCGGCGCGCTGGCCTGCCACGATCAGCCGCTGTTCGGCGACGGTCGGAGTCGGCTTTTCAATGACAGTACTCACTTCGTACAAGTTGTCGGACCGAGAAACCGGAGTTCCTCCCACGGTCCCAAAAAAGATCACTTCGTTTTCACGAGTGGGCTGGATGGCTGAGACAGAACAGCCGTTTGCCGATGCAGCGTCGATCAGCTGCTGAGCGCACAGGCGTTCCGTTTTGCTGAGATACAAGTGGTCGGAAACCAGATGTAGAAATGACTCGTTCTCAAGGAAGGAGCGGGCTCGAAGGATTGCGTCGCCGTATCCGCGTGGATCGGCCTGTTCAAAAAACGTGAGCCGCGAAGCGTGGGGTCCTGCCGCTGTCAGATAGGGATCCTGTTGGCCCGGACGAATGATGATCGCAATTTCATCAATCCCCGAATCCACAATTTCATCCAGTGTCATTCGCAATGCTGATCGGACATCACCCTTTCGATCAACCAAAGTCTGCAGGGGCAGGCGGGCATGATAGTCACCGGCTGCTGTGATGACGGCTTTACGAATCCTCATGAGCTGCTGTCTCTCTGTGCCGCAAAATCGAAATGAGTGAACCGAATTGCCTTATTGGTAAGACGTCCGACTTTCATCTCCGCTCGGTGTGGTGTCGTTACGCCAAGCCAGAGGCCGGTCGTTCATCGCGGGAAGATATCCGTGCGAAATTTATTCGGTTGTCAGGATCGAAGCATAGCGTACGACGTCCTGAATCGAACATAGAATGGAACAGTTTGTCAGCGTTGCATGATGCCGAAAGAGGACATCACAGAAGAATGAGCAGGCCCGGCCGACCTGGCAGTTTTATTTGGAGAGTTATCTGCGGGCAGTTTTACGTGCGGAGTGCAAAAAGTGCCGGGGGAATTGCTCTGGATGTAAAACTGACACTCGTTGTAACATCTGCAGAATCTGCCGGAGTTCCCACGGAGGGACGACGGTGGATGCCGACCGCAAAAAAAATGTTGCAAGTGCTTTGAGCCAAAGCGTTTGAGACAGTTTTTGTTCGAGATTAATTTGACATTTCTGTGAGGCGGTTCGGCATTTGCTGCCGAACACAACTCAAGACGACCCCGAGCCGCGAATGGATTCGCTGCTTAATTAAACTGAACTTCAAGACACGCACGGGATGAGCATGGACGCTCTGAGATTGCGAAGATTGACGCTGCTGATTGTGCTGCTGACTGCTGGTCAGGCCAACGCTGCGACATATCAAACAGTGAACTTTTCTGTGACTGCGGCACGTCAGGACGTGGCCGAGCAGGTCGGAAAAGCGGCGGAAGTGTATCGTCGCCAACTTGCTGTCTTTTGGACCGGCAAGCCTCTGCCCAACTGGAGTCGACCGTGCCGAGTTACGGTCAGCGAAGGCGCATTGGGAGCCGGTGGTCAGACGACATTTCAGTTCGTCCGCGGAGAAGTGCTGAACTGGCGAATGGAAGTTCAGGGCACGCTCGAGAGAATTCTTGACTCCGTGTTACCTCACGAAATCAACCATACGATTTTTGCCTGTCATTTCCGTCGCCCCCTTCCTCGCTGGGCAGACGAAGGGGCAGCTACTTTGTTTGAACATCGCTCGGAGCAACTCAAACAACTGGCGTTGCTGAACGAAGTCATTCGCAATCGGGACGAAATGATTTCGTTGCGAGACCTGTTGTCCATGAAAGAGTATCCCAAAGGTCAGCGGCCAATGCTGACACTGTATGCCGAAGGCTACGCACTCGCCGACTTTCTTGTTCAGCAGAAGGGCCGCCACGCGTATCTGAAGTTTATTGCCGATGGCGAACGCGGCGGCTGGGAAGAGGCCATTCGGAAAAATTTCGATCATGAGGGAATAGAGTCTTTGGAGAAAAACTGGCGCGGCTGGGTGCTGGCCGGTATGCCAAAGCTGACCCTGCCTCGCGAGCAGATGCTGGCTGCCAACGAGAGCGAAGCTGAGCCGGATTCTCAGGCTGCGGCTCGTCCGGAGATGAAAACAGTATTGGTTCCAGCAACTCCGCCCAAACGCCGCCGCACTCCGGCTCCTGTGATTCGTTCGCAAAGTCCTGAGCCTGAAGGTTCGAAAGAGACTGCCTCTGCGAATCAGAAGAACGCGTCAGTCGAGCCACGGCCATCCTCAGGAAAGTCGGGAGTCGCTGCGGCACCAAGTGCAAAGGGACGTCGCCACGCCACGATCGAGGCCCCTGCCCCGAAAAAATCTGATACTGCGAAAAATGTGTCGGAGTCAGGGAAAGCGGAAGACGCTCAGGACTCTGCGGAGAGTTTCTTTGACAGTGTTTTGAGCCCTGATGCCAATACCGAAGACGCTCCGCTGCGAACATCTTCGCAGTTCAATGCAAGTGGGCTGGAGCCGACGGCTCTGACAACAGCTGATTCTTCCGGCAGAAACGATTTGCGAAATAGAAATTCGGAATCGTTTCAGTTCGGCGGTGAAGACCTCCCTCGGGAGCGAACAGCGAAAACCGGCAGCACTCCTCAGTGGGCCGGATTTCCAGGGCAGAAGAAGTCGTTCTGACTTCATGCACAGGGGAGTTACTCTGATCACAATCTGTGATCACCAAACTCCAGCGAAGGATGGTTCCTCCTCCCTTCTTTCGACCTGCTGCTTTCGCCTGCGTTCCCAACGGGCGAGTCATCGACACCCGCAACGATGACTCGCCCGCTTTCCTTTTCCTGTTCGCATCCGGCAGATGCGCAACTTTAAAACTGACGCTTCGGGTTCGGATAGTCACAAACTCGCGACTTCAAAACTTCTTTGCTGGGCTTCACGAAGTGCAGTTTTCGGAATTCGTGATCAGTGGCTGAGCAAAGAATGAAGTCGCTTGCGGCTGATGCCGCACAGATGAAGGCAGCAACGGGTGACTTCTTTCCATCCGCGAATGCTGTACGGTCGGTAGCAGACTGACCGCAGATACCATCGCAGAGCCTGGCGGTCGTCATTTTCGGCAACGAACCACGCCGAAGTTTGCCAGACGCGAGCCATCGCTTTCTGTCGCAGAAGGACAGATGTTTTAGTCGCCCGCGGATGTTGCAACGCTCGCTGCAGAACCTGCAATCGGTCCGAGCATGTTCTCGCATGGTTCCGCGAATTCGAATTGTTCCGCCAGCGATAATGCGTCAGGGGCGCGGCAATTCCATGAAACTGGCAGCCGGAAGCTGACATGCGCAGCCACAGATCCCAGTCGCAAGTCGTTCGAAGAGTTTCGTCGTAACCCCCGGCGGCGAAAAATTTGTCTCTTCGCATCAGGATGCTGGAATGCGTGATGAAGTTATCAAGCATCAGATGGTCGAAGACATCTCCCGACGGACATTGCCCGTTTAAGAAAGTGGCATCATCGACGCGAACGGCATCTTCAAAGTTGTGAGCACCGGTATAAACAACGTCTGCCAGAGTCGTCAGATCCAGTTGTTGCTGTAGCTTCTCCGGATGCCAGACATCATCGGCATCGATCATCGCTATCCAGATACCGTTGGCTTTTCGAGCCGCCGCATTTCTTGCGGACGCATGCCCGGCATTTTGCTGGCGAATAATCTTAAGACGATCTCCGTAGCATTCCAGAATGGCCATTGTGCAATCTGTGGATCCGTCATCCACAACGATCAGTTCGAAGTTCTTAAACGTCTGCGCGAAGACCGATTCAATCGCCGCCTGAATGAAAACTTCACCGTTGAATACGGGCAGGATGACGGAAACCACGGGCCGTTTGTGAGTCTGCAGATCCGCATTTAAAGGACGTGCCGCAGAATGTAATCGTGTCGAAGGCATGTTCGAATTGGCCGAAAGACTGAAGAAGATTGGATGCTGAAAAGTATCAGCCATCGTGTTCAACAAACGAAGAGTGAAATTGATCGGGTTTTCTCACGCGGTTCCGTGAATACCTGAATACAGCCGTCCTGCCAGCGTTTGTTCGAGGTGCAGCATTACCAGAAGTCTCGAGAACAACACGGGGACTTCTGTTCCAAAGTTTCGGTTCAGTATGGCCTTGGCGAGGCGAGGCATCAGAAAGCTTCTGCGAATGCACGAAGTCGATGCCTTACCGGACAGAGCCATCGATCCAAGCCTTCCTGCAAACTTCCAGATTCGTGAACGCTTCTCAGGCACGAAGCCAGTCGGGCTGGAAATGTATTCGACCCGTGGGAGTTCAGGGTAAAACTGATCAATGGCTTCGCTATGGAACAGTCGCCCGCGAAAATATTCAAATGGCAGATTAATCAGCAGATCAAAAATACTGTGACTGAGATACGGAGCCAGAATGTGTGTCTGACGATTGAGCATTCCAAACGGACACAAAGCCAGTTCTCGCCGGACTCTGTTATAGAAGAAGAAAGGCGCGGCGGGATTGGGCAGATCGGCGTATTGTTCAAGCTCCCTCGACAATCTGTTGACAGCCAGTTCCCGATTCCAACGTTCGCGATAATCCGGAGTCAGATACGCCGACAGGTAGCCATCGTCCGCAAGCAGTGCGGAGGAAAGTTGAGTCAGTTGCCTGTTTCGAAATTGATCCAGCATGCCGCTGTCGTTGTATACGCCGCAAGAGAAGATGTCGCCCGCGATGCCGTCCCACGAGACGGAGAATTGTTCACGGTCCAGCCATTTCGCCACGGGCACCATCTGTGAATGTTCGTCGGCGCAAAAACTGGTCAGGAAGTCTTTTTCCAGTTCATCTGCAAAGCGGTCCTGCGATTGGCTGAGAACAGTATGCGGCAAACCAAGAGCCGCTGTGATCTCAGATGCGATCTGGGCGTCAGTGCACGGTCTTGGCGGAGCGGACATTGCTGTCACCACCATTTGCGGCAATCGACCGGCCCGAACAAGTGCATAGAGAATGTGTCGCGAATCGCGTCCTGCGGAAAGAGGCACACACATCTTGTCTGACGCTTCAGGCAGCATCGACTCCACAACTTCCTGAAACCGCTGGCCGTATTCATTGACGGCCTGCTGACGACTGAGTTGTGAAACACTCGTTGAAATCTGTGGAGCTGTCGAACGCAGACGCAGACCGTTTTCACTCCATTTCAGTTCGCTGCCTGGCGGCAGCAGGTGAATGGCACGAAAAGGAGTGTCATTGCCGACGTAATAGCCGAGCCGCAAAAAGACGGCCACTGCTTCATCATTGAGTGTTTCATCAGCGCCCGCTTGAAGCAGGTCCATGATCGAAGTGCTTACACCCATCCCCGTGGGAAGCAGGCAATAGTAAACGGGCAGAAACCCGAAGCGGTCGTTCTCAACAACCAGTTCCGATCCTGTCCATTTCCATTGGGCCCAGACGCCGTCGCCTTTGTTGATGTCAGGGCCGGTGAATCGATATCCAAATTTGGCCGTCAGATTGCCTCTGGCGACGAACTTTCCATCCTCACCGCGCAGAATAAACAGCGCCGCTGTACGATCTGGATGAGGTTGCAGCATAACAGTGTCAGCGCTGTGAAAAGAGCTGCAACACATCCGTGGTACGATGCCAGTGCAGCCGAAGGATTGTAAAAAGCATTGTGTGCGGATCAAAATCCGGAGGTGAATCGATCAGTTCTTAAACTCATAGGACAAAACGTCTCGTATGACGCCGAATTTCGAAAAGAACGAGCGGAAACACGTAGCCGGAAAGCAACACGCCCCGCCTTCTGGATTTGTTGTCGTGCGTCGGCGGGGCTCGTTTCGCACTTGCGTTGGCGAGCGATGTTGAAAGGCAACCAGCGCGCAATGGGGTCACACTCGAATCCCCGGGATTCCTTACAGGTCAACAAGGTTGGAAGATGCGGCCAATCGTCGCGAGCTCCCTCGTTCTGTGACGCATAAAGAAGGCCGGCAAAAATTCTTGCCAGAGGAACAGCATTCGCAGGGTTTCCTTCGGTCCGGTGCAAAGGCTTCTCTATGCTCCGGAGTACACTGGGCAGCATGTACCCACTGCCGGACTTTCGAGACGTACGGTTTGCTCTGAGCTGTCGATTTCTTGCATCGTGGGTTTCTTGCAAACGTCCCAAATTACCTCAGCTTTGTGGTCTGCTGCGGATAAGATCTTTTAGCTAGCCGGACATTTCGTCTGTATTTGAAGAAGAAAAAAGGCTTTAGACAGGGATTGTCTTTGAGTCCTGAATTCCGGCTTGAGTAACCTGTGACTGATGCGGCAATTGCCATATTCAAACAAACGGAGAAGTCAGCGAACGGATGCGCGGCTTTCGGATGATATCGGAGTGAGAATCATGCGGATGCGAGACGTTCTGGCGGCCATTGCCGCTGTGTTGTCAGTTCCTGGAGTCACACAAGCGGGTTTGTGTGGTGTTCCGTCCTACAACTGCTGCCCGACAGCAGCCTGTGCACCGGCGTCGTGTTACACGACGTGTCGAGTTGCCACCGAAACGTGTTATCGCACAGTGTGCGAAACCGTTTACGAGCCTCAGGAGTACACCTCGAGTCGAACGGTTTATGAGAACACGTTTGAGGACCTGCAGGAGACCTGTTACCGCACGGTGACAGAAACTGCTTACCGGGAAGAAGCTTATACGGTCAATCGTCCGGTTACGGAAACCGCCGTGCGTCAGGAAACCTACTGTGTGCAGCGACCCGTTGTCGAGACGCTTTATCAGACTCGAAACTACACCGTGCAGCGTCCTGTCTGGGAAGACCATGTGCGAGAGTGTCGGTACACGATACAGCAGCCGGTGTGTGAAACCATTCAGCAGGAATGTCGTCAGACCGTCATGAAGTGCGTGACTGAGACGATTCAGCAGGAGCGTTGTTACACGGTCATGCGTCCGGAAACTCGGACACGTTGCGTGCAGAGAAATGTCGGTCAGTGGGTCACTCAAACGCAGTGCATTCCAGGTCCTAAAGTTCCTCGCATGGTTTGTGGTCCATGCGGTCCTCAGATCTGCATGACTCAATGCCCTCCTCGTCAGGTCTGCCGCCGAGTCTGGTGCCCGCAAGTTGTTCAGCAACAGGTGCCCTACACTGTCATGGTGCCGCAGGTGGTACGTCAGGCATGCCCGGTTCAGGTGACCCGTTACGTGCCGGAAGTTGTCGTGAAGACAGTTCCAGTTCAGGTGACTCGCATGGTTGCCAAAGAGATCGTTCAGAAGGTTCCCTATCGAACCTGCCGGATGGAATGTGAAACGAAGACACAGCAGATTCCTTATCAGGTCTGCAAGATGGTAGCGGAACAGCGAACTCGCGAAATCCCTTACTCCGTTTGCAAAATGGTCAGTGAAACCTGCTCACGCAAAGTACCATATTGCGTCTCACGTCAGGTTCCTTACACGACGACTCGACGAGTCTGCAAAACGGTACCTCGCGAAGTTCAGACAACATGTACTCGCATGGTCGCTCGGCAGGTAATGAAGCAGGTTCCCTACACACGTTGCGTGCTTGTGCCGGAAACTGTCTGCTGCACCTCCACATGTGCTCCGGGGACTCCTGGAGTTGCAAGCGGCTGTGCATCTGGTAACTGCGGTGGGGTGTCCGTTGAAGCCGGCAAGCCAATCGCCCCAGTTGCTGATCCAGCCGGGTTTTAGTCTCGTACGCTTGTAGAAGCTCCAGTGAAGTTCTTCAGAGCCCGGCTTAATCCGCCGGGCTCTTTCTCTGCGCGATGGATTTTTCCGCAGTCATTGGTTCTTGTGGCGAATTTCATGCTGGCCGCGATGAATTCAGAACGCCACGACGCAGTTTGTCCGTTGTCCAGAAATCGCCGGCCGCGAACCGGGCGGACGCACCGACGAACGCTAAACTTCTCAGTGGCAGCCATTTATTGCCGTCCCGTACCGGTAAAGCTTTCGAAGATGCATATTTTCAATCCTGATTGTGTGACACTAAACGGCATCACGGTGACGCTTCGTTACGAAGTGACGGAGACTGATATTGGACGAGTCCGCGAGATTGTGGAATCGACTGGTTTTTTTCACGCGTCTGAAATTGACGTGGCCACGGAACTTGTCGAAGAGCGTGTGCGACGAGGCGATGCGTCGGGTTACTTTTTTGCCTTCGCGGAACGAGCCGGTAAAGTTGTAGCCTACGTTTGCTATGGCCCCATACCGTGCACCGCCAACAGTTTCGATATTTATTGGATCGCCGTACACTCTGACGAGCAGAAACATGGACTCGGCAAGTGGCTGATGACCCTGACGGAAGACTTGATCCGCCATCAAAATGGGCGTCGGATTTACGTCGAAACTTCTGGACGCCCCGACTATCTGCCGACACGACATTTCTACGATCGCTGTGGTTACAGTCCGGTCGCAGAACTGCCAGAATTTTACGGCGAGGGAGACTCCAAGGTGATCTACCTCAAGGTTCTTTAAAGCGTCAGCATTCGGTTCCGTAACGCTCGCTGTAATTTGGTGGCTGATAGTCGCATCGAGAAAAGTCGATGCGTGAATGCAATGTTTTTGAATGATGCCTGACTTGCCTCATCGGGGAAACGTGTCAATCTACGTCCCAATTTGAAGCCGTTTTCGCATCCTCTGGCAATTGCCTGCAAGGCCCCGCATGAAGACTCTGATTCGCAATGCTACCGTCGTTCTTCCGGATGCTGTTGAACGATTGAATATTTTGTTGGACGGCAGCCGGATCGCATCCGTGGGTGCACCCGATTCCGCGAATGCAGACGAGGTGATCGACGCACACGGCCTGCATCTTATTCCCGGTGTGATTGACGATCAGGTTCACTTTCGTGAGCCCGGCTTAACGCACAAAGAAGATTTGGAGCATGCGACGCGTGCCTGTGCAAAGGGCGGCATCACCTCGTTTCTGGAAATGCCCAACACCAAGCCAACGACTACGACGCTTTCGGCACTGGAAGACAAGTTGGCAAACGCGGCTCAAAAATGCCGTGTCAATTACGGTTTCTATATTGGGGCCACGCCGGACAATCTGGAAGTTCTGAAGTCAGCCCACAGAACTCCGGGAATAAAAATCTTTATCGGGTCCAGCACCGGCGATCTGCTTGTTGATAATCAGGACGCGCTGGAACGGATTTTCGCCGAGACGACTCTGCCGATCTGTGCTCATTGCGAAGATGAATCCACTGTGCGAGCCAACGCCGCACGGCTTGGCGGAGGAACCTCGGTCCATGATCATAGCCTGATCCGCGACAGCAAGGCCGCTTTAATTGCGACAAAGCGCGCGGTCGATCTGGCCGAGCGGCACAGTCATCGGTTCCATGTGCTGCATGTTTCCACTGCGGAAGAAGTGGAATTTCTGCGGACCACCAGCGACCTGATTACCGGCGAGGCGTGCCCCCATCATCTGTTTTTCAGCGTTGATGATTATGACCGGCTGGGCACTTTGATTCAGATGAATCCATCGATCAAATCCAAATCCGATTGTGAAGCTGTCTGGCGTGGTCTGCTGGATGGCACTCTGGAAGTAGTCGCCACTGACCACGCGCCGCATACTCTGGAAGAGAAACGGCAGCCCTATCCTAAATCGCCCTCAGGTCTGCCCGCCGTAGAGAACTCGCTCGCCCTGATGCTGAATGAAGTGCATCATGGCCGCTGTTTGCTCAGCCAGGTGGTTGCCTGGATGTGCGAAGGCCCAGCTCGCGTCTGGAATCTGAAAAACAAAGGGGCGATTCGCGAAGGCTATGACGCCGACGTGGTCCTGGTGGATCTGCAGAAGTCTCAGACAATTCTGAACGAGAATCAGCTGACAAAGTGTCAGTGGTCTCCATGGCACGGTTCAACGCTGAACGGTTGGCCGGTGCGGACCTGGGTGATGGGGCAGACTGTCTTCGCGAATGGCACAGTGGATGATTCCGTTCGCGGAAAGGAGATCCTTTACGACCGGGACTGATTCACGCAAATGAACTGTTTGAAATAATCTAGCTCCCCGCCCCTGCCTTCCTGTCTATTTGATCCTGGCGAGAAAGTTGAGTGATTACAGATTCCGAAGTGCCGAAAGCGTGAACAACGAGACGTCTGTCACCGATGAGTCAAGGATGATCAGGCGGAGTGAAGTTCCTGCGGGACAAGGAGGTTGTCAATTGAGTGAGCTGCAAAGTACTAATCTACCGCCCAACCGGTGGGCGCACTCTGGATTCCTTGACGTAGTGGACGTTTGCCTGCGTCTGGAAGACAATCCGCGCCAGTTGCTGAAGAAACTGCGTCCCTCCGAGAACGTTGCGATGTTGAAGAAACTTATTACGCGATTCTCATTGACCATCGTCCTCCTGCTTTTTAGCGGAGTGATGAGTCGGTCAATGTTCGCTGGCGAGCCGGTGCAGTTCAACAGGGACATTCGGCCGATCCTGTCGAATCATTGTTACCAGTGTCACGGTCCTGACGGCCCGGCTCGCAAGAGCGGATTGCGGCTGGACCAGCGAGATCACGCGCTCTCGCCAGCGGAATCCGGTTCGTCAGCAATTGTTCCTAATAAATCAGATACAAGCGAACTGGTAAAACGCATTCTCTCTGCCGATGCGCAGACTGTGATGCCACCTCCGGAAATCGACAAGCCGTTGACCTCCCTGCAAAAGGACTTGCTGCAGCGCTGGATCGACGAGGGAGCGAACTACGAGCCACACTGGTCGTTCATCGCGCCAATACGACGGGATCCACCAACCGTTCAACAAACAGCATGGCCTCGCAACGAAATCGACCATTTTGTTCTTGCTCGAATCGAAAGCGAGGGCCTGCATCCAGCACCGGAAGCGGAACTGGCGACTCTCATTCGTCGCTTGTCTCTAGATCTTACCGGCCTGCCGCCGACGCCTGTAGATGTAGACAGTTTCCTTGCTGAAATGAACGCAGCGGGGATGCCTGAAAACTCTGCAACACCGGACGACGCTGCAGCGACACGAGCCTCAAAATTTCGAATGGACGAGACTTATCGGCGATGGGTCAACCGGTATCTTGACTCCCCGCACTACGGTGAGCGCATGGCCGTCGATTGGCTCGATGCCGCTCGATTCGCAGATACCAATGGATATCAGGTCGATCGTGACCGTGACATGTATGCCTGGCGAGATTGGGTGATCGAAGCCTTCAACACGAACATGAAATTCGACGATTTCACGGTGGAACAGATCGCCGGAGATTTGTTGCCCGAGGCCACGGTCTCTCAGAAGATCGCGACTGGATTTCACCGCAATCACATGATGAATGAAGAAGGCGGTGTCATTCCGGAGGAGTTTTTGGCGGAGTATTGTGCAGACCGAGTCGAAACGACGGCTGCCGTCTGGCTTGGGCAGACATTCAACTGCACTCGCTGCCATGATCACAAGTTTGACCCGTTCACTCAGAAAGATTTCTACGGGCTCTATGCCTTCTTTCACAACGTGTCAGAACAGGGGATCGGCAACTACGGCGCCAACTTTCGCCGCAACGCTCCTCCGTTTCTGATATTGTCCGCGCCGGAACTGGAGTCCAAACTGGCGATGCTGCGGAATGAACAGACTGATGCGGCGAAGGCATTGGCAGAGATCGATGCCCGCTTGATGGCCGACTATCCCGCGTGGGAAGCTGGCCTGCAAAAGTTGGTCGCAGATCTTGCCGCTACAACGCCGGACGCAGCTCCTGTTTCTGAAGTGCCTGCTGAGCCCAAAACCACTGCAGAGCCTGAAGTGCCAGCAGAGCCTGCCAAGCCCGAAGTTCCTGCAGTGCCTGCCGAGATCGTCGCGATTCTGAAGCAGGAAGCAGCCGGTCGGTCCGACGCCGAGAAGGCAATGCTGGTCAGGCATCAGCAGACGACTCATCCGGAACGCAAGGCCCTGGCCGAGCGAATTGCCGGGCTGCCGAAACTGATCGACGAGACGGAGATGTCGATTCCCACGGCTCTGGTGATGGAGGAACTGCCATCGCCACGAGTCACCCATATCCTGCTCCGAGGCGAATACAATAAGCTCGGGGAGGCCGTGATTGCGAATACACCAGCGACCTTGCCAGCGATGTCTGCTGATCTCCCTCGCAATCGAATGGGATTGGCAAGGTGGCTGACTGATCCCGCGAATCCACTCACTGCGAGAGTGACGGTCAATCGTTTGTGGCAGTCGCTGTTTGGTGTCGGGCTGGTTCGGACATCCGAAGACTTCGGAACTCAAGGCGAGCTGCCCAGTCATCCCGAGCTGCTCGACTGGCTGGCCGATGAGTTCGTTCGCAGCGACTGGGATATTAAGCACATGCTGAAGTTGATGGTCTCGAGCGCCACCTACCGTCAAAGCTCACGGGTGACACCGGAGTTGCATGAGCGAGATCCCGCCAATCGGCTTCTGGCTCGCGGGCCACGATTTCGCTTGCAGTCCGAATTCCTGCGGGATCAGGCTCTGTCAGCCAGTGGTTTGCTCGTTACCAAAATCGGCGGACCTTCTGTCAAATCGTATCATCCTGCTGGACTGTACGAACAAGTGACGGCTGGCAGCGGGACGAATGTCTATGTCGAAGGATCTGGTGCTGACCTGTATCGCCGCAGCATGTACAGCTACTGGAAACGGTCGGTCCCGAATCCGGCGATGCTGGTCTTTGATTCACCTTTTCGTGAAGCCTGCACCTTGCGACGACCTCGCACAAACACGCCGCTGCAATCGCTGAATTTGATGAACGATCCGACCTATGTGGAAGCAGCCCGGTTCCTCGCCGGACGGATCCTCACTGAGTCCGGCCCCGATCTTGGAACTCGGTTGAGCTACGGGTTTCGCCTGGTTCTGTCGCGGACTCCGAGGGCTGCCGAACTCACGGTGCTGGTCAATGCGTATGAACGGTCCAAAGCTGACTTTGCATCTGATCCGGCGGCTGGTGCCGAACTGCTCAAGGTGGGAGCTACGCGATCGCCTGAAACTTTTGATCCCGTCGAATTAGCGGCCCTGACAAGCGTGGCCAGCACGATTTTGAATCTCGACGAAACAGTGATGAAGGAATAGCACTCGCGATGGAATCTTCAAATCCTGATCACGTGACTCGCCGTCAGTTTGTCGGTCGTTCATCGACCGGCATCGGTGGCGTCGCGCTGGCAACACTCTTGTCAAATATGACGCGCGCAGACAGCGGACTTCCTGACTTCCCGCAGCAGAATCCCAAAGCCAAACGGATCATCTGGCTCACTCAGGCGGGTGCTCCGTCTCAGTTGGAGTTGTTTGATCACAAGCCGTTGTTGAAAGATCAGTTCGACAAGGATTTACCGGACTCCGTACGCCAGGGCCAGCGCCTCACTGGAATGACAGCCGGGCAGGCACGATTTCCGGTCTGTCCTTCGATCTACAGATTCGCACAGCATGGGCAGTCGGGAATCTGGCTGAGCGAAATCCTGCCGCATACGGCTCGCATCGCCGATCGAATGTGCTTGGTTCGCTCGATGCATACAGAGGCCATCAATCACGATCCCGCGATGACGCTGCTGCAGACGGGACATCAGATTGCCGGAAGACCGTCGCTGGGCGCATGGCTGTCCTACGGTCTGGGTTCAGAAAACGAAAATCTCCCGACGTTTGTCGTGATGATCTCGCGCCCCAGTGGGCCGACCAACGCTCAACCGCTGCATGAGCGGATGTGGGGCTCCGGCTTTCTGTCGCCGAAGCACCAGGGAGTTCGCTTTAGTCCGGGCAAAGATCCCGTCCTGTTTCTTTCGAATCCTCCCGGCATTACTGCGGCACGTCGTCGCGCCATGATTGATGATGTGGCCGCGTTGAATCAAATCAAGCTGGAAGACTATCACGATCCCGAAATCCAGGCCCGCATTGATCAGTATGAAATGGCCTTTCGCATGCAGCGTTCGGTGCCGGATTTGACGGATCTCTCTCAGGAGCCGGCGTCCGTATTCGAAGCGTACGGTCCCGAGTCAACAAAGCCTGGCACGTTCGCTGCGAATTGTATTCTGGCGCGGCGACTGGCTGAGCGTGGCGTACGATTTGTGCAGCTGTATCACCGCGGCTGGGATCAGCATGGCAGTCTCCCCAGCGGAATAAAAGCTCAATGCTACGATACCGACCAGGCCTCTGCCGCGCTGGTGCAAGACCTTGAACAACGCGGACTTCTGGAGGATACTTTAGTGGTATGGGGTGGTGAATTTGGGCGAAGCGTGTATTCGCAGGGAACTCTGACGGCCACGGAATACGGGCGCGATCATCATCCGCGTTGCTTTTCGATGTGGATGGCGGGAGCCGGTGTGAAGCCCGGGATGGTCTATGGCGAAACCGATGATTACTCATACAACATCGTCAAAGATCCCGTCCACATCCACGATCTCAACGCCACGGTTCTGCATCTGCTGGGGATCAATCACAAACAACTCACCTACCGCCATCAGGGCCGCGACTACCGCCTGACTGACGTTCACGGAAACGTCATCCCTGAAATTCTCGCGTGAGTCGGGATGAGGTTCTCCTCCAAACCTGTGCACCAATGGCGTGAAGCCAGTGGAGCTCAACGCCGACCACGCTCGCCCCTGCCCCGTGCCGGTGAAAGCAACGATTGGCAACTAGTCTTCTGGCTTCAGGCAATACAGATTCCGCACCGTGCGGATGAGGAGCCGGTCGCCGGAAATTGCGGGAGTTGCCATGACGACTTCTTTTATGCTGTTGGTCGCGACGGTTTTGAAATCGCTTCCGATCTCAACCACGGTGACTTCACCTTCTTCACTGACAAAGTAAAGGTAGGCGCCGGCCGAGACTGCGGAGGCAGAGTATGTGGCACTGCCGGTGCCGATTCGATGACGATAGATCAGTTCTCCACTCATGGCATTTTGCACCGTCAAACGACCGTTGTCATCGCAGGTGTAAAGAAGTTCGTCTCTCACCAGCGGTGTCGGCATGTACGAACCGTTGCTGGGTTGCCACCAGGCAAGGCCAGCGTTTTCCGTTTGATCATCGGCAGGAGTCAGATCTCCCGTGGCGGTCGGACGAATTGCAAATGTCGGACTGCGGCCGTGTCCGTTTGTCAGGTAGATCAAGCCTTTAGAGAACAATGGTGTGGGCACCGGAACGTCGCCTCCATTATTGAGATGCCAGAGTTCTGTGCCGGTTTCCAGGTCGTATCCAGCCATCTGACGATAACCATTGCAGACGATTTGCGATCGATCGGCCGTCGTCACGACCAGTGGGGTCGACCACGTAGCAACTTCTCCGTCGCGGTCGATGCGGCGAATCTCCTCACCAGTTTTCAGATCCAGAATGGCGACAAAGTTCGCATTCAGGCAGTCGCATTGAACAATCACAAGGCCGTTGTGAATGATCGGGGAACTGGCAAAGCCCCATTCCAGTTCTGGAGCGTCGTACGGTCCAGACACAAGTTTTCCAAAATCGTGTTTCCAGATCAGACGCCCGTCGAAGTCAAAACAGTAAAGACCCTCCGAACCGAAAAATGCCACGACAGATTTACCATCGGTGGCGGGAGTGCAGTTGGCGTGAGACGCCTTCAAGTGGCGTTTGACGGCCGGTGTACCGAAATGAGCGTCTTCGGCCCACAGTTGCTTCCCCGTTTCGAGTTGCAGACACATGACCTGCCAGGTCCATTCGCCGGTATCGGAGGCGGATTCGCCGGCTCCGCCCGACCATCCGGTTTCAACGGATGGAATTTCAGCGTCCGAGTTCACTGCTGTTGTCAGAAAGATACGATTACCCCAGACGATCGGCGCCGAGTGCCCGAGTCCCGGGATCGGCGTCTTCCAGGCGACGTTGTGGTCCGTTTCTGTATTCCATTCGGTCGGCGGATGACCGCCGCCGATTCCCAGGCCACCGTGTCCTCGAAACTGAGGCCAGTTGTCGTCACTGAAGGCTGTTGCAGGGCTCAGACAGACAAGGAACGCTGCAAATAAAGTTCGAATCTTCATGGACTGGTTCTTCCATAATGGGATCGCAACGTCGTTTGTGAGCAGGCTGTCAACAATTTCCATTTACCAATTCCCATCGGGCTCGAATCGTAAACAAGCTGCTCTGCGTGACAGGAGTGCCGCCGTCGCTTACCGTACCCTGCCCCGACTTTGCTCACGGTTCGCCGTCCGACTGGTTTCCAAGTCGCTTGCCCGCATCTTACAGAAGTGGGCAACGTCAGCGAACCCAGCTGTGGTGAGCGATCGATCAGAATTTTGCTGAAGGCATTCAGCCCTGACTGGAAGTTTGCCATGTTTCGAAAGTTTGCGTTCTGTTTGCTAATGTCCTCGATGGCCGTTGTTGCTGATGAGCCAGCTGCGATGAAGCTGGCGGCTCCGAAAGATTGGGGCGGAGAAACGATCTCACTGCCGCCGGGATTTGCTCCGGATATGAAGCTGAAGGGATTCGAACATATTCGGTTCGCCCCTGGAATGATGAAGGCGGAGTCCGACACTTTCTTCAGTTATGCGTTTGTGTTCGAACTGGAACCGCTGCCACAACTGACCGAAGCGGTTATCAAAGAGGAATTCCTGAAGTACTACCGCGGTCTGTGCAAGGCCGTTCTCAACGGTAAGCCCCGGGAGCTGGATCCATCGAAATTCACAATGGAACTGCAGCGAGTGAAATCCGATGCAACGATTACTTCTGACGAAAAGACTGACGTCAAGCCCGTGCTTTACACAGGCACTCTGGAGTGGGTCGAGCCATTCGCGACAAAGAAGGCACAAACGCTGAACCTCGAAATCCAAACATGGACCAGCCACGACCGAAATTTTATCTTTGCCTGTGTCTCACCCCAGGCTCGGGACGCCGCGATCTGGAAGCAGTTGCACGAAATCCGTGACGGCTATTTGGAAAAGTAATGGCATGGTCAAGCAAAACGAACCTTCGATCAGGAACACCAGCCCCGATAGTTCACCCGCGTTGCTCATCACGTTATCGGCTGTCGGTGCCCTGCGGCGTGTGTTGCGAAAGCCGCGTGAGCTGACTCGCGTTATCCGAACAAATCCATGATCGGTTTGCCCGTGGTCAGAGATCGTGAAATGCTGCTGGCGTCCTGGGGATTGTTGATCGGAATGTCGAGAGCATGGTAAATGGTCGCGGCGAGTTCTTCGGGGTGCACGGGGTTGTTGACAGGATGCTCTCCGAACTTGTTCGACTTGCCGTAGACCTTGCCCCCGGCGATGCCCGCTCCCGCTATGATTGAGGAAAAACACTGAGGCCAATGCTGGCGTCCAGGCGGGTCCTGCTTCAACACATATGGCGTGCGGCCAAACTCGCCTGTCACAACGACCAATGTCTTTTCCAGCATCCCGCTCTGCTTGAGGTCCGATAGCAATGCTGACAGCGCCTGATCCAGGCGAGGCAGGCAAAATCCCATGCCGTAAGATCCGTTACCGAACGCGTTGCCCATGCCCATGTTGCCGCCGTGCATGTCCCAGCTGCTGCTGGGCGGGCCCTGCTTGTCATGTTCGGCCTGACCGGTCCACCCGTTGACTGTGACAAAGCGGACACCAGCTTCCACCATGCGCCTCGCGAGCAAAAGATTCTGCCCGAGTGGATGCATTCCATAACGCTGGCGAACCGCGTCAGGTTCACGGCTCAAGTCGAACGCCAGCCGCCCTTCGGATCGTGTCATCGCATCGTACGTCTTCTCACGCAGATCCGACCAGTCTTTCACGTGCTGATCCTTATCCAGAAAGTTCGATTCAAGCTGGCTGAGCAGCAATTTACGCTCGTCGAATCGTGTCTCATCGTAGGGATTGTACATCTGTGGCGGCTGGAAGTTGTCCATCGCCGGATGATTCGTCTCCGAGCCAACGAACACTGGTGCGTACGCCGAACCAAGGTAGCCACCGATGCCAATGTTTGGGGCGCAGAAGACGGGTGGTCCCACGCATTTGATGAGCCACGCATTGGAAACGAAATTCCGTGTGCTCGGTTTGTGTTTGGCAACGAATGAACCCAGATACGGCTTTTCGTCCTGCAGGCCCTCTTGCACACGCTTCTCGGACTGGCCACTGAGCAGATTGTGCATCGCATCAAAGTGATTGCTGATGGCGCCCTTATGTGACATTGAGTTAATGAGCGTGAAGTGGTCGGTCAACTTTGCCAGCTCCGTATGCATCTCATTGATAAGCATGCCCGGCACTTTTGTGGAGATCGGTTCGTAAGGTCCACGATAATCCAGCGGCGCGTCCGGCTTCATGTCCCATGTATCAACGTGACTGGGGCCGCCGCAGAGCAGAATAAAGATGCACGACTTCTCTGAAGCAACCGCCTGCCCCGAGGCGTTCACTTTGTCACTGCCCATCACGACTCCCGGCATACCGAGACTCAGCGTTCCCAGACCACTCGCGATAAGAGCCTGCCGTCGGTTCAACTGGATTTCGCTCATGCTGTACCTTCTGATGGTTCCGAAACACGGTGAAGCATTTCGGAGGCGATGGAAAGTGATCTACGCCGCCACAGGGCGGCGTGGGTTCAAATTGTTTACCAGGACAGTACCGCGCCCGACGAAACACCTTGATGACTGAAGGGACGCCACCGAGGAGCATACCAGACTGGTGCCGAATTCTCGTCCCATTCAGGGAGAGAGTCACGTTTTGTCGTAGTCTGAGGTTGAATGCCTACGGGGAAAGGCCGACCGAAAGTCGACTGACCGCCGGCGGCACGACACCGACCGAATGACGAAGGACCGAGTCCGTCGGATCATCGGGCTGATTGGCAAGAAGGCTGACGTTGAAGATCAGGTCGAAGACGCGAGAACTCAGCATCGCGTCAAGTACGCGAGTGCTCATGACATTCGACGAGGATTGGCTCAACGGCTGATCAACGCCGGAGTGTCCGCTGAGACTCTGAAAGTGGTGATGCGACACCGAGATTTCGCCACCACAGAAAAGCACTAAGGTGCAATGCGTTTGGCCCAAAGTGCAGGAGCTGAAATCATCGCCCGATTACGTCCCACTGCAGATCGCCCATCAGCTTTTTCATGTCGAGCGGCGATGTGTTGTAGAACAACTGGCCAGACTTCTTCAGCATGAACGGTTCCGGATTCAGCCCGGCGGATTCTCGCTTTTCCTTTTCCTTCAGAACAGCGTCCTTTGGGGCTTCCAGCACGCAGTCCAGACGCCGCAGGACTGTGAACGGCAGAATCACCTTGCCATAGTCCGATTGCTTGTAGTCGCCGCGGAGCAGATCGGCGACTGACCAGATGAACGATGACAGATTGGGGTTTGACATAGTCGTTTTTTGATCGGTAGGCCGTTGTTGTAGAGACCGCGTATTGCGTCCGGGGCGGTCATCTTAGCAACCGGGGGTGAAACCGTCCTTGTTTCCGGGGCACATATTCGGTTCTGCAGCGGGCCGGACAATGTTTGATCGATTGCGATGGACTAACCGCCGTACGATGCCCGCTGAACAGTGGCGTTTGCCTTTAACGCTGGTTCAGCACGCCATACAAACTGCCGGTGGAACGTGGTACAATCGTAGATCTGGATACGGGAACCGGCGATGTCCGTAAATGTCCGCTTTTGGCGAGACAGCAGGGCCGGGTAGTGGTTGTCAAAGCTCGGCGCTGAAATCAGCGCCGAGCTTGAATCGCGGAAAAGCGGGTGAATTGCACGGCATGTCCAGCCGCCTGTTCAGGGTCAGTTTCCGCCAACTGCTCGGCGTTTGAACTCACTGTCAATCGCCTCCACGGTCTGCACATTCACCACCGCCTGCCCGACACCCTCCGTCAGTTCTTGATCCCAAGCCTTGGCTTCAACTGTCGCCAGCTTTGTGTTCCGATACTCCAGAACGTAGTCAGCTTTCAGTGCCTTCCCGCGACGTCCTCGGGCTTCGATACGACCGAGAGTGATTGGATACTCGCGAAGAATACGGCTTCCGTCAACAACGCCCCAGCCCGCCGCAGCGAGTGCGGGGTCGATGTGTTCGGCTCTGGTTTCGGCTTCGTTCATGGCGATGGCCTGTTTGGTGCTGCGGGTTCTGACTGCGCATTGAAAAGAGGCATCGATTTCTGCACCGATTGATAAATCCCCCAGCCCAACGGCACGGCGATCCACGTCCAGGCAATGACAAGAATGAGTTTTTTCATTTGTTCACACTTTTGGAAGATTCAATGCGGTGGTGTTTCGAATGAACCGGTCGCACAAGCAGATTGGCGATGAAGCCGATCATAAGCAGTCCGGCCATCAGGAACATAGTGAAGTTGTAGGCCTCCGCTTTGGGCACTCCAGCCTCAATCCTGGCGGTGGAGATGTAATTGACAAGACTGGGACCGAGGATCGCAGCGACAGACCAGGCGGTGATGAGCCGACCATGAATGGCACCTATTTGGTAAGTGCCAAACATATCACGAAGATACGCAGGGATAGTTGCGAAGCCACCACCATACATCGTGATGATGACTGCCGTGACGGCGACAAAAATGGCTTTGTTTTGGACGTTCTGCGTCCACGGCACTGTGCAATACAGAATCGCACCGAGGAGGAAATAGATGCAATACACTGCCTTCCGCCCGGTGTAGTCGGAAACGGAAGACCAGACGAAGCGGCCACCCATATTGAAGATGCTCAGAAGTCCGGCAAAGCCGCCGCCGACAGCCGCGCTGACCCCGAACATGTCGGAACACATCTTCGATGCCTGCCCCAAAATCCCGATGCCGGCGCTGACATTCATGCACAGCACAACCCAGAGACACCAGAACTGCGGCGTTTTCCACGCGACATCAACTGCGACATTGGCGTTCGTGACCATTGGTTTGACATGCCGCGTCGGCTCCCAGCCTGCCGGTTGCCAGCCCTCGGGTGGGACGCGGACGATCAATGCACCGAACAGCATGGAGACCGCATAGAGACATGCCATCGCAATGAATGCTTCGGCAACCCCAATGGAAGTGGCTGATTTGAAATGATCCATGAGTTTCACACCCAGAGGTGCGCCGATGAGAGCACCGCCGCCGAATCCCATGATCGCCATGCCCGTGGCCATACCCGGTCGGTCCGGGAACCATTTGATGAGCGTTGAGACGGGCGAGATATAGCCGAGTCCGAGTCCGATACCGCCGGTAAAGCCGTAACCGATATAAAGCAGCCAAAGAATCTTCAACTTCACGCCGATGGCGGATATGAGCAGGCCGCCGCAGAAGCAGACGCAACTGGCCACCATCGTTTTTCGCGGCCCGCTACGCTCCACCCACTTGCCAAACACCGCCGCCGAAATGCCCAGCATGAAAAGTGCGATCGAGTAAATCCAGCCGATCTGAGGAATCGTCCAGCCTTCACCGGCCTGCGTCAGCGGCACATTGAAGACACTGAATCCATACACCTGACCGATGCACATGTGGACCGCTATGGCTGCCGGAGGAACCAGCCAGCGGTTGAATCCGGGCTGGGCGATCGTGGCATCACGGGAGAGGAAATTCATCATTCAAAGTCCATCTGGGAAATATGCTTTCACAATTCCCCGCTGAACGCCTGGTGCAGCAGGGGATTTTTCAGATCGTCCAGTGCGGTGAGTTTGCGTTCATAGATGGTGGCGATCGACTGAAGTGCGTTGTATGCGTGCAGGCAACAATGAAGCCACGAGCTTTGTGCGTTTGTGGTGCTTATTTCCAGAACCGTTGATGGGCCTGAACTCGGTTGATCCCAAAACAGGCGATTGAGGTTAAAGCTGCAAGTCGCCAATTCGATTAGTGCTTCCTGACTATTCGGAATCCCAGAATATCTGTTTTCGCACTGGGCGTATTCCAGCCCCTAAAAGCAGATCTTCCATACTCGGGAGTATCAGTCCATGACCCACCGCGATTTGTTCGGTGAATGCCGGTGGGTGGCCCGGACGGATCGGTTGCATTCGTAGGTCTCAATTCGTCCCGCCAATCGAGACACCATTCCCACACATTTCCGTGCATGTCGTAAATCCCCCATGCGTTAGGCTTTTTCTGTCCCACCGGATAAGTAGTGCCAGCAGACTTTAAATCGATCCACGCAAAGTCAGAGAGTTTTGCCACTTCATTACCAAAGTAGTACGCCGATCGACTTCCCGCTCGACAGCAATACTCCCACTCTGCCTCAGTTGGCAATCCATAAAGGTTCCCTGCAGCTTTCTCTTCAGGCAGTTCAGCCAGTCGATTGCAAAACGTTTCGACGTCTTGCCAAGTGACTTGCTCCACAGGATGGTCCGGCGATTTGAAGTGGCTTGGATTCTCGCCCATTACTGTTTCATACTGGGCCTGTGTGACCTCAAACATGCCGATTTCAAATGGTTGCGACAAAACCACCGAATGTTGAGTTTCGACGTTGTTTAAGTCGGGACGGCCTCGTCGTTCCGACGCCGGACTTCCCATTACGAACTCACCAGCAGGAATCAAGACAAACTTCATCCCAATCGAGTTCTCAGAAACTCGGTTTGGCGAGGCAGTGTTCCCGCCTCCTGCATCTCGATTCATGATCGGTGCCTTTGCTGAACTGATTCCCGATAATTTCAGTTTGCTGATGGATATCTCTACATCAACGGACTGGAGTATTTCCCCGGTTCGAACATCAAGCAGCCTGACTGAAACAATCGCAGTTCGTCGATTTCCGGGAGCAGCCGAAATTCGACCGCTAACAATCGTGGCAGCCCCAAGCAATTTGCCGACTCGTGATGCATCACCACCATCGAACACGGGCGACAACTGGCGTAACTGCTCCCCCAGAATCTCGGCAGTTCGGGCACGTTCCAAAGTTGGCACTCCCAAACTCACCAAAGCGTTAGTCGTTGCGTCCGAAACGCCCATGCCAGACTCTGAAGGAATTCCTCCCGCCGTCGTGAAGGGCAGCACAGCGACACTTGCACGCGGTTGAGATGGACGGACTACGTCGCCCACTTTCAATTCGATGACGAATTCACCCGTGGGCCTACATGTCATAAGCTTTTCAGATAGCGCAATGACTTCAAGCTTCGCTATCTTCTGCTCTGGCGTATCGAGCACCTCTCCCGTCGTCGGATCAGTGATCGGTTCTCCAAGTCGAAACACGTCGACATTGTCGCCAACTGCCAAACCTGAATACTGATTGACAGTAACAAAGACGGCAGCCTGCTGAATAGACGCAACCGTTTGACGTTTGGCTGCCTCTTTGAATTGCGGTGCAAGCTGCCACGCAATCCAAGGCCCGATTCCCACGTTCTCGGCAACGGACCTTTCCGAAACGTCAATTCGAATTGACTTCAGCTCTCTTTTTTCGAACGTTTGCTCTTTCTGTGTCTCAACATCAATCACCGTGAGTCGATCGTTTTCAACTTGCTTTACGGCTCGAATGAACGACTTGTTCTCAGTCGTTACGACTTGAACAAAACTCCGCTCGCTCAAACCGTCAAACGACACTTCGTCCGGAAGCAAGAATGACATCAATGCCAAGGCAACCCACATTGAAAAGCTCCTAATCGTCGAACAGTCACACGGTATGCACAGCAGTGTAGGCAGACATTGAACATTACACCACTTGGCCTGTGGCGCAACAGATTCAAGTCGGCGGGCATTTTGGCAAGTATGAAAGAAATATCGCGAAATTCACGTACCCTCCGTCTGTGGTAGTGAGGGGAAGTGTCCGGCCATTGAGCATGAGGCCCAACAGAACACGGACAGCGTGAGTAATCATTCCAGCATGGGGAGACGGCATAGATCACTTCATGTTGATCAAGACATTGACCTTCAATGGCTTGCCATCCACTTGAACTGTTTCGTTGGGTGCGATGCCAATGATGAAGTCTTCTGAAAGGTCAATTCTACGTGACAGAAAGCCGTGTCCTCCGTTGCTCTTCTCCCCCGGCATTCCATTAGAACCGGATTTCAAAACGAGTTGCTGTGCGTCATTATTAGTGACGTTTTCAGCAGCCTTCTGTGTTGCCTTTAAAGTTGCCGCTTCTCCAACATCGAGACCTGCCACATTCCAGCCTCGCAGAACAGTATTTGCTAATTCAACATCTCGGGATGAGACGGGTTCCCGGCTTTTACCGTTGAAAATCGGGACTTTGATATATCCACGAAAGATCCCCTCGCCGTCATCAGAGATTGCAACCACTTTGAATGAAAGCCCCTCCACTTCGCCCCATGCTCCGGGCTTGTCGCTCGCAGGAATTGGCGGCCTAACGCTGATGCGTTCGTTGAATAATGCGTTCAAGATAAGCGAGTTGGCTCGATAGACGGTGATTTTGGCAGTCTCTAGAACGCCCCCGTTGTCACGTTCGATAATGATTGGAATACCATTTCCATCCGGAGATGCTCGCAGAGCCGTGAGAACGCTTTCGGAGTCGCTCACTTCTGTGGCTCGAACTCGAATGATCTTATCACCGGGTGCAAGTGTCGGGTCAGCTACCGGGTACTGGTAACGATATTCGACGACATTGGTCGTGCCTTTGAGCCGGAACCCGTACCAGTCTACCCGGATCTCCTTTAGTACCACCTCGCCATCTTGGACGGTCTGCTTGTCTAACTCTCGTTGATCTTTGGGTAGTAGGTCGATGGTGACTGGTCGGAACGTACTCCACTGAGCGTGAACGGTGACGCACTGGACCAGTGCGATCAACAGAACGGAAGCATGGCGAAGCATGACAAATCTTTCGTCATGGATTGCGGTTGAGCATGGCGGGAAGTAGCCGCCAACGTTGCTCGGCATCTTCCGGAGAACGACGATGCAGTTCAAGTGTGCTGGCCGTTGCCTTACGGCATTCCCGAGAATCAGCGGAGGTATGGTTTCCCTGCTGCCCTGAATTTGTCATGCTCCATGTTCGTTGTCTAACCTCGCTGATCAGTAAACTTCAAAATTCTTTTCCGAGGGGCACAGTCCATCCCTCATTAAACTCACGGTGCTTGTAAGGCCGGTTTGATGTCGCAGCGTTATCTTGTGTCACGTCCAGATGGCGTGAAATCAAAACCTGTTTCTCGTGACAGCGTGCTCGCGATGTATCACTCGGGCAAGTTGAAAGATGGATGGCGTATCACGCATGATGACGGCACAAACCCGCTCACAGTCGGTGAGTTCATCGGAGAAGCGGAATTCCTGATCGAATCCAACAGAACCAATAAAACACCGAAACTGAAAAAGGCTCGGCGGAAAAGCACTAAGCAATCGCAGTTGGTGCCGATGGAGGTTCGCCAAAATGCAGACGAGAAGCCTCCGCAGTTCGATCTGTCGAATGGTGTTCTGGATTTGAAGGGGCCTATCTCACCGAAGGAATTCATTGCTTTCGCTGGTAGGCTTCCAGACCGCGAAGTCATCGTTGAGTTAGAGGGTGAGCGGTTGCAGCGGAAGCTTCCTCATTCCGAAGTGCTGAAGCTGGCGATCGCGAATCCAGATGCGTTGTGGACATGCTACGAGAGCCATCACGATCAATATGTGTTAAGAAAAGCAGAGAAGAAAAATGGTTGGCTTCGTGTAGCTTTCGGCCATTTCTAGGAGGCTGTCGCGGAAGTCTTCATTGTGCACAGAGAACTGCCGCTAAACCCTCAGATAGTGGCTGATCTCTATGCATGCACAAATCAGTTCGCAGCACGGTTGCGGGCAGGCCTAACATCAACAGACGTGCGGGAAGCATTGACTGCGGTGCTCATCATTGAGGGGCACGCGGACTTGTTAGGGTCGGACTACGGCATGACGAAAGCGTTGCTCACTGGCCCAGTTCGAAGTTTGCAGGAGCTTGCAAAGATTTGGTCAAATTCGACCGCAATTAGCTGTCCACGAATCGCACCGATTGGACTCCCCACGCTGTCCGGCACATTCAAGGGGTTAGCGATATCTTCTATGTTCAATGCTGCATTCAGTTTGCTTGAGTCGGTAATTGACGATTCTCGAACTGCAGCGTTGAATCACCACATACACCGAGCAAGCAAAGTTGTTCTGCTGGCAAGAGAAGTGTGCGTTCAGCGATTGCGGAAGTGACGGGCTTTCAGTGACGCGACTTCGTTGTTTTGTATAACATCCGACAGCGAGCGTTTATGGCCTTTTGGGAAGCCATGTCCCCGAGTGAACAGGACGCCTTTGAAACCGAAGCCCTGGAAGCCGCCGACACGATGAAGAAACGACTCTACCTCGAAGCCAGTGGCAAAGGCGGCAAGGTGTTTGAGGTCTACAGACAAATGGTGCTGTTCGATCAGTTTGAGCGAACGCACGGGCTGATGCAATAGAGTCACACGATTGGCGAGCGTCGTCAAGGCTTGACTATGCGGCTTTCTGCAGGTTCGTCTGAGCTTTGAAGTCGCTGCTTTCCTTCAGGCTGACTTGCTGACTTTCAAGCCTGTGGGTGGCCTCCCGAATCACAGCGTGCCGTTTGTACGTGGCGCGAGAAAAAACTGTTGAAACTCCATACACGACCGCTGAAACGTGTCGGATCAGTTGCCCCCGGACTTTTCGACTTGTCGGAAGAGGTAGGATTCTCTGATAATGCAAGAAAGAAGGTTTCACCAGCAAGGAGTCCGCGCATGTCGTCGGGAAGTGTGGAAGATCGAATTATGCAACTCGAACAGAAAGTTCGTCAGCTGGAAAGCAGTTCTCGCTCTGACATGAACACGTTGCCGTGGTGGGAACGGGTCGCGGGAGCGTTCAAGGATGATCAGGTATACGCTGCAGCCATGAAACTTGGTGCGGAAATTCGCAAGGCAGATCAGGCTGAGGTATCGGCCGAATGATTGTGCTGGACACGGACCATTTAAGTTGCCTTGAATGGGGCAGCGAGGAGTCGGCAAATTTACGGACTCGACTCGCAGAAGCATCTGACCGGATGGTTGTTGTTTCGATTGCCAGCTATGAGGAGCAAATGCGGGGCTGGATGGCATTGCTGGCAAAAACTCCGGACGTAAAAAAACAGGTGGATGCCTATTCGCGACTTCGAAAGCATTTGCAACTTTACTGCTCTATTCCGCTCCTGGATTTCTCGGAGCTTGCTGCAGAAAGATTCGTTGAACTTCGACGCCAGAAGATCCGCATCGGCACCATGGATCTAAAGATTGCTGCATCGTGTTTGTGCGAAAACGCACTGCTGCTGACTCGTAACACCATCGACTACTCAAGAATTTCTGGCCTCAGATTTGAAGACTGGACTCGGTAACGAGTGGTCATCAATATCACAACTCGCGAATGGGACATGGTAGGCCGCTATCCGGTAAGTAAGCGGTCCATTCCGACCTATGCCGCTTTCTGCAGGATCGTCTGAACCTTGAAGTCGTTGCTGTCCTGCAAGCTGGCTTGCTGGCTTTCAATCCAGTCGGCAGCTTCCTGAATGACGGCGTGCAGTTCGTCAGCGTTCCGCACGAAGAAACTGCTGGAGTAGCCTTCTTTGCCGGTGGATGATGTCTTCCATGCGCGACTGACAGTGAAGTCGAAATATTCAAAGCCACTGGTCGCCTGCCGTTTCCAGATGGATGCGGCGATGGCTCCGTGACGGATGGTTTTTACTGGGGCGGTTGTGGGCTTCTTTTTTGTTTCGTCCATTGTTGACTCCTTTCGTAATTATTCATTCCTGACAAGGGATGACATCCCTTGACTCGGTTCGAGCTTCCGCTCGGAAACTCAGTCACCGCTCACGTTGTCAGCTACCGAACCATTGCGCTTGGCTCGGGAGACCTGAACACACCAGAACGGTCTGAAGGATAAAACCTTCCAACAACGTGAACCAGTGGATGAAGTTCAGGAACTAACGCTGGAGCCTCTGTGGTTGCCGGGGAGTAGCGATCTCGGTGCGTGGTCCTGTCGACCACGTGATTCAAACTCCGCAGAGGGGGAGAGTGGTCTGAGTAGAATCTCGCGGGAGCGAGGCGGTGGTTCGGTCGAAGGACCGAACATGCTGTTGCCGATGACTCGGCAACAGATGCGTGGCTGGCAGTCACGACCCGTTCACAGTGACCAGAGGGTGATGCCTCTGTGAGTGAAGACGAAAGGACTGAGGAGCAGTATCTGAGGATTCTGTTGTCTGTGACATAGTCACGTTTTGACGTGACCATTGACAACGGCAGCAGAAGTCTTTGGGAAAAGCTCCATCATCGAACGTGTCGCACGTGGCTGGCTCTCCGTTGTGGGGGCTAGTCAATGCGTCAACCGTGGCAGGCAGCAAGTAGCAGTTTCAGGAGAATAGTCCGGGAGGAGTGATCTCTTGAAACGGCAGACTGATGGCAGATACCCGAGTTGCGTCCAAAGGACGCGACAGGGTGACGCCGTAGAGGTTGAACTCGGGTGCTATGTATTGTGCGGCTGCACCAAGGGAAGGCAGTGTGAAAGCACGGTCGCCCTCCGCAGTCGCCATTTCATGGCCATTCGTGTGATTTGGTCTGGAGGCCTTTTGTAGGGGTCTCGATCAAAAGCGCGAAGCGAGTGCAAGGTTGCCGAACACGGTTTACGGCTTTGGAAGTTGAGCCCATCAACTTCCACTTTTTGAATGGAGACAACTCGAAGGAAACAACATGGCGTATCGTTGCGAAGCACAATCTCCCCAAGCGGTCGTTCAACTGATCGCCGCCAGCTATCTGCGTCATGGTTTCTACTGGTACGTGACCGGTTCCATACCGGCGGGCAAAGATCCCGCTGTGGTTGATCGGAAACTGATCGCGAAGTACGGCATCGACGTGAGTGAATGGGAACGCAGACACCGCAAGCATCGAGGCGTCGCGAACGCTCACTACCTCCGATACCAACAATGGTTCATCCTGCTGGTCAGTGAAGGACATCATGCTCTGAAGCAACCGGCCGGGAAAGGTGGCGAAGGTGAGCACCTGCGAGACTGTCGCCGCACACCGATCCTGTTTCAAGGCTATTCGATTTCCTATCGCCGAGCCGGAGTCACACCGACCGGGGGATCGACACCAAAGTGGCACGCCCATGTCCGCATCGACGACAACACTTATCGCATGCTCAAGAGCCGCTTCGTCGACCTGGCAACTCACCGCACCGCCGACACCCTCGGCAATGACTTCGGTCGCATCCCGTTCGCTCGTTACGCTCCAATCCGCCGCCAGTTGCTGAACATCCTGCGCGCCGTCAATGAACGACGAAAACAGCACAGCTTCGAGGTGTTGCCTCACAGCGTCCTGAAACTCAAGCGAACGCCGGTGCCGGTGTATGTGCGACCAGAACCGGTAGATCAACAGAGTACAGCACTGGCGGAGGCCACCTGATTCATGACTGCCTTACCGTATTTTCTGCTGGCACTTCCGATCGCAGACCTTGCCATGTCAACCCCAGACGCCGGTGATCTGATGCTGGCATTATGGTTGCTGAGCATCACATGGAGGCTGGGCTGGCTCCGACGATGAAAGCCATTACCAACCGCTGTCTTCCTTCGCCCATTCCTCGCGGAGCTGAACTCGCCGAGGAGCGTTCATGCAAAGCAATCGCACTGTTGCACGCCCCTTTGGTGTGAGCCCCACAACAATTCCTTCGTCAAGTTCGAAGTGTTCTGCCCAAACATCAATTCTCGGATGAAACAAATGCACGACGGTGTTTGATACGGAGTCCACGCTCGAAAGATTTGGACCTTTGAATGCGTTGCATCGGTCACAGGCAAGGGCTAGGTTGTCGAGGCTGTCATCGACACGATGCTGCTGAGCGATTACGTGTTCCACATGGAAGGGAACAAACGGCGTTGCGGCTTCAGGAATTCCGCAGTATTCGCACCGCCATTCAGCTCGCTCGCGTACAATCGTTCGGGTGGTCGCGTCCATGACTATCGCGAAAGCTTTGAAAGTACCCGACGTGCTTTCGACTGAAGAATGGAAAGCACATCAACGGCCTCCACGAATTCCCGATACTCGGCTTCTTCCTCAGCTGTCATCGTTCCCTGGTTTGCCTTCCCGCGAAGGATCTCGATGTGCGACAGCAATTCATCATCAGCCCGCAATCCAACCAGCTTGTTGGCGAATTCGGGACTCATGGCTTCAGTAACGGGTTGCAGCATTCGCTCGAGATAGTTAGTGGTGCTCATGCGATAAGTGTAACATCGTCGGTCTCTGTTTGTCACGCAGATTTTCGACGTTGCAACATTCCAGCCCGTGGCGGTTCAGCGATCTGTCACGCTGCTTCCTGAATCTATGGGACAATGGCTTGACCAACCATCGTCTTTTCTTGATTCGGCGGCGATCACTTACCACTGCGGCTCCGTGAAAGACCGGCTCAAGTGATCCTTCAAGGACACGAAATCTTGCTCTGTGACAATCACGACGTCAAGAACGGGGATATCGAGGACTCTACCTGCCTCTCGCAATTGTCTCAGTGAAGCAATATCGTCCGGAATCGAATTCGCTGTTCCTTCTGGATGATGTTGAGCCATTATGATTGCTGATGCTCCTGTCTCGACAGCTCGTTGAAAGAGCTCACGTTGTGGAATTGATGGCATTTTCAATGGCCCGGCCGCCTGAATCGTATATGCCAGCAGACGGTGCTCTTCATCAAGATAAAAGGCGGCGAGGTGTTTTGTGGTTTGCTCGCTAATGATGGCCCGGACCAGTTCGTCGACTTCCTCAGCCGTCGTGAGATGTGTCCGAAAAATGTCGAGAAGGTGCATCAATCGTTGCGAAGTCCCGCTTTGTGTCGTGGCATTCGGTGTATTCGGCGTCTCAACTGTCTTGTTTTGTTTTTTGTGAACTCGAAGTATTGCCATGATGTTTTCTGCTTATTGAAGGTTGTTTGTTTTTCATTCACTCAATGGCGCAGCCGATGGAAAACAAGCAACCTTCAAATGAGGAGAGCGAGCTTGGGTGTTCTGGAGCAAGCGAAGACGCGCAGCGGGTGCAACGGCATGACAGTCTGCCACGCAGGCTGGCGAGAGGTTGCTCGCAGCGACGCGCAGGAATCCCGGAAGGCGAGTGGTAAAACGGCAAACGGATAGACCACTTAGCAAACAAGCCCGTGTGAAATCCGGATTAGGCTGCGGCCTCATCCCCAGTCGGGCCAACGTAAGTTGAGGCGCCTCACAGAACCCCTTCATCACTGAATGAGTAATATGCTGTGTCTGTCACGATCACATGGTCGAGCATTTTTATTCCAAGCAACTGTCCGGATTCGTGCAGACGCTTCGTCACATTGCGGTCTTCATCACTGGGTTGTGTCGAGCCGGAAGGATGGTTGTGGGAAATCACGATCGAAATGGCTCCTGCAACAATGGCTCGCTGGTAGACCTCACGAGGAGTTACAAGAGCATAGTTGGCCGTGCCAATGGATACGATGGAATATGCGGCCACCTGATGCTGAGCATCCAGATAAAGAGCGACAAGGTGCTCTCGACTGTTGTCGGTCAAAATGGATCTTACAAAGCTTGCAACGTCATTGGCTCCTGTGATCTTGAACATAACATGCTCGCAATGGATGTAATTCACTCGGGCTTCACGAATGAATGTGTCCTGAATAATCAGCTGCGGGCTGGCGGGAAGCTTGCTGCTGGCGGTTGCTTCGGTGTTTTTTGATTTCGGTCGCGGCATGGTCCTCTATGGATTGATGTTGTGGTTGAAAAGGTGGCGGCCACGGATGAGGTGACCGCCGGGGTGACGAGATTTACTCGTCTGCGGATGCCATTTGGTCATAGGCTTTTAGGGCCAGAAAGGCGAGTGCTGGGAGGTCATCCATGCGGAAGTTGCTGGTGTTCTGGATTTCTCCCTTCTCGTCGCGATAGGTTCTTTGGACCGTCGCGTTGTGCCAGACGGCTTCTTCGGATTCGTTCTTCCAGATTGCGACTTCGACTCTGTTTAGCCTGCGTGTAAATACTGGTTTATTTGCCATATTGTTTTTTCCTCTTTGAAGGTTGTTTGTTTTTCATTCACACAAGGGCGCCAGCCGATGGAAAACAAACAGACGTCACAGAGGATAGCGAGTCCGGAGGTTCCGCCGGGTGTCTGAGACAGTGAAGCGCTTGCAGCGGCATGACAGATTGCGCAGCCAGCTGGCGTGCCGTTGCTCGAAGCGACCAAAGGAAACTCGGGACGAGCGTTCCATGGCCATACCAATGATTTCGTGGCTGTTCGGAATCGAAGACGTGATCGAATCGCCGACCGAAACCTTGCGCTGTCCGAACTGGAGTTATTCATCAACGTCCGGACGAAAGTGATGGCGCTGTTCTCGATGCCAACCCAGGAAGTTGTCCAGATCGTACGAAACTTGATCACAGATCCAGATGATCGCATCGAGTCTCTGCCGACGTTGCTCTGGACTGACAGGCATACAGTTCACCATGAACACAATATTCGGCATCCTGTGACCAACTCCCTGAGATTTGCTATTCTGCCAAATGAAAAGCGGATGCTCCACCCGTGAATGAATTTCCCGCATTGCCTATGCGGTCTGACGTGGACGTGCTGGCATTTGAGGCGATGTTATGACTTGGCACACACAACGCGGCGACCGGACATTGGCCGGGGCAGAAGCAGTCCTGATCCGTGAGACGTTGGCTTATGTCGTCGATATAGTGGAAGACGATATCACGGAATCGGCGGATCCCTGGGAATTCGGTGTTACGGCATTCGACCGTCTCGAACCACCCGTACAATTGGCCATGTTGGCTGAAGTTGGCTGGCCACTGTTGCGAGATACGGAGTCCTATCCAGAATTGACCGCGTTGAACGAAGCCACTGTGGCAGTGCTCTTCAACGCAATTGAGCAGGGGCTTGAGCTTGAAATTGACTGCCACAAGGAAAACGAACTTGAAGCCCGGTTCGGTTGGCGTCGTTTGTTACTAGATGCAATCTCGGAAGGCAATGATTTGTCCGACTTGCCGTCCGTAGATTGTTGCGAGATGAGCGAATGGCAGTTCATCATCGAAACACTCTCGGACTGGATTCTCTGGGACCATGACTTTAACAGCGCCGAGTTCTTTCTCGACACACCACCCGAACACGCCGACATGATGCGAGAAAGATTCGGGATTGACGACGACTACTATCGAGCCATCCCGCCTGACCCGAAAGAATGCGACCTTCCGGCCATTCGAGCCACTTTGAAACAGCTTTGTGGCAGATGAATCGCGTTCGTCACAAGTGTTCAAAGTATCGATCAGAGCGGCTCAGGACAGATGCGAATTGTTTGCGTGCCGTGACATAGTCCACTGACACACGGTCGTTTGATGCCCGGTAGTACAACGACATCGAAGATCTCTTCGATCGGATCGTTTGCCCATAGATACTCAACGGGCTCGCCGGTGCGAAGGTCGATGACCATCAAGCCGCGGAGGATTGAGGCATTGAACTCTTTGAGACGCTCTTTCAGAGGGAGTCCCTCAAACGTCGGATCGTGCCGTGACTGTGATAGTCCAACGATGGCATAGTCACCAGAGAACGCCAACCCGCGAGCAAAGCCGGGACAAAAGGCGACGTGTTCGAATCTGTAGGTTCGTGGATCGACGAACCCAAATGATCCGCTTCCTGCATTCAACAACCAGAGTCTCCCGCGATACCAGCGCGGTGAATGTGGCATTGAGAGTGACCGAGCAACAATTTCATCCGTCTCAATGTCGATGACGACTCCGCCATCTCCCCGACATTTACGCCAGCCATTGAAATAGTTTGTTTGCGCACACGCGGTCACATAACGTGGCTTTCCTTCCACGATGGCAAGACCATTCAGGTGGCAGCGATCTTCCCCAACAAGCCGGTTGATGAATTCCGGCATCCACAGTTTCTTAAAATGGAATTGTTCCGACGTCGTGGCGAGGCAATTAAAACGAGAACAGATAAACACCGGGAGCCCGTCTCCATCGACTGCAACATCGCGAATTCCAAGATCGCCAGTATAACGTCCTGCAAATGGCGCGTAGTAGCAGTCAAAGTCGTCCATGGATTCATCACCTCCGGAAACGTCAACCAACTGCCAGATCTGATTCAGCGTTGCCAGATACAGGCCCCGACCGTCAAATGCGATACCGGTGACGCGATCAAATTGTGCGTTTGAGATACTGCATTCTCCGGCAGCATCGACGCCGACTGCGATCAGCTTTCCAGTTCGATATGTGCTGAATGCCAAAGAGACATTTTCCCGTATCAACCAATCGGCGAGTCCCGGAGATGCCTCAATCGCAGAACTTTCGACTGCTGAAGTTTGATCGTAAGTCATTTCGGTCAATCCAATGCAGGCGACTGCGCGTGGACAAGGCTGTCTGCCATGCAACGCGAAGAAATCAAGTGACCGCATCATGTAATGGATCGAGGCACGAGACCATATAAGGATTTTGAAGCATTTTCACATTGGCTACTTCACCCAGCAATTTTCACAAACGATGAGGTTGCCGCGACGTACTTTCTCTTTCGCCGAACAACCCCGACATCCTTCGAAACGACTCTCACCAACAGTCACCCGTTCACTGAACGGCGAGCCAATTCCTCATCGAATCGGGCTCGTCTGGTGGCGAGCGAGGAATCAATTCGGACTGGGACTGACTCTACGCACTCTGGTGAGTCACCTTGCGTCGGTCGTTTGGTTGGTGGCTGAATCGAATGTTGATAGGAGCGTTCTTGTCATCCTCGATCAAGCCGATAATTCGAGTTGCTGTCTGCTGGATTCGATCCAGAGATGCCATCAATAATTTGGTGTCGCCACGGTGCAGGCGGATGTACTCACTGCTCAGAGCCTGTGTATCAATCCCATAAGCTTTGCAAACAACAAACGCCACGGACTCGGCTTCTGTTTCGATGAGCTCATGGCTCTTGATGACTTCGTCCCCGACAATGTCTCGGTGCAAGAGCTCGTGCCCGAGCTCATGGGCCAGTATTCGGAATCGCATTGTGTTGTCGAGCCCTTCCTTAACGACAACATGGCCACCCAATGAGACACCTCGCGTCCCTTCTGGCATCGGACGTGTCTCCAGCTTAATGTTCAGAGTGGCGTAAACACTTTCAAGAAACAAGAGATTGTGTTCAGCTGAACCACTGATCTCTGAAAGCTTCGGCAGTTCTTCACCCTCAGTCTGACTGATGTCGAACACATGGACCGCTCTGAAACCAAACACTGCCTTTGCATTTGACTGGGTCACTTCCCCGCGATTGATCGACTCCGCTTCGTCCTTGTTTCGTCCGATCATGGGCGCCAGAATAGCGATTCCGGATTCTCCCTTTTTGACCCAACGTCCGAGCTTCCTCCATGTATGGAACCCCGCCACTTTGCTGGCGTCCGGGAACTGATTGACGATCATCATCATGTTACGGAAGCTGTAGTCGTGAAACCTGGCCAATGCACTGAGATACTTTTCAAGCACTTCGGTCTGTCCCTGTTCCAGCGATGCGGCCAGTTCTTTGAGGCATTTGTCCGCAAGTTCAACTGCGTCTTCTTTCTTCATGTTCTTGTTCTCCTGATATGTGCTGTTCCCGGCATAAACAGCATTGATGTTTGTCTTGACTGCTAATCAGTCATGGCCCGCCGTCGGCCTGAAAGGCTTTCGAACACGGCAAGTCAAGGTGGAGCCTTTTCGGAACGAAAAGCAGCAGAGAGCCCGCACGGCGCGGTGAACGGACCTTGACGCCGTGACACAATGAGAAATCACGACGGCGGCTATACTTTACTGACGTGGCGGTGGTTGGCCCGGCTGACGCTGGGGGCGGCGAGCAGTTGAACAGACCTCTGGGCGCTGCACCCTGATTTGCCACTGAAGCTCAGTCATCGAGCCCAAACGCTCCGGAAACAGATTCAGCACAAACGCTGATAAGGCCCCAAGACGACGGGCATTGAAATTCCATGAACGCCAGTTTGCGGATATCGGCGTATCCACAATTGCATCTTGCGCGAAAGCCCGACCTGCGTTACGGTCGTCCGGTGAAAGATGTCACCAGCAACAACTTCGGAGTTCTGATTGCGTACCTTGTTCCGGGAGCTACTGCGCTCTGGGGGCTGAGTTCCTTTTCACCGTCGTTGCGAGCCTTGTTCGCTTCGACGCCCAGTGATGCCCCGACGATCAGCGGCTTCCTGTACCTGACGGTTGCATCGCTGGCTACCGGCATGACGGTCACCGCCATTCGCTGGGCCTGCGTAGATCTGGTTCATGCAGCAACTGGGCTGACAGCACCCGATCTCGACTTCTCTCGGCTTCCCGGCAAGGTTGATGCCTATAACCTGCTGATTGAGATCCATTATCGTCACTACCAGTTCTACAGTAATATGTTCGTCGCCACCGCTATCGCGTGGATCTGCCACAGAATCAGTAGTCAGCCACCATGCCAGATAACGTGGATCGATCCCGGATTCGTGCTGGTCGAAGCGATTTTCTTTCTTACCTCGCGTGACACGCTTCGCAGGTACTTTCATCGGACTGAGCAACTCTTGTCCCCGCAGCGGGACTCCACCGGAACCTGAATGAACCGTTAGCCACGGCCCGCATCTACCGCTTCTTTGTAATCTCGGATTCAAGCTGAGTCGCGAAATTCGGCAGCGTCACCCCGAACTCCAGCAGGATGGTTCTTAACTGGACAATATCCAGCCGGCGGTCGCCGCGCTCCACTTTACTGACGAAGGATTGAGTCTGACCTAACCGCTCCGCCAGTTCGATTTGTGTCACACCCGATTTCTTGCGAGCCGCCTTCAGAAGTCGAAGGACAACGGCGTATTCGTCGGTGTAGATGGATTTTTCAGGTTCTTTCTTGCGTTTCATGGTGCGAACGGTAAAGTCCGTTTCGGAATAAGCCATTGTGGACTATTTCAACGGCTCAGTATCTCACCATTTTCGGAGGACAGAATCATGGCGAACGGCGGAAGTCATCACCCTCACAAACCAAGCAAGCCTCAGCAGGAGCAGTCGCCTCAGCCACCCAAGGCCGAGACCAAAAGATCCTGAGGCTCCACAACCATGAACCGCATCGATGCCCACGGCCTGAAGTTTCAAGACGAAGCTTTGGGCCGTTTTTATTTTGCAGTATCAAATTCATGGCGTGAGCAGAATGAGAGGCCTCCTCTTCGTAATATGATAAGCAGTCAGCATTTTTCAGTTTCCAGTTTTGGCGAGCTACGCAGTGACCAAAGGCATTTCCGAGCAATCCAAACAGCTCCGTCGGCATTTACTGAACCACAACGGTCCGGATGTGGTGCAGAGGATGCAGGAATCCGGCATGGCAGATCCAGTGGGCATGATCATTGAAATGACCGACGACATCGGCAAGCAACTGACGTACGCAGCTCTTGAGAAGCAGGGCATGTCGAGGCACGAGATCCCGGAACTCATCGCGTCCTACTGCAAGGACGCCATCCCGACCTTCAAATGCGTCGTCAGCTTCGAGACCGCAAAGAAGATTCTCCATATCACCTCCGAAACCGCACTCCAAAACCTCACCGCCCCACGCAAACCCGGCATTCATTGGATCGTGGTCGTTGGCGGTGGCGGGAGCAGCTACGCTCAGGTGCCGATCCAGTGAAGGATCGATATCAGTCACTGAAGAATTTCGCGATACACGACGACAATTGTGCCCGGCTCATGCGTTGTTGCGATCGGTAGCATCGTCTCTATTCATCGGGATTCTAAAAGTCCATAGGGGGTGTGGTTTGCGTGCCCAAAGGCATCACTCTATCTTGTTCCATCGGTGAAACTGCAACGACTGCTCTCGCACCCCGGTAGACAAGTTTTTGGGCACAAAAATCCGCGTATCCATGTGGTTTCCAACAAAATGACGGAACTGGCAACCGGGCAAATTGCTCGTGTACGGCAACGTACGTATCTGATCGAACAAGTTATCAAACCGAAACGGGCAGCAGACAGCACGCTTGTTCGGCTGTCTTGTGTAGATGATGATAATCAAGGCCAGCCGCTGGAAGTGCTTTGGGAAAAAGAACTTGATCCACAAGTACTCACCGGCGAAGCATGGGAGGCCATCGCAGCCAAAGGTTTTGACGAATCGAAGCTGTTCGCAGCGTACCTCAACACACTGAAGTGGAACTGCGTAACATCGACCGATCCGAAGCTTTTTCAGTCGCCATTTCGAGCTGGCATTAAGCTGGATGCCTACCAGCTTGAACCATTGCGCAAGGCGCTGCGGCTTCCCCGCGTCAACTTATTCATCGCGGACGACGTTGGCTTGGGAAAGACGATCGAGGCCGGTTTGATCGCCCGTGAGCTTCTGCTGCGAAAGAAAGTCAGAGAGATTATTGTCTCCTGTCCGCCGTCGATGTTGCTGCAATGGCAGGAAGAGCTTGAATCCAGATTTGGATTGACATTCGAGATCCTCGACAAGGACTACATGAAACGCGTTCGACGTGAACGAGGCTTTGGTGTAAATCCTTGGGGTACGCACACGCGATTTCTGATCTCCCAGCGACTACTGATCGATGAAGCCTACGTTGCTCCGCTCCGCGATCATCTTGGCACATTCCGAAGTGGAACATTATTGATTCTGGACGAAGCGCACCATGCCGCGCCGGCAAGCGGGCAGAAATACGCGATCGATTCCCAAATTACACGCGCCGTGCGCGATCTGGCTCCGCGATTTGAGCATCGGCTGTTTCTGTCTGCGACACCTCACAACGGTCATTCGAACAGTTTTTCTGCCTTGCTGGAGATTCTTGATCCACAGCGATTCTGTCGCGGTGTTCCAGTGACCGCAAAGCATCGTGACGACGTTATCGTGCGGCGGCTAAAAGAAGACATTCGAGAAATTCAGGGCGGCTTTCCAAAACGAAATGTCGTACAGATCTCGATCGATGGCCTGCCAGCTGACGCCCCGGAACTACAGTTGTCGCGACTGTTGGATCAGTATCGTCATACACGGGAAGAACGCCTACAGGGCGAAACCAAAAGAAAACAGGCGGCTTCTGGGCTGCTGATCACCGGACTCCAGCAACGACTGCTATCATCAACAGAAGCCTTTGCCCGCACCCTCAAGGTACATCGCAAGACCGTACAGCGACAATGGGAGAAACTGCAGCAGGAAGGGACGAATAAAGAAGATACCAATTCGTCATTCGACCTGCTCACAGGTTCTATTGATAGTGATGATGATCGAGCTGAACTCGGCGAAGAGCAACTGCAAGCAGAAGAAGACGCACAGTTCGAATCAGCATCCGCAGCCTCGATGGGACCACTTCAAGACGTATCCGCAAAGCAGTTGTTTGCACGGGAACAAAAGCTTCTGGATCAAATGACCGAGGTGGTGGAAGACGCTCGCGGACGGGCAGATGCACGCATTCTGAAATTGGTCGAATGGATTCGGGCACATATGTGTCCGGAGTTGGGCAAGTCTGGTGCTAAATGGAATACAACTCGTGCCATCGTCTTCACAGAGTATGACGACACAAAGCGATATCTGGTGAATCAGCTGGAGTCAGCATTGGCGTCCAGTGACCTTGCCGAACGAAGGATCGAGGTCTTCCACGGGCCAACACCGCCTCAGAAGCGTGAAGAAATCAAGCATGCATTCAATATGGATCCGCGAAAACACCCGCTTCGCATCCTGATCGCCACGGACGCGGCTCGTGAAGGCCTAAATCTGCAGGCACATTGCAACAATTTGTTTCACTTTGATGTTCCATGGAACCCGAGTCGGATGGAGCAGCGAAACGGTCGAATTGATCGAAAGCTGCAGCCGCAAGCTGAAGTGTTCTGCCACTACTTTGTCTATCAGCAGCGACCAGAAGATCGGATCCTGCAAGTGCTGGTTCGCAAGACCGAGACGATCAAACAAGAACTTGGCAGTCTTTCGCAGGTGATCGATGCAAAACTGACCAAGTCACTGACAAACGGGATTCGTCACCGATCAATCGAGGCTCTGGAATCAGAGATTGAATCAGCAAATCTGGATGAGACTCGTCGTTCGGCGATTGAAGAAGAATTAGAGGCATCTCGCGAACGGCGGCAGGAACTCCGGGAACAGATAGACCGGTTGCGGACACTGCTTGAAAACTCCCGCAAGAGCATTGGACTCAGTGACACTCATTTTCGGGCGGCCATTTCATGTTCGCTACAGTTGCTGGGAGCGAGTCAGCTTGAATCGAGCGATGCCGATGAAGAATCCGTAAAGCAATTTCAGTTTCCCGCCATTGATGAACGAGCTGGTGCTGACCCGACTTGGGCGGAAACCATGGATACGCTGCGAGCTCCCAGAAAGAGAGATCAGAAACTCTGGGACTGGCGAAAATCATCACCGATTCGACCAGTGGTATTCGAAGATCCGGGAATTGTAAATGATGATGTTGTTCATCTTCATCTGGAACAACGAGTTGTACAGCGGTTGCTGGGCCGCTTCACTGCCCAGGGATTTGTTCATCATGACCTGTCGCGAGCTTGTTTCGCCCAGGCGACTGACTCAATCCCGCGTGTCATCCTGCTCGGCCGTCTCTGCCTTTATGGGGAAGGTGCTGCACGCCTGCACGAAGAATTGATTCCCGTCACAGCACGCTGGACCAATCCCGAGATTCGCAAAGGCCCACTTTCACCGTACGCCAAAGATGCTGAAGCGAAGACCCTTTCCCTTCTTGATGATTCGTTGCTCAAGGCAGGTGGAATCAAGCTGACTCCCGAAGTGATTGCACAGCTTCAAGAAGCTGCGGCTGCTGATATTCGGGAACTTTTGCCTCATCTTGAATCGCGAGGTGCGGAATACGCTACTGAATCAGAACAGAAACTTGCGATGCGCGGTGCTGCCGAAGGCAAAGCCATGCGGGAGATCCTGGAAACCCAGCAAAAGTATCTCGCGGAAACGATCAGACGCATTTCAAAGCTGAATCCCAGCCAGCTCCAATTCAACTTCGGCGATGACGAAGACGAAATCGCTCAACTGGAGGCGAACAAGCGACACTGGGGCAAGCGGCTTGAAGAAATCCGTGAGGAATTGAAGACCGAGCCTACCCGTATCGAAGACCTCTACAAGATCAAAGCTCGCCGTGTCGAACCGGTCGGACTGGTGTACCTCTGGCCGGTTACAGGATAGCCACTCACAACTATGGCAAAATCGCCTGAAGAACTCGCACATCTTGAATGGCTGGGCTATGTCCAGCCGGTGGGCCTTGTCGTCTCTGTGCCGGCTATGCTGGAAGCACAGTGTTACGTCGGCAGGAACATCATGGCCGAGCATGCTCGGTTCCTTGGCTGCCTTCCGCGAGACTCATCGGGCGAGATTATTCCAGAAATCCATGACCTGTCGGCATTCGCGCAAAAGGTACTCGGTTGGGACGCAGAGGACTTGAAGGAAGTGCCGCAGAGAACACCACTTTCCTCTGAGATGGCATCTCTAGAAGTCGTGCTGCCTCAATACCATGAAACTCTCCGTCCGACGCAAGCCGTGCCGGTGTTCAGGCCCGCCGAAGGCGAGAATCCCTGGCTGATGCTCATTCAGGAACATACGGCAGAAACCCAGCTCGATCAACCAGATGAAGCCGACTCTGCGCGACACTGGAATGCGGCTCCCCAGGCAAAATTCGAGCGGCTGCTGCGCGAGACTGGTGTTCCCATCGGCCTGTTGTCCAATCGTCGGCAGTTGCGACTGGTCTATTCTCCGCGAGGCGAATCCAGTGGTTATGCCACCTTCAACGTCAGCGAAATGATTCAGGTTGCAGGCCGACCAGTATTTGCCGCTCTGCACAGTTTGTTGTGCACCGAGCGAATCGTTTCACTCGGTGCCAATCAGCGGTTGCCCGCAATCCTGGAGAACAGCCGCAAATACCAGAACACCGTTTCGACCAAATTAGCCGAACAGGTACTCGCGGCACTTTACGAACTGATGCGAGGTTTTCAGGCTGCCGACGACGTTCGCAACGGTGATCTCCTTCGTGAGATTCTGGCCAACGATCCCAATCATGTCTATTCCGGCCTGCTTACAGTATTGATGCGGCTCGTCTTTGTGATGTACGCCGAAGACCGCGATTTACTTTCCAGCGATGCGGTCTATTCCAACTACTACTCCGTCACCGGTCTGTTCAATCGACTGCGAGAAGATGCGGGACGTCATCCCGACACCATGAACCAGCGGTTCGGAGCGTGGTCACAGCTGGCCACTCTATTTCGACTCGTTTATGAAGGCGGCCAGCACGGCGACTTCAAACTTCCGGCGCGAAAAGGATACCTGTTCGATCCGGATCGATATCCGTTTCTGGAAGGCAGACAGCGGCAGGCGAAGCAGGCTGACGATAGTTTTCCTATTCCGCGTATCTCCGATGGCGTGATCTACAAGGTCCTTCGCAATCTGCTGATCCTTGATGGCGAACGACTGAGCTATCGGACGCTGGATGTCGAACAGATCGGCTCCGTCTACGAAACCGTCATGGGGTTCAATCTGGAAGTCGCCGAAGGCAAGTCGATTGCCATCAAACCGGCCAAGTCACACGGTGCTCCGGCCACTATTAACCTGGATGCTCTGCTCTCCACAAAGGGAAAAGACCGAGCTAAATGGCTCAAAGAGCAATCCGACCAGGCACTAGGCAAAGAAGCCGCGACAAAACTCAAGGATGCCACAAAAATCAGTGAGCTGCTCGAAGCTCTTGACAAGAAGATTGCGAAAAAGGTCACACCGCGTGTTGTTCCTGCCGGAGCAATCGTGCTGCAGCCCTCGGACGAACGGCGTCGCAGCGGATCGCATTACACGCCGCGATCGTTGACAGAACCCATCGTACGTACAACCTTGGAACCCATACTCAAACAATTGTGCGACCCTCAAACTCCGGTGCCCGATCGCTATACGCCAAGCAAAGAGGACAAGAGACGGTACACACATGGCGAACTCGACGCCCGGATACTTGTCTCAGAACGGGCCATTGAATACGCAAAACGGGCCCGCCAAAAGAGCACACCGCACCCGTCCCAAATCCTCGACCTGAAAATCTGCGATCCGGCGATGGGCAGCGGTGCGTTTCTGGTGGAAACCTGCCGTCAGCTCGGCGATGAACTGATCAAGGCTTGGTATGCCCACGATTCAGTGCCGACCGACATTCCGCCGGATGAAGACGAAGTCCTCTATGCCCGCCGTCTGGTCGCTCAGCGATGTCTGTACGGCGTTGATAAAAACATCATGGCGGTCGATTTGGCTAAGCTGTCGTTGTGGCTGGTGACATTGGCCAAAGACCATCCCTTCACGTTTCTAGACCATTCGCTGCGTCACGGCGATTCACTGGTTGGTCTGACGCGCAGCCAGATCATCGGCTTTCATTGGGAACCGAAGAAGCAGAAGCAATTTGGAGAAGACCTGATCCAGAGACGGCTCGACCGAGCCACTGAGGCCCGTGCAAAAATTCTAAACGCTCGTGAGGATGTACCATATCGAGATCAGGAGCAGCGGCTGGCCTTGGCCGACGAGGCGATGAACGTCGTCCGCTTGATCGGAGATGCCTGTGTGAGTTCGTTCTTTGCCAGATCGAAAAAGAAGGAACGCGAAGAGCGCTGCGAGGAACTGTTTGCAAGCGTCAGTGAACATTTCCAGAACCTCAAAGACGGCAGGCTCGACACGGAAGTGCGAGGTCGAATCGCCACAGCCGTAGCAAATCTGAAAAACGGCAAACATCCGCTTCCACCGTTTCATTGGGAGATAGAATTTCCCGAAGTGTTTTCAAGAGAAGATGGAGGATTCGACGCGATTGTTGGCAACCCGCCTTTCTTGGGGGGTACAAAGATCTCCAGTGCGACGTCAACGGTTTATCTCGATTTTCTCAAGTCATCATGCAGAGAGGGGGGTAATCGCACTGATCTGGTTGCCTACTTTTTTAGGAGTTCTTTCGACAAATTGCGTGACTCCGGAGCGTTAGGGCTGATTGCAACAAACACAGTGGCACAGGGTGATACTCGTAGTGCCGGGTTGCGAATCATTCGACAGAAAGGTGGGATCATCTACAACGCTACTCGCCGTTTCAAATGGCCCGGCTTTGCAGCTGTTATTGTCAACATTGTCCACATCGCTAAATCCAATGCTGCGGGTGTGCCCTGCTATCTCGATGGCAAAAATGTCGATCGAATTACAGCGTACTTGTTTCACGCTGGAGGCGACGAGAATCCGTCCCTTCTTCTTGCGAACTCGAAGAAGAGTTTTGAGGGATACAAGTTGGCCGGTCAGGGATTCCTTTTCGATGACGACGATGTTAAAGCTACACCAATCTCCACAATGCGGGAACTGCTATCCACGAATCCGGCCAATCGCCAACATGTATTCCCTTACTTGGGTGGGTCTCAGATCAACTCAGACCCGATGCACCGCCCTGACCGGTACGCGATAGACTTCGGCACGATGGAGCTGGAAGAAGCTGAGAATTGGCCAGACTTGATGCGGATCTTGCGCGATCGTGTGAAGCCGGAACGCGATAGATCCGCGCGACCGGCACATCGCAAGTACTGGTGGCGGTACGGCGAAACTCGCCCCGGCTTGACTGCTGCTATTGACGGCCTGAAGCGAGTTCTCGTTTGTTGCCAAACGAGCAAGTACCTGTCGTTCGCATTCGTACCTACCGGTATTGTTTATAGTCACAAAGTCGTCGTTTTCGCGTTGCACAGCTGGGCAGACTTTGCGACCCTTCAATCACGCGCACATCAGGAATGGGCGTTCTTCTTTGGTTCGACAATGAAGGACGACCCGGTCTACACATCGACCGACTGCTTTCGAACCTTTCCGTTTCCGAAGGCGATGGATGGGCAGAAGCTCAATGCACGCGGTCAAGACTACTATGACAACCGGGCTCAGGAGATGGCGGCCAGAAATGAAGGGTTGACTGACCTCTTGAATAGGTTTCATGACCCTCTGTCCCGTTCAGCGGAGATCTTGCACATTCGGGAGCTTCACGAGGCGATGGATCGAGCCGTGTTGGAGGCTTACGGATGGGACGACCTCGCCGCAAGCGCCCGCTGCGAGTTCATTCTTGACTATAAGGAGGAAGACGAAGAAGTTGGCAATAAGCGTCCGAGGAAAAAGCAATGGCGACTCCGTTGGCCGGACGAGTTCCGCGACAGAGTTCTCGCCCGTCTGCTCGAACTCAACGAACAGCGCCACAAAGAAGAGTTGTTAATTGGTAGTTCTCAGCCCTCGGTAAAAAGACAACCTCAAGGCAGCGACGCCAACTCAACAAAGAAGACGAAAAAGACAGCCACGGTCGCTTCAGGACAAAAGGAATTGTTCAATGACGTTGAGCTGACTCCGGAAGACCGAAACGCACTGATAGTGGTCGCGGCGTGGGGAGATCAGATTTGGGTAGGACGCGATCTGTTCGGCGAAGCGATGGTTCTTTGGGTAAACAATAAGCATAGATTGCATCTGCTGGGCCAGGAAGACGAACCACAGCGAGCACCGCGTTCCGCGGGGGCAATAGCTCAGATCATTGGCCGGGCTATCATCAATGAATGGATCGAAGTACGGCCAACTGACGGATCCCTGCGACTTCTGCAGACACCGTCGCCGGTCGGCACGCTGAAACCTGCTGAAAAGAAGAAGGTCGAAGAAATCAGGGCGGCAATTGAAGTTATCAGGAAGACACGTGAAGGCGTGATCGTAGTCACCGAGGACTCTATCAATGCAACAGAAAACTTTGTTTCAGCCTGAGCAACTGCTTGGCAAGCTTGAATTTGATCCTCGGCGTACCGAGCCCATGTTGTGGGTGCGTCGGCTGGTGATTCTTTCACGATATACGACCGACTCGAAAGCGGTTCTGCGGAACATTCCGTTTCATCCGGGACTCAATGTAATCTGCACGGAACGTCGACAGATCGGCGAAAGCAAAGTCGTCGCCCACAGTGTTGGAAAAACGCTGCTCATGCGGCTTCTTCGATATACGATTGGGGATCAGTGGTTTGCAACGAAAGTAGATACGAAACGGATTCTTAAGAAGCGACCAGACGCTGTGGTGATTGCCGAATGGAATATTGCCGGGCAATTATGGACGGTCGTGCGTCCTCTGAATGATGTTGATAACCAGCATTCATATGCCATCAGCGGTCAGGGTTGGGAGCAGGCTGTCGGATCAGGAACATCGGGTGATCCATTCAGTGTGTTCCTGAACCGTATCGAAGAGGCCGTGTGTGGTGAACTCCCAAGGTTGCAGAATCTGGCAGGTGGCCCTCCTGGTTGGAAGGACGTTCTGGCGTGGATCGCCCGAGATTCCGATTGCGGATTTCGAAAGCCCGATCACTGGCGAGATAAACAACTGAATCCGCCGAATTTGAGAGTGCCCGCCGTCAATAAAATCGTGATGCAGTGGCTGATGGGGCTGATGTCTGAGATCGAAGCGAAAGCCCGTGATAAAGTCGCAGATTCACGACAAAAGAAGAACGAATCAAACAGAAACATTGAATTGAGTAAGCACTCTGTCCAGCAAGCGTATGATTCTCTTCGAAAGCGATGCGATTTTAGAGCACCTGTTTTTGAAGATGGAGCAAACTCGCCTTCATTGATGGACTTGGTTGAGGAATTGCGGGCGTACGCTCTTCGGCAGAAGAATGATTCCAGCCAGGTTCGCGAAGACTATGTCCGAGACACGCAGGAACGACTGAGGATACTCAGGATGCGCGATCGGCAGCAGGGAGACCAGCTCGCCACCGCCAAAGCTGATGCCGCCACTGCGCGTACATCGCTCAGCACATTGAATCGCAAATACCATGACGAAACAAAAACGGTAAGGGGGCCGGAGCAGTGTCCAGCGAAAGATGAATGTGCTCTGCACCAGCAGATACTACGCGAACTTGGTGCAGGCACACGCAGTCCAACATCACTGCACCGTTTGCAGGAGGAGTTGGCGGAGGCCAGGCAAAAGGCTGAGGAAGGTGAATCGCGTGAAACAAAGCTGAGCGAAACGCTTACCAATACTCGAAATGAACTGGACGAGCTTCAGAGGGAATTTGATAAACAACAACCCGAGCGGCAAAGGTTTGCCGACAGATGGCTGGCTTTCTACGAAGAATCCGAATCATTGGCGGAGGCTGCCGGTAAGCTGAGGACAACTTGTGAAACTCAGGAGACAGCCGCGAATGCAATCAAAGAATGCGAGCAGCAGATTGATGACGCGCAGGCGAATGAACCCACACAGCAGCCGCTCAAAGATCTCATCTCATGTTATCTCCACGTCCTGAAGCGAATCTTCGATGCTGACGCGGATGGTGATGTGCGGGTTGATCGCAACGGTCTGTGGCCCGAACCATCTGCAGACTTGACACCGAACGGTACTGCGATGGCCGTGATGGCACGCGTGATCAGCTTCGAACTAGCCTGCATCCTCGCGAGCGCATGCGGCATCGGCCATCATCCACGGCTAATCATGCATGACAGTCCCCGTGAAGGCGAAATGGAATCTGCTCTCTTTAGCAAGCTGTTTGATGTTCTGAACTGGATTGAGAAAGAATCAGAAGGTTTGCCATTCCAGTACATCATCACAACAACCGATCCTCCGCCAGAATATACTGCCAATCACCCCAAGGTTGCAGAAGTCCTGCATGGCCGAAATAGTGAAGGGCGTTTGTTGAGAGTCAAGTATTGATGCACATCAATACATGACCGACAGTCTGAATCCTTTGTGTTTCGACGGCTTCGATCGCATCGATCTCGAAAGCGAATCCTATCGGGAAGTGGACAACGAAATCGAGCAATTCCTGAGATCAGAAGGAATCGCCACTGCGATATCTGACTTGGATGCCGGAGAATGATTCTTTGCGGCCAAACAACGGAAATGCTCCCACAGCACTCCAGAAAGTTTCTGGATGATGTGTCAGAGAAGGCCTCGCATGGGTATGTGGAACCTCGCCAGAATAATCCCTAAAATCGGCCAATCCGGTACTTACTTGACACTGATCTCAGTCTTCAGACCTAAAAACGGTATCATATGATACCGTTTGGGCTTTTTTTTTCACCAAGGATGGCTAGAATGACCGAAGCAACGGATGACGAGCGGAAGCAAATACATCTGCTCGCTTCGGAACCAGAGAGCGTCAATCTCTCACGCCAGGCTCAATCTGATCTCTTGTCTTATGGGCTTACGAAAGCCGACGTTTGCGATGAGATTGTCACATGGATTGATGCCGGTGAGCGAGTCAAAGTTACCGTGCTGCATTCCTACACGGGTTTGGTTGGTCAAAAGGCTTTTGAACTAAAGCCACGGATTGAAGGTCGGATCTACTACGTCAAGGTCATGATCCAGATTTCCGGCGACACCGAAGAGTTGCTGCTCATTATTTCCACGCACCTGAACCACTGACACATAGGCAAGACACTGCGATGCGACATGTATGCCCGTTCTGCACGCAACGAACGCTGGATGACAAGACAGGTACTTTCGTCATGTCAGTCCCGTCCAATATCCCCGGAGGTGATTTCGAAGTCACTGATGCGACGTGGCAGGCGTGTAGCAATTGTGGTGAAGAGATTATTCCTGATGACCTGAACAAAGCGGTTGAGCGCATTCGTTATCAGAGGCTTGGATTGCTTTCTCCGGAGCAGATTAAGCAAGTGCGTGCTAAGACTGGATTGAGCGCCGTCGAGATGTCACAGATCATCGGAGCGGGCGACAAGAGTTACACACGATGGGAATGCGGCAGATCGATTCAGAACAAAGCAACGGACACACTGCTTCGTCTGGTCGATCAGCATCCAGAGTTGTTCGCCGACATTGATGCGCAGCGAAGTCCGGATCGTGAGCCGTTGATTGCACAATACTTTGAAAGCCTCGGGACACTCAAAGGTGAAAACCACTTCTCAATTGCTGCTCATGGCGAGCCATTGAGCACGACAGCATGCGTGGCGATTCGAAATCGTCTGCTGGAAATGCTGCAGCATGCAGGTCAGCAATGACTGGTTTCATCCCCAGCTTTCTGCACATTGAATCTCAGGAGTTGGTGGCGTACCTAATTAAAGCGGCTGGGCAGTCTGAGCGGACGCAAGTCAATCCGCAGGATTTGCTCGACTTCCTGAAACTCCAATATCTTTCCTTTGACTTCAATACAGAGTTGCCGAGGGAAGCGCGGGAATCATTTCTTAGTGGTTCACCCCGGGCGATGATCTCATTTCACGATCGCCTCGTAGCAACCGACTCGGGGCTCAGTCCGACGCGAACACGTTTTAGCGTGCTCCACGAAATCGGGCACTACATCCTGCCGAACCATCAGAACACACTTTATGTCTGTGATAGCCAGGGAATGAGCTTTCGGACTCACATCACGTTCGAGCAGGAGGCAAACCGTGTTGCAGCCGATCTGTTGTTCCTTGGTGATCGGTTTGAACTGGAATCCAACAGTCGCCCAATCTCCGCCATGACTGTCAAGATACTTGCCAATCAGTTTAACTCCTCGTTTGAGGCAGCAGCTCATCGAATGGCCGAACGTCATTATCGAGATTGCATGTTGATTTGTTTTAGCCGTGGAGCACAGGATGTCGTGAACAGCGATGCAAAACCGGAGTGGCGCATTCACTATTGCGTTCCCTCGCCTTCGTTTGGAAATAAGTATTTCCAGCGAGTCTCAGGAGGCGGGGTTCCGGACGAAGTTTTTCAACGTATTTCTGCAAATGGCCGTAACCTCGAGCACAGTGAGACGGAGCAAGTTGGCATTCCATGTCGCTCCGGTTCTGATCCTTTGCTCTTCAACGCTGAGTATTTCTACAACCAATACAATGTCTTTTGCTTCCTCACGCCGGTCGATATCAGAAAGTGAGTCCGCGAGACACGTTGGAGAAGGACGATGGGCGAGAAGCCACCCATTCCAAAGAAACAACACTACGTCCCGCAGTTTCTTCTCAAAGGGTTTCATGCCGAGAAGAAACATCGTGTGCATGTGTTTGATAAACATGCCAACAAGGCGTTTCCCTCTGCGATTACCGATGCGGCTGCGGAGTCTGGTTTTTACAATTACAAACAGGCCGACGGCAGTCCTGCGACAGCGGAATTGGGTTTGGCTCACCTTGAAGACACTGTCGCATGCGTTATCAATCGAGTTCGGAAGTCTGAATCACTGACAGATCTTTCTCCGGACGAGCAAGCGAAACTATCGGTTTTTGCAGCTATTCAAATCCTGCGTGTTCCTGCGATGAGAACAGCGACTGAACAAATTGCGGAGAGGTTTGAGCGACGATTTCCAGATGGCCCATTTGTCGAAACAGTTCGAGAGAACGTTGAAGATTCACGGAGACGCGAAAGTGTCGAGCTGCTGGGAATCGCATTGGCAATTGCAGAACCAATCTCGCTGAAGCCATTAGTGCTTTTGCGTGCGCCAAAATCAACACCAATGCTGATCGGTGACAACCCCGTGGTCGCAAGCAACTCACTTCACGGTTCGAGCATCACGGGCTTCGGACTTGGCACTGACGGAACCGAAATCTATTTGCCCATCAGCAGTCGACTGACGCTCTATTTCATGTGCCCGATGATGGCGGCTGCAGCGTCCAGAGCAGCACGCAACGCCTTGGAGATGAAATGGAGGATGGCCTCTCCGAACTGTGTCGTTGATGATGAATTCCTTGCCGTCGTGGAAGCCTTACAATCGGGTACACCGATGAATGTATCCGCTGCACGAGTCCAGGGTCTAAATAGTTTGCAGATTGCCTGCAGTCACCGTTTCATTTATTCGTGTCGTGACGATTTCGCTCATGCAAGGAAAATGATCGCCGATACCCCGGAGTTCAAGACATATCAAACGATGCGAACGCTGTGAATCACTTGGGGAAAAACCTCTGACGCCAGACTGCAGCACCCAGAAGCACTCAATGTTGTAACTTTGCGGTATTGCACTATGCTGCCCGCGTCACCTTTCTGGGGGTCAAGAAAAGATTCTGATCAAAGGCTCGTTGATGACTCCAATCGATGTTCGTGGTCAACTTGTTGATGCATTGCAATTGGATTTGGTCGGCCCGAGCGGACCCCTCGGCAATCCAAATGAAATACTCGCTCAATCGCCATCGCGTTGGTATCTGACCGGATTCCTGGTTCCGACGGATGCGAAAGAGGCTCAGCGATTCGATCCGACCAGCGATGACGAAGTCGATAACACTCCGCCAGTGGCGGGTGTTGACGAAAATGAGACGCCGGAAAAACCGGCTGCAAGAAGATCATACCTGCCCAGCAGTTTGGGAATCAGCGTGTTACTTCCTGCTGGCACCAAAGAATTGGAAGCCGTTGTCAGATTTGGTGAGTACCAGCGGACTGCACAGGAGGCTGGATATTCCGGGCCACAGCATTGGCAGCGATCTGCGTTTGAGGAGATCGTCCTGGTCAAATTCAGCGGCAAAGTGCCTGCAAATAATGTTGTTCCAGTTCCAAATAGCCGTGGTGTAGAATTGGTTTGGTCAATTCGTGGAGTGCCGGATGCGGACACGAGCGGTGGATTGCCGAAGGGAACCCGGAGCGTGGCACTGTTCGTCGTGAATCGACGTAAACCAGCGCCGGACGAGGTCTCGGATGAAGGATTGATTTTTCAAGTCGAGCTGGAATTGCACAGTGACAAGTCATTCATCGCCCGGCCAAATCTGCGAAGCCTTGAAAGTGATGATTGGGATGAACGTGTTGCCGATCTTCAGTATCGAGATTCGTTTGAGTTTTCGGTGGGTCATAATGTCTCGACTGAAGCGGTCATCGAAGAGGGGCACTGCCGCACCGTAAGGACTTGCTGGATTCCAACTGCGGAAGTCGAAAAGGTAGCACCATCGAACATCCCGGGCATCACACTCGAAATGGAAGCCCTTGGACTTCTGCGAGATGGAAATGATGCTCAAGAACAACTAGGTTGTTTTGTTGCCAGCTACAACGAATGGATCGACCAACAATTGGCAGCGGTGAGTGCGCAGTTGTCGGCCAATGGTGCGATGACGGCGCGCAGAAGTGAGACTGCAAATGAATTGATGCATCGGGCTGGCATTGCAGCAGGCAGGATTCAGGAAGGTATTGATCTGCTGAGTGATCCTCATTGTCTTGAGGCCTTCTGCATCGCCAACCGAGCGATGGCTGCTCAGGGGCGTCGTCGATTGGCAACGCAGCTAAAGAAGTCGCCCGCTGAAATCATCCCGGCGTGGCGTCCGTTTCAGCTTGCATACATTCTGATGAACTTGAAAGGTATCGCCGATCCTTCGAGTCACGACCGAGAACTCGTTGACCTGCTGTTCTTCCCAACCGGCGGCGGCAAAACTGAAGCGTATCTTGGATTGGCAGCGTTCACATTGATCCTTCGTCGCCTTCGCAATCCCGGCATCTCGTCGGCAGGACTCAGCGTTCTAATGCGTTACACGCTGCGGCTCTTGACGCTGGATCAATTGGGCCGTGCTGCAGCTCTGATCTGTGCATTGGAATTAGAGCGACAAAAGAATGTACAAAAACTGGGCGAGTGGCCATTTGAGATCGGCCTGTGGGTCGGCAAGGCTGCGACTCCAAATCGGATGGGATGGTTGGGTGACAATGACCGGAACTCTGCCCGGTCGAAAACGATTGCATTTCAGGGGCCTTCCAGAAAACCTTCACCCATTCCTCTTGAAGAATGCCCATGGTGCGGCGAGAAATTCAAGCCCACCTCGTTCCAGTTGCTGCCAGATGCAAAACAACCTTCCGATCTTAGAATCAACTGTGCGAACCGCTACTGTGACTTTTCACGTGGAAATCCACTCCCTATTCTGGCCGTAGATGAGCCTATCTATCGCCGTCTCCCGTGTTTTCTGATTGCCACTGTGGACAAATTCGCTGCAATGCCGTGGACGGGCGAAGTTGGCGGGTTCTTTGGTCGTGTCAATCGTTTCGACGCGGACGGTTTCTATGGCCCGTGTGACCCATCGTCAGGCCAACCGCTGCCCACTGATCGACTGCCCCCGCTGGACTTAGTGATTCAGGACGAATTGCATCTGATTTCCGGCCCACTTGGCACCATGGTTGGATTGTACGAAACAGCGATTGATGAATTGTCCCGCCGTGAGGTCAATGGAAAGCAAGTACGGCCAAAGATCATCGCATCGACCGCAACAGTTCGACGAGCGCAAAGTCAGGTCCGGGCGTTGTTCAATCGCCGAGATGTGGACGTCTTTCCTCCGCCAGGTCCTGATATTCGCGACTCATTCTTCGCTCGCACCCATGCTGCATCGGAAAGCAACGCTCGGCAGTATGTGGGAATTGCCGCACAAGGCCGCAGCCCAAAAGTGATCTTGCTTCGCGTTTATTTGGCGCTGCTGGGGGCTGCTCAAAAGTCGTACAATGAAGGCGGAGGGCCGAAAGCACAAGACAATGATGCTGATCCTTACATGACGTTGCTGGGCTACTTCAACAGCCTCCGAGAACTAGGTGGTGCTCGGCGACTGATCGAAGACGAGGTGCGTACGCAGCTCAGCGGACGCGGTTCCCGCAAACGAGTCGGTGAGGCCGATGGTGTGTTCGCGAATCGGACCATTGCCTATGAACCCGTCGAACTGACGAGTCGTATCACGACCGACAAAGTGTCCGAGGCAAAACGTAAGCTCGAACAGCCATTTAATGCCAAAGAGCACGTTGATGTGGCGATCGCCACCAATATGATTTCAGTAGGGCTGGACATTACGCGGCTTGGCCTGATGGTCTGCTTCGGACAGCCGAAAACCAGTTCCGAGTACATTCAGGCTACCAGCCGTGTTGGGCGCGACGACAAACGCCCCGGCCTGGTCGTTACTATCCTGAATGTCCATCGTCCACGCGACCGGTCCCATTTCGAACGGTTCGCTGCATTTCATCAGTCGTTCTATCGCAGCGTCGAAGCGACAAGTGTCACTCCCTTTTCGCCAAGGGCACTTGATCGCGGCCTTGCTGGCACACTCGTCGCGCTGGTTCGGCAGGGACATCTGCCAATGACGCCACCACGTGGTGCTACTGAGATTCTCCGTGACTTGCCAAATCTGGACTTCGCAATTCAGAGTCTCGCCAATCGAGCGATCGAGACCCACCAGGATAGTTCGTCCCAAGAGGCTGATCGTTTGAGAAAGACAGTCGAGGAGCGATGTAAAGACCTACTTGATATCTGGAGTACGATTGCCAAGGAACTCCATGATGCTGGAGGCGCACTTCAGTATCAGACGGAGGTCGGAAGCGCGCAGCGGTTACTTTACGAGTTTCTAAATCCAGAATTAAAGACACTGCCAGTCCGTCACAAGAAGTTTCGTGCCAATCGCTCCATGCGAGATGTCGAGCCAAGTGTGAATCTCTGGCTAAAGACCATTGATGGTATCGAGATTGAGTCAGAGGAGGACGAATAATGGCGAAGAGAAAACACAGGCGGCCACATGGCCAATTGAGACAAAGTCAGTTGATCACATCGTTTGGTCCAGGATCGATGGTTGACCTGCCCGATTTCTCCGTGTTGATTGGCGGACTTGAGACATGGTCGATCGGCGGAGATGAGATCATCGAGCCGCGACTTATCGAAAAGCTGAAGTCCTTGTTTGATCCGCCACTTCTATCCCTCAAGTTGCACAATCCTCCTCCAGACCCTGATGATTCATCCGCTCCACAGACCGGTATCACGGCATGGCAATTTCCGGAATGGTTCATCACCCAGGATTTCGAGAAAGAGAAGACCGGTGCTTCAGGTCGAGCCCGACTACTTGTCCATCGTCGAATGCTCACGAAGGGCAAGTTTATCGACGACTCAAGGACAAAACGTTCGGTTGTTCCCGTCCGATTTGTCCGGGCCTGTCGTAATGGGCACATCGGGGAAATCGATTGGTATGAATTCGCACATGGTGGAAAGACGGATTGTCGGAGACAAATGTGGTTTGAAGAACGAGGTACAAGCGGCGACATATCCGAAGTTTGGATTCGGTGCCAATGTGGCCACGGCGAGATGAGCATGTCAGCCGCCATTGAGAATCGACAATCTCTTGGTTATTGCGACGGGAAACAACTCTGGTTGGGACCGAATGTCAGAGAGCAGTGCAGTGAACTCAATCGCCTACTGGTTCGTTCCGCAAGCCATGCCTACTTTCCGCAGTTGATGAGCGTGATTTCGCTGCCAGACCGCAATGAAACGCTCCGCGAAGCTGTAGAAACCGTCTGGGACTTCATCGGTGAGGTCACGGACTTGGAGATGCTCAAATATGAGCGAAGGAAGGCCAAAGTTCATAAGGCTCTGGAGGACTACGGCGACGAAGAAGTTCTGTCGGAGATCAAAACTCGTCGTGGCCAGTCGATTGAAAACCAAAAGTCAATCAAACAGGCGGAAATGGAAACTTTGATTGCCAGCAAAGACGAACTGGGGAATGACAAGCCAGATGGCAATTTCTTTGCGAGAACTCTGCCAAAGGAAGTTTGGGACAAGCCTTGGATGGAGAGCGTTCAGAAAATAGTTCTGGTACACAGACTGAGAGAAGTGATGGCTCAGGTTGGTTTCACTCGCTTTGAGGCAGTATCGCCCGATATTGACGGCGAACTGGAGATCGGAGTTCGCCGGGCGTTGCTGGCTCGCGAAATCACCTGGCTGCCAGCAATTGAAAATCGCGGTGAAGGTGTCTTCATACAGTTTCGAAAAGAAGCAGTTCAGCAGTGGGTTGCTCGTGAGGACGTCATCGCGAGGGGCACGCGACTGTTGAACGGTTATCAAGCATGGAAGACCGAACATGGTGGAGTCGGTAAAAAGTTTGTTGAAGCAGGTGGGTTGCTGCCGTATGTGTTGTTTCATTCTTTTGCACACTTGCTGATTACTTCCGTAGCATTGGAGTGCGGCTATCCCGCAAGTTCAATCCGTGAACGGATCTATGCGATTCCAGAAGTCGGATATGGAGTTCTGCTCTATACGGGAACGTCAGATGCTGAGGGCACTCTGGGTGGCCTGATCCAAGTCGGCCGTAGGATCCACGAACATATCCGCAATGCATTGGAAATGGGCGAACTGTGTTCTAACGATCCAGTCTGCGCCCAACATGAGTCGGCGAATCAGCACGAGCGGCGATACTTGCACGGAGCTGCTTGCCACGGCTGCTTGCTGATTTCTGAGACTTCCTGCGAACAGCACAACGAGTTTCTGGATCGGGCATTGGTTGTACCGACAGTCGATAACCTTGGCGTCGAGTTCTTCAGTATGGCAGCCACATGACGGACGCATTCAGCCATTTGAGCGATACGGACTTGCAGGCGGTCATCGCAGGTCTGCGGTCGCGCCGAATTTCCGCACCTTATTCTGAATTGCAGGTATCGAGGGTCATCTCATCCGGTCTTTGCCGCACCGTAGTCGAAGGACTCAATCATCTTGCGTCACTCGGATTCACTTCAGATCAGATTCATTCGGTGCTTACTTTGCTGGACAACGATCGGAGAAATACACGTTCTGTCGAACCAGCCATCGACCTTGTGACTTCGGGGCCAGAAGCGCCTGACATCACCAATCGCGACACCTCGGTTGTGGTCCGGGAGCTATTTGTACATGCTCAGAAATCCGTGATGGTTGTCGGATATGCCATCTATCAGGGCCAGAAAGTCTTCGAGTCGTTGGCCCAACGTATGGAAGAACTGCCGGACTTGTCAGTTCAGTTCTTTCTTAATATCTCGCGCCCCGACAGAGACTCAACGCCATCTCAGATTCTGGTGTCGCGATTCGCTCAGCGATTCAGAGACTCCCAGTGGCCGAGCGGCTGCCGACTACCAGAAGTCTACTACGATCCCAGATCTGTCGCCGACGATGAGCCTGTGCGATCATCACTGCACGCCAAGTGCATTGTCATTGACGGTACACAAGTGTTTGTCTCTTCCGCCAACTTCACTGAGGCTGGCCAACAAAGAAACATCGAAGTGGGCTTGAAGATTTCGTCCCCGTGGCTTGCTCACCGGCTTTCAACGCATTTCCAGACACTGCTCTCAAACAGATTAGTCGTACGGGCGTTTTGAATGTCTGCCTCAAACTGATTGATACGTACAGAAATTACCTCAAATGGACGATCTTTCATCCCTCTACCTTGACGCATTCAACGCCATTGAGAAATGGATGAGGGCTCAGGTGAATTCAGCGGACCGAATGGATTTCCCCGAACTCGTTGACACTGTATCCGACTCAAACTACAGCGTTCGCCGTCATAATCTTGTACTTAAAGATCTGAACCGATTTCGCAATTACGTCGTGCATCAATACCGGCGGCTCAAGCCATTGGCGGTGCCGACTGCCGAAGCAGTGCAGCAGATCATCGCGATTCGGAACGAGTTTCTTTCACCGCCGTCTTTATTTTCGTTGGCTGCAAAGCCGGTTGAACAATGCGGCCCCAGCGAAGCTTTGGGTGTCTCTGTCAAGAAGATGCACGACGGCGTCTTCTCTCAGCTTCCGATTCATGACGGTCAAAAGTGTCTCGGGCTGCTCACCGCAGAAACCATTGCTCGCTGGTTGGCAAACCATTTGGGAGATGGTGCGGGACTTGTTGAAGAGCAGCCCGTTGCGGATGTGATGAAACACCAAGAGGATCACGACAATCATACATTTCTGGCGCGAACGGCAACCGTGGCGGATGGACTGTACGCGTTCAATGAATTCCTGCGACGTGGCAAACGACTTGAAGCAATCCTTATCACACAGAATGGTCGTCCATCCGAATCGCTTCTTGGCATTGTGACGATCAACGATATTCCAAAACTAAACCAGGCATTCCATCAGTGATCGGCAACAAGATCGGGCGCGCATCATAGTTCAAAATTCAGGTCAGTGTGCTGCTGTTTATTACCCAAATCAACTTAACTTTTCACGACCTGCTTTTGTGCTGATGACCAGCAGGCCTGAAGCCAGAGCTTTTCCTCTTGTCCCAGAATCAGATCAGCAACCGTCCCGTTTGTGACGTCGAACTTTGTGTTCCATCCGACGTCGCCGCCTCGCAACGTCGCCTTTCCGGTGCCACGGTCCAACGTGAAGATCCATTGCTCCCCGTACGGATTCTCGAAATAACCAACGTAACAATTCTCGGCACTGCCATCGACGATCGGTGGGTCACCACATGCGGCTGCGTGATGGTTGGCGATCTTCAGCAGTGGGTCAGACATTGAGATCAAAGCCATCAATGAAAATGGAATACTGTTGGAATGACGAGGCACAGGCGGGACGTAGACACGAAGCCGGCCACACGGGTTCAGAGTGAGTATGATAACGGACCATAAATCCGGTGACTGCAGCAGATGCTGTTTTCTGGCTTCGATCCCCGCAAGAATTACCGCAAGGGCCGAACGGGTGCCGAATAATGTTCAGATTGAGATTCGTTCCACGATGTTTCTCGTGATGCATTTCTGACGGCGGTCGTAAAGTTTTGTTGTTCTGGGATCAGCGTGGCCAGCGAGATGTTGGACGTCGCTGAGTGGAACGCCCTGGTGCAATAGATCAGTGATGGTCGCGACACGAAATGAGTGAGGGGATAGTCGCAGCGGAAGGCCGCAGGCTTTCATGCGGCGTTTGATCATGCGGCCAATATCTCCGGCGGACATGGGCCGGACACTGAGTGTTTTGGTTTTGCGAATGGATGTGCGGAAGAGGGGATGATCGGTGGCGTCGCCGAGGTTGCTGCCGGTAGATTGCAAGTAGAATCGCAACAGACCTTGCAGATCATGTCGCACGGGGATTTCTCGTGACTTGCCGCCTTTGTCGAGGAAGTGCAGGCAGTACTGGTCGCCGGTGTCGTACAGGTCTTTGAGTTTCAGTCGAGCCACCGCGCCAACCCGTGACGCGGTGTAGATCAGAATCGACATGATTGCCTTATCCCGAAGGCCGACGACGTTGTCTGTGTTGATCGACGACAACAGCTTGCGAGCCTGCTTGATTGTGATCTCGGGCGTCTTGCCTTCCAGCACCTGATAGCGTTCGCCGCGAACAGACAATGCCGGATTCAAGGCGATCGCATGTCGAGTCACCATGCCGTCGAAGAAGTGTCGCAAGCCAGCAAGAATTTGCTTCTTACTGGCGACGGACAGTGTCAGTTCATCAAGGTAGATTCCGACGTCTGCCGGTGACACTTCCTGAAGACGGCGTTGACGATGCTCGCACCATTGAAGAAAGCAGAGGACAGCTCGCCGGTACGCTCGCCGCGTGTGGGCGTTACGAATCTTCGCGTGGAAGAATTCCTCATACGCGAACCGAGCACTGTGGCCAGCCCGCTCGATGATGGCGGGCAAGGACAGTTGTGCGATGGCGATCGACTCAGCCGGGCGCAGAATGACATTGGCTTCCGCAACCGAATCACGTTCATTCATGCGTGCGATCAGGCGACGTTGGTTTCGCTGGCGGCCCAGTCAAGGAATGCTCGTCGATGCGTTCGATCCCAGTTCTGAATGGCTTCATTCATATCGAACCTACCACATTGCCATTCACGTGCCGGCATCCACAGATTCAGCAGGAACCTTGCGGAATGCACAGCGTTAGCGTCGTCAGCGGATTCTGCTGCCCAGATGTCAAGCTGGTTTGGATTCCACGGTGCGACACCCGGCGCATCGACCAATGCCGGAAATTTCACACCCAGTCCGAGAAATGCGTTGTCACTTTGTTTCATATTCCTGATGACCTCCATGCTGTTTTTGAATTTCATGTCCAATTTGTTCACCCTCTTCATAGCGCATGATAATGTCCTTTATCAAGCACAAAGTGAAGTTTGATTTTCCGACCAGAATCACAGGCAATCCGGCAGGTTTGTTTGCCGGAGTGCATGCTTGTCAGCTGGCAAGTTTGCCATGACCGGCATCGGGAATGGAAATGATCTGATTTGATCGCAGAAGGATCGTCCGGCATCGTGTGTTTGAGCAGTCTCACTGGTCAGAGAAACCATTGGCCCGCTACTCAAATCAGTAATTCTTTGCTGGAACTTCCGTTTGGGGACGTTTACGATTCATCTATGGTGGAGCCATGTCATTTTCCATTCGACATTTTTGGTCCGTGTTTACCAATTCCCTTTTGGGAAGAAAAGAACACCAACCGTGCCGCCGGGTTGCTAAATCAAGGTAGACGGGCCGTTGCTGGCCTGAAATAACGGCAACCTCATTCAGCGGGAATCCTTCCACTGATGTTTTGATGAGCTCCACAATTCGGTGGGGTTGATTGAGACAGTGTCACGGGTACGAACGCGACACAATTGGAAGGAGGACACATGGGTGAGTATGTTTCGGTTGGCCGATCCGTAAGGAAAAGCCAGCGACGAATGTCTGAACGAGAGAAACACGAATGGGTTCGGTTACTCTGGTTCGCCATCGTAGCAACGTTTGTCATTCACCTGGCAATGTTGCTGGACGCCAACAAGTCGTTCTTCTGAGAACGCAGGCTGACGGGAAATCCCGTCAGCTTTTTTTTTCGCTAACCTAGTTTTCACTTGCCATGTTGCGCAACAAAAAAGGGTAAGCCGAAGCTTACCCTTGAGAGGTCTATCCCAGATAATCAGGAGAATTCAGAAAGAGGTTTCCGTTCAACCGCATTTCTGTTTTGTACTGACTCAGGATTGTCCCCATGTGGACACAGCCACGAGCCGTGAAGCTCATGGAACTCAGGACATCGTCCCATGCGTTTTTACCGCGAGAGGGACTGTCAAGATTATGCCACTTTGAAACATGAAGTTGCAGGATGCGAAAAATATCCTCGCGGCTAATTTTCGCCAGCACACCCCAAGAGACTGAAACCACGCCGACATTAAAGTTGACGTCGAGCCTCAGTCTCTTCCCCCGAGCCTGGAGAATCGGATCTACATTCGTGATCCTCAGTCCGATTCCACAGTCATTCAGCTCGACCGCTTGCTCTCCAAATTCCTCCGCATCGACCACCGTTGGTTCTGGTTCAAATTGACCAGCCCAATACCTCTCCGACTCCGTTCCATTTTCTTGTGTTTGCATAACACCTCATTGATTCCATTCGTTAATAACCGCGAGTTTTAAACTCTCCCGCAGAGTGCTCACCTTTTTTATGCCCGACGAGCGGGGGCAGACGATCGTTTTGTTTTGAAACCTCGATTGTCAGGGGTTTAATACGCGACAGCCGCAGGCAGGTTCATCTGGATGGATTGTGAAATGAAATCGCTGCGGCTTGTATTTGAGTACGGTGTCAGTGGTTGACGACACGCAAGGCAGGTGAATCGAATCGGGACAGAATACCGTCGATGCAACGGCGTCGCCATCGTGGTCTTTTATGGATTTTTCTCAATGACGTGATTTGAGATGGGATGTGCCGCTCAGATGTCGTTCAATACAACACAGGAGGTCTGTTGCAAATAATACGGAGTGACATTGGAACGGTCATTGTTGATTTGTATTGTGAATTGAAAACAGTCTATTGATACATCCCCGTCGTCAGACGGCTGAATTCTTGTAAGCCCTCCTGTTAGCTTCTCAAACATAAAACAGGCTACGCCGCCGTCGCGTTGTAAAACTCCAGACGCATGTTCGATCGTCGGAACATTGAAAAAGACGAAGCTCAGTTTGTCGAGAAATGGCAAACCGCCTTCCAGCGTTCTCCCTTTTGATGAGCTCCATCAGCGGATGGGGTTGATTGAAACAGTGCAGTCTGCAGGACTGCACCGAAATGAGGAGAACGCATGAAAGACGAAAAACCTTCCGATCTGCATTCCGCAGATCAAGCACCAGAAGCTGATGATTCGGAGTTGCGATATCAGGCATTCCTCGAAGTGTTGTTGGCACTCGAAGAACCTGAACTCACATACGAATCGGAAATCATGCCTTGGTGGATCTTCCCTCACTTGGAGTGAGAAGATCACAAAGGTTTTCAGCTACCGGGTACGCCCGGTAGCCTTTTTTATGCCACAGATTTTTCAGATTGGCAAGTGGCTTGCAACAGTCTGAATTACTTCGTCTTTCCGACCATCGCATTCTGTTTCGAAGAGCACATTTTAATGGCAAAGCAACCCATTCACAGCATCCGGTTCGGCTACATCAAAGCGAACATCTGGTTCAACCAAACCAAATCCGGCGACCGCCACAACGTGACAGTGACTCGCTTGTATCGCGACGGCGATCTATGGCGTGAATCTCAGCACTTCGGCCGCGACGACCTGCTGCTTCTGGCAAAGGCGCTGGATCAGGCCCACACATGGATCATGCAACAAGGGACCGTCAACGAGCCGGCGTGATTCAATGACTCCCATCAGTTTGACAGCTATGATCAAGTGGCAGCAGCGTCTAGTACCCGAGCGATAAAGATATCCATGATCGCATCGATCGTGATCGATAGCTCCGTTCAGATCAATGAGTCTCAGGGCTTAAGGAATCGCGGTAATTTCATCGGATTTTTCTTCTGTGGCGACTTGTGCAATCGTCAATCCGAAATCCAGACACTGACAAGGTGCATCGCCCCGAGCCCATTGGCGCGGTCGTGATTGCCTTTCATCGTTTTGCCATCAATCGCGGTGTGGGTCTTTTCGGTGCTGCTGACCCTGGATTTCTCTTTCGTGGCTGCAACCAGTGAGTTCCGCCAAGCGATGAAACACGATTGAAACGCTTCCACCTTCACCGCCGATAAGACTCGTCGAAGACGTCTCGTGACGGCATCCCATTCGGCAGATCAAGTCCCTGTTTCAGCAGATGTTCTTTTGCGACCGCCCACATGGCAACCCCGTCGGTCTTTTGGCACCGGCAAGAACAACAATCAACGAAATTGCGAGGACGCTCGGCAGCGGAGGCAATCGACTGATTGTCGATCGGTGATCTTCCAAGTTGACCAATCGTGGTTCGTCGGCCTATTCAGTGTTCTGCTGGCTGCATTCGCTTGATCAAACTTGTAAAGTTAATGATTTGAACAGTTGAGTCAGTGATTACTGCGGCCAGGTTGCCGTCGGGACTGAAGGCGGTTGAGCATGGATCGGCGTCTGTGCCATAACCAACCCAGAGCAGGTCGCCGTTCGTTAGATTCCAAAGTGACAGTCGGCCTCGCTCCGCGAGCAAACACACTCCAGCTTTCTCTGATATGTCGCCAGAAAGGACATAAAACTCGGTTTCAAAAAACTTGTATTTGAATTTGAAGTCCTCTCTTAGCTTGCCGGGCGCTGAATAGGAATGGTCGTCGCGAAGAAACATTTCTCTTGAAGTCAATTCGGGATGCTGGGAGAGCCAGTACCGCGTATATGGGATCAATGATTTCAGTTGTTTCGCTTTCAGATCGAACGTCGCAAGTCCTCGGGTGGAGATGACCCCCACGTGGTGATCTTGTTTCAGAGGGATGCACAGATGACTCAATCCATCTGGGATTTCCATTACTCCTGTCCCCTTGCCGGTTTTGACATCAATCAAATCGACAAACGAGTCGAAACCATTCTTATTCCCCAAAACAGACATGACTGTCGATTCTGAGTTAAGCCTTGCCTGTGTTTTCCATAGTTTTTCAAGCGTTACGACATTAACAAGTTCTGCTGTTGCCACATCGAACAGCGCTTTCGTCTCATAATATTCGGCAGTAGACTTGAAAGTTGCGGCAACGAGCCTTCCTCCCCGGAAATTGCCTGTCGGCGATCCAAATTTGGGGAGTGGCGCAAGCTTTCCAGAGCTCAAATCTGCAAGTGCTGACTTCACTTGTCCGAGCAAGAGTAGTTTCTTCGCGTCAGTCGAAAATGCAACAGAGACATAGTCGCCTGGAAAATCTCTCTGTGGAAAACCGGTCTTGGTGTCCAGGACATAAACGAAATTGTCGGCAGTGACAGCTAGTTTTTGTGCATCGTGGGAGAAATCGAGTGGCTTTCCGTCTGTAAAGGAAATGACACCAGTCGAAAATTCAAGATTGAGCGTCGTGACTTCAGGAAAACTTTTAGCTGCCGCTACAAGAAAAGTATGTCCCTCAGGCGATTTAACAATTGCACTGCCTGAAGCATTGATTGCAAAAAGTTCGGAGATTGGCTTAGACACGAACACCGCGCCCCTGCATGCCGCATCTCTAAGTTCCGTCGCAGCTTTTCGCTCCTGCTGATCGTTGTCGATATCGACCTGACGAGAATTCAAATCCCATAAAGAAAGCACTCCGCTTTCTGTGGCGACCAAGGCCAACTTTGTTCCCTTGAGCAGTTCCACACAGACCTTCTGCCTTGGGAAAGTTTCATTGGAAAGCGATACGGGACTCATAAGCAAAGTGGTGTTGTCTGTGCGAAAATCATGAAGGCTCAGCGTCTTCGCTGTATCATGCCCCCAACAAAGCACAACTCCATCTCGGTATGTACTTAAACCATTGGGTCTGCCGATGAACGACCGCAGAAAGGATCTGTCAGTGAGATTCGCACCGAGTTTCCATGTATCCACGGAAGTTTTGTTGTCTTCCGACTCTGATCGGACTACAGCAAGCACAGTGTCGCTCTCATTGAAGAACACGCGATCGTGTTCAGTCGCATCAATAAAGTCATAGTCCTGGTTTAATAGGTCGAACAGCAGAATTCGTTGTTTCGTCGTCGCGGCTACGTATCGACCAGAGTGGCTTCGAACCGGTAGCTTTACTTCATCACCGAGGTTGACTTGGATCTCTTCGAGTGAATTTTCTGCTCGTCTCCAAAACCGAGCGGACCCTCCGTCAAGCAGGAGAGCAATGTCGCCGGCTTGACTGAATGAGGCATGCATTCCGGTATCCGTCTTTAAGGAAATCAGTGATCTCCCCGTTCGGACTTCCCAAATCTGAAGCCTTTGGCCAGCGTATGCCAGGTACTCGCCGTCGCCCGACATTGCGAAGCTTCCACCTTCAATTGGAGGTTCGTCGAGGCTTTGATGTAACGCCGGTGAATCCATATTGGTGGTAATCAGCGTACCAGAGGCTGTGACTGCGCAGAGGCGAATGCCATCGTCCAAATATCTAAGCCACAGCAGTTCCGTTTTGGCGTCAAGACTTGATTTCCGGAGTGTCTCTCCTGTGTCAGTATCGAGTACCACCACGTCTGCTGGATTTTCCGGACTCCAGTAAGCTACCTCTTTCCCCGTCGGGGAGACTGTAAACAAAGCGTCTTGTCCGAGTTCGACAATCCCAAATCGTTCATCGGTACTTGCAAGCGTCGTAGGCGATGCCGATACGAAAACCAGAATCAAGAACAGCTGTCTCAAAGCTCTAGCTCCGGGATAAGTAATCAAGTTGGCGTAACAGTCTACTGAGGTGGCCAATACAACGCCCATCAGATTGGACTATTCCGATTGGTCTGTCAATGGTCCTCGTAAGCAAATGCATGCGTAAATACGTTGGCGCTTTGAGCGAGACTGCGTGTTCTATCTGGACTAGAAGTACCACCACCGCCAGTGACCAGTATTGTATAGCGATGCAATGGAACGTACCTCACGGAGAAAAGGGCCCGGTGGTGCAACGGGGCCAAGTTGTGATCAGCGGGGCTGATGCACGGTTGACGAGAAACCTTCAGAAAGTCACGCTTCAGAACCGGACTGGTTGAAGATCCAGTCGTGGGCTTGATCAGCGACTTTGATCACAAGCGGAAGATCATCTCTTCCAAAGCTGGCAGAGTCCTTCCACTGCGTGCCATCTTTGTAAAGGCGGCTGATTGTGACATTGTGCCGCACTCCGTTTTCGGTCGTGTTTTCCCAGACGGCGGCTTTAATCCGTCCGAGTCGCACTTCGTGAACCGGAGCTTTGGCGGGAGAACCATTCTGTTTTGACATGCGTACATGTTCCTTTCAACAAACAAAGAGTATTGACAGCTCGAACGTTTCGAACTGTCTCAAACAAAATTACTGTTAACAGCTCAGCGAATTGCTGCGTTGAGCTATTCGCAATCCGGACAGAGACCGATGAAGTTTTCACCGGGACTCTGCGGGACAAATCGGATGCGAAACCAACCGGCATCGACAGCCTTGTAGTAGTCGTCCGGGCCATCGACATCGCAGTTGCAGCACGACAGTGTGAACGGGACTCCGTGAGGAATTCCATCCGGGTTCTTGAGCACCTGATTCGCCAGATCCAGAGCGTATCGGCATGCAGCTTGAGCCACAGTCCGATTCCAGTTTGGGCCGAGCGACTTCGGTGGCTCGTTCGGAGAACCATCCACAGGTTTCCTGACGACGGAAGTTTCCGGAGAGAAACCACCGCCATTCATCCATTGCAGCAGGCCATCAGCGAGATCGCGAACGCGGTCCCAGTCGAGCTGATGAAAAGCATCCATCAGTTCCAGCCACGCGACTTGAGGATCCATTTTATGTACTCCTATGTCTGAAACACCTCCTTCCTGTTGAGAACTACAAGGCTGAAGATTTCCGGGCCGACAATCGGCACGGACAGCCTTTGCAGGATCAAATGACACCAGTCCGGATTGCATGCCTTCATCGAGCTGATCACAGAATGACCAGTCGCCGTAGTACATGCCGTCGTAATACACAAACTCTTGAACGAGATTGAGACAGTATCCGTCTTCACCGAACTTGATATCGCAGCCGTAGGTCATGTGGAAAAATGGAAACGGTCCGAAAGTCGGACCGTCTTCTCCCCAACCGTCGAGCTGTTCATTCGGATGTCGGTGACCGTGCCAGAGTCTGAGCCAGGGCATGGTTCGACTCCTGCTAGGCTGCCAGCGCCAGCAGACGACCGATCCGCGAATCAATCTCGGCTCGATCACCCGCATGACGGATTCGTCCGGAGATGCGAGTCAACGCATCAACCAGAGCAAACACAGTGAACCGTAATCCACTGGCCGTGACCATATTGAGAGCTTCGCGGATGGAATTCTGAGGAATCCCCTTCCCCGTCAAAGCTTTCAAAGTGGCTTCGCGGTCGTCGCCGAGTACAGCCGTTTGAGCGGCCGTCATCTGACGAACAAACGCATCCCGACGCTGATCTCGCGATTTCACCAACTGATCCAGCAGGCCAGTGATCTCAGGCAAGGCGTCATGGACGTTGGCCGTGTGTTTGCGGCTGAAGGTGGTGACCTCCATCGCATCCCACACAATGTGATTGGCACAGATCGACTGAAACCAAAACGTTTCAATGCCGACCGTGCGTCGCCCGACTTCGGAGTTCCAAAGGAAGAATCCCGGAGCGAACGACTCACCGCCGATTTCCACCCAGCCAGTCGGATCAATGAGGAAGCAGAACATGTCCTGCTCACCAGCATACAAGCCAGTGGCTCCATTGAAACCCTTCTGAGGCGGCACAAAATCCCCCGCACGATCGCGAACCATGTCGAGGAGTTCTGAGTTGTAGAGCCGTGTGTAACTGGCACCATGCACCGAGCGGACTCGGTCATCGGTAGTCAGCACTTGCAGTGGCTTGCGACCACGGGGCAGCGTCTCAGTCAGAGCCTGAACGGCGGTTTCGATCCTCAATCGATTGAGAGTCAGCTTATCGACTCGGGCCAAACCACAGAGTTGACTGAAAGACCAGTCATTCAACTGGAACTGGCCAGTCGAGCCGATAGACAGACCCAGCTGGCCATCATCCATGATTGTGGGAGTCACCGCGTCTGGTGGTTCCCAGCGATCAACTGAATGTTCCTGCAGCGTGCTGCAGTACTGGTAGAGCTGGTCAAAGGACTCAAACGTCTCATCAGGCGTTCGGGAAAATAATTCGCGGGAAGCCCGCACAAGATTGGTCATGGAACGATCTCCAAACAGGATACAGGGAAACAGAAAAACCGTAAGTAAAACCGAATGTTGCACCACCGGTACTCACGCACGCTGCGATTGCCGTGTCAGATTGCTGGCCGCGCGTCCGTGAGTGCCGATGTGAGTTCTTCTTCCCGCATCCTGAATGTCAAAGATCATGTTTCAGAGTCGTTGTGATGTGCCTCCCTGAATGTGTGCTCTAAAAATGAATGCTCAACCAAACAGATTTTTGGGCGGATCTGCTGAGGGCATTCGACCTGCCTTCGTCGGCTGGCATCCATTGGGGCTCGCCACGCCGGGGGCCCCCGATGGATGCCAGCCGATGAAGGCGGTCTTTGCCGAATGACATGTCTGCTGGCCGGTAATTGCTGTCCACCACTGGCTGAACCGCACCAGTTGGCCCACTGCCCTCAACTGTCTCACCAGACGATGGCCTGCCTTGCAATCCCAAACATGCCTTTGTTGGCGGCTTTTTGGCGGGGCTCTGAGCGTCGCTGCACACAGCCGATCTCCAAGCACTGGTGCTGCTGCGTCGCATACGCGGACGCGGACGAACTTGACGCATACTGACGCCTAACGTACTCATTCATGAGCATACATTGGCGCAAGATCGAGCAACCGAGGGATTTCAACGTCACGCTGGCTGATGATGATACCCTGGGACTCAAACTGGACACTACCACACTGGTCGGTCGATATTGTTCTTGAAGTTGATCGAATGAGTGCGGCAGACACTATTCACTTTACCATGAACAAACCTGTAGGCTACATCGACGTCGCAATCACGTTCGCGTTCATCGGAAGTCCATTTGTGTTCGGATTGACTGCGCTACTGGATCAAGAATTGCCGACATGGCGAATCAAATCGATGTCTCTCCGGCGTGTCGGATTGCGCTAAGCAAGCGTGGGAAAGGCGGATGAAATGTAGAATACAAATCTGAAACCTTTCGTAGGAGTCCTGCGGGTGGAAAGCCCGTCCGGTAGAGCTTGACCAGCGGCCGGAAGCGAGTCTTGCGTCGTACGCGGGTTGTCCGGCGAAGCGTAGACAGCCAGTCTGAAAGCCATGCTATTGAGCTTCGAAAGGCCAGTTGCGGGAGCCTCTGTTTTTCCGACCCCTGGGGCCATACTGCGGCACTTTATTGGTCTGGTGCCAGCAGTCCTGCCGGAGTCGACTGACCATGTGCAGACAGACAATTGGGATTCTCCAGGAACTTGGGAAGCCCGGGGGGCACTACACCCCATGATACGGATTGCATCGGTGAGGCCGATCGGCCTATCGTACGTGTCGAGGCGCTTTTGAAACTGGCACATTGGTGCCAACAGCGTCGCCAATTGCCCTCAGGAAGAGAGCCATGTACGACCTCACGGAAGACCGAGTTCCCCCCCGCGCCTGCCAGCGGACGGGATGTGTGTGGAGCTGTCGGAACTCTGGACAGTTCTCACACCGACGACGCGTCGGAACGTCCTGCAAACACTGAGCCGGATCATCGCTCAGCAGCTACCGAAGCCCGCGACGGGGCAGGAGGTGCTGCATGAAAGCCGTTAGAATCACTTCGCCACCATGCGCTGAACTCGATGCCTCCTCTTCCGGTTCGCGTCAGTCACCTTTGCCCGCGTTTGGCTCTTCGACGATCGATCGCCGTCATCTGGAACGCCTTGCGATCGTTTACGTTCGGCAGTCCGATCCGCACCAAGTGCTGCTGCATCGGGAGTCAAAGGAATTGCAGTACAACCTTGCCGATCGTGCGGTGTCGCTGGGTTGGCCGCGAGAACGAGTGCTGATCATCGACGAGGATAGCCGGGGCCACCCCAGCGATGATTCCGACGATGCAGGAAACCGCAGTTCCAACGAGGATCAGGTCTGCTTACGTGCGAAACGCGATTAGGTCAGTTGTTTGAACGCCGACGCACTCGACTCGAAGTGGATACTGTTGCGAGTTAGCGTCGCCATGTCTTTCAGCAGATCCTGGAAACTCTGCACGGAAAGGTCTTTCGGAGTCCGTCGAGTCCGTCCGCCTGGCAGATTCCGATCGCGGTGTCGGGGTTCCTTCCTGAAATCGAACGGACTTCTTCGCACAGCATGGGCAGGTACGATGTTTCTGCTGAGCCAATTCAATGGCTGTCGGCGAGTGACACGCCAGAAGCACGGTTTTGGCCAGTGGGTCGGACTCACTCTGCATGGCCTCGGCAAGCACTGCTCTCCTCCCGGACCCGCCACCGTGATCACCCTCTGAGCTCATAATCTCAACAATTGGCGCAACCTCTGCCAATCCCTTGCTATTCGATCACCAACCAATGAATGTACTCTGGCTCGGGAGCCACTATCGCTCCGCATGACGAAAGCGAATTGTCTCGCTCAACTATTTCTCTTTGCCAGTCTTGGTTTCGTGCTTCTGGTCGTCGTGCTTGTGATCTCCGTGTTCATGGTCGCCATGTTCATCGTGTTCGCCGACCTTTTTCAATTCTTCCACTTTGGCCAGAGTCGCTTTGGGATTTGCTTTGGCTTTTCCGGTGCAGCCTTTGCAACCGGAGTTTCGCCAGAACAGCAGCTGATTCCGTCAGTGCCTTGGCTTTGACCGTGTGCAAATTGAGATGTCAGGCAAATAGATAAAGCAGTCGAAGCGATAACAGTCAGTATCGATTGGATCGCGACTCTCGCAATTCGATTTCGCCGTGCTGCGTTTGAGTCAAATATGCATTTTTGTAATTCCAATTCTTCGTTCTGTAACGGCTGTGACGAGTGTGTTGGGCGACACGGTCACGACAGGGCATTTTCTCAGGGACGTATCGTGTAGGTGCTTTCGATTTCGCCGATGAAATGAAACGGGATGGCAGGACGCCATTTCTGCAATGAACTTTCCACGGATGGATATCGCTCGTGATTCAGTACCGCCAGACAACAAGCTTACTGCTCATCTTGATGACAGCCGTGCAGAGCATGTTGCCGTGTGTGTGTCAGGCCTGCGAGTCAGCAATCGGCTGTCGCGTCGGTGATCAGCAGGAATTGGCTGTCGATGGCGGTCATTCACAGTGTCACAAGATCGATTCCACGACGACTTCAAATGACGCAGCGCCCCCGACTGAAAATTGTCCAACGTCAGGGCGTCGTCACGATCGCACACCTGCGGCCCCGGTTAAGGGATGCTGTTGTCTTCGATTTGTGACAGTCGGGACTGAATCGGCGGAACCGCCACATCGACTCAAGGCGGCCACTGCCTTACATGCGGGAAACATTGAAATCGCCTTTCCGTCGATTGTTGGTTCGAATGCATCGATGTTGGGTTTCCGCAACGCGGCGAATTGTGCGTTGACGAGAGAAAGAGCCCTGGTGCGTCTGCAGGTCTAGAGATTCAAGTTTGTCCGAACCGGCATTACACACGAATTTCTATTCCAACCTGCAGGACGATCCTGATGAAAACCACTCAAATCCCATGGACCTGCGCGTGTCTCGCCTTCGCGTTATTTACTTCCGGATGTTCGACGTCGCGACACGGAGTTACTCAGACCTACAGACCTGCCGTAGCCTCGGATTCGATCGCTGGCCGAGAATTCCCGGCAACCTCTAATGCGGACTCCTTCGCAGATTCGAATGACTCTGGATCTTTGTCACCGCAGAATGCTACAAATTCGGATCGTGCTGACCAACTGAGTTCCAATAACATCCTGCCGATTGGGTTTGAGATTCAGGAACCTTTGGCACTAAGGCCTGGCGTTGCCGACGAAGGATCGATTCAAGCTGAACAACCGATGGCCGCGAGTGAATCAGTCGGCTGGTCACTTGCGCAATTGGAAGCGACCGCGTTACAGCAAAACCCCGCGATTCTGCAGGCGTCAGCCTCAGCACAAAAAGCGTATGGTTATCGCAATCAGGTCGGACTCAAACCGAATCCCGTTATTGGCTACCAAGGTCAACAGTTGGCAGACGGCGGGACTGATCAGCATATTGCATTCGTTGAGCAAGATATTGTCATGGGAGACAAACTCAGGAAGAATCAGTCTGTTTTGAATCAGGAGATTCAGTCACAACTGTGGGAAGTGGAGACACAACGAATTCGAGTCCTGACCGATGTGCGCCAGCGATTCTACGAGGCTCTCGCAGCTCAGCGCCGGAAGGAATTGGCAATTGGATTTGAGTCCGTTGCAGCAAAAGGTGTCAGTTTCGCTGAAGCCCGGATGCGAGCGAAGGAAGGCACACGACCGGAAGTCCTGCAGGCCGAAATTCAACTGAAGGAAGTGCAGTTACAACGTCGCAACGCAGATGCGGCGTTTCGCGGCGCATGGAAGCAACTTATGGCCGTTGCTGGTATACCAGACGTGCAACCGGGGACTCTGGATGGGCAACTGTCTGTATCCACCGCTGATCGTGACTGGGAAGCAATTCAGAATCAGATACTTTTGTCCAGTCCCGAACTTCAGGGTGCCCGCGCCAGATTCGCCAGAGCTCGAGCGAATCTGGATCGACAGCAGTCACAGGCAATCCCAAACTTGTCGCTGATATTCGGTGCCGGACAGGACAACGGGACCGGTTCCAGTATGATCAACACTCAGATTGGTTTACCAGTTCCCATTCACAACAAGAATCAAGGAAACATCGCGGCGGCTCATTCGGAGTTCTGTCGGGCGTCACAGGACGTACGGCGAACCGAAAATGCAATTCAATCGCGACTCGCAGAAGCCCGGCGTGACTTCGAAATGTCAGCGGCGACGGTGCTGCAATATGAGCAGGAAATACTTCCGCGCGCTCAAGAAACACTTACGCTTGCCGAATCAGCTTACGAGGTGGGAGAGTTTGACTTTCTGCAGGTGCTGATCGTCCGACGTACCTACTTCGATTCCAACATTGCGTATGTTGCCGCACAGGTTGATCTCGCTCGGTCATCAGCATTGGTTGATGGGTCTGTGCTTTCGGGAGGTCTTGAGTCAACTCGGGACACCGAATTTGACAGCGGATTGCGAGATCAGACTCTCAGCGGTCAGTAGCCGATGGCATCGATAGTGAAAATAGACATCTCTCCGTGCAGTGAGAAAACATCGTGGATTCGCAAGCAACGCAGTTTGACACACTTGTTCGCGACCTGATTGTCCGTTGGCGTGAAGACTCGAACGGTACGTATCGAACCTGGTTCCTGTGGGAAGAGCGACTAAAGAACTTTCGATCCATTCGTCGCGGGTTATCAGCCGTCGTAAATGAAATTGACAAACGTACGTTCGGGACCGCATATCGAGGATCCTCGCTGGAAACGGTCGTGCATTCGATCGCAGAGCAACGACAGATATTTCGCGGTGCCGATCATGCGTTCCTTTGGAAACCAAAGCTGCGTATTCCCGACATCTATGAAGATGATGGCAACCAGATCGCATTTGGAAAGTTTCTCGACACATGCATTTGCTGCACAAACGGCGATGAGATCGTAACTGCGATTCAAACACTCGATGCGCACAAGATCAAGGGCTTGGGGCCAGCCGCCGCGAATCTGTTGTATTTTCTTCACCCCACATTGGCGGTCCCATTCAATACGGCGATTGTGAAGGGCTACAACGCGCTAATGAATGCCAACGTGAAACTTGGCAGTTGGACTGCCTATCTCGCAATGCGTGAAGGCGTATTGCGGTTCAACCAGCAATATCGCACACTCCTTTCGAATGATCTGGGGGCTGTCGCGGGTTTACTGTTTGAGATTGGTTCTGAGCGATACACCGTTCCGCCGAGGGGCGACAGCGAAGACGCCCGGCGGGCATGGGAAACGGACCTGCAAAAAGTACGTGCCGAAAGTGCAGCATCATTGAAGATGCGGACAAAGGCTGACGAACAGGATAGGACCCATACGGAAGTCCAGGGCTGGTTGCGCGATTTGGGACTTTCACTCGGGTATGAAATCTGGATTGCGTCTAACGATCAGTCTCGACAATTCCGCGATGCGAAGCTGGGCGATCACTGTTTGACGCAACTGCCGGCATCTCTCCAAAACGAGCCCGGAATTGAAGCCATTCGCCTGATTGATGTGCTGTGGATTCAATCAAATGGTGGCGGCGTTATCGCAGCGTTCGAGGTGGAGCACACGACATCGATCTATTCCGGAATTGTGCGGATGCTCGATCTGGCAATGGGAACGTCTCAGGCTGGACTGCATGGCATGTTCCTTGTCGCTCCAGATGACCGCGAACACGAAGTCAGGGCTCAAATGCGACGGCCCGCTTTCCAGCAAATTGGTGATCGTGGTATCCGTTACCTGTCCTACAGCGAGTTGGAAAAGCATCGAGATACGATCGCCAGATTTGGCGAGGGCATGAAGGGAATCATGGCGATCTCTCACCCACTGCCTTGAGTGAAGTTACCTGTCGGCAGGAAGTCTTCTCGGTCAGAGTCAATGGATTCATGTTTCTTAGAGACGTGACCTCGCTGCGGTCTCTTGGAGAAGAATTGCCCTGACTTGAGCTGCAAGCTCCTTTGAAGGCTTAGACGGCCAGTGCAAAACCAAGTGCGGCGATACTCGCAGGCGCACCCCGTTGCGTCTTATCGATGACCAAGCCGTTCGCGGGGCTGTTCTCATGCAGGAAGTATCCGAAGGCGTCCCGTTGGAGTGCGTCCAGCATCTCGTCGCTACTGGCTGGTTGATTCGGGTAGTTAGCAAGGTGACTGCTCAAGGCATTCATCGGTTTGATTCTCCGTCTGTGCCGTGGGTATCAGCCACACCGGGCTGTCACAGCTACACATACCCGCCGTAAGCGTCTCAGCCTCGGACGGGCCCCAAGTGCCAGGTTCGTATTCTTGAATGGCCTGCACCAACCCTAACCCAGCTTCCCCAACTCGTTTCAGAAAACACAGTGTTTCTGAAACGAGTTGGGGAAGCTGGGCTAAGTGAGACGTGGACAGGGTTCTGAACTTCTGCATGGCATTCCCTCTTTCTTTGAGTGCGACTCCGGGTAAGAACATTCGCTGACTGTCATTCGCTTGATTCATTGGTTCGAATGAAAACTCGTTTCCCTTACGGCGTTCGGCAATCACCAGGTCCCTGGTTAGCCCGAACAACAGGAACCGTCTTTGCTTTCCCCCGGACTTTGCGCGGTCGTCTTTTGCATCTCCTTACCACAGCAAGTGGGAGCCTTCTGGTCCGCAGGAATCGTCTTGGTCATCCCACAAGCGCTGCACTTGTAACTGCTCTTCGTTTCAACCATGTTCAACTCTCCAAAAAATTGTTCAAGACAAGAAAAGCCACGGCTGACATAGCCGCGGCAACTGGCACTAAAGTTTGGCCTGCCGCAACCGCAGGGCGTTTCCTACGACTGAAAGAGAACTCAGGCTCATCGCAACACTGGCCCAGATCGGGTTGATCAGAATGCCCAGGAAGGGATACAGCACTCCGGCAGCGACGGGCACGCTGGCCAGGTTGTAGACGAACGCGAGGAAAAGGTTCTGCCGGATGTTTCCCATCGTTGCGCGGCTCAGTCGGCGAGCGCGGGCAATAGCTCGCAGGTCGCCCTTCACCAGCGTGATGCCGGCACTTTCCATCGCCACGTCCGTTCCGGACCCCATCGCAATGCCGACCTGGGCCTGAGCAAGAGCCGGAGCGTCGTTAATCCCGTCCCCGGCCATCGCGACGACCCGGCCTTCTGCCTGAAGCTTCTTAATTGTTTCGCTCTTCTGCCCCGGCAGCACCTCGGCGAGCACTTCGTCAATTCCCAGCGCCCGCGCCACCGCTTCGGCAGTGCGCCGGCTGTCGCCGGTCAGCATGATGATCCGAAACCCGTCCTCGTGGAGCATGCGAATGGCTTCCGGGGTGGTATCTTTGATTCGGTCGGCAACACCAATCAGCCCGGCAAAGCGTCCGTCAATTGCCAGATGCATTACCGTTTGCCCTTCGCCGCGAAGAACCTCAATGCGGGCTTCCAGACTCGCGATGTCAGTCGCCTGATCGCCCATTAAGGCGGCGTTGCCAAAGGCGGCCTTGCGGCCCTCGACGGTTCCGGTAACGCCCTTTCCAGTGATGGACTGGAAATCCTGAGCAGTCGGAATGGACAGGTGCTTTTCCTCAGCTCCTTTGATGATGGCGGCCGCCAGCGGATGTTCGCTGCCACGCTCAAGGCCAGCGGCCAGTCGCAGAACATCGTCCGCCGTGAAACCGTTTGCGGGTTCAACTGCGGCAAGGTGTGGCTTGCCCTCAGTGAGCGTGCCGGTCTTATCCACCACGAGCGTGTCGGCCCGTTGCAGGACTTCCAGCGCTTCGGCGTTCTTGATGAGGATGCCATTTTCAGCACCGCGACCGACGCCGACCATGATCGACATCGGCGTAGCCAGCCCGAGAGCGCATGGGCAGGCAATAATCAATACGGCCACGGCGTTAACCAGCGCATGGGCCAGCTTCGGCTCCGCGCCCCAAATGCTCCAGACAGCGAAAGTCAGAATGCTGACGAGGACGACGGCCGGGACGAAGTATCGTGCGACCTGATCAACCACCCGCTCGATCGGGGCACGGCTGCGCTGGGCTTCGCCGACCATACGCACGATCTGGGCGAGCAGCGTGTCAGAACCGACCTTCTCGGCTTTGATGAGCAACCCGCCTGTGCCGTTGACTGTAGCGGCGACCACCTTGCTGCCTGGCTCCTTCTCGACTGGAATCGGCTCACCTGAGATCATCGATTCGTCCGCAGTGCTGCGGCCCTCCGTGACGACTCCGTCGGCCGGAACCTTTTCGCCTGGCCGAACGCGCAACAGATCGCCGACCTTGACTTGATCGAGCGGCGCGTCTTCTTCAGTCCCGTCCGCTTTGATGCGCCGAGCTGTCTTCGGAGCCAGGCCGAGCAATCGCTTGATCGCACCGCTGGTCTGACCGCGGGCCTTCAGTTCCAAAACCTGCCCAAGCAGAATCAGGACCGTCACCACCACGGCGGTGTCGTAGTACGGCATCACCGCGCCACTGCTGGATCGAAATCCGTCCGGGAACAGCCCAGGAGCTACCGTCGCAACCAGGCTATAGAGATACGCCGCGCCGACGCCCAGTGCGATCAGCGTAAACATGTTCGGGCTGCGGTGAATGATAGAAGCCCATGCCCGCTCAAAAAACGGCCAGCCGCACCACACGACGACGGGCGTCGTCAGGGCGAGCTGCACCCAGTTAAGCACACGCATGTCAAGAAAATGGAGCGGTCTGCCCGGCAGCATTTCGCTCATCGCGACGATGAATACCGGCAGGCCGAGCGCCACTCCAATCCAAAATCGGCGGCTCATATCCGCCAGTTCCGGGTTGGGACCTTCCTCAGCGGTGACCGAGCGCGGCTCCAGGGCCATGCCGCACTTCGGGCAGTTGCCCGGCTGGTCGCGCACGACTTCCGGATGCATGGGACATGTATACTCGACCCTGGTTTCAGCGACCGCTCCGCCGACGGGTTCCAGGGCCATACCACATTTCGGGCACGTCCCCGGATGGTCCTGACGGACCTCGGGATGCATTGGGCATGTATAGACAGTCCCGCCTGTTGATTGCGGCGCTGCGGCGGCTTGCAGAGTATCGACCGTGAACTTTGCCGGGTCCGCCAGAAATTTTTGCTGACAGGATTTCGAGCAGAAGTCGTATTTTCGGCCATCGTGGACGACAGAACCTGCTGCGTGCAAAGGATCCACCGACATCGCGCAGACCGGATCAATGCTCTCACCTCTCGAGAGAAGCGAGTCCGCCGTTGAATCGGTACGTCGATCAGGTCGGTTCTTATCAGCGGTGTGCATTTCGTGTTCGTCTTTCAAGGTCCCTCACCTCAGAAAACAACTGCGGCCATGAATTGCGTTCGTGGCGCTGTTTCGGGTCGGCTCCAACGCGCCCGCCGCATGAGTGCTGCAATGGTGGAGCCCTTCAATCATGCGGTTGCTAATCACCCTCCTGCGCCCTTTAGATGCAACCGGTCGGAATTCCTTCACCAGAATTGCTAAGAATTCCAAAGTCGATTCATACCGCGAATTCGCACTATTCCGCGCGCTGGTGTGACACTTCCGCACGGCTGCATGTGTTCGCCGTCGCTCCCGTCAGGCGACAAACCTGTGAAGACTCAAATCAGCCGACATTTGAATTCCGTATTCGTGAGTTCACTTGGTACAATTGCCGGGATTGAGGGACCATAGTGGAAATGAACAGGCTCCATAAAACAGTGAGTTCAATGTTGTCGGATGACTAAATAAAGGGTAACCCGGCTGTGCCGGGAGACTCGTTAAAGAGTAAGCCGACGTGGCAGAATCCTTGAAGGGTTCTGCCACGTCGGCTTTTTTCGTTTGTGGCACCACGGAAACCAACATCGTCAATCAATCAGCCCCTGTAATTCCCTCCGGGCTGTGCAGTTTCCGGTGGCATCCCATTTGCCTTGCGCGCGATCACTCCTTCGCTCGGGAGCAGTGTTTGGAAATAATTCCTCGTCAGCGAGAAGTAAAACCATGCTCACCGCATCTAAATCCGTAATTGATGTCGACTGGCTGGAAGTGTCGCTGGACGCTGAGCCATCTGATGACCTTGTGGCCGCGAGCCGTCGCGGCGGTCGAGAGGCTCAGCAGCGGCTCTATGAATGTTACCACCAGCGCGTATATCGATTGCTCGTGCGGATGGTGGGGTTGAATGATGCGGACGACATTTTGCAGCAAGTATTTCTTCAGGTCTTTCGGTCGCTGAGCCAGTTCAACGGCCGATCGCGATTCGAAACGTGGCTCTACCGCGTGTCGGTCAATGAGTCGTTGCAGCATCTGCGAAAGAAGCAGCGGCGGCGGCGTTGGGTTTCACTCGAAAGTGACTGCATGGACCGTCATACGGACCAGGAACACGACTTTGAAAACAAAGAACTGATGGAACTTGCTTTGGCACGGCTCGATCCAGAGTTGCGGTCGCTGTTTCTGCTGCGGGAATTGGAGAAATTGTCATATGCCGAGATCGCAGCAGCCGTGCAGATTCCAGAAGGGACGGTGGCCTCGCGGCTGAGCCGTGCCCGGCAACTCCTCAGGCAATACCTCGTCGAAATGGGCTGGGAGCCGTAGCCATGCCGTGTCGCGAAGTCGTTGTACTGCTCTCCGCTTACTACGATGGCGAGCTATCGCCAGACAAAGCCGACGCTGTAACAGTCCATGTGGCGGTCTGCGCCGACTGCGCCGCAGAATTGGTAACGCTGTATAAGCTCTCGGACTTGACGATGAGACTCGATCAGCCTTCGCCGCCGCGTCACATATGGCCGCGGATTGAAGCTCAACTGAATACGCTGCTTTCACCCGCGATACCGCCAGTGATACCGGCTCAACGCACGTCGCGCAAGGGGCTGGTCGCAGTGGTGGCCGCGTTGTTTCTGGTGGGACTGTCCTGGATCGCGTACACGCAGTGGCACGCTCACGAACATCATCATCGCCTGGTGAACTTCGGCCACTTTCTCGACACGTTCGAGCAAGCTCACGACGAAGCCCAACGTGATTTGGTAAAGAACTATTCCGGCGTGTCGGTTGAGATTCCCGAGGCGATCCACGAGCTGAAATACCGTCCCGTCGTTGCCGATGGTCTCCCGGTCGATTACGAGCTGGCTCACGCCTACCTGTTGAAGTTGCCCTGCTGTCGATGCCTGGAAGCGTGCTACCGCCGGAAAGACGGCGGCATGCTTTGCGTGTTCGAACACGAAGACGATCAACCCATGTGGTTCGGGGATCGCACCACGTCCTTAAAGGTTATTTCCGGCAAGCCAACTCGCCTGGTGAAAGTGGATGGCTGCCTGGCAGCAACGTGGCAGCAAGAGCGGCGTCACATCACAGTGATCGGAGCAAAGGACGTTGATGAGGTGACCCGTCTGATCGCGCATTTCGATCGTCAAGACAGAATCTGAAGGAATGAACCGACTGTCGCGGCCAGGTTGTCGAGTGCTTTTTCTGAAACGAATAGTCCCGTCGGTGCTTAGGGCGACCGGGGCATCTGGTGGCCTTCATGTCCCTGACTGCCCATGATTTCGTCGTACAATTCCGGCGGCAGGACGCGCACCACGGTGGCTAGTCCTTCAACGCCCATCGACCACCCGGGACGCATACCCATCGCTTCACGTCGGCCCTCCACGTCCATTCCATCCATGCCTTTCATCCCCTCGTGGCCGACCGTTGGCTCTTGCGCGGCTTCGGGTTTCATGTTCATCTTGCTGTGATCGTGTTCGCCATTCGGTTTCATGTCCATTCCGGGCATCTCCATGCCTTTCATGTTGGGCATTTTCATCCCGAGCATGACTTGAGGATACCCCCGCACTTTGAGTTGCTCAGGCGTGGAATTGTCACGGATCAATGGTCCAGCCTGCGATGTCATCGAGTTCATCATGTGGTGGAACATGTGGCAGTGCATGATCCAATCACCGGGATTGTTGGCGATCAACTCGACTTCACGCACCTGGGCCACCGCGACCAACACGTTGTTGCTCGGATACCAGGCCGTCACCGGCATGCGACCGCCTTCGGTGCCTGTAATCCAGAAGGTATGCCCGTGCAAATGCAGCGGATGGTGGTCCATCACGCTGAAATTCACGAAGCGAATTCGCACACGCTCTCCCAGCTTACAGAGCAGCGGCGTGGTGAGCGGGCCAGAGCGGCCATTCAACGTCAGGAAATTCCATTCCATGGACAACGTGTCCGGAACAGTCGAATTCGGACGAAGTTGAAACCCCTGAGCAATGAGGACGAAATCGCGATCCACCGCTGGCTCGTGAGTCGTGGCAGGATGGACAATAAATAGTCCGACCATGCCCAGGGCTTCCTGCATGCCTTCGTGCGAGTGATAAAAGAACGTTCCTTCCTGATGCACGGTCCATTCGTATGGGAATTCCTGACCTGGTTCGATCGGATCCTGATTCAGGTAAGGCACTCCATCCATGTCGTTGGGAAGCTCCAGCCCGTGCAGATGCAGCGTGGTCGG